>CAWEXT010000001.1:0-392274 GCA_963813105.1 uncultured Simkaniaceae bacterium
AGCAGGTGAGTTTCCTCTTTTTTTTCCATGCCAACGCGAGATTGACGGCGATCGTGGATTTACCCACTCCCCCTTTTCCAGCAGCTATGGCAAGAATATGCTTGATCATCGCAAAAATTTTCCTATGTAGTCTGCATCCAAAATATTTTCAATTTGGAAGCCTTGGTCGATATCTAGGTTTACCGGTATGAGTTTAACGAATTATTGTGTAATGTTCAAAGGGCAATGCAAGATCCGCTGTAATTCAATTTTCTTCTGGCCCTGATTTATTATTCAAACTGCAGTTTTTCCAGAACAAACCAGGTCTAAAAAATGTGTAAACAGGCTCTGAGACTATTTGGAAAACGTTTTTTCAATTATTCAAAGGTTCGTAATTCGATTTAAATCATGTAAATATAGAAGGTCTCTTGCAAAAAATAGTGTATCTCTTATAAACTCTGGAAATTGTAAATAAATCAACTCGCGCCAGATACGATTTTGTCTCTGAATTAATGAGCTTATAGAGCTTAATGGAAGGATTAAAAACCAAATTCCTTTGACAGCGAGATGCAAGACTTAGAAAGTATTTCAAAAAACAACGACCGAAGGGGAACTATGCAAAACAATAAACATGAAGTTGTCGATACAGACCTTAAAAGCCTCAAAGAAATCGAAGAGGTCATCGCAAGAGCTATTAAAAAGGTCAATGGAAGAAAAGAAAACGACTTATGCCGTTATCTTCCTATGTCTACAGGCGGTTATATGCACCATTTTACACTACGTAAAATGAAACATAAACAACCTCAAGAACTCGGTACGCTGATTGAAAAATTCATTATCTCTCAAGAAAAACCTGGTACTGTGGCTCCGAAGCAGCGCGCAGCACGGGGTTCGAGAAAACGCCGTGACCAATATACATTCACCCGCTCACAACTAGAAAGAATGCTCAATATCGCTAAACTAGCTGGCGATAAAGAAATGATTGGTATTTTAAGCCCAAGAAAATCTTTAGCACATTGCAAAAGAGAGCTCATTGCTTCTATCCGCCATGGCAAAGCCGAGCAAGATCTTTGGAGTGCTTATGTCGAGGCCCTCAGCGCTCAACAATCTATCGCCAATTTCGCGACTGAAAACGCACTCGCCAAGTAAATTTTTTATTTCCTTAAACCCTTGCTGGCTTCTTCTGGCAAGGGTTTTTCTTTGCCCTTATTAAAGGGCTTTCGCCTCTTGTTTTTTAATAACTACATGGTAAAATGTCTCTTCTTTGTAGTTTGCTTTTTGCGATTCCCCTGAGAGGGAACGTAAAGTTTATTGTTAAATTGTCTAAAGGAAACCAAATGTCTCAGACCACAACACAAGCTCCTCAATTCGGGAAATGGCGGTCCTTTTTCTGGCCAGTCCATTCCTTTGAGCTAAAAAAGCTCATCCCGATGTTCCTATTATTTTTCTTTATTAACTTCAACTATACGATTCTGCGAGACACGAAAGACGCTCTGATCGTCACGGCGCCGGGATCCGGTGCGGAGGCGATCCCCTTCCTTAAAGTCTGGGGCGTGTTGCCGTTCGCGGTGATTTTTATGTTGGTCTATTCGAAGTTGAGCAACATCCTAACTAAGCCGAAGCTTTTCTATACGATGATCTCATCGTTCATCGCATTTTTTGCGATCTTCGCCTGGATCTTATATCCAAGCCGCGATGTTCTCCATCCAACGGATCTGGCAGATCGGCTCCAAGCCTCGCTCCCAGCCGGATTTAGCGGCATGGTCGCGCTCGTCCGAAACTGGTCCTATGCTCTCTTCTACATTATGTCCGAACTCTGGGGCAGCGTAGCCATTTCCTTGCTCTTCTGGGGCTTTGCCAACGATATGACACGCGTTTCCGAATCCAAACGTTTCTATGCTATGTTCGGTCTCGGCGCTAACCTCGCCATGCTCGTCTCCGGCCCGGCAATTGTTTATTTTTCTGATATCCGCAGCAAACTACCTGCAGATGTCGATGCATGGGGCGTATCCCTCAATTATATGCTTGGCGCGGTCGTCATCTCCGCCCTGGTCATCATGGGTATCTATTGGTGGATCAACAAAAACGTTCTTACCGATGCCCGATTCTATGATCAGACCGAAGTGAAAAAAGCCAAAAAAGAAAAGCCAAAGATGTCTCTCAAAGAAAGCTTTTCCTATCTGTTCAAATCCAAATACGTCCTTTGCCTTGCGATCCTCGTCATTGCTTACGGCATAGCGATCAACCTCGTAGAAGTTACCTGGAAAGGGCAGCTTAAACTGCAATACCCGAACCCTAACGAGTACAGCGCCTTCATGGGTTACTTCTCTACTGCAACAGGAGCCATCACGATCCTGATGATGCTCTTCGTCGGCGGTAACGTCATCCGTAAATTTGGCTGGGGCGTAGGAGCTCTCATCACACCTGTCATCCTCTTGATCACCGGTGTAGGCTTCTTCTAGCTTCGTCATCTTCCGCGATAATTTGACGGGTTTCGTTGCCATGCTTGGCACGACGCCTCTCATGCTCGCGGTCATATTCGGTATGGCGCAGAACATCATGAGTAAATCAGCGAAGTACTCTTTATTTGATCCGACGAAAGAGATGGCCTATATCCCTCTTGATCAAGAGATCAAAGTTAAGGGTAAAGCCGCGATCGACGTCGTGGGAGCACGCTTCGGCAAATCTGGCGGCGCGTTCATCAACCAGGGGCTGATCGTAGCTCTCGGTTCGCTCGCCTTGATTACGCCTTATGTAGCCGTGATCCTCTTTGCGATCATCTTCGGTTGGATTTGGGCAGCTCGCACTCTGAACAAGCAGTTCGTCAAACTGACGGCAGAGAAAGACCAGACTCCAAAAGGCGAAAAAGAACTCGGTGCCAAAGAAGCTGCTTCCAATTCGGAATCGGCTGCTTTGAAAACGAGTCTCCCTTCAGGGGCCTCTACCTAGCAGAAATCGCTAGAATAGGCTAAACTAAGGCCCGCAAACTCTTCGTTTGCGGGCCGTTTTTTTAAGGATAGTATGCAGGCAGTTTCCGCAAGTATAGACCGAAGCTTTTCGATCCCTAAACTCGCAGACTTTCGAAGCAGCACCGATCACAAAGTCCATAGAGCAGCTGTTTCAAGCAATGTTCTGTCGAACCTAGGCATTGCTCTCGCCTTGGCGTCGGCGATCGGCACGTATTTCGTCTCTCTCTATTGTTCTTTAGGCATTGCCGCTGGCGTCGCTCTTTATGCAGCGAGTAAATTCATCTCTTCCCCCGCAGCACCTTCTAAAGCACACCAAGCGCATGCCGAAAAGCCCCGCTATATTCAAGGGCAACATCCCGGCATTGAAAATGCCAGCATGAACTGCTGGATGAACGCCATCTTGCAATTTTCTCTCCATGTCCCCCCACTCCGAGACCACCTCAAACGATCAGGACCCAAGGTCGTCCGCGAAGCCATGGACTCCTATGAAAGAGCCAAAAGCAGAAAAGACCCCGTCGCAACAGGCGTCGATTCTCAAAGAATCCGAGAGTGGATGGCAGGCAGAGTAGCCGACATTTCAGATAGCGCCGATGTACAAGAAGATGTGCAGGAACCTTTGCGGCATTTGATGCAGGGTCTTCTTCCTATGACACTCTCCATCAACCGCGCAAGCGGCGTTCGCCATCCTGATGAACACTGGAACATGCTGACGATCCCGCTGGTCCATTTCCGTAAGAAAACTTTCGAAGAGACCGTACGCAGGAATTTTCTCACGATGGACGATAACCATGGCGGCGGTACGAGAAGATTTAGGAACTGCCCTAACGATCTCTTTTTCCATCTCTCTCGATTCCGCTATGGCCTTCTTGGCGGAAGTAAAATCGACGATCATGTTCCCATGAAATCGACGTTCAAGATTGCCGATGATTGGACGACCTCCGGTCATGGCGCCAAATACCGATGCAGAGCTTTCATCGAACATATCGGCGATTCTCTTGAGTCAGGGCATTATATCTGCTATGCGCGCTATAATGATGGCTGGTGGTGTTTCGACGATGAGACAGTGACCAAAGTTTCAAGAGAAGAAGCCGAAAGTAAAATCGGCGACAGTTACATAAGCTATTTTAGCCGCGAATAAATTCAGGATTGAATGCAGTACGACATCAAACGAATCCGCAATTTCTCTATCATCGCCCATATCGACCATGGTAAATCTACTATCGCTGATCGTCTGCTCGAACTCACCAACACCATTTCCGCACGAGAAATGCAAGAGCAAGTGCTCGATGACATGGATCTCGAACGCGAACGAGGCATCACCATCAAAGCCCATCCCGTGACGATGATCTACCATGCCGATGACGGCCAGGTTTACACCATCAATTTCATCGATACGCCAGGCCACGTCGATTTTTCCTACGAAGTTTCTCGCTCCCTTGCCGCCTGCGAAGGAGCTCTGCTCGTCGTCGATGCCGTGCAAGGCGTCCAAGCGCAAAGCCTCGCCAACGTCCATCTCGCTATGGAGCGCAATCTCGAAATCGTCCCCGTCATCAATAAAATCGATCTGCCCGCAGCTGACCCTGAAGGGGTAAAAAAACAGATCGAAGATGTGATCGGATTGGATACTTCCAACACGATCGCATGCTCGGCAAAAGCTGGCATCGGCATCAAAGAGATCCTCGACCAGATCATTCAACAAAGTTCCCCCGCCCACAGAACCTACCGACGATATACTTCGCGCGCTTGTGTTTGACTCCCACTACGATGTTTATCGCGGCGTCATGGTCTATGTCCGGGTCGTCAGCGGCGAAATCACCAAAAAAACCCAGATCAAATTCATGGCCACGGAGAAAAATTTCGAAGTCCTCGAAGTGGGAATTTTCTCCCCGCAAGAAACGCCTGTCGAAGTTCTTGCGTCCGGGCGAAGTCGGCTATATCGTCGCCAATATCAAAAAAACCTCCGACGTCAAGATCGGCGATACGATCACTACACTAAAAAATCCTGCTTCAGAAGCCTTGCCCGGCTTTCGGCAAATCACTCCGGTAGTCTTCGCAGGGATTTATCCCGTCGATTCTTCCGATTTCGAAGCGGTGCGCGATGCGCTCGTCAAACTCCAGCTCAATGATTCTGCCCTTCATGTCGAGCAGGAGAGCAGCCTTGCGCTCGGCTTCGGCTTCCGCTGCGGCTTTCTCGGTCTTCTGCATCTCGAAATCGTCTTTGAACGGCTGCAGCGCGAATTCGACCTCGACATCATCACGACAGCCCCCAGCGTCATCTACAAGTTCACCCTCAACGACGGTAAAACGCTCGAAATCGACAACGTCGCCCATTATCCCGATCCTTCGCATGATCGAATGGGTCGAAGAGCCATGGGTCAAATCCCACATCATGGTCCCTGCGGAATATCCTAGGCGCCATCATGAGCCTAGGCATGGAAAAACGGGGAGAACTTCTCAAAACAGAGACGCTCGATAGCAAACGACTCATGCTTACCTACCGCCTTCCCCTCAATGAAATCATCACCGATTTCAACGACAAGCTCAAATCGGTCACCCGCGGCTATGGCTCGTTTGACTATGAATTTGAAAAATACGAACTCGGCGATATCATCAAACTCGAGATCAGGGTCAACGAAGAACCGGTCGATGCCTTCTCCTGTCTTGTCCACCGAACAAAAGCCGAAGGCAAAGGTCGCGCGATTTGCAAAAAACTTCTCGATGTGATTCCTCGCCAGCAATTCAAAGTGCCGATCCAAGCAGCTATCGGCGGCAAGATCATCGCCCGTGAAACCATCGGCGCCATCACCAAGAACGTCACGGCAAAATGCTATGGCGGCGATATCACCCGTAAACGCAAGCTTTGGGAAAAGCAGAAGAAAGGCAAAAAGAAAATGAAAGAGATCGGCAAAGTCAATATCCCGCAATCCGCCTTCATGGAAGTGTTAAAAGCCAATGAATAAAAAACAGCTCCTCACACTTTTTCATCCCTATCTCGATCCTAAATCCGCTCAGTGGCAAACGGCCTACATGCGGAACCAATTTCCTTATCTCGGCCTGCGCAAGCCCCTCATCGGAAAATTGCTCAAACCTCTTTCCCACCGCTTCGACGAAGAAGCGATTCTCAACCTTTGGAATGCCGAAGAAAGAGAATTCCAATACACAGCCATTTGGCTGCTCCGCGAACGGGGCAAAACCGCTCCTCAATCCGCTCTTTCCCTTTATGAACAACTGCTCCGGGAAAAGTCCTGGTGGGATACCGTCGACGAGATCGCGCCGCATCTCGTGGGATCTCTTGTCCTTCGTTTCCCCAAGCTGCATAAAACACTCGACACCTGGACAAACGATCCCTATCTCTGGATTCGGCGGGCCAGCATCATCTACCAACTGCATTACAAAGAAAAAACGGATGAAAAAAGGCTCTTTGCCAACTGCCTTCATCTAAAAGACGACAAAGATTTCTTCATCCGCAAAGCGATCGGCTGGGCGCTGCGCCAATACAAAAAAACCGCGCCTAAACCTGTCTCCTCCTTCCTCGCTGAGCATGGCCAAACCTTAAGTCCCCTCTCCTTGCGCGAAGCCAAAGCCTAATATGCTACTCGATGCCGCAAAAACAGAATTCGAGAATCAAACCTTCGAAAAACTCGATTGCCACGGATCCGCGTTTAACCACAAACTCTTTTCTCACTGTACTTTTGTTTCTTGCGATTTCACCGAAAGTGATTTTCGCAATGCAAAATTTTTCGAATGCAAATTCCAGACTTGCAACTTAAGCCTGAGCAAATTCGATGGCTGCCGCTTGCATGATGTAGAATTTACGCATTCCAAATTCATCGGCGTGAATTTTGCAAAATGCGACCGTATGTTCCTACGCCTCAAGTTCACGAAATGCTTGATCGAGACCTGTAACTTTTCCGATTTGGATTTGCAAAAGACGCTATTTCTAGATTGCCGCATTCGAGAAACGTATTTCACCTCTTCCAATCTCTCAGAAGCGGATTTCACGGGTACGGATCTACAGGGAAGTATTTTTCACAATACAGATTTGCGAAAGGCCGACTTTCGCCAGGCCTCGCATTATGCGATCAACCCGCTCAACAATCGGTTGCAAAAAGCCAAATTCTCGAAGCCCGACGTAGTTTCTCTTCTGGCCCACTTCGACATCATTATTGATTAGGCGTTGTAGGACGTCGAGCTGACGCTGCCGCCTTTTCCTGTCCAATTGGTATGGAAGAATTTACCCCGTGGTTGATCGATTCTTTCATAGGTATGGGCGCCAAAAAAGTCGCGCAGTGCTTGGATCAGGTTCGCAGGAAGCTGCATCGAGCGGAACCCATCGAAGAAGGAAAGGGCAGCGCTGAAACATGGAACCGGCACAGAATGCTGAGCTGCTGCTGCAACCACGTCGCGAAGACCTTGATTCGTTCTTTGGATCTCGCTAGCGAAAAAGGAATCGAGCAACAGGCTCGGAAGATCCTTGTTTTTCTCAAAAGCCGGCTTAATTTTTCCAAGGAACTGGCTGCGGATAATACAGCCTTCTCGCCACATCATGGCGATCGAGCCATAGTCGAGATGCCAATTATTCACTTTAGCAGCCGCGCGCATGAGCATGAACCCTTGCGCGTAGCTAATGATCTTCGACGCGTAGAGTGCATCGCGCACCTTGTTGATAAGAGCTTGTTTATCACCTTGGTAAGCAGGTCTTTTCAAAGGATACATCTTCGAAGCGGCTGTCCGTTCATCTTTCAGCGCAGAGAGACACCTAGCAAAAACTGCTTCGGCAATCAACGTAACGGGGATGTCTTCTTCGAAAGCGCTGATACCGGTCCACTTCCCAGTCCCTTTTTGGCCTGCGACATCGAGAATCTTGTCGAGAAGCGGCCTGCCATCGGCATCTTTGAATCCGAAGATCTGCTCCGCGATTTCAATCAAATAGCTATTGAGCTCGCCCTTGTTCCACTCTTTGAAAATTCCTTGGATTTCAGGAAGGGAGCATCCGGCTACCGTGTGCAAGATGTCATAGGCTTCGCAGATGATCTGCATATCGCCGTATTCGATCCCGTTATGGACCATTTTGACATAGTGCCCTGAGCCACCTTCTCCGATCCAATCGCAACAAGGTAGGCCATCGCTGGCCTTTGCGGCAATCGCTTGAAAGATCGGTTTGACATCGGGCCAAGCCTCAGCGCTTCCTCCTGGCATGATCGAAGGGCCATGACGAGCCCCCTCTTCGCCTCCGGAGATCCCCGTGCCGATGAAAAGCATTCCTTTACTCTTGAGGAACGCTTCTCTTCTTTCCGTATCGGGATAATGGCTATTGCCCCCATCGATGATGATGTCCCCTTTTTCCAAAAAAGGTAAGCATTCTTCGATGAGATCATCGACCGGCTTTCCCGCCTTGACCATGAACATCACCCGTCTAGGGCGTTTCAAAGCGGCAAAAAAACTTTTTAGATCCTTGCAGCCGATGATCTTCGACCCTTTAGCAGGACCTTCCATGAACTCTTGCGTTCTGGCAAGGGTGCGGTTGAAGACGGCAACCGTAAATCCATGGTCATTCATGTTCAGGACGAGGTTCTGCCCCATCACTGCAAGACCAATCAAACCAATATCCGCGCTCGCCATCATCCACCTTCCTTTACTATTGAGCAGAAGTATACGGGAAAGCTAGAATTTCCCGACATGTTCTCGTAGCTCAGTTGGATAGAGCGGTCGCCTCCTAAGCGGCAGGACGCGCGTTCGAATCGCGCCGAGGACGAATTTTGGATTGTTTTTGGAATATTTTCTTCTGGGTTCGCGGCGCCTATACTTATTAAGATATGTCACCGCGAACCCAGAAGAAAATCTCCACGAAAAAATCCAAAATTACCGAGTTACATTTCTAAAAAACCCAAGAGCGTTTATGGAAGGAAGCAGAGTGCATCCAGCCGCTGAAGAAAATCCGGGATTTCTATTATGGCGAGTTAGCTCACAATGGAGCAGGTCTACTTCAGCTGCTTTAAAACCACTTGGACTTACCCATCCACAGTTTGTCGTTCTCGCAACCATTGATTGGCTGACGGGCAAAGAGGTAAGTCAAGAAGAGATTGGAAATCATGTCGTATTAGATCCCAAGGCCACCTCGCATCTAGTACGCAGTCTGCAAGTAAAAAGATTGATCGAGATCACCGATGATAGAAGCAAATTTCCAGTCCTCACAACCGCTGGAATGGAAATATTGGCAAAAGCCTTACCGATCGTAGAGTGCAGCGATGCAGCTTTTTTTGCATCCATCGATCTACAAGATTCGAAAATGGTCACCACATTTCAAATACTTGCAAACGCCAATCTTTCCCATAACGGTGGAGAATCCTGCAGTGACTAGCAAATAAAAAATCCTTCCCTCCACCTTACTCTATCTCCCCTCCAAAAATTGCTGAAAAACCTGTTGTCCAAAAAACCACTCATCATTACAAATGGTTGGCGAAATACACAATCCAGGTTCTTGAAAATGAAACGCTTACTTCCAATTTTTTTTATACTTCTTTCCGGATCTCTTAGCGCAAATCCTGAGTGTTTATACGACACATCGCATGACTTTGCGTTCAACTGCACAAAAGCCTATCCCCAAACCCCTGTTCTTCAACGCAATCAAGCATCTGCAAGAACTCTATTCGGCTATCCAATTGCCTCGCCGATTGGGATTCCCGCCTGTGCCATCATGACGAGTAACGGCATCGCATGGGCCTCTCGAGCTGGGTATGATATTCTCACGTATAAAACCGTAAGAAGCCGCCCATTTAATGGACATCCTCTCCCGAATATTTTCGTTCTGGAAACTCCAGATTCTGTCGACAAAATGATAACGCTGTCGGAAGGAAGTTCTTTCCAGGCCGATCAACTTACCATGGCTAATTCCATGGGCATTCCTTCTCTTTCTTTAGATTGGGTCTTGCAAGACATCGCGAAAGCACGGGCTTCTCTTTTGCCAGGACAACTTCTCATCGTGTCCATCATCGGAAATCCTTCAGAAGAGAGAACTCTTGAACAAGACTTTGCCTTCCTCGCAAAAGCCGTTGTCGATGCGGGAGCGCATGTCGTAGAAGCCAATCTTTCCTGCCCGAACCTGCATTCTCCCTTGGCCACCTATAAAGACCCCCAGGCAGTATCTGCCATCGCCAACGCTATCTATGAAGCGGTCCCAACGATTCCTATCGTTCTTAAGGTAGGTGTTTTTGATTCCACGGAACAAATGCGGGAAGTCTTCAAAGCGGCTGCCGCAGCAAATGCAAACGGCATTTGCGGGATCAACTCGATCGGAATGCCGATCGTCGATCAAGAAGGCAATCCAGCATTTGGCCCTACACGGAAAGTCGCCGGAGTCTCAGGAAATTTCATTCGGCCGAAGGCTTTGGATTTTGTCGCCCAAGCTCGCAAAATTATTCAAGAAGAACAGCTCAACTTGACGCTTCTCGCAACAGGAGGAGTCATGAAACCCGAACATTTTACTCTCTTTTTAGAAGCCGGCGCTGATGTTGCATTGAGCGCCACCGGAGCTATGTGGAACCCTAATTTAGCTGCAGACTATCACCAAACCTATAACGACTAATCGGAGCCTTTATGCTATTTCGTACTGCTCTCTGCGCCCTAGCTTTAGTTCTTCCATCGTTGAATGAAGCCCAAGTAGTTTATCAGGTAAGATCGCCCGATGATTTTCATGTGCATTTCCGTCAGGGAACCATGTTAAAGAACGTGGTGAATCACACCGCTTCTGTGTTTAAACGCGCGATGGTGATGCCCAATACAGAACCGCCGATTCGAAATGGCGAGGATGTCGCAAGATACTATTTGGAAATCCTCGATGCGATCGATCCGCAATATCAGGGATTTGAGCCTCTGATGACCTTTAAGATCACGCCTGCAACAACCGTTGAAGATGTGCAATCGGTTGCAGATCTTGTGATTGCCGGAAAACTCTATCCTGATGGCGTAACGACGAATTCTCAAGGAGGCGTTACCGATTTCTACGCTCTATACCCTGTTTTTGCCGCTATGCAAGAATATGGCATTGTCCTCTCTTTGCATGGAGAAAAACCGGGGGCATTTTGCTTGGACAGAGAAGAAAAGTTTCTGGCTACCCTTACACAGATCGTTCAAGATTTTCCTGATCTAAAAATCGTCTTAGAACACGCTACGACAAAAGCAGCAGTGACTCTTGTCCAGCAGCTTCCTGACAATGTAGCGGCAACCATTACGCTGCATCATCTCGAACTGACGCTTGATGATGTGGTAGGTACCATGAATCAACCTCATCATTTCTGCAAACCGATCCCCAAACGCTATGAAGATCGCGACGCCCTTCTAAAAGCGGCTTTTAGCGGCAACCCGAAGTTTTTCTTTGGTTCCGATAGCGCGCCGCATCTCAAGGAACGCAAAGAATGCAGCGAAGGATGCGCAGGGGTATTTTCAGCGCCTGTGGCCATGACTTCTCTCATAGCGCTCTTCAAGCAACATGGGCATTTGGAGCGTTTAGAGGATTTTGTCTCCACATTCGGCGCGAATTTCTATGGGTTGGATGTCAATGAAGAGCAGATCCAATTCGTCCAAGAAGACTGGCAAATTCCCGCTATTTATGCAGGAGTTGTTCCTTATAAGGCAGGGAAGACACTTTCTTGGAAAATCTTTTATAAAGATGCTAGCAGTGAATGAAGCCGATCAGCAGGCAGCTATTCAATCATTGAGCCTAGGATTATCGTTTTAAACGGGCTGCAAGGGCAAAAGTAAAAAAATATTTATCCAGATCTTCGAGGGACGTGTCAAACTCAATATTGCCGTATACTGCACTGCAGAAGAGTTCTCGCGCACGCGTTAATTCTTTCAAACGTTTGCGCCAACGCTTATCACTGATAGTTAAATCGAATAATTCAAGAGCGCGAAAAATAGCATTCTCGAATCGTTTTTCATCGCCGCGAGCTCGAATTGCACGACTCACTTCACTGCCGATATTTCCTAATTGTTCAGCAAGAGAAAATTCATACCATCTCCCTGCTGCTAGGGTCTGGTGTTGTAAATTAGTCATGATTCTTTCACCAATTGCTTCACAATTTCAATAATTTTCTGACGAATTTCTGGATCATTCACTCCACGCGAACGATTTCCTTGTGAAGGCCTTAAATTAATCATCGAATCAAATTCGATTAGCTCCTCTCCGGATTTATCAGGATAAATATTGATTCCCCAAAGATCTTGCTGTTGAGATCCTTGTTCCAATAGAAGAGCTTCTTCATCTGAATGCAATTCCGCTCCCACAAGCATGACACGTCTTCTAATATCTACAACAGCTTTTACCAAATCACCAAATCGTTCCTTTGCTAACTCTGAAAGCTCGGATTTTTCAATTTGTTTTTCGATATGTCTTATAGGCATGGTATATCTCAATTTTAACTCAGGGAGATTCTATCATAAATTTTAGTAAATTCAAGAGTTGGATCTAAGCCCCCAAGGGATCCATATCTACAAAAGATACTACTATATCTGCTTAAGAAAATTTCTCACGGAAATTTCAGCCTTTTTATACGGGGAAGCTGTATTGACCCTCACCCATTTACTGAGCGGCCATTGCTTCCCTGATGAGAGTGTACACCAGGCCCAAACTCCTACTTTGTTCAGATTTCCTCTTCGGTATTCTTGCTCGACGATTTCAAGTATTTTCTCGACGATTGTGTGAAATTGCTTCTTTTGCCCTAGACCCGAATATTTCTTGTAGAAGTGCTTGGCGAGACCTATGTAATCCCACTTTGTAAATCCTTCGCCTGGCATCTTAGATATTTTTCCTTTAAGGCCTTGCTCGTACCAATGAATTAGCAGCCTTCCCCACCCGATTTGATACGCAATCAAATCCGAAATATTGACTTTGCCACCGGTGCCATCGAGTCTTTTGATCTTTCGATATTTTGCAGGAACTTGCGCAACTGCCGCGGTCAACTTCGTATAACTATCCTGAATCTCCTTACTGAGCGGCGACATAGCGCATCTGCTTGCTGGGAATTTAGGTGCCGAGATGTTTTTGGATGCCTAGGGAGATGCCTTGAGCGATTTTATCGAGGTACTTGCGATCTTTTAGATGAAAGCGCTCGTCGTAGTTGGTCATGAAGCCGCCTTCGACGAGGATGGCGGGCATGGCTGTTTCGCGGACGACGAAGAAGTTGCCGCGGCGGACGCCTCGGGAAGAGGCTTCTGTTTGGTCGACGATTTCGTGCAGGATGGTGTTGGCGAGTTTTTTTGAAGCGCGGGTACGGTTGTGGTCTTTGGCGTCGTAGTAGTAGATTTCAATGCCCTTGGCTGAGCGATTAGGCGAGGAATTGAAATGGATGCTGACGAAAGCCACAGCTTTGGATTTATTGGCGATGGCCACTCTTTTCTGAAGGGAAACAAAAATGTCGCGGCTACGCGTCAAGATGACGCGATAGCCGAGTTTTTCAAGATGTTTTTTCGTGAGGAGCGCTGTGGTGAGGGTGATCCGTTTTTCCATGACAGTCTGCACTTTGGCGCCTTCATCGGAGCCGCCGTGCCCTGCATCGATCACGACTAGAGGTTGGGGAGCGTAGGGGTCGGAAGTTCCTTTCGGCAGGGCGAAGAGAGTCAGCAGAGGCAGAACGAAAAGAACAACAAAAAGACGTTTCATAGTTGGAGAGTTGTATCAGAAATGGGAGTTTTTCGCAGCTTTCCTCGCGACTTCGCAGTCGTCGAAGGGATGTTGGATGGCCCCTATGATTTGATAACGTTCATGTCCTTTGCCTGCGATGAGGAGGATATCGCCGGGTTGGATGAGGGCAATGCCCTTTTCGATGGCAGTTTTACGATCGGGTTCTACAAGAGTTTGTTTTGGATCGGTGTAAACGGAAAGGATGTCGGAAATAATGGACTGCGGATCTTCGCTGCGAGGATTGTCGCTGGTGATGATTGAATAATCGGCGAGCTGCCTTGCGACTTTGCCCATTTCCTGTCTTCTGCCATGATCGCGATCGCCGCCGCATCCGAAGAGGACGACAAGACGGCCTTGGATGAGTTCTCGAAGGGTTCGAAGGACATTTTCCAGAGCATCGCCTGTATGCGCGTAGTCGACGAAGATGGAAAGACCTTTGGGGTTTTCGATGCGCTGCAATCGTCCCGGCACCTGAGGAAAACTCGTGAGTCTTTCTTTGATGGCATCGAGCTGAAGGCCTCCGGCAAGGGCGGCGCCCATAGCCGCTAAGACGTTGTAGACATTGAATTTCCCGATGAGAGGGGTGGTTATTGGGGTCTTTACACTTTGATAGACCAAGGTGAATTGGGTACCCTTGTCTGACAAATGAATATCTTCGGCACGTAGATCGGCAGGATGATCGATGGCATAGGTCATCTTGCGGGCTTTGCAATTTTGACTCATCATTGTCCATGCTTCGGAATCGACATTGAACAGCGCTACCGAGGAAGGATGCAAACTGGCAAAGAGTCTTGCTTTCGCAGCGCCATATTCTTCCATGCTCTTATGATAATCGAGATGATCGCGAGTTAGATTGGTGAAAACCGCCACATCGTAATCGAGTCCTTCGACACGTCCTTGATGCAGACCGTGCGAGGAGACTTCCATGGTGCAAGCAAGGCATCCACCATTGAGCATTTCTCGAAGCAGGCGATGGGTCGTGATCACATCGGGAGTCGTTTGCACGGCGGGCTGAATTTTTCGTCCGAGCACCCATTCGATCGTTCCGATCATTCCGCAGGGATGATGCATGGTGGAGAGCAGATGGCGGATGAGGAATGTCGTGGTCGTCTTGCCATTGGTCCCGGTCACGCCGGTGAGGAAGAGATGCTTCGAGGGAAAATGGTAGTAGCTCGCTGCGAGCTTGGCTTCGACTTCTATGACTTTGGGAGCGATGATTTGGGTGATGTGAGAAGGAAGGAATGGATCGTAGAGATCGGTGACAATCGCTATCGCTCCAGAGCTGATCGCTTCATTGATGTATTGGCTGCCGTCATCGCTTAAGCCCTTTTTCGCGACGAAAATATTGCCGGGCGCGATCGTCTTGGAATTTGCGGATATGCCGGTAATTTCGATCTCCTTGGATCCTCGTACCGTCACTTCGGGAACATTGGAAAGGAGCTTTTTCAGTTTAAACATTAATCATTCCAACGCTTACAGAGCTCAGCGAGTTCTTTCACTTCTTTATTCCAATCGGCTTTTTCTTTATTGTGCCTCGGATCGCCTGAAGGATATCCATAGGGATCATCGGGTTCGACGCCGAGATATTCCAAGACGCGCGATCCGATTTCTCTAAAGACCGGCGCAGCGCATATACCAGCGCGCTCGTTCCAACCTACGCCAGGAATGTACTTATACTCTGGTTCATCAATAGCGATCAACAGGACAAAGCGCGGCTTAGAAAGCGGTGCAAAACCTAAGAAGGTCGACACGTGATTTTTCTTGGAATAGACGCCATTCACGACTTTTTCCGAAGTGCCTGTTTTTCCTACTTCGGTATAGCCATAAATATCGCCCCTTGATCCACTGCCGCCTTTTGTGACGTACTTCATCGCTTTAACGACTTCGGTGACAACTTCAAGAGGAAGAACGCGTTTCCTTTGACGCGGCACTGTATTATCGAGCAAGATGATCTCTTCGCCCTTCTGATCGGACTTGACGATTTTGCGTACAAGAGTCGGACGCACTTCAAATCCGCCATTGGCCAAAATCGCGTATGCCCGCATCATCTGCAAGCCATTGGCGAGGATGTTATGCCCGATGGCAAGAGAATAGGGAGTCGCCGGGGACCATTCTAAAGCGCCGTTGGGATGCTTTTTTCCAGGCCTTGGCACGAGGCCGCAGCTTTCTCCAGGCAATTCCACCCCAGTTTTTAACCCGAATCCGAAAACATCTTGAAGGCAGCTTCGATACCAACTCACGCCAAGATGATCGATGATCCGATTGGCGATGGTCGCCATGTAGTTGTTCGACGATTTTTGCATCCCTAAGTACATGTTGAGGAAGCGGTGGCTTCGACCCATTTCTTTCATGATTTTACTACGCCCTGGATAACTCTTTGGCCAGGTAGGGATCTTTTCTTGAATGGAAAAAAGCGGAGGTTTTCCTTGTTTGGCAAGTTCTGCATTGGCGAGAAGGCCGCATGCAATAGTAACCGGCTTGAAGATCGAGCCCGGTTCATAGGGATCGGTAATTCCCTTGACCTTCGTGTCATCTAGAAGTTTGGGATTATTGAAGAACTGCCGATAAGAAGCGGGTTTGAAAAATGGATATTGCGCAAAAGCAAGGATCTCGCCCGTATACGGATCCATCAACATTGCCCAGCCGCCCGTAGCGCCAGTCTTTAGCACAGCCTTTTCGATCTCTTCTTCCGCTATCGCCTGAATCGTATGATCGATCGTCAAATAGACATCAGCTCCATGTTCAGGAGGAACGACGAGCCTTCCTTCATCGAGAGGATGCCTCGGAGAACGCATGATTTGCCGTTTCCCATCTTTGCCCGCGAGAACCTTATCGAAAATGGTTTCCAATCCTCCTGTCGGAATCCCCCGATGGGTCTTGGGATCACGGTCGTCGCGAACGGTATGGAGGACTTGTCCAAGAAGTTTGCCGTATGGATAAGAACGCTTCCAATCCTGCACAAAGAATACGGCGTTGCGCGCGATCTTTTTTTGTTTCGCAAATGCATTCCACCACTGGACGATTTCTTCATGGGTTTTTTGGCCGATCCACATGACGAGTTTTCGACTGCGGCTCTTTTTGTCGAACTGTTTGATGAGCTTTTGTTTCTCTTTGTCCTCTAGGCGAAGGATCAGCAGAAGTTTTTCGATGATGGCAGCCCGATGCTGAGACGGAATGGAAATAGGGTCGATATAGAGATGGAATTTCGGAATGTCGATGACGAAGGGAGAAATCGCGCCCCCTGGCGCTACGCGCAGAGAATCATTGGGGTAAAAAAGTCCCCTCCTCGCCGGTTCTTCTACCGTGATGAAATGTTGTGAAGCAGCTATCTTATTCCATTTTTGATGTTCGAGGATCTGGATGCGATAAAACTGCACGATGAGAACGGCGAATAAAAAGAAAAGACCTACGAAAACCAGAGCGAGCCGCTTTCGCTCCCCTAAGGAAAGCGGAGATCGGCTAAGAGAAGGTTTCATTTTTGCATCGGCGGATGAGAAGCGATCGTAATCGATGGGCTAGTGCGATGTTGTGAGCCTGAATCGCTTTCTTCGATTAGCGCTGGGCCTTCATGCATCGCGATGATCTCTTTGGAGAGCGGATATTTCAGATGGCTATGTTCGCTTTTCTTAGCGAGCGAGAGAAGATGCTGAGGGCTTTCGAACTGCTCGATTTCATAGCGAAGATGGGTCGTCTCTTCTTTGATCGTCTTTAACTCTTTTAGTCGATCGGGAAGTGCGATTTTCATTGCCGTGATTTGGTTTTGCTCATCGATATGCCGATAGAGCACCAAACTCAAAGCTCCAAGACAAAAGCCAATTTTTACTAATACGCCTCGATTCACATCTCACCTCACATCGCTTCCAACTTTTTCGATAAAGCGCATTTTCGCGCTTCGGGATCTAGGATTGACTCGCATTTCTTCGCGGCTCGGAACAAGCGGTTTTTTCGTCAGGAGTTTAAAGAGCGGCGACTGGATTTCCTTGCGGTTCATCGGATTTTTCAGAGGACGGGCCGCCGAGCGGAAGATTTCTTTGACGATCCGGTCTTCTAAACTATGAAAGCTGATCACACCGAGCCTTCCTCCGGTAGCCAGGGCTTTAAGCGCCTTGGCAAGACCCGTTTTTAAGACGTCGAGCTCGCGATTGACGCAGATGCGTAGTCCTTGAAAGACGAGCGTCGCAGGATGCAGGCGGCCGCGCGTTTTGGATACGAGGGAACTCTGCAAGAGGTCAGCCAGCTGTTTCGTGTTGGTGATGCGAGAACGTTTTCTCGATTCGACGATCGCGCGGGCGGCTCTCTTCCAACGAGGCTCGCCTCCTAAATCACGGATGATCTCTTGGAGCTGCGTTTCGCTATATCGATTGACGATTTGTTCTGCGGTAAGAGGATCGTTTGGATCCATGCGCATATCCAGAGGACCTTCTTTTTGAAAGCTGAAGCCCTTTTCCCCTTGATCTAACTGCATAGACGACACCCCCAGATCAAAAAAAAACCGTCGACTTCTTTGACGTGATCTTTCTTCAAAAATTGATCCAGATCGACAAAACTGCCTCGGTGCAAATGCACTTTTTTCTTCCATGGCGCCAAAACTTCTTCGGCGATGCGCAGGGCCGTTGGGTCGCGATCGCAGCCGACATAGCTCTGTATCTCGGGATGCTTTTCGAGAAGCGCTTTTGCATGTCCTGCAGCTCCGACCGTTCCTTCAAAGAACACCTCGATCGCTTTATCGGAGAAGAAATGGAGAAACTCCTTGAGCATGACGGAGATATGCGAAGAAGCCGTCTTAGAAGACATGGCATTCCTCCTTATGGCAAGGTTCCTCGAGAAGCCCGAATGCTTCTTCGGCCATTTTGTCCATAAAGTCCTGATCTTTCCCATCGAGCATAGCTTTGAGGCTCGCTTCATAACGATCGCGGGGCCAGATTTCGATTTTATTGAGGACACCGGCAACTACGATCTCGCTCTTGATTCCCGCCGCGCTTTTCAACATCGGGGGGACGACCACCCTTCCGATCTTGTCGCAAGAGGTGGGGTAAAGAGTGGAAAAGAAGAGAGTAAAGAATTTTTGGAACTTGGCGACATGCTGTTTGGCTTGGAATTTTTCGACGATTCTCTCGATATCGCTTCGGCGATAAATGGCAAGACACCCCCCAAGTCCTAGGGCGAGGGTGAACTCGAGCACCCCGTTCTCGACGAGGCCAAATCGCATGTCCTGAGGCAGGACAAAGCGATTTTTCCCATCGAGTTTCGCAGAAACAGATCCGCTAAAGAAAAACTTGCCCATGGCGAGCCGCGCATTCCCACTTTTTTCCACAGATTAGCACCGAGTTGCGAAGGCAGCAAATATATTTTGAAAATTAGACTGCAACTCTTTGATACTAAAAGAATAAGAAAAGTGGGAATTTGTGGGAATAGATAACTGTGATGCGAACAAGATTGCGAAATTAAGGGTTTTTTGGCACATGCAATCATTGGGAACCCTAAAAAAAGGCTAACTTATGGCGGAAATCCACGACGTTTCCATGGACGACCATAATAAGTATGCTCAACGCATCGAGCAACAAAGGCGAGAACCCCTCCAATATACGGACGACCGCCAAGTCGCCGGCCCTGCTAAAGTCGACGTTACAACCCCCTCCTATCCCTCCCAAATCGAATCCCTAATGGGGGAAGATCTTTGCAACCTTCCTTGGTCGGTTTTTCCGGCGATTCCGGATGATTTGACCAAGAGAACGAACTGTTTTTCGAGTGAACTCATCCCACGCCTACCGCAAGAAACCCTCGATTCCGTACAAAAAAGACTTGATACTTTGCCCGAGAGAACCACGGCCTCGGCCCCTGAAGATGCGAGTCCCGCAATGAAGTGGGAGAGCGAAAAGAACCAAATCCAGTATACTAGTGAACTCAATACGATGAAAAAGGTTGTGACCACCGCATCTACTCTCAATAGGATTCAACGCGATGCCAATTCAGGCCGCGACCAATATCATAAGGGATGAACCAATGACCTCTCAAGAATGGATGGAAGTTTTAGGATGGGGAAGAGAAGAACTCGACGATCTCCGATTTGTCGGTTACTCCTATTTGAAACAAGGTCATTACGATATAGCGATCACCTTCTTTGAAGCGCTTGTCATTTTGGCTCCCCAAAATCTCTACGACTTGCAAACCTTGGGCGCCCTTTATCTACAAAAAGGGAATAACCTCGCCGCCCTTAACTTCATCGAACGCGCGTTGAAGATCGACCCCAATCACATCGCGACACTTCTCAACCGTACAAAAGCTCTCTTTAGTTTGGGTTATCGCCGCCAAGCTCTTCTGCAGGCGCAGATCCTCACTAAACACGCCGATGCCAGAGTCGCCAACCAAGCTTCTGCGCTCATTCTCGCCTATACCGGCAGCGCCGCTGCTTAATTTCCCTGATTAATAGAAATTATTGGAATCTAATATAACGAATCGTTTATGACGGTATATTCACTTGGAAAAACACGTCGATAAAAATTGACGTTGAATCACAAGAACGCTGGGGGAATATCCAATGAAACGATTCTTTGCTCTAATAGCCTTTGGCTACTTCGCTCTTCTCAATGCGAGTTCGAATCCTACAATCACGTATTCGAAGGATCGCTTCAAAGCCTACTACGACCAATTCATGTGCGCGGAAAAGACAGCCTTATCGGAGATAATATCTTCTGCTCCTTGTTCTTCTCTTGGCGCTCTTCCAGATCCTCCACCTGCTACACCTCCACCAGATCCAATGGCGCCGACTACTTTTCCCTCGGGCATGCTGCCAATTGTCTTCGTCAACAATAGCGGCGTGGTAGATGACGAGGTCTTTATCCTTGTAGAGGGCCGGGATCCTACTACGAACGATCAGTGCTTTGTAAACTTTCCTACTCCTAGTACTGGAATAGGGGCCAACGTGTTTCCTCTTACTACCAGCCAAAATGGGATGACCTATACAGTAGCGCTAGGCTCTTTACCATTGAACAGCGATGGAAATGGCCGTGTAATCTACCTTCCCCAAATCAGCAGCTTTATTATTTTAATGTCCTTGAACAGCAAGTTGAATGTCCCTGTAGTTGCAGCGGGTATTCAGAACCCTGCTTTTGATACTCCAAACGATGCCAATCACAACTTTGATATCATTTGGGATCAATTTGAAGGGAACTGGGTAGTAGGAGCGATGCCCGCTGTCGATGTCGACGCCACAGCGGTCAGCTTTTTTGGGATACCCTATTATACGTATATATCCACCCCAAGCGCAAATTCGAACTTCAATGCTGGTCTGAGTCAAACACGAAGCGCCATTCTGTCGTACATGCAAAGAGTTTTTCCACAGTCCCCCCTTCTCCAGAGAATGCGCAATGGAGCAACTTGGTCTTGAAAAGCGGCTCATCAATTCTTCGCGTGCTTTCACCCGGTAACGGAATCCCCCAGGGCTGGTTTGATATCAATTATCTCGATAATGCCGCTGCGTATGGCTACAGTTACCTTTTCGATATTTGGGGAAGCATCGCAAGCTTCTATAGTCAAAATACCTTGTCCATTGAAATCCCCGGTGGCAAAATCTATTCAGGCAGAGCCGTTAATGGTACAATCACTGTTACCAACGGCAGCGATAATGTCGTATTCAGCCCTCCTGTTAAAGGGCCGCCTTATACCTCATCGACGACCTGGCAGATTTTGTCTGGAATAAAGACTTTGTATAGCTCGACAACCAACACTTCAGATGCCATACAAGTCGCCAAAGCGTTTGAAGAGGCGATTATTGCAGGGATTGTGCCGACAACAACCCTGATTAATGCATCTACTCTGTATACATTGGCAAGCTTTAAGCCCTACTACCAAATCAATAAAAACTTAACTGGATTAGGCCAAAATACGGGTCCCTGGTATAGCCTCTTCTCGGCTGCTTTGCACGCCTGCGGCTACATTTATACATTTGCCTTTGATGAGCCTTTGTGGCCGCAAGTCTCATTGACATCCGATATGTTGGACGCCAACTACCTATATAGGGATTACCATAGGAAACTGATCGCCATAATCATAAGACATTCTCTGAAGTGACCTTCAGAGAATGTCGATAAAACCGCGATGTATATGGAAACAAGCAAATCATCTAAACAAGTTCGTAGACAAAATGCCTTTGTTGGCGTATTTTTCTTTAAAAAAGGATTGCACTATGAAATGTAAACTTTTGGGAATCGTCTTCACTTTAGCCTGCGTTGGGCTTTTTGCGGATGAAACGCCCACTGCATTTACCGATTCCTCCTCTGAGTCATCCACAATGTCT
Organism: uncultured Simkaniaceae bacterium; assembly: GCA_963813105.1. Classification (GTDB taxonomy): domain Bacteria; phylum Chlamydiota; class Chlamydiia; order Chlamydiales; family Rhabdochlamydiaceae; genus JAGXTH01. The sequence continues at coordinate 21,926 of CAWEXT010000001.1, forward strand.
TCTGCTTCTACGCAGATGACAGCGGATGAAGCGCCCGCTGCATTTACCGATTCCTCGTCTTCAGCTCCTACGCAGATGACTACGAATGAAGCGCCGCCTGCATTTACAGATTCTATGACTGCGGCAACAAAGCCTGCAGCACCTATGCAAACAAAGCCTTCTGCACAGATGTCCAATACTCAACCCGCTATGGTGGAAAAGACCCATAATCGCTTCCAAATTGGGGGGAACTATACCCATGTCCATATGACGGGCAGCTATCCTCATCTGCATGGGAATCTCGGAGGAGCACAGGCTTCCTATGAATATCTAACAGCTGACCGGATCTATGGCGGCGTAACTTTAACTTGGCGCGATGGAACTGCCAGAGGAACACAATTCCGTAGATCGATTCATGAGCTCGATATGCAAGAGCGCATTGGGTATACCATTGGCTTTTGGAACGAGAGTTGCCTGTGGTCTCTCTTTACCGGTATGGGCTACCGCCATTTCCGAGAAAAAGTGACGACCATTGCAGCCCCCGTCTATTTCTATTACAATGAGTTCTATGTCCCGGTCGGTTTTGTGTTTGACGGGAAAATCAATTCGGTCTTCTCGATGGGCCTTAACTTCCAATGGATGCCGCAAATTTACCCAACAGTAAAAATCGTTCCGCTAAAAGGAGCCCGTTGGATCCTTACGAATCGACTCGATAACTTTCTCGTAGAGGTTCCTTTTACCTTCTGTCTTTGCGACAATTATAATGTCTCACTAAGGTTAATCCCCTTCTGGGAATTATGGCATGATGGCCATAGTACAGCCAAGACGCCAACAGGTGTTGCGCTCAATCTTCCCGGCAATGCTTACGTCTTCATAGGTGTGAACCTGAACGTGTCCGTTCTATTCTAGTTTTCTGAGGGGCTACTTCGGTAGCCCCTTTTCCTCATGATCAAGAAATCAGTTCGAAAAGGTGTGGAGGAATTCCTTTTTCGCGATTTTTTTTCCGAAAATCGGTTATGTTTTTGCGGCAACTTTTTGGAAAAAATGAACGTGATCCTTTCATCATCAACCTCTTAAAAATTTTTCCGATAAAGTTGTTGCGGGGTTTGCAACCCCGTGCTAGATTGACATCGCAAAAACAGCCCTACAATAGTGTGTGGAAAGGTTGTTGATAACTTTCTAGGTGCTTGGATACCAACAAGGAAACGACAAAATATGGCTATGCTCGCCCATCATTCTCAGGAAGCTTGGTCGCAGTTTTTAACGTATATCGAGGAACGTTGTTCTTCGGCCGAATACGAAAACTGGCTCGCCCCCATTAAGGTACTCGATGCGACACCTGAAGAGATCACGCTTGAGGTTCCGAATATCTTTGTCCGAGAATACCTTCTCGACAACTATAAACGGGATCTGGTCGCGTTTCTTCCCACCCGATTAAGCGGTGAACCCGCGATCGTTTTCAAAATCGCCGATCAGAAAAAACCCGGGGTAAGCATCGAAATCGTCGAACAAGTTGCCCCTGAACCTGTTGTCGATAACAGCACCAGCCAGCATGAGAGCATGCTGAATCCCAACTATCTTTTTGCTAATTTCATCGAGGGTCCTTCTAACCAGTTCGTCAAATCGGCAGCGCTCGGCGTCGCTTCAAGACCAGGAAGATCCTATAACCCCTTATTCATCCACGGCGGCGTAGGTCTTGGCAAAACCCACCTATTACATGCCATTGGCCACGATGTGCGCGAAAAACAGAAAAAGCTCCGCGTGCAATGTATCACGACAGAAGGGTTCATCAACGACCTCGTCGACAACTTGCGCAATAAATCTGTCGATAAGATGAAGAGATTCTATCGATCGCTCGACATTCTGCTCGTCGACGATATTCAATTCCTACAGAGCCGCAAAAACTTCGAAGACGAACTCTGCAATACCTTCGAAGCTCTCATCAACCAGAACAAACAGATCGTGATCACCAGTGATAAACCTCCTGGGCAACTATCACTATCTGAAAGAATGATCGCCCGAATGGAATGGGGTCTTGTCGCCCACATCGGCGTTCCCGATTTAGAAACACGCGTCGCGATCTTGCAGCATAAAGCAGATCAGCGGGGTATTCGCATTCCGCAAAAAGTGGCCTTCTTCATCGCCGAACATATTTTCAATAACGTCCGTCAACTCGAAGGCGCACTCAACCGCATTAGCGCCTATAGCAGGCTGATGGGAATCGACGTCACCGAAGAAATGGCGGAAAAAACGCTCGGCGAACTTTTACAGCATGTTCCACAAAAACGGATCACTGTCGAAAGCATCATGAAGAGCGTTGCGACGATTTTCGATGTAAGAGTCAGTGATTTGCGCGGCACTTCCCGCACCAAGGAAATCGCATTCCCAAGACAAGTGGCGATGTACCTTGCCAAAGAAATGATCAATGATTCTCTCATGAAGCTCTCCTCTTGTTTTGGTGGGAAAACCCATTCGACTCTATTGCACGCTTGGAAAAAAATAGCGGAGCAACTAGAAAAAGATGATATGCTAAAGAAACAAATCCAAATGGCAAAACGCAATCTAGAGCTATGAGGTAGGCGATGATCTTCAAAAAATATGGAAAGAATTTTCTCGATCAAGAAATCGCCCCGGGCGCGGAGAACGCGATGAGTTCGCTGTCGCGTCCCTTGCCTACCACCGCGACACCTTTTACCCATCTTCCCGAGGAAGAAATCGAGAATTCGGTGGAACCTTTCGAAGAGACTCCCGATGTCATCATCGGCGAAGGCGTTACTTTTAAAGGAGAACTCCGTTTTGAAAATCTCCTCCGTCTCGATGGCACTTTCGAAGGAACGATCGAAAACGGCAAAAAAGTCATCATCGGCCCAAAAGGCTGTCTAAAAGGCAACCTGACTCTCGAAGAAGCATTCATCGCAGGAAAACTCGAAGGCGATCTCTGCATCAAGGGACGGCTGATTTTACGTGGACGCGCTGAGATTTATGGAAATATCACAGCTCCGTGTTTGAGCGTCGATGAAGGGGTTTCTATCGTCGGCCAACTTCTCGTCAGCACGACAAAACCTGCTTAGTATTCTACGAGCGTTGCCGAGCAAGCGGAAATCTTCAGAGGAAATCCGCTGCGCAAAGCTTCCGCACATCTTACAAATGTATGCCCTGTCGTCGAAACATCATCGACGAGAAGCAGGGATTTACCGACGATATCGATCGTTTTGCGCCATCGATAGGTTCCTTTAGATAGAGTTTTTCTTTCTTCGCTATCCTTACACCGTTGCGGAAGGCTTGTCAGCGAACGGCTCAGCGCTTTGGCGAGAGGAACGCGCATCAATTTGCTGAGGTAGCTCGCGATGAGATCCGATGCATGGTACCCTTCGAGAAACGAGTGCCATCTCGCATGAGGAACTGGAATAAGTAAATCGGGCCAGGGCATCTTCGTCTTTTCAATTTGCAGAAGAAGCGCGGATGCGAAACTCAGAGCGATTTCTTCTCTTCCTCCGAATTTGAGCTGATGCAGCAAAATCGCCGCTGGCCCTATGTGAGAAAAGGCTGCGATCCGGCTTGAAAGAGATCCCCGCAAAAGAGAGCATTTGCAAATTTCTAAAAAACACCTTGGACAACGAAACCTGGGTTCAAGCCAAGGAAGTACTTCTGCGCAGCCATCGCAAAGAGCGCGAGCGGCTTTTGGTAAATCGACATCGCAATGGACGCAACGGGCTGGGAACAAAAAGGTCTCTAGATGATCGATGATCACGGCAGAAGGAGATAGCGCGGTTTTTCGAGGTTGCCGCGAATGCCGAGGACAAGCGACTCGGCAAGTTTAAGGACGACCGCTTGTTTCATGATGAGATCGATATGGAGCTTCCCATCGAAATCGATGTAGGAACCCTCTCCTTGGGGAGAAAGAGCAAATTGCGTTCTTCTTCCTTCGCTATACGATCCTTTGAGCTGGGTGAACCTAAGTTTGCTATTTTCGAGATGCCCGAGAAGTTCTCCTTGGATGGGAACAAGAAGGCTTGGTTCGAGTCCTAGATCTTTGAAGATATTGAGGGGAATATCCAAGATCGTAGCCTCTTTTTTCCATGCGTTCGTAAATTGCAGGGCGCAGGTTCCTTGAAAACCCTCGGGATGATCCAACTCTCCGTAGAAATCGGTGAGGGTCAAATTGCGGAGAACAAAGGGTTTAAGCTCTTGCTCATTTTCGCCGATTTTTCGCAGTTTGCTAGGATGCAGATCTTTGATCGAAATAAGAGGGCAGCCGACGACCCACATTCCTTCTTTGGCCTGTTCCATGCGAAGATGGGGAATGGCCATCGTTCCTGCTGAGTCGCGAACTTCAAACTGTTTCAAGAGATGCCGCTTGGGAGAAAGAGAAACTTTTCCTTCTAATTGATGCCAAAGAGAACCAAACAGGACACATTCTCTTCCGGTCAAAACCCCTTCTGCTTTCCAGTCCTTGGGATTTTCTAAGCTGATTTCCCCCTCGAATGCGTAGCCCTTCCCGAGTTTTAACGGGCTTAAAGAGGCGCGGATTGAAGCAGGTAAAGATGCCTCAAGTTCGGTGAAATCGCATTCTATTCGTCCTTTGAGTCGATTGGGGCCGATGCTCTTCAAATCGGCGCGGATTCCCAAACATTCTCCGCTGCATTTTTCTAGGAGAAGAGGCCCTTGTTCCTGCGTTCTAAAGAACGTGCTTAAAACACCGTCTTGTCCCGGTTTTTGGAGTTTGAGCATGAAAAGATGCTCGGAAAGATCGGCTTGCAAAGTCGCTATCAGTTCGGTTTCACCGCAAATAGTCTTTGCACCAAGAAGGATTCTATCGGGAAGAATACGCCATTGGATCGCCTTCCCTTTGAAGAGACATCCCTCAAAGCCATAATCTCCATCACAGAGATTGCCTTGAATTTCGTATCCGGTAGAAGAGCTGATGAATCGCGCTGTTCCTTCCAGGGAATTTGTCTGTAGCGCCGGCCAGATTTTTTTGGCCATCATCGCAGAGATTTTGAAGTCGATCTTTTCGATTTCCCATAGTTTTTCTTTGGTCAGCCATCGAAATTTTGTCGTCTCGACAAGAGAATGCGACGATGCTTCTTCCCATCTTCCTTCATCGATATGGATCTCATCGCCAAGGGCAACCTGGATAGTGATGGGATGAGCAGGCACAAAGAGAAGATTCTGTTTCATCAAGACACATTCTATGCGGGGCAGAAGTGAAAGGCTTTTTTTCGCAAGATCGATAGTCCCTTCGCCGCTGCTGCTAATACCGGCCTTAGAAAATCGGTAGGTAAAAGGTAATTCGGTTTTTTGCGAAAGATCGATTTCGCCATAGGCCCTGCAATCATTCCAACGCGCTTCTTCAATACGGAGCCGCTGAGGATCTTTGCTCAAGCGAATCGCTACATGGGAGATCTTCGAATCTTCGAAAGTCCATTGAGCGCTGATAATTTCAGCCTCGATTTTCGCCGTTTGGCTGTTCCAAGAAAGCCGATAAGCGCATTCTCCGCTGGATGGCAGAGGGACGCCCTGCGTATCGAGTACGCCTTGCTTTTGCAATTTTTCAAGACATGGTGTGAGCTTGCTGCAATCGAGAACGCCGGCGAGTCGAAAAAGAAGATCTTCTCCTTCGACTTGCAACAAACCGCTTTCGATGGATGAACCGACGATTTCTGTATTCGAAGGGATGAATTCCAGGCGCTTTTCTTTAGAGCCGAGTTTCAGATCCCCTAGACAATGGACAAGAGTCTGCTCCTGATTTTTGAGAGTCCCTTCGATCTTTCCTTCCAAATCTTGGCCGACCCAATGCAGTTCCATCGGTTCGAGCTGGATCTGTAAAGGGAATCCTTTGCCCAAACGAGCATCCGCCTGGAGAGTATTTAGAGAAATGCGACCATCTTTGCTGTCGTAAAGAACCTGGGTTTCCAGGCGATCTAGAGCAAGGTTTTTGTCGATAGGGATAAAGACATGATCGAGTGTTGCGAGTACGAAAAGGTTCTTGGAGGGCCACTGCAACCGAAAATCGCGATCTTCAATAGTGAACTTTCCTTGTATGCCGCGAGGCAGTTGAGGAAGGTCGGGATGACTTTCGAAAACTCTCTGGAGTTCGTAGAGATTGCCGTTGATCTCTTTCGCAGTGATCGTCGCTTCTTTGTTTTGGATGATGGCTTCTCCTTTGAATTGGAAGGCACCTCCGCAATTTGCTTCTAAGTCTTTTAAAAGAACCGCATCTCGATTGGCGATGACCAACAGAGACACTTTTTCAAAAATCCATTCGGGTTCCTTGAATTGGCATTTTTCAATGCGCAAAGGAAGCTTGATCTCTACATCGCGTCCTGTAGGTCCCCAAGTCATCTGCCCTCTTGTCGTGACCAGAGTATCGAAAGACCATTGATCTGTTTCTAAGGACATCTCGCTTAACGTAAAATGTACATACCCGCCTTTGTCATCGAAGGCCCCTTCCATTTCCATCCAACCTTCGCCATGAAGGTCTTTCGAAGCGGCATCGAGCAAAAATCGTAAAGGAAGTCTGGAGCCTTTGAGAGTCCCTGATTGCACACCTTTTTGATAAAGGAACTGACTCTCCATCTTGCCATTCGATCCGATGGCAATCTCCAGATGAACATCATAGTCCTCCTCTAGAGGTCGACATACACAACTTACTTCCAAGCTCTCTTCTAGCCCTATTTGCTTTTGCAGGGGCAAGCCAAGCTGGCAAAGGACATTGACGAAGGCTTCGCAGGTGGTCGAGGCAAAAACCGAGCAAGCGGGGCGTGTCCAATCCTCGGAAATGACGAATTCCACGGGAACATCCAAAGCGAAACCCTTTAAGGAGTTTTCCTTGATTTCGTCCCCTTCGATGAGACAATCTCCATTGAGATATTCTAATAGAAATCCTTTCCGCTTTTCCCATTCCAGCGATCCGTCTTCAATATGGGTATTGAGATTGCCGATCTCCCAGCCGCTTTCTTCATTGAGGAGTTTACCCTCGACATGGATCGAGTCAGCAGTAGCTTTGCATAGAGCCTTTATTCCGCATTGCAGCTTCGTAAAAATCGTAGGCTTGATTTCCACCTTCTTGAGTTGCCCGCTCTGGAAGATAAAAAGACATTCGCCTTGGATTGCGCCGGAAGAAATTTCGAGCCGCTCCGGCAAAGGCATTTGCGAAACATCACAAATATGTTTCAGAAATGGGAGCTCGGCTTGCTTTAGATGGACATTGACCATCTTATAGTTTCCTTCCAAGTGGTCGATGGAAATATCTCCCGCAGCGACAATGCGCTCTTTCTCTCCGAGAACGAATTGGGTTTTTAGACAAATCCCAAGAACATCGAGTTTACCTTGTCCATCGACCCATACTTTTTCGGAACTCTCACCTAAAGCTAACCGCCCTTCCAAGTGAAACCGCGGATCTGTTTGCTTGATCCAAGAAAAATGTCCGGCCAAATCATTGAAACGATAATCCACTTCTTTCTCGGATAAGCAAATCATCCCTCCTGACAGCGCTGCTTCAGTTTCTAAAGAGGAAAGTCCTTTTTTCTCATCTGTTTGAAGACGCAATTCAAACTCGCTCGCGCCAAATTGCCATCCTGCTGCTCGGTTGGTCAGCATCAATTCATGGGCGGAGATATTGCCGTGTAAAGAAGCGATCTCGCCCTCTTTGTTGAGACTAAAGCGGAGGTCGGCGTCCCACATCCCCTTAGGCTGGGTAATTTGGGAGCAAAATTTTGGAAAAAAAAGATGGAGAACACTGAATAGTTCTTGCGATGAAGCTCCTTTGGAATCGGCTTCAATTTCGAGCCCATCGTCGAAAATCGTGGCAAACGCTTGAAAAAACGGAACATCGAGTCTGTCGAGATTCGAAAAACAGGCGATGCGAAAATCGGGTTTATCAACTTCGAGATTTTCTATGGAAAAACAAAATTGTTTTTTTTCTTCGGCATTATTGGATTCGACAGACCAAAATCCTTCGACGACATCCACTCTCAGGATTTTGAGAAGCCATAAAGGAACATTGGAATTATCCTGACTTGCCAAAGTTTCTGGCTTCACCGACCAGTGTGGCCGAAAGAGCCAGAGATGCGGCTTGAATCCGAGGACAAATTCTATTTTTTCGATTTTCAGAGTCTGCTCTGGCGTCTGAATTTCGACACCGGTAAGAGACCAAACTTTTCCATCCCATTTCGCAGAGGTATAGCCAACGCTAGTGCCCTCCTGCTTTGGGTAAATACGATGAAGAGTCCAGTCAGCTACGAGTCCTACTAAAGCATGACGCGTGACAAGGACCACGGCGATACAACTGATCAAGAAAAGGAAGAGCGTGAATTTCCTGCGGCGGGTCGAACGGCTCTGTTTCATGGGACTAGCTTAAGAAAAAGTCATCACTTTATCAACTGTAAGTATTCCTCGAGAGCCATGAGTCCCTCAAGTTCATAGGGTTTTGCAATTTTGATCTTGAAGAGCCATCCATTCGATTCCGGAGAATGATTGATGGGATCGCAGCTGTTTTTTAATTGCTCATTCACTGAGATGATCTCTCCTGATACAGGAGTATAGACATCCGAAGCGGCTTTGGTCGATTCAAGTACGACGGCTTCCTCCGCTGCTTCGAGCATTTTCCCTAAAAACGGAAGTTCGACAAAGACCACCTCGCCTAGTTCTTTTTGCGCATGAGCGGTGATCCCAACCGTGCCAATATCGCCATCGACTTGGATCCATTCATGAGATTCGGTGTAGTGCATCGTTATTCCTTAAGTTGAAGACTTGCCCAAAGGGCGGGGAAACGCTCGATTGCGCAAACATGGGTCGATAACGGAAAATGTTGCGGGCTTCCCTTTGAACGATGGAGCCGATAGGCAAATCCAAGCCTTGGAACGCTCGTTGGATCGTAGCCAAAGAGCGCCTCTTTCGGTAGGAAGATCGAAAGGCTATAGTCCCGTTTTTTAAAGCTTGCTTCGACGATGATTTCCGAAGGATCGACAAGGGGGTGCTTATCTTCTCCGCGAAAATTGGAGATTTCAAGAGCTCTTACGCCTTGCACTTCGACGGGAAGGATCAAGAAATGGTGGCAAAAGCGATGAACGACCCCCACTTCCTTAAGGTCCCGCGTATCGATGAGGATCTCAAGAGCATCTCCATCTTCGAACTTAGGATATGCGCTATCCGTAAAGGCTGTTTGCACCTCGCAAAGAATCGAGATCCCCGAATAATCCCAACTCATGTAGAAATCGGCAAATTTTTCTTCGTCGAGAAGCGAGGAGGCGTCGGGCAAGAGATACTTTTTCTTCCCACTTCCTAACGGAAGCTTCCCCGCTTTATAGAGCGGAGCTGAGACTTCGAAAAACGTCTCCGGAAATAAGGCCGGTAGCGGCGCATCTAGAAGCGACATGAATTACCCTTCCTCTCGGATCCCTTCTTTATCGGCCATGAGTTCTCTTCCTGCCATTTTTTCGAGCAGTTCGGCAAAGAGCATTCTTTGCGCATCGAGAGAAAGCAGATCTCTTGTCTTTGTGGCAATGGCTTCTACATCTCCTGCGCTATGCATTTTTTGCCGCACCCGATAGAAATAGAGTCCTTCATCTTCTTGCGTCTGCACATGGGACAATACGTTTTCTTTTTCATCAAAGAGCTTTTCTAAATTCTGCTTTGTTGCTTCGACGCGTTTGATGGTCTTTTCATCGCGGATCAGACTCCATTGTTTAGAGAGATCCGAAGATGACGCTCCATTTTGGACCCATCCTTCTTCGGCACAGCCATTGCTGAGTGCGCTGCGCGCTTCTTGCATATGTTCAAAAAATCGGTATTTGGCAAAAAGATCGAGCGACTTTTCCCTTTGATCAGGCCATGTAACGCCATGTTGTTTGCTCGTTTCTTCGATCCGCTGCAGGACTTCAGCATAGGCTTCAGCTCCCACGAGATCTTGGACTTCTTTCAGAGGTTTAAAACCTCCCTCTTTTTGCGCAAAAAGCGCTGGGTGTTTCTTCCGAATCTCCGGATACACTTGAGCCAGATAGCGATCGAGCAAAAGGTCGAGGGTGCCGTCGCTTTTGACTTGTCGGAAAGTGAGGATCTCCGGTGTTTTAGGAGAAGAAACGATCGTGATGCGATAATGATGCTCTTGATCTGCGGTATAGGCAAATGTCGAACCTACCGAAGTATTCTTTAAGCGCTCAAAGAGTTCCTCTCGATCGACAGCTCCCTGGAAAGGAAGATTCCCTCCTTGTAAACGAAGGCCGAGCGTCGCGGGTCTTTTTTCTGCTCTGGTGAAGGCTTCTTCGAGCCATTCGGGGTGGCTTTGGACGATGCTCTTTTTCGCAAAGGCATCGATCTGGGCTCTCGCGCCAATCTCGAGTTTTTCAAGAGCCTCATGCCAATCTTCCTGGGTTACTGCAGATAGGGTTTGCAAGATGGGAAACGCTGTTTTTAGCGCACTCCAATGTTCTTCTTGCATCTCCCAGGCGCAGGTCTCCTTTAAAGAGATATTTTCTGAAAGCGTGCTTAATACGACTTCCTGAATTTCTACTTCACATCTCGCTTCGACAAGCTCGGGAGACTTTTTCTCCACTTCTTGAGGAGACGAGAACACCATAGGAAGCCCGAGCGAAACTATTTTCGTTTTTCGATTGCTCGAAGGGGTTACTGCATCGAGGTAGACTTGTAATTTAAGAAGGTCGCGGAAATTCACCTGTTCGAGTTCCGGCGGCAAGCGGAAGAAATCGACACTAATGGCTTCGGATGCATAGGAAGCGGTTTTTTCCAGCGTCGCGGTATCGACGAAGAGATTTTGCCCAAAATCCTGAAACATCTTTCTGAAGAGAAGAATTTTCTGCCATGTTTCGACGACTTCCTCTTCATTCCAATGGAGTTCGCCGATCTGACGATGGTAGAGCTCTTCCAATTCCTGCGGTGAAAATTCCTTCTGCCCCATTTTCACAAGGCCACCCTGTAAATTCGCCTTCAGTGAAGATCTCGCTTCTTCAAGACCGACCTTAAATCCTTTCTTCGATGCATCGGCAGCGGCTTGAAGAATGGTCTCTGCAGCTAGGGAAAGGAATCGTCTTCCCAGCCATTCTTCCATCGTACTGAAGCCAAAGAGGGATAGATCGGCTCTTTCCAAAGCGGGATCAGGAGGAAGCCAGCTGAATTGCGATTGTTGATAGTGAAGAATCTGGCGCATCACATCCGGGGGAAATTGCATTTGATCCAGATACAAGGAGCAAAGAAGAGAGAAGACTTCGACATCCAACTCCTTCTTATCGAGGAGTTCCTGATAATGCGCAGAGAGTGTGGGATAAAAATGGCCCCATAGATTTTTTGCGGTAAGAAAAGGAGCGGTGGGATGTGCATATGGCCGATATGCTTTCGCTTTTTCCCATTTTTTCTCGAAATCTCCTTTGAGAAATTCGAAATACTTTTCCGCAAGCATCGTAGCAAAACCTGTTTCGAGAAAATCCTTTTGAATGACCCCATCGTTGAGAAGATTCGGCGTAATGCGTTTCTCAAGAAGGTGTTTTTCATTAGGGCTTGTATTGAGAAAACGGATGAGTAACTGCATCTTCTGAGAAGTGACAGTTTTCCCATCGATCGTTTTGCCGATCGGAAAATCGGTCGCTCTTGTCGGCGGCTGCATAACGCCATAACTGCCGAAGAAAAGGAAAGAAGCCGTGGTCATAACAGCGACAACGGCAAATAAGGTTTTCTGATACTTGCGTAGGAAAGTTAACATAGTTAGTACGCCTTTGCAAAAATGACTCTTTTCATACTCGGTTTTCCGCTTATCACGCAACGACCATGTTCTTCAGGCTGATCGAAGGGAATACAACGAATCGTCACGCCGAGATCTTTTTTCACTGTTTCTTCAACGCTAGCTTCGCCAGACCAATGACAGAGCGCAAACCCACCGTGGATTTCGGGATTGTCTCGATTTTTCGGAGTGAAGTACGCATAAAATTCCTCTTTGGAATCGATCTTGCGGATATGCGCTTCACTGAATTTCTTGGCTTTATCGTAGAGGCCTTTTTGCATTTCCTCGAGCAAATGCCCGACTTTTGCAAGAAGTTCTGCCTTGGAAAAATGCGTTGCCTCCCGATGCGGCCTATCGCGTCTTAAGACCCCGAACTTGTCGCTTTCGATGTCGCGCGGGCCCACTTCAATGCGGAGCGGCACCCCTTTTTTGATCCATCCCCATGTCTTTTCTCCGCCGCGCAAATCGCGCTCATCGACGATCGCTTTGATAGGTTCTCCGAAGAGCTTGCTGTGGCCGAGCTGTTTGGCGAGGTCTTTGCAATATTGAAGAATCTCTGCTTTCTGCTCTTCCTTATGTAGAATAGGAATAATCACGATATGGGCAGGAGCAATACGGGGCGGCAGGACAAGCCCGTCATCATCGCTATGCGTCATGATGAGCGCGCCGATGATCCGAGTCGTAAGCCCCCAAGAGGTTGTCCAGGCATAGGATTGCTGGCCTTCCTTATCGTTGAACTTGATCTCAGAAGCCTTGGCGAAATTTTGCCCGAAGAAATGAGACGTTCCCGACTGCAGGGCCTTGCAGTCTTGCATCATCGCCTCGATCGTATAGGTTCTTGCGGCACCGGGGAATCTCTCGCTTTCCGTTTTTTCACCAGGAATCATCGGAATCGCTAAATAGTCTTTTGCAAGAGTGTTGTAAACTTCGAGCATGCGGAAGGTTTCTTCGACCGCTTCTTCTTTGGTCGCATGCGCCGTATGTCCTTCCTGCCAGAGAAATTCTGCTGTCCTAAGAAAAAGGCGGGTGCGCATTTCCCAGCGGACGATGTTGCACCACTGATTGATGAGCAGTGGCAGATCGCGATACGATTCGACCCATTTCGAGAACATCTCGCCAATGATCATTTCCGATGTGGGACGGACGATGAGCGGCTCTTCGAGTTCTCCTGCGGGAACGAGTTTGCCATTGGGTCCTTTCTCTAGACGGTGATGCGTGACGACCGCGCATTCTTTGGCAAAACCTTCGACATGCTGCGCCTCTTTTTCCAGATAGCTAAGTGGGATAAAAAGAGGGAAATAGGCGTTTTGATGCCCTGTCGCCTTGATCATTCCATCGAGGCTTTTTTGTATATTCTCCCAAATGCTGAAACCCCAAGGTTTGATCACCATGCAGCCGCGAACGGGCGAATGTTCGGCCAAATCGGCCGCTTTGATCACTTCGAGGTACCAATCAGGATAATTTTCTTCGCGAGTCGGTTGAATCGCTGTTTTCGGCTTAGTATTCATAAGGTAAGTAAGAAGATAAGAGTTGTTTCATTTTATCGCGTGCGGCGAGGTAGTCTTCGTTATCGCCTAGCATCGCAAAGGTATTCATCCGCATAGCATCTAAAACTTGGGTTCCCGGCAGAAGCACCTGCTCTAATAAGGAGAAATCGGGCGCAGCGAGGGAAATGGTCCCTTGATGAAGGAATCCATGCTTCGTCTGTCTTTGTGCAGCTCCTGCAATTTTTCGTCCCTGCCATACGACATCGTATTTTGTCGGCTGTGCCATGCAGAATCGTTTACAGAATGCATCGAGCGCAGGGGCATCTTCAGGTGTCATCGAAGCTTCGATCCTCCCATCCATGAAGGCGACGGCAGCTTTGAGGACAAAGTTATTCACGAGGGCATAGTTGGCCAGGGTGTTTTCCGAAAAAAGTGGGCAGCTCGCCGGTACGAGCACGGAGAACGCGAGGTCCCATATATGGAAGACGATCCCGCCTCCGGTAGGTCTTTTGGCGAGCTGAAGACCTGTTTTCTCGACCTTTACTAGATCGAGATAGTGGTCGGTCTTCGTCAAATACCCATAGGTGGCGCATTTGCCTGCCCAATCATAATGGCGCAAAATGGGCCGTTTCCGCTCGGCAAGGCTGCTGAGCAGTTCGGCATCCAGGCGCATATTTTCCTCGGCTGATGAACAGCCAGTATCAAGAATTTCCCACATCGGGTGAGAGGCTGTCATTGAATTCTTCAATTTCTTGTCCAATTCCTTTTTCACGCTGGTCCATTTTTCAAACTCCATCGACTTTACTCAAGTCGATTCCGTTCTCCAAAATTGACCATCGTCGAAAAGCTGAATTGTCCCTTAAATTCAAAAATTCGACGACAGCCTCTTATAGATTCTACCAAACAAAGCCACAAGCACATAGAGTTTTCTTATTGCACCTGGTTATCAAGTAAAAAATTATTTCCTTGCATAGAGCCCCCATAATTTGCCAAAAAAAGGGCTAAGACCTACCATTGTAGGGGGTCATCGGAGCTACAAAGCATGTTCGACAAATTCACCAATCGCGCCAAACAGGTCATCAAGCTCGCCAAAAAAGAAGCGCAGCGCCTCAACCACAACTACTTAGGCACAGAGCATGTTCTCTTGGGTCTGCTCAAGCTCGGCCAAGGAATCGCGGTCAACGTCCTGCGCAACTTCAATCTCGACTACGACACGGTGCGCGCAGAAGTGGAACGCCTCGTCGGATTTGGCCCGGAAATCCAGGTCTATGGCGATCCCGCCCTCACGGGAAAAGTGAAAAAAGTTTTCGAATTTGCCAATGAAGAAGCTGCGAACCTCAACCACAATTATGTCGGAACGGAACACTTGCTCCTCGCTCTCCTGCGCCAAACAGATGGCGTTGCGGCCCAAGTCCTAGAAAATCTCAATGTCAATCTCAAAGATGTCCGCAAAGAAGTCCTCAAAGAACTCGAGACATTCAATCTGCAGCTTCCTCCCATGGGAATGTCAGGCGGCGGCTCTGCTCCCAAGACATCCTCGCAAGATCGCAAGACAACGGCAAGCAGCTCGACGACAAAATGCCGGCTCTGAAAGCCTACGGCCACGATCTGACCGAGCTTTGCCGCGAAGGGAAACTGGATCCGGTCATCGGACGAAAAGAAGAAGTGGAACGGCTCATCCTGATCCTTTGCCGCCGACGAAAGAACAATCCGGTTCTCATCGGGGAAGCGGGCGTCGGAAAAACGGCGATTGTCGAAGGACTTGCCCAAGCGATCGTCAAAGGCGAAGTTCCCGACCATCTCGCTAAGAAAGAAACTGATCTCTCTCGATCTGACGCTCATGATCGCCGGAACAAAATACCGCGGCCAGTTCGAAGAGCGGATCAAAGCGGTGATGGATGAGATCAAGAAGAACGGCAACATCCTCCTCTTCATCGATGAACTCCATACGATCGTCGGCGCCGGCGCTGCCGAAGGGGCGATCGACGCTTCCAATATCTTAAAGCCCGCCCTTTCCCGCGGAGAGATCCAGTGTATCGGCGCGACGACGATCGATGAATACCGCAAACACATCGAAAAAGATGCCGCCCTAGAGCGCCGATTCCAAAAGATCATCGTCGCTCCTCCCATCTGTCGAAGAGACGATCGCGATCCTGCAAGGGCCTGAAACCCAAATACGAAGAGCACCACAAGTGCATCTATACCGATGCCGCGATCAAAGCGCCGTCTATCTTTCCGACCGCTATATCGCCGGCCGATTTCTGCCCGATAAAGCGATCGACCTTCTCGATGAAGCGGGCGCAAAAGCGCGCATCGCCATGATGCACCAGCCTCAAGATATCACCAAATTCGAAGCGGAAATCGAAGAGGTGCGCCTTGCAAAAGAAGAAGCGATCGGCAAACAGGAATATGAAAAAGCTGCCAAACTGCGCGATAAAGAAAAAACTCTGCGCGAACAGCTCCAACAGATCCGCGCCGAATGGGAAAGCAACAAAGAGGAGCATCAGGTGATCGTCGATGAAGAAGAGGTCGCCAGCATCGTCGCCAAGCAGACCGGCATTCCGCTCACCCGCCTGACAGAAGGGGAAACGACAAAAGTCCTCAAGATGGAAGAGGCCCTCAAAGCGAACATCATCGGCCAAGACGAAGCTGTCAGCACTGTCTGCAGAGCGATCCGCCGCAGCCGCGCCGACATCAAAGATCCGAACCGCCCCATCGGCGCCTTCCTATTCCTCGGCCCTACAGGCGTTGGAAAAACGCTTCTTGCCAAGCAGCTCGCCATCAATATGTTCGGCGGAGAAGATGCCCTCATCCAAGTCGACATGTCCGAGTACATGGAGAAGTTTGCCGATCAGCCGCATGACCGGATCTCCTCCAGGATATGTGGGCCACGAAGAAGGCGGCCAGCTCACCGAACAAGTGCGCCAGCGCCCCTATTGCGTCGTCCTCTTCGACGAAGTGGAAAAAGCGCACCCCGATGTGATGAACCTCCTCCTCCAAATCCTCGAAGAAGGGCGCCTCACCGATTCCTTCGGCCGCAAGATCGACTTCCGCAATACGATCATCATCATGACCTCCAACCTCGGCGCCGACCTGATCCGCAGATCGACCGAAGTGGGATTTGGCGCTACAGAAGGGATGCTCGATTACAAAGCGATGCAAGAGAAGATCGAAGGCGCGGTCAAAAAAGCACTTCAAGCCCGAGTTCATCAACCGCCTCGATGGCATCGTGATCTTCAAACCGCTCGACAAAGCCGCATCTCATGCAAGTGATCGAACTCGAAGTCAAAAAAGTCGCAAGCACGCTTGGCACGCAAACATATCATTCTCGACCTCGACGAAAAAGCCAAAGAGTTCCTCGTCAACAAAGGGTTCCAGCCCGAAATGGGAGCACGGCCTCTGCGCCGCGTGATCGAGCAGTATCTCGAAGATCCTCTTGCGGAAAAACTGCTGATGAGTCCTGGAAAAGGCGCCCATTTCAAAGCGACCGCCGAAGGGGACAAGATCGTCTTTGTTGAACTCGATAAGCCAGCGCAAGAAGAACCCATGGCGACAGCCGGGAACGAAAAACATTGATCGCTCCGAAGACGAGATTGTTTGAAAGCGCCGCAGGATTCATGATTCTTTCGGCCACATGCGCCGCTAGTTTGGGGCTTTTCGGAAAATTGGGTTTGGTGATCGATTCGATCCCCTTGCTTATTTCGTTTAGATTTTGGCTTTCCTTTATTCTTTTGCTCCCCTTTTTTTGGTTTGCCGGCATTTTCAAGAAGATCTCGTTTTTGAAACAGTTTCCGCCGCAACTCATCCGCTGCGTATGCGTTCTTCTCTCCCAGTACCTATTCTTCTACTATCTTCAACACAGCTCTCTTTTGAACGCCATTTTGCTTTTTAGCACCGGGCCGATGTTCATCCCGATCTTTTCGAGGATCTTCTTCAAGCAACGCATCGACAAGATCACCATCGCGAGCATCATCGTTTCCTTTATCGGAGTCCTCTGCATCATCAAGCCGGCAGGCGGCATAATCGATCCCAAGGGGCTTCTCGGCCTTTCCGCGGGCGTATTATGGGCGGGCTCTCAAACGATTTACGGCGTCTACGCCAAACGGGAACCGCAAGGCGTCAATCTCTTCTATCTTTTCCTCCTTCCCTCGCTACTTTCGATCCCCGCCCTGTTTATCTTCCCGCCGAACCTTCATGAAACTACCACGCTCTTCAGCCACTCTCTTCTCCTCGTCTGGTTTTTCGGCATGGCAATCTCCGCCATCATGAACCAAGTATTTCGCGGATTCGCCTATCAAAGAGCCGATGCCCCCAACCTCTCTCCTTTTCTCTATTTTTCCCCCGTCATCGGCGCCCTTTTCGATTGGTCGATATTCCATGTCATACCCACCTGGCTTACCCTCTTGGGCTTCTTTTTGATCGTCTTCGCCTCGATTTTCAAAATCTATCTTCACAAGCGCTTCTACCAACCCCTAGAGTAATATCTTTAGTTCCTGGCTGGTTTGCATTTAAAGATCCTTTGATCGATCCTAGTTGACCTATGGGTAAAATCGTCGTCGGAATGTCCGGGGGGGTCGACTCCTCGGTGAGCGCTCTTTTGCTGAAAAAGCAAGGGCATGAAGTCTTGGGTCTCTTCATGAAAAACTGGGAGGAGCAGGATTCTGCTGGTATTTGCACAACGCAAAAAGATTACGATGACGCAGCTAAAGTCTGCGAGCAGATCGGCATTCCTCTTTATACGGTGAACTTCGCAAGCGAATATAAAAAGCAGGTCTTCGAGGAGTTTATCCAAGAACTCCAAGCAGGCCGCACTCCAAATCCCGATATCCTCTGCAATCGCGAAATCAAATTCAAGGCGCTGCTCGAAAAAGCCTTATCTCTTGGCGCAGACTATCTCGCCACGGGCCATTATGCTCGTATTGATGACAATCTTCGATTGCTGAAAGGTATAGACCCCACCAAAGACCAAAGCTACTTTCTTCATGCGATCAGCGGAAGCGTCCTCAACAAGGTGCTGTTTCCCATCGGTCATCTGCAAAAAAATGAAGTGCGCGCCATCGCCAAAGACCATCACCTCGCGACCTGCGAGAAAAAAGACTCGACCGGTATCTGTTTCATCGGAAAAAGAGATTTCCGTCCCTTCCTAGCAAATTACCTTCCTTACCAACCGGGAAATTTCGAGAACACCTTAGGCAAAGTGATCGGAAGGCATGTCGGGACCGCCTTCTACACGATCGGCCAAAGAAAAGGACTCGCCATCGGAGGCCCTGGAGAAGCGTGGTTCGTGATCGGCAAAGACATGGCCCGCAATGTGGTGATCGTGGAGCAAGGGAAAGATCATCCTTCGCTTTATGCCTCGCGTCTTATCGCCACAAGTCCGACGTGGATTGCCAAACATCCCGATCTTCCCTTTACTTGCTATGCAAAAATCCGCTATCGGCAAGTCGATCAATCCTGCAAGATTGGTTCATATGAGAATGGCCAGCTCCATATCGAATTCGATAAACCGCAGCGTGCGATCACCCCCAGTCAATCCGTCGTTTTTTATGATGACCAGTTTTGTCTAGGCGGCGCTAAGATCGATTCGGTTGGTTAATTTCCTCTGGTATTTTTATTCCCATATAATCATAAGATAATAGTTGACAAGATTCTCAGTTTTGAGGTTTTTGGAGAGTTAAAGCACTGCAAGAGGTTTTCTATGTCCACGCCAAAGAAAAAGTCACTACCGCTAGCCTTTTGGTTGGTTCCCCCGAATCTTCTGCTGACGGGAAATGTTGCTTCCATGGGCCAAGAAAATCAAATGAGCCCCATGCTCCCGACAGCTACTAGCCAGCCTACTCAAGTGATCACACCTGCCGTCGCACCTGCCGTCGTCGATACTATCAATGTCATGACCTCTGCAGATTTCCTCTGGTGGAAGAGCTACCTCGATGGCATGGAATACGCAGAAAGCGGGGTCCAGGACGGCGCAGAGAACACTGCTCTTAGCGTCTCTACTGGAAAAGTCAAAAATCCGGCATTTAGATTCGCACCAGGTGTCAAAGCCTCTTTAGGATTCGCTTATCGCCTCGATGGCTGGGATACTACAGCTGTCTACACAGGAATCTATAGTAACAAGAAACATGCACAGGTCTCCTATGACGCAAATAAGGGATTGCTCGCGAACTTTACTGGGAATCCTCTTAACTACGCCTCCTGCGGCTGGAAACAGCGTTTCAATGCCCTCGACCTAGAATTAGGCAGGAACTTTTTCATTAGCAGGACCCTTACCCTTAGGCCAAATTTTGGCGCAAAATTGAGCTGGATCAAAGAAGAATTCGATATCCTTTACGACAATAATTTTACCGATTTTAACTCATTAGGAAATCTTACATTCAAACAAAAGCAATGGGGCATCGGTGCCAGAGCCGCTCTCGATACCGTATGGCACTTTACCAAATGCTTTGGCATCTACGGGGATATCGCAGGTACGGCCCTGTGGAGCAGTTTTAAAACTACATATCTCGATGTGGCTACCTCTCCAACCTCGATCAATACAATAGAAAACTACGAAGAGAAAGTTTTCAGAGTGGTTCCCGTACTCGAAGTGGCGCTTGGATTTGAAGCAATGGCCTGGTTCAATAATGATATGTGCTTATTCTTTGGTCGTGTTGGCTGGGAAGGACAGATCTGGGTGAATTTTAACCAGCTCTTTTACCCGGCAGCGAGATTGCATGGCGATCTTTCGCTTCAAGGTTTAACGGTAAGACTCGGGTTTAGCTATTGAGAATGCAATGGAAAAAACATCTATCTGAGGCGGTATGTTCAACCTGAAAAAGAAAAATGCGCTTTTCATTGCCCTCTGGTTTCTCTCTCCTCATTTACTTGCTGCAGGAGAAAATCTAAATGGCGATCCGGACGGATGGTCTAAGGCACTCTCTGACGCGACGACACAGCCTACCCAAGTCATCACCCCGATCATGGCACCACCTGTTGTCCCTGGCGAAGCCAATGTCACAACTTTCGCTGATTTTCTCTGGTGGAAAAGTTATTTAGACGGCGTTGAATTTGCATGGAGCGGTGGGATATATAACAGTAGCAGGGGTACTTTGGGTGTAGGTGAAGGAAACCTTAAAACTCCGCCATTTAAATTTGCACCCGGTGTCAAAGTGGGTATCGGCGTCATTTCAGACTTCGATGGATGGGACGGTTTTGCGGTTTATACTGGACTCTATACCGGTCATCACCATAACAAAACTCTGTTCGATTCTACAAAAGGCTTAAATGGGACATTTCTAACTCCTACAAATCGTAATCTTAATGAAGTTACTTGCTCTTCGAAACAATCCTTCAATGTTCTGGATCTTACTTTAGGCAGAAATTTCTTCATTAGCAAAGTGCTCACCTTAAGGCCGAATGTCGGCATTAAGCTCAGCTGGATCGAAGAAAAATTCAACATCAATTACGATTTACCTTTTGCTACCTTCGTTCCTCTCAATGTTACCCAGCAGGTCCAGAACTTTTCTCCATTTGAACAACAATTCCCCAATTTTGGCCTCCCCAATTTTACCGAAGACTTTACATTAAACCAGCGTCAATACGGCATCGGTGCGCGCGGGGGTTTGAATGCCGTTTGGCATTTCACAAAAGAATACGGCATCTATGGAGACTTCGCTGCGAGCGTAATGTGGAATAATTTCAAAATTAAAAGTCTAGAAACTGCTCTCCGACCAACTCTAGTATCAAATCAATTCGGTGCTGAAGTTGTTTTTAATGTATACAACCTCTTGAACCAAAAAACTTCGATCCGACGGATCAGCTCCGTCCTCGAAGTGGGTTTGGGCTTTGAAGGGATGGTTTGGTTCAATAACGACAAATGGCTTCTTACTACTCGGCTAGGATGGGAAGGGCAGATTTGGATGAATTTCAACCAGCTTTACGCTCCGCTCTTGAATGACTATTCCTTTGATTATCCTGCTAAGCTAGTTGGCGACCTCTCCCTCCATGGACTGACAGCAAGAGTCGGGTTTACCTTCTAGTTCGCCCTCTAACGATACCAGCAATCCAACTGTTTCTCCCTCGTCGCTTTTGATCCAAATAAGCGATCTTTTTTCCTTTTACGCAAGAATTAACCCAAAAAAAAAGTAAAATAATTATTTGACATTTTTCTTCGAATACTATTTGTCTAGGCTTAAGAGCCGCATAATAAGCAGGCTCGCTATAAGCTAAGGATCTTACGCGTGAAGAAGATAAAGACAAAAATCTCTGTTGCCCCTGGCCATGTGGCTAATCCCTCCGCAACTCTTTTTCGCCGCAAAAAGTCCCTCTAACGATAAGAATAGCCCTCCCCCTTACGTCACCATCCAGCCCGCGCAGGTAATCACCCCTACTGTGGCTCCCGCTGTCGTCGATCGCGTCAATATCACTACAGCGGCAGATTTCCTCTGGTGGAAAAGCTATCTGGGCGGACTCGAATACGCCATGAGCGGGATCGCCGAAAATAACCTCTCAACCCAAGTGAGCATCGATCGAGGATCGGTAAAAAAACCCCCTTTCCGGTTCGCGCCAGGGGTTAAGCTTCTACTCGGGATCAACTATCAACTCGATGGCTTCGACTCAGCAGCAATCTATACAGGGCTATATAGCGATAAAGAACGCACCTCAGTCCATTACGACGCAACCAAGGGTTTACTCTCCACCATCTCCATACAAGCTCAATTTTTTGATCCTTACACTTCGCTTTCCGATGCCACTTGCACATGGAGGCAAGAATTCAATGTTCTCGACCTGGAATTGGGAAGGAATTTTTTCATCAGCACGAATTTGACCCTGAGACCCCAGCTTGGAATGAAACTCAGCTGGATCGAGGAAAAATTCCATGTACACTACGATTATGGGTACACCCCAGGACTTCTCTCAACAGATACCGAATTTAACCAAAAGCAATGGGGTATCGGTGTTCGCGGCGGAGTCGAAACCGTCTGGCATTTCACCAAGGAAATAGGGCTTTTTGGCACGTTTGCCATCAGCGCCCTTTGGAGCGATTTCAGCAACCACATCCTTCAAATAGCATCGGGTGATTCTTTCGACCCTCCCTCAGCGACTCAAAATACCGATGGACATGTTTACGACGTGATTCCGGTCATGGAAATGTCTCTTGGATTTCAAGGGATGGTTTGGTTCAACAAAGAAACCTGCCTTTTCTTCGCAAGAGCAGGCTGGGAGAGACAAATTTGGTGCGACTTCAATCAATTCGCTTTTCCGATGCAAAGGGCAAGCGGCAATCTCTCTCTACAAGGATTAACGGCAAGGATCGGATTTACATACTGAGGAACCTCTATGCTTGAGAAAAAAACCCTTTCCCTAGCTCTTTGCTTGGCCTCTGCACATCTCCTCGTTGCCGAAACAGCTATTGCTAAAGAACCAAAAAACACGCTTCCTTACGTCACATCGCAACCCACCCAAGTGATCACGCCGGTCATATCTCCCAAGGTCGTGGACCGTGTCAATGTCCAAACGGCTGCCGATTTTCTCTTTTGGAAAAGCGATTTAGACGGCCTAGAATACGCCATTAGCGGCTATGCGGATAATAACGATTCAACAAGCTTCAGCATTCAAAAGGGAAATGCCAAAAAACCTCCTTTTTGTTTCGCTCCAGGAGTTAAACTCCTCTTTGGGCTCGATTACAAACTCGACGGCTTCGACACAATCGCCATCTATACAGGCCTATATAGCGATAAAAAAACCGCTTCTGCGAATTATGACTCCACGAAAGGCTTAATCAACGAGTTGCCTGTATTTCAAATCATCAAATTACAACCAGGCGCTACCTCTGATTTTGTGGTCGCCACGAGTTCCCTTTCTGATGCCACCTGCACCTGGAGGCAACAATTCAATGTTCTCGATTTAGAATTAGGAAGGAATTTTTTCATCAGTAAGAATTTGACGATTCGGCCGCAAATCGGGATGAAATTCAGCTGGATCGAGGAAAAATTCCATATCCACTACGATTTCAATCCCTCTCTTGGGTCCGCTATCGGCGCATCATCCAGGGACGTTTTCGGAGGCACCCTTGAACAAATTTCATCAACAGATATTACCTTGCATCAAAGGCAGTGGGGCATAGGCACTCGCGGAGGACTCAACGCAGTCTGGCATTTCACCAAGGAAATCGGCATCTACGGCAACATCGCTGCCTCAGCTCTTTGGAGCGAATTTCGCAACCATGTCGTCGAAGTGCAAGAAGGAACAGCGACCATTACCCAAACCGAAGTTTCCTCCGCCTTCCAAAATACCGTCCAAAACAACGATGGAAAAATCTTCGTAATTACCCCTGTTCTCGAACTCGCACTCGGCTTTCAAGGCATGGTCTGGTTCAACGATGAAACTTGCCTTTTCCTCGCTCGTATCGGCTGGGAAGGGCAAATTTGGTGGGATTTCAATCAATTCGTACTCCCATCGGACAGGCAACATGGCGATCTTTCGGTTCAAGGATTAACGGCGAGAGTCGGATTTACTTATTGAGGAAACCTTATGTTCAAGCTAACTTCCTTCGCGCTGGCCCTAGGGTTGCTACAACCTCAGCTTCTATCAGCAGCGAAGAGCAAAGCCGAAAAAGAAAACCGGCTCCCCTATGTCACCTCTGAGCCTACCCAAGTCATCACCCCTACCGTAGCTCCTGAGGTCACCGACCGCGTCAATGTGACCACATCAGCCGATTTCCTCTGGTGGAAAAGCTATTTTGGTGGTTTCTCCTACGCCATGAGCGGAAATGCTCTGAATAACACCAATGCGAGCCCAAATAGAGGCGATGTAAAAAAACCTCCATTTGCTTTCGCCCCGGGGATAAAACTCCTGCTGGGAATCGATTACAAACTCGATGGATTTGATTCGACCGCGATCTATACGGGACTCTATAGCGGCAAAGAGCGGGTTTCAGCTAATTTAGATTCTTCGAAAGGCCTAGCCTCCAATCTCCCGTTATTTCAAGAATTGGATTTCTTCGTTCCTGCACTGCTGAATTTAAATGGCGAACCAACGGTACAGGGGATTGTCGGAGCCTCCTGTACATGGAAACAACAATTTAATGTTCTCGATCTTGAATTAGGGCGAAATTTTTTCATCAGCACCAATTTGACCCTCAGACCTGCCGTGGGAATGAAACTGAGCTGGATCGAAGAAAACTTTGACGTCCAATATGAGATAATTGGCCCAGGGGAAATATTCCCTTGTAAATTGCACCAAAGACAATTCGGCATCGGCGTTCGCGGAGGGCTTAATTCCCTTTGGCAATTTACCAAGGAAATTGGAATTTACGGCAACTTTGCCGCGACTGCCCTTTGGAGCGATTTTCACAATCACTTCGACGTCTCTGAAAATCTATTCGGAGAAGTAATTACTATCGAGAATATCGAAGGAAGAATCTATAAAGTCATCCCCGTTCTGGAAATCGCCATGGGCGTGCAAGGCATGGTATGGTTCAATAAAGATTCCTGTCTTTTCTTTGCAAGAGCAGGATGGGAAGGACAAGTTTGGTGGAATTTCAATCAATTCGCTCTGCCAGCGGATCGGATGCACGGCACTCTCTCTCTTCAAGGCTTAGCGCTTCGGTTTGGGTTCACTTATTGAGATGCTTTTATGACGATCTCTTCACAAAAAAAATAAAATAATTATTTGACATTTTTCCTCGAATGGTATTTGTCTGGGTTTAAGAAACGCCTAGAGGTACTATGAGCCGCTTTAAGCAATTATTCTCTTTCCCGATAGCTATTGGTTTACTCTCTCCTGCTCTTCTTGCAGCAGGCGGAAGGGTACATACGCATGAAAAAGATATGTGCATGCAACCTCCGGTCACGACGCAACCGATGTGCAACATTACGCCTTATGTAGCTCCAGAAGTCATCGACCGAGTTAACGTCACCACTGCAGCTGATTTTATTTGGTGGGATAGTTACGTAGGCGGCATGGAGTTTGCGATCAGCGGCGTCGACGATGGCGATCCCGCAACTGCAGATAGTGTATTAAGAGGAAAAGTAAAGAAACCTCCCTTTCAGTGGTCGCCAGGAATTAAACTTGCAGTTGGATGTGATTACCGCCTAGATGGCTGGAATACCACAGCTAGGTATACGGGACTTTTCTCGGATAGAGGCCATGGCTCTGTAAGCTATGACGCAACAAAAGGTTTAGGCAGTAACTTTCCCGTGCAGTTTTCCCCTGGGTTTTTCGGCATTTACGGCGTCATCAACGCGACTTGCAGCTGGAGACAGAAATTCAATGTCGTGGATGTAGAACTGGCGAGAAACTTCTTCATCAGCAAGACTCTTTCCTTACGCCCTCATTTTGGTTTGAAAGGAAGCTGGATCGAAGAAAGATTCGGACTTAATTACAAAATCAAAAGCCAAGTGCTTGAGAATGTATTTACCAATACCAATATCGAAATGTGTCAAAGGCAGTGGGGCTTAGGGATTCGCGGGGGTGTCAATACTGTTTGGCATATCATCAAAGAATTCGGGATTTACGGGGATATCTCCGCAGCGGCGATGTGGAGCAGTTTCAAGACGCACATCGACAGCGTAAATACAATAACCGATCTTGGCACTCCAACATTCCTCAATACGGATGGAAGGCTTTTCGAAGTGCTCCCCGTACTTGAACTAGGATTGGGTATTGAATATACGCAATGGTTCCATAATGATACTTGCCTCTTCTTCGCAAGAGCCGGTTGGGAAGAACAGATTTGGTCTGATTTTAACCAGTTCGTATTCCCTCTCGATAGACTCCATGGCAATCTATCCCTCCAAGGATTAACGATAGAAGCTGGATTCACTTTCTAACCTAGATTCGGGGCTCTGAAGGAGCCCCGATTTCGTGAGAAAAAGAAACATCAGGTTCTTATGTCGCATAAACTTCTGCCTCTAGCCCTCTGCCTAGTTCCTTCGAGTCTTCTCCTAGCGAAAAATGAACTTCCGCCCATTCCGAACTCTTCTACGCAACCGACACGGGTCATCACCCCCGGCGTGGCGCCGGAAGTCCTCGATAGAGCAAATGTCACGATATCGGCTGATTTTCTTTGGTGGAAAAGTTACCTAGGCGGCGTCGAATTCGCCATCAGCGGAATCGGCGATTCGATCGATCAATCGCTCGATAACGTCGCGCAACGAGGCAAAGTAAAAAAACCGCCTTTTGCATGGGCGCCTGGAATTAAACTATCCTTAGGGGTTAACTATCGTTTAGACAACTGGAATACCACAGCGACCTACACAGGTCTATTCACAGATCGAGAGCGTACTTCCGTCCACTTCGATGCGAATAAGGGACTCGCCGCAAACCTCCCACTTTATCCAGCAGTAGGAGTTGAATTAGATGTGCCTGCCTATGGACCTTTCCCCATTTATGAAGCGGATTGCAGTTGGAGACAGAATTTCAATGTCGTCGATGTCGATTTGGCTAGAAACTTCTTCATCAGCGAAACTCTGACCTTACGGCCGCATTTTGGCTTGAAATTCAGCTGGATCGAAGAAAAATTTGCCGTCAATTACCCCGATGTAACCTTTCCTAGTTTCCCTGCTACAGTTGATAATGCCTTTTTTGAAATGCGACAGCGTCAATGGGGACTTGGCATTCGTGGAGGGATGAATGGCGTTTGGCATATCACCAAAGAATTCGGTGTGTATGGCGATTTTGCCGCTGCGGCCATGTGGAGTAGTTTTAAAACGCGCATAAATGAAGAAGCAACTATTACTACCGAAGTCTCGTCTCATCCAGAAACGTTCGTTACGACCACACCGACAATTCTCACGACGGATGGAAGACTATTCGAAGTTCTTCCTGTCTTGGAACTTGGTCTAGGCTTTGAATACATGTTGTGGTTCAATAATGAAACTTGCCTATTCTTTGCAAAAGCCGGTTGGGAAGAGCAAGTTTGGTCCGATTTCAACCAGTTCGTTCTTCCATTAGAAAGGATGCATGGAGATCTTTCCCTCCATGGTCTGACGATTGAAGCTGGCTTCAGTTTCTAATCTACTAATTCACCATTTCCATCGATTTTTAAAAAAAATTTTGCATTTTTAGTCTAGATGTGTTTTTTGTGGGAAAAGAACCTTTAGGATCCTATGTCTAAGAAACTCCTGCCGCTCGCTGTTTGTTTAATTCCTTTTAGCCTAATTGCCAAAAATGACTTTCCTCCTATTCCCGACTGTACAACCCAACCAACTCGTGTCATCACACCGGCTGTAGCACCGGAAGTCATCGACAGAGCCAACGTGACGACCGCGGCCGATTTTATCTGGTGGAAAAGTTACTTAGGCGGCGTCGAATTCGCCATTAGCGGAGTTAGCGATGGCGGTCCATTGACTCAGCCGAGCATAGATAGAGGGAAGGTGAAAAAACCTCCCTTTGCTTGGGCTCCTGGTATTAAACTCTCGATTGGGGTGGATTATCGCCTTGATGGATGGAACACCACGGCAACGTATACAGGTCTATTCACGGACCATGAGCGCACTTCCGTGCATTATGATGCAACGAAGGGATTGGTCGCCAACGTAGCAATTGTCCCTACGCCAACCTCGACATCGCTAGAAACTTCCTTTGGCGCCGATCCAATCATTGAAGCTGACTGCAGTTGGAAACAGAAATTCAATGTCGTCGATGTAGATCTGGCGAGAAACTTCTTCATCAGTAGAACCCTAACCCTACGGCCGCATTTTGGATTGAAGTTCAGCTGGATCCAAGAGAAATTCGACTTGAATTACCCCAGGACAAATTTGGAGGTTATTACATTGCCTATTCCCGTGAGCGCGATTTTTACCATGGATCAACGCCAATGGGGAATCGGCATACGAGCGGGTATGAACGGGGTCTGGCACATTACCAAGGAATTCGGGGTTTATGGAGACTTTGCGGCAACGGCTCTATGGAGCAGTTTCCGCACCTATATAAGTGAAATACCCACCCTTGTTGAACTCAGACTTGCACCTCCTGTAAATGTAACGAGTACCCCAACAACTCTTCTTACCAATGGAAGACTCTTCGAAGTCCTCCCTATCTTGGAGTTGGGATTAGGCCTCGAGTATATGACCTGGTTCAATAAGGACACTTGCCTCTTCTTCGCAAGAGCAGGGTGGGAAGAGCAAATTTGGTCCGATTTCAATCAATTCGTCCTTCCCTTAGACAGGATGCATGGAGATCTTTCCCTCCACGGCTTATCCTTAAGACTCGGATTTACTTTCTAAACTTAATAGATCGAGAGCATGTTCTTGCTCTCGATCTATTTTTCTCTGACATCTTTTCGCAAAACATCTTTGATAAAAATCTAGTTCGCTCGTACTATATTTTTTATTCGACCTTGGATCTGTTCGCTAACTATATCCGAAGCTTTTCAGGAACTGTCTAATCCTGATGGCTTAAGGAAAAAAACCTGGAAATATTATGCAAAAGAAAAAACCTTTGCTCCCTTTGGCTTTGTGGTTAATCCCTACCCAGTTTCTTTTGTCAGGAGAAACAAAGCCCATGGCTTATTCCACGACACAGCCTACGCAGATGATCACTCCTTATGTCGCTCCAGAGGTCGTCGACAGGGCGAATATCGACGTGGATGGCGCTTTTCTATGGTGGGGAAGTTATCTTGGTGGAATGGAATTCGCGATGAGCGGTACTCAGGACGGAAGTCCTTCGACAGCTCTGAGCGTAAACAGAGGCAAAGTCAAAAAACCTCCTTTCGGATGGGGTCCTGGCCTAAAAGCGACAGTCGGTGTCGATTACCGTTTAGACGGATGGAATACCACCGCGACCTATACAGGTCTTTTCACCGATCGGCTACATACGTCAGTACATTATGATGCACACAAGGGCTTGGCGAATAATTTCCCCATCATCTCTATTCCTCTTGTTTATGGAGTCTCTAGCCAGTCAAGCGTCACTTGCAGTTGGAGACAGAATTTCAATGTCGTCGATGTCGATCTCGCCAGAAACTTCTTCATTTCTAAAACGATCACCCTACGGCCCCATTTCGGGCTAAAATTCAGCTGGATCGAAGAAAAGTTCAATTTGGACTATATAGGGAATCCTAGCTTAACTGCGGTTTTTGGTGATTCCACCATGTTCTTGAGACAGCGCCAATGGGGTCTTGGCATTCGCGGTGGATTCGATACAGTATGGCACATCATCAAAGAGTTCGGAATCTATGGCGATGTCGCAGCCACTGCTATGTGGAATAGCTATCGTACCCATATGAATAACGTAGTTACTTCTCCTTCTACAGGGACCAATACCGTTCTCAATACGGACGAACGCTTCTTCGAAGTTCTTCCTATTCTCGAAGTAGGGCTTGGGATTGAAGTTACGCACTGGTTCCATAACGATACTTGCCTCTTTATATTCAGAGCTGGATGGGAAGAACAAGTCTGGTCGAATTTCAATCAATTGCTTTTCCCGCTTGATAGACTCCATGGAAACTTATCGCTTCATGGGCTGACGGTAAAACTTGGATTCACATTCTAAACAAGGCGTACGGAAACTCCTAGAAAGGACGTTTATCATGATAAAATTTAGTCTTCTATGTCTTGGCTTGCTACCCTCCTCACTCCTCGTAGCGAGGTCAGATAAAAATGCCATGCTCATGCCACTCTCTACGACAATGCCAAGCTGTATCATCACACCTGCTGTGGCTCCGGAAGTGACCGATCGTGCCAATATCACAACCTCAGCCGATTTTCTTTGGTGGGGGACCTATTTAGGTGGATTAGAGTTCGCTATTAGCGGAGCATTAGATTTAGACGCTTCTCCGGGTTCGCTCAATGTAGAAAGAGGGAAGGTAAAAAAACCGCCCTTCGCCTGGGCTCCTGGCATGAAACTCTCGATCGGCGTCGATTATCGACTCGATAATTGGAATACGACAGCTACCTATACAGGATTATATTCATCTCGGGAACATACTTCTGTCCATCGCGATGACAAGAAGGAATTGGCGATCAACTTTCCGGTCCAACCTCTTTTCAACGCTCTAGTCTTTTCTTTTGGATTTGGGGCTTGGGGAGCCGTTGAAGCCGAATGCACTTGGAAACAGAAGTTCAATGTCCTCGATGTCGATTTAGCGAGAAACTTCTTCATCAGCAAAACGCTCACTTTGCGACCTCATATCGGACTCAAGGCGAGCTGGATCGAAGAAGAATTCGCCGTCAGCTTCCCGGAGATTGTACCTGTTATTGCCCCTGGCGGGATTAGTGCTCCATCGCAATTAAACGCCTTTTATCAGTTGAAGCAGCGTCAATGGGGACTTGGCACACGCTTAGGACTCAACGCGGTATGGCATATCACGAAAGAATTCGGCCTCTATGGCGATCTCTCCGCTACAGCGCTATGGAGCAGTTATCGAAATCATATGGACGAGGTAACACTTTGGGTGCCTCCCTCCTTTGATACAGAACCACTCTCCAATATCACAACGCTCAATACAGATGGACGGATTTTTGAGATCCTTCCCATCTACGAGCTGGGATTTGGCATCGAGTATATGCATTGGTTCCACAATGATGCTTGCCTCTTCTTCCTTAAAGCAGGTTGGGAAGAGCAAATATGGTCGGAGTTCAATCAATTCGTCCTTCCTTACGATAGATTGCATGGAGACCTTTCACTTCATGGAATCGATGTAAGAATGGGCTTCACCTTCTAATTCCAGGGGTTCTGCCAAGAACCCCTTCTTTTTTTTCACCAGTCTTTGATTAAAATCATTCCTATTTCGTAAGATATTTTTTACACCGATCTTGGTTCCATTTGCTAACACTGCCTCTAAAGGCTTTTGGGGAAATCGGGTTTCTCGGAAGTCTTGAGAGGAAAAAACTGGAAAACCTATGCAAAAGAAAAAAACGTTATTGGCATTATCTTTATTGTTGATCCCCACCCAACTTCTCATGGCAAGAGAAAGAGGAGAGCGAGAAAGGGAGAGGGAACATACGCAACCCGTTCCTGTAACAACGCAACCCAACTGGGTCATCACCCCAGCCGTTGCGCCGGAAGTCCTCGATAGAGCCAATGTCGAAGTTGGCGCAGACTTCATCTGGTGGAAAAGCTACCTCGGCGGAATGGAGTACGCCATGAGCGGCCTTGAAGACGGCAATGCGGCCACTATATCAAGTGTAAACAAAGGGAAAATCAAATATCCCCCATTCACTTGGGCGCCCGGCCTTAAAGTATCTCTCGGCATCGATTCTCGCCTTGACGCATGGAATGCTACAGCAGCTTTCACGGTGCTATTCACCGATAAACAACATACCTCTGTCCATTATGATGCAACCAAGGGCCTGGCTTCGGCTATGTCCGTTGCCGGTTTCGAACCAGGTTTCTATGGAGTTGATGGACTGTCTACCGCTCTTAGTTCTTGGAGGCAGCAGTTTTATGTCGTCGACCTCGAACTGGCTAGAAGCTTCTTCATTTGCAAAACGATTTCCTTGCGGCCGCAGTTTGGCTTGAAGTTGAGCTGGATCGAAGAAAAATTCTTTTCGGATTATACTGTGACGGGTACCGCACTTGTCGAAAATCGAGACGCGCATCTTTCTATGCGTCAACGTCAGTGGGGTATTGGTATCCGTGGAGGTATCGATGGACTCTGGCGTATCATCAAGGAATTTGGAATCTATGGCGATTTCAACATGACGGGTATGTGGAACAGTTTTCGAGTAAATACCACGGATGTGAACACGTTCACATTAGAGTCATTTGATGGTTTTTCTCCCACCATTCTTACCCAGGATAATCGGCTATTTGAAGTCCTTCCCATTTTCGAACTCGGCATCGGCTTTGATTATTCGATGTGGTTCAATAACAATACCTGCCTCTTCGTTGCAAGAGCGGGATGGGAACAGCAAATGTGGCTCGATTTTAACCAGTTCGTCCTTCCTCTGAACAGATTGCATGGAAATCTTTCTCTGCACGGTCTGACAATTAAATTCGGATTCACGTTCTAATTTATTTCGGGGCTCTTTTTCCAAAGAGCCCCCACTCTTCTTTTTCCGACCTTTGCTAAAAATCCTACCATCCGTAAAGTAAAAATTATAAAAGCAAGACGGTCCTATTGCTAACATTTGCCTTTTAGAATTCTAAAAGGAAAAACCCTTGGAAATTGTATGCAAAAAAGAAAAAATCTATTGCCCTTAAGTCTTTTGTTACTCCCCGCGCTTCTCACAGCCGGAGAGAAATACGCACTGCCTCTTCCTCCTTCGACAACAATGCCCACCCAAGTCATCACACCGGCAGTAGCTCCAGAAGTCATCGACAGAGCCAATATCACCACAGCGGGTGATTTCCTCTGGTGGGGCAGTTATATGGGCGGTCTGAATTACGCCATGAGCGGCGTAGTTGATGGAAACCCTTCAACTGCAAAAAGCCTCTCGAGGGGAAAAGTCAAAAAGCCCCCATTCTCCTGGGCCCCTGGTCTTAAAGTCTCGGTAGGAGTCGATTATCGATTAGATGATTGGAATACTACAGCGACTTACACGGTCTTATTCAACGATAAAGAACATACTTCTGTCCAGCGCGATAGCACGAAAGGCTTAGGCATCGACCTCCCTGTTTTTGGGATTCCCTTTGAGATGTATGCCACATATGATGCTACATGCAGCTGGAGACAAAATTTCAATGTTGTCGATGTAGAGTTAGCAAGAAACTTCTTCATCAGTAAAACGCTAACTTTACGGCCTCACGGCGGTTTAAAGCTCAGCTGGATCAAAGAACAATTCCATATGAATTACGCCGTCAACGATACAACAGATGCTTTCTTCACCAATGTGGCCATGCACCTGCAGCAGCGGCAATGGGGTATCGGTACTCGCGCGGGTCTCAATGCCGTTTGGCATTTCGTGAAAGAATTTGGCCTTTACGTCGATGTTGCCGCTACAGCGCTTTGGAGTAGTTTCCGAACGCATCTCAACGAAATAGTCTCTACAGATGCTCCATCCGATTTTCTAGAGCCTACAGGCACTCCTACAGCCATCGATACAGATGGAAGATACTTCTTCGTCCTTCCTGTTCTCGAACTAGGAATAGGTCTGGAGTGTACGCATTGGTTTCACGACGACACATGCTTGTTCTTTGCAAAACTCGGCTGGGAAGAGCAAATCTGGTCCAATTTCAACCAATTCACCTATCCTTTAAATAATCTGCATGGCGATCTATCGTTACACGGATTAACCCTAAGTCTCGGGTTTACCTTCTAAAGCTGCGCTCTAGGATGGCGGGCAAGGCTATGCTTTGCCCCGTAGGTGAAATAGACCACGTAGCCGAGGATCATCCATCCGACGAGCTGCATCCACGTCACGCCTGGCAAACAAATCATTTGAAGCACACATGTCGCCATCCCTAATATCGGAATCACCGGCACCCATGGTGTTCTGAAAGGACGATGCAAATCGGGCTGCGTACGTCGTAAAACGAGTACGCCAAGGCATACGATAGCAAACGC
This sequence comes from uncultured Simkaniaceae bacterium, assembly GCA_963813105.1. Lineage (GTDB taxonomy): Bacteria > Chlamydiota > Chlamydiia > Chlamydiales > Rhabdochlamydiaceae > JAGXTH01. The sequence continues at coordinate 55,557 of CAWEXT010000001.1, forward strand.
CAAAAGCGCTCCCATCACTGTGATCTCGCCGAGGATGGCAAGAGGGAAAAATCCGGCAAACACCATGGCGACAAGAGTGATCAAAACGCTCGTAAAGAAGGGTGTCTTGAATTTCGGATGGGTCTTGCCGAAGATCTTTGGAAGCAATCCATCTAGAGACATCGTATAGAAAATTCGAGCTTGTCCGAGCAGCATGACGAGAACGACGGAGCTCAAGCTCAAAACAATCGCAATTTTGATCACATAGCGCAGCCAGGCAAACCCTGGCCCTAGAGCGTTGACAGCGACAGCAAGCGGATCCGCTACGCCGAGTTGCGCATACCCGACGACCCCTAGAAGCACCAAGCCGATGATCACATAGACGAAGCTGGAAATCCCCAGGGAACCCAACATGCCGATGGGCATATCCTTTTGTGGATTGCGCGCTTCTTGAGCGAGTGTCGAAACGGCATCGAAGCCGATAAAAGCAAAAAAGATAAGGCCCGCTCCACGGAAGATCCCACTCCATCCGAATTGCCCGAATACGCCAGTATTTTCAGGGATGAACGGTTTCAGGTTATCCCAATTGATATACGCAGCCCCGCAGGCGATAAAAAGGACGATGACGCCCAATTTGATGATCACCATCAAATTATTGATGAAGGAAGCCGTTCGAATCCCTACGGAAATCATATAGCCGATCACAGCGATGATGAACATCGCGGGAAGATTGACGATATTCCCTGTTAGCTCCCATCCATGGACGAGATCGTAGTCGATAGGCGCATTGCAGAGTTGTACGGGAAAATTGATGCCGAAGTCGCTGAGTAAACTGACGAAATACCCCGACCATCCGACGGCAACAGTCGTCCCTGAAAAGAGATATTCGAGCGTAAGGCCCCATCCGATCGACCATGCGGCAAATTCCCCCATCGTCGCATAAGCATACGAATAGGCGCTGCCGGCGATAGGAATGAGCGACGCGAACTCAGCGTAGCAAAGAGCCGAAAAAATGCAAATGATCACAGCGATGGCAAAAGAGATAAGAACAGCAGGGCCTGCATATTCAGCGGCCGCTTGCCCTGTCAAGACGAAGATCCCCGCGCCCACGATGGCTCCAACGCCCATCGCCGTCAAATTCAACGGACCGAGGGTGCGCTTTAGCCCATGTTTGTTATCGGTGGCTTCTGCGACCAGGGCCTTGACCGATTTTTTCGCGAACAGACCTTTTGACATATCTTTCTCCTTTGGACAGGAGAGAGTTTATGGAAAAAATGAATAAACCAAAAGGGGAATTGCCGAAGGCTTACTAGCGGATTGGCTCGAGATTCGCTTCCCATTCCCGCAAGTACTCTAGGAAGTGCTGCTTATCGGGATGCGAGCGAAGGAACTCTTGCGCCTTTTCATTGCCGCTTAAATGGGCAATCTTGGCGAGAAGGTGCAAATGTTTTTTATCCCCGCTTGCGAATAGGAAGAAAAGCGTATGGACCGGCTGCCCATCGAGGGCGCCGTATTCGATCGGCTTCTCGGGAAATACCACGACAACGACATCGAAGGAGCCTTCGAAGACGAATTCTCTTGAATGGGGAACAGCGATACCGTGATTGAGAGCCGTCGGCATGAGTTTTTCGCGGTCGAGCAGAAGTTCGGTCAGCATTTCTGGATCTCTTCCCAAAAGTCCTGCGACCTGCTTCATCGTACCGGCAAAGATCTCTTCTTTTGTGGTTCCGGCGACATTGGTAAAGACCCCGCCTTTATGTACTGCGCGATAGAGGCTGAAGTGCTGGTTGCCGGCTTTTTGCTCGCCTTCTAAGGATTCTCCGGCTTCTGGTTCGCATTCCTGTTCTTCCTTGGCAAGCGTCAAGAATCCGGGCTGATTTTTGCTGAGCTTGCAGCTCATCACCCAATCTTCGATCTCGATGCGGCTGAAGCGATATTGAGAATTTAGGCGATAGGCGGGGATTTTTCCATCCGCAAGCCATCTGCGAATCGTCTTTTCCGACACATTCAAGAGTTCGGCGACATCTTTGATCTTGAGATCCATACTGTATTCCTTTAACGCGAATATGCCTTAGTAAGGCGGCTTATAATCCATCACTCACGTTTTTTAACAGCCTTCAAAAAGACTAATCACTTGCTTTGGTGTCGAAGCTTTGAGCAATTTCTTGCGCCGCTCCGGATCTTTAATCGCACTGGTCAAACTGGAAAGGATATGGAGGTAACGCATTTGCTGTTGGTCGGGACCGCCGATCATAAAAATGAGATGTACAGGTTCGTTATCGAGGGCATTCCATTCGATGCCGCGTTTGGATTGAATGCCTATGGCGATGAAAAAGTCGGTATAGCCGGGGAGCTTGGCGTGAGGAATGGCAACGCCCATGCCGATTCCGGTGGAAACAATTTTTTCCCTCTCCATGATCGCCCGGTGAAAGGCTCCTGGATCTTGGAGTTTTCCCGCCTTGTCCAAAAGCGCGATCATCGCTTCGATCGCGTCATCTCGATCCTCGACATTCAGAAATGTCACGAGATTTTCGTCCAAGGAGCTAGATATCGCCACGAGCTCTTCTCCTTTCAAACGCTTGCGTAGCCCATCGATTCCGGATGCAAGCTGGTGGTTAATGCGTGCCAGTATGGCCAAATCTACCCTCTCCGCGTGTGGTCGTTGCGAGCGCCTCTTTATGGAAGAACTCAGCCTGATGCATAGGAGCTAAAACGAGCTGAGCAATTCGCATACCGGGCGTCACGACGAACGGTTTTTTTCCATGATTGATAAGAACGACCAGGATTCTCCGCGATAGTCGCTATCGATTGTCCCAGGGGTATTGAGGACAGTGACTTGGTCTCTTACGGCAAGTCCGCTTCGGGGCCGTATCTGAATTTCATAGCCTTGCGGAATTTCCATCTTGATGCCGGTAGAAATCGCGCGGCTTTCGCCTGGAGCAAGGGTGAGAGGTTCTTTCAGAAAGGCTTTGACATCTGCCCCGGATGCTTGACTCGTCGCATAAAAGGGCGCTTCAGCGCCTTCTTCTACTACAACTGGGACAGGAACTTTTTCCATTTTATACTTCCGCTTTTTGGTCGGCGACAGCGAGGAGTTCCTTGATTTTGTTAGGAAGCGTTCTCCCTTTTTTCCCGTACATGGCGAGAAGCGCTTCATCGCTTTCGAACTCTCGTTTGTTGCCTGTAACAAAATCCAGCATCAAACAAAGCTTATCTTTTAATTCATGTCTATTAACAATGCAATCGATCATTCCCTTTTCGAGGAGGAATTCCGACTTTTGTGCGCCGGGCGGCAGTTTTTGCCCGATGGTCTGTTCGACGACCCGAGGACCTGCAAAGGCAATGAGCGCATCGGGTTCTGCCATGATGATGTCGCCAAGAGAAGCAAAAGACGCAGTGACGCCTCCCGTCGTGGGATTGGTCAAAATGGAGATATAGGGCAACCCTTCCTCATGCAATTTTGCAAGAGCTGCGGATGTCTTCGCCATTTGCATGAGAGAAAAGATCGATTCTTGCATCCGAGCGCCCCCGGAAGCGGAGACGATGACGACCGGCAATTTTTCTTCGATGGCGCTTTCGATCATCCGGGTCAATCTCTCCCCGACGACCGATCCCATCGATCCCCCCATAAAGGTAAAATCGAGAACGCCTAAGGCAATCTTCCGTCCTTTAACAAGACAGCATCCGACGGCGACTGCTTCACTTCGTGAAGTCTTTTCTTGAGCATTTTTTAGCCGGTCGACGTACTTTTCCTGGTCAAAAAAAGCTAATGGATCGGTCGGCAGCACCCCTGAAAACCACTCTTCAAAGGTCCCTTCGTCGGTAAGAAGCTGGATCCTTTGCATCGCTGAAAGACGGTAATGGTGGTCGCATTTTGGGCAGCAATGGAGGTTTTTTTGGAGCTCGCTGGCGTGGATCAATTCCTGGCAATGGGTGCACTTCACCCAGCCGCTAAATCCATCTTTCTTTGTGGTTTGGATCTTAATTTTCGGCTTATTTCTCGAAAACAAACCCATAGTTTTCCTAGTAAGTCAATTTAATTGGGTCGACATTAACAGAAAGTCATAATCCAAACAAGCAATTCAAATCTTTATTACGCAATTGCCTTGTGGTATCTTTCAGTAACATTTTTCCAAGAAACGACCTTCCAAATATTTTTTACATAATCAGGGCGGACGTTTTTGTACTGCAGATAATAGGCGTGTTCCCAAACATCGATTCCTAGAAGAGGAACCAGCGATTGCGTGCTTAGAGGATCTTGGTTCGCGCAGGTCGCGATTTTCAGTCTTTTTTCCACTTTGCAATAGCCGAGCCACGCCCATCCCGATCCTTGAACCCCGATCGCTTGCGCGCTATGCCTTTCGATGAGGGTATCCAAAGAACCGAAATCGCGCTGGATTGCTTGAAGAAGATCTCCCTTGGGGTGCTCTCCGCCGCCTTTTCCGACAGGCGCTAAATTCGTCCAGAAAATCGAGTGGTTCACATGTCCGCCGCCGTTGAAGCGGATAGCTTGTTGCAAAGCGATCATCGCGGCGACATCTTGATCTTTTTCCGCTTGGGCGTATTTTTCTAGGCCGCATTGAGGTTATTGACATAGCCTTGGTGGTGCTTCGTGTAGTGCAAGGTCATGATCTCAGCCGATATGACGGGCTCAAGAGCGTTAAAATCATAAGGTAGATCGGGCAGTTTATAGGTCATGACGCGGCTCCTTCTAAAGTGTTACGAAGGGAATAGATCATAGTCTCTCTCGTCAAATTTTGCAAAGTGACAGGTCCTATCGCCTTCAATTCCGGCCTTTTCGGCAACGAGGATATTTTTGAAAAAAAGAAACGGACCGTCGTTGGACTGGTGAAATAAATTTCGTCGAACTCTTCGAGATCGGGCAGGGTAAGAGTTTCCTGAATGACCGTATCGTAGAGGTCGCAAGCTTGAAATCGGATCTCCCCGCGGATGAAAAACTCCTCGATCGACCCTCTAGCCAAAGAGGACCTTGGGTGAAACACATAGCTTTTTTCGTTCCATTCTAGTAAGCCGTAGTTGTGCGAGAATTCCTTCCTGGCTTTCTTCCGATGCGCAGACAGCAACCTTCCATCTGTTTTTTTCTAACGTCATGGCCGTCGTCCTCCCTATAGCAATGACCATGCAGCCCTCCCTTGGCGCTAGAATGCGGGAAAGAATCTGGACCACATGCTTACTCGTGACGACCAAATGGGAATAGTCATTCCAATCGGCAAGCGCCGAGATAAGTGGCGGAAAAGAGACAGGCTTCGGAAGGATATTTAGAATCGGCAGGTGCACGACCTGAGCGCCATCGCTGAAAAACCTACTGGGATCCGATCCGAGATAAAGAACTTTCCTACAGCATTGAATACAAGAAAATAGTTGCTGCATTTCTAGGTCATCAGCTCGTGCAAGCACAGCGAGTCTTCCTTGCTTCGGTGCGGTGGGTCCAGGAAGCCTGAGACGATTTCTATGCGTAAGTCCAAGACGGATCAGCGCTGCTTCCGCCATGACGACTGCATCGTAAAGTCCCCTATCGAGCTGCTCTAAACGGCTATCGATCGTTCCTCGAATATCGCAACAAACAGCATTCGGGAAAAGCATCTTGACCGTAGCATCTCTTCGCTCCGCCGAACTTCCAATTCTCGGATAGGAGGGAAGCGGTCTTCCTTCGGCAAAAACAAGCGAATCGGCCGAATCGACTCCTTTTGTCAAAGCGACAATAGCAAGCCCTTTGGGAATCGGTTCCGGCAAATCTTTTGCCGAATGCATCGCCACGCGGCATTGATTATCGAGCAGAAGATTATCGATCTCTTTCGTAAAAAAATCGGTCTTGTCGAGTGTACGAAGAGAAACTTCAAGATGAAGATCCCCGGTGCTTTTTACTAAAAGACGTTCGAACGTTATTTCGGGATGAAAACACTGAAGCTCATTTTGAACTTCCTCAATTTGCTTTTTCGAAAGATTCGAGTCTCTTCCTGCTACGATGAGATGCTTAACCGATGAGAACACGAATTGCCTCCTCGACGACATCGACGCCGTGCAGAACGAGTTTTTTCTCTGACAATCCCGCCATATTGCGCTTCGGGATCACCGCTTGACGAAAACCAAGATGCGCCGCTTCTTTGAGCCTGGCTTCGATTCTCGGCACGCTGCGCACTTCGCCGCCAAGCCCGACTTCGCCGATAACCACTGTATCAGGATCGATCGGGCGGTTGCAAAACGACGAGGCTATCGTCATCAAAATCCCTAAATCGACAGCCGGTTCGGTGATTTTGATCCCGCCTGCGACCGAAACGAAGACATCGCAATTGTGCAAACTATAGCCCATCCGCTTTTCGAGCACCGCGAGAAGCAGCGCAAGGCGATTCGTATCGAGGCCTGCCGACTTGCGTGTCGACGTAGAAAACGACGATGCCGCTACGAGTCCTTGCACTTCGATGAGCATCGAGCGTGTTCCTTCTAAAGTCGGCACGATGACCGAACCGACCGATTCTCTCACCCTCTCTTGCAAAAACATGAGCGAAGGATTATCGACTTGCTTAAGCCCCTCTTCCACCATCTGGAAAAGCGCAATATCATCTGTCGGGCCAAATCGGTTTTTCAGCGCACGCAAAAGACGATAACCATGATGCCGATCGCCCTCGAATTCCAGAACGGTATCGACGATGTGCTCGAGAACTTTAGGTCCGGCGATTTCCCCCGATTTCGTCACATGGCCGATCAAGAATGTCGAAATGCCGCTTCCTTTCGAGAGCATCATGCATTCTGCGGCGATGTCTCTCAGTTGAGAAACTGAACCAGGAGCAGAAGACAATTCCGGTTTATAGAGAATTTGAATCGAGTCGATGATGAGGATGTCAGGCTTTAAATGGTCGATATGGTGTTTGACATTGGGGAAAAGCGTCTCATTGAGCAAGTACAGCGAATCCGCCTCTACACCGAGCCGTTTAGCCCTTAAACTCGTTTGATCGACCGATTCTTCGCCGCAGACGTACAGAACGGTGAGTCCCTGTTTCGCGAGCCCTTGGCAGATCTGCAACATGAGCGTCGATTTTCCAATGCCCGGATCGCCGCCGAGAAGCGTAAGCGAACCTGCGACGATGCCGCCTCCAAGAAGCCGATCGACTTCCGTTAAGGATGTAGAAAATCTCCGCACCTGATCGGGCTTTAGACCTTTGAGCCGCACCGGTTGCGCAGTTTCCAGCGGCGCTGAGGCGTAGCGCTGCGTCACTGGTTTCATCTCGAGTTCTTCGACAAAGGTGTTCCATTTTTGGCAAACCGAACAATTGCCCGCCCATTTCGCTTGCTTATGTCCGCATTCTTGGCAGCTCCAAAAACTTTTAACCTTAGCCATGGGTTCCCTCGAGTTTGCGAAGCGATGCTTCCGCTGCCGCTTGTTCTGCGATTTTTTTCGACATCCCTTCCCCTTCTGCGAGCACTTCTTCGCCGATCATCGCCACTACGATAAAGCTCTTGCTGTGATCGGGACCGGTCTCGCTAATGACCTTATAAGTAGGGGCCATTTGTCTGTGCTTTTGGGCCCAATCTTGGAGTTTGGCTTTCCAATTCTTCCCCGGTTCTTGCAAGGTGGTTTCCAGATCCTGATGAAAATGACGGAAAAAGAATTGTTTTGTCATCTCGAATCCCCCATCGAGATAGATCGCCGCAAGGAGCGCTTCGAGAAGGTTCGCCAAGATCGTATTGCGACCTCGCCCTTCATTCATTTTTTCCCCTTTTCCAAGCAGCACAAATGGGGCCAGTTCCAGTTTGGTGGCAAAATAGCTGCACATGCTCGCTTCGACAAGTTGCGAGCGAAGCCTGGAGAGCTCCCCTTCGGGATGCCCTGGGAGCTTGAGAAAAAGGAACTCTGCGACGATAAGCCCGAGCACCGAGTCGCCTAAAAATTCTAATCGCTCATTGTGCTCTTTGACCAAACCCCGATGCTCATTCAAAAAAGAACGATGGACAAAGGCCTGGATCAGAAGGTCGCGGTTCTTAAAACGGTAGCCCAGCCGCTCTTCGATGAGGGGTAGCTTTTCCAAAAAATGGGTGAAATTCTCCATGACAGCTGAACATATCACGGTTGAGATTTATGCATGAAGCAACTACCATATTTTGTTCTATGGCCAAGATCAATCCCCATTACGCAGAACTTAAAGCCCCCTATATCTTTCCCGTCATCGACGAGAAGCTCGCCCTTCTTGAACGCCAAGGCCTCAAAGATAAGGTGATCAACGTCGGAGTAGGCGATATCGTCCTTCCGCTCGTTCCCGCTGTCGCGGAGGCTATAGCGAATGCCGCCTATGAAATGACCCTTGATTCCGGCAAACGGGGCTACGGTCCTTCCGAAGGCTACCCATTTCTTAGGGAGGCCATCTGCCAAGTGGAATATCCCGATTTCGACATCACACCTGAAGAAATCTTCGTTTCCGAAGGGGCGAACAACGACACCTCCAGTTTCCAAGAATTATTTGCCCTAGATGCCAAAGTCGCCATTACCGATCCCACATATCCCGTTTACCTCTCTTCGAACATCATGGCGGGCAGAAAAGAAGGAATCGTCCTTCTTCCCTGCACAGAAAAAACCGGCTATCTACCCGTTCCCCCAACTGTTCCTTGCGACCTCATCCATCTTTGCTCACCCAGCAACCCCACAGGCGTCGCCATGAACCGCCCCCAGCTCAAAGCCTGGGTCGATTATGCCCTCAAGCATCAAGCGATCATCGTTTTGGATAACGCCTACGCGGCTTTCGCCCGTTCCCCCGATGTTCCCAATAGCATCTACGAGATCGAAGGAGCTGATCAGGTCGCTGTCGAGTGCCGGACATTTTCCAAAAGCGCGGGCTTTACCGGACTTCGCTGCGCCTACGCCGTCGTTCCGAAAAATCTCCTGCAGAATCTACATGCCATGTGGCGCCGCCGCCATGTGACGAAATTCAATGGCGTTGCCTACCCCATTCAACGAGGCGCTGAAGCAGCTCTCAAAGAAGGAAAAGCGCAGGCCGATGCGCAAGTCGCCACCTATCTCGAAAGCGGACGCATCTTGCGCGAAGCTCTTCAGAAACTCGAGCAATCCTTTGTCGGAGGGGTCGATGCGCCGTATATTTGGTGGAAAGCCCCGAAGGGCATGACCTCCTGGCAATTTTTCGACATCATTCTCGAAGAATGCCAAATCCTCGGCATTCCAGGTTCGGGCTTTGGTCCAGGCGGAGAAGGATATCTTCGTCTCACGACTTTCCTCACCCCAGATAAAGCCCATGAAGCCGCCAGCCGATTAGCGAGGATCGACGCGAATGCGTTACACACTCGCTAGCGAACACCACGATTTTTTTGCGAAGCAAGGGTTCATCTCATTCGATGATCTACTCCCGCTTCCCCTTATCGAAGAAGCGGAAAAAGCGATCAAAAAAAATGAACGGGATCTTTGGCGAAAAAATGAAGCTCTTAAGAAAATCGTCCTGCAAAGAACGTATGCACAAATCGTAGCTGACCTGACCCACACCAAGTACCGTCCGCATCGCTTTCGATCAGACCCTTTGCGGCGGCATGCCCTCTCCTTTTTCAGAAACGCCCTCTTCCCTGAACGATCTCAGCTGCGTGCAGCCGATCATCTGCGGAGTCATGATCCGTTTTACCGATGGGCCGATCCTCGGCGCGAATATTCCCTATTGCCCCTGTCCGGAGAAACGGGGCAACCGTCCTCTTTTTTTCCGCAAAAACGCTGATCACGCTTCGTCCCCTCTCCGAACTCCAGGGACAAAAATTCCTATTGATCGCGTATACGTCAAAAAAACCGATGTATGTATTGAAAGAAAAAGATCCCGCCGTCCACGCCCTTAAATTGTTGGGGTATGCGTTCGGGGATCATCTGACGATGGCGACGCATCCTGTGCTCTATTCGAGACAATAGCCTCTCTCTTTGCATCGTTTGGAAAACATTCAGCGCCTGCTCGAATGATTGGCACGAGCTTCTGACGCCTTTCCGCTTTATCTTGATGGCATTTTTTCATACTGCAGAAGATGGAACGCATCGCGGGTGTACTTACTGTCCAACCGCTTTTTGAGAACCTCGAGCATTTTTCCGCTCGTTTTGAATGAACGAAATTTCGGTTTGAGCACCAGCGGATCTTCTCGATTATTCGCATCGGAGAAAGCAGGCGGCTTAAAAGAAACATAAATCGAGTGTCCTAAGAGTTCATCGTTGCCCATCAAGCTTAGGCGATACTGCCCTTCCTTGTCTTTGAGTGGAATCACGGCATCAGAAAAATCGTGCATGGAGATATTCTTCATCACAATTTTTGATGTGCTCAAGCCTTGCGCGCGCAGTATCGGAGCAGGCATATGATCGAGACATTGTTCTTGAGGGTCCATTTCTTCGAGTAGAGTTTCAATCTGAAAATATTCGAATTGTGTTTTTGAGAGATCTCTTACCGCCTGTTTCACATCGCGTTTTTCTTGTGCCGAAACTTGCGAATCCATGAGTCGCATTTCACAATATTTTGCCCTTCGCAAATAGCTCGCAAATATCTTTTTATAGGAATCAACACTTTTTCCAATGACTCTTAGAATTTTTTGCGCTTGGTTGCCCTCTTTATAGGCAGCGAGCAAATCCTTAACTTCAGGAAAATGCAAAACACGTGCTGCATGTGCCAGGATTGTGGGAAAGGAATCGGGATCCTCGAGGATTTTACGACCGGTCTTTTCCAGTACGGCCCAGAAATGAGAATTTTTCGAAATATTATTCGCCGCTTGCATAAACCGCGCGATGCGATGCGTACGATTCAAACATTCTATGGGATCATCCTGACACATGCGCGCTAATGTAAGGCCGAGACAAACGCCTCGACTCACAATTCCATGACATTTGCTTTGATACTTAGAATGCCGTTCATCGATGACTTTCAGATCGATCTTTAGGTGTTCCGCAGCTTTCTTTCTAAATTCAGCATCGGAAGAATGAGAAGCCCCTTTTAGAGAGAGTTTGTCTTCAAATAATAGAAACAAAAATGGGAAATCCCAATTTTTATATTCCTCGACATATTCACGTTCTCTTATGACTCCGCTATAGACTTGATGGAATATGGCCGTAAGTTTGCAAAAGACCGCATCGAACACTACCCTTCGTACATTCGTTCCAACAACTGCTAGAAATGTCGAGCAACACTTCGTCGCCCTTTGGATGAACGTATTTTGCGTATTGCCATCCAACTGTTCGAAGGAAAAGTCTTTGGCATCGATGATCGCCTCGATGTTCTCACAGATCTTTACGACATTGGCCCTTACTTCTGGAATTCTCTTCGCATTGGGTGGAAGAGTCTTCACGCACTCTTCGAACTCGGTAAAAGCTGAATCGAATTGTTGCCATGATTTAAATACACTTACAGACGCCATTATTACCGATTAATTTGTTAATTAAACCACTAATTATAAACAATTTTTGATTATTAGTAAATATCGTAATTAACAAACGTGACTTGCCTATCTAGCTGATTATCAAGTAGATAGGCAGGTATGCAAAGTATTTTTTTTAAATATTGGATTTGCTAGGGTGAGGCAATGCGACAACCCAGCCTATCCAGCAGAATCTTACTCGCAGCTTCTATCGGAAATGCCCTAGAGTGGTACGATTTCGGGCTCTACGGCTTTTTTGCCATCACCCTGCAAAAGATCTTCTTCCCCTTTCAAAATACTCTAAACGGCCTACTTTCGGTCTTTTTGGTCTTTGCTGTTGGACTCTTTATGCGTCCGTTGGGAGGCATCGTTTTTGGCTACATCGGCGACAAAATAGGAAGGAGAACCGCTCTAATCGTCTCGATTTTTGCGATGGCCCTTCCCACCTTCTTGATCGGTTGTCTTCCCTCCTATGAACAAGTGGGGGTGTTTGCCATCGTATTTTTTGTTCTCGCTCGTCTTTTTCAAGGACTGGCTGTTGGCGGTGAGTTTATCGGGGCTACGGTCTTTTTGGCGGAACATGCGCCACCTGGAAGAAGAGGTTTTTTCTGCAGCCTTATTTACAGCATTGGAACATTCGGAGGTCTTTTAGGAGCTGTAACAGGAATTCTTCTCAACCTCTATCTTACGCAAGAAGACATCGTCGCTTGGGGTTGGCGGCTTCCTTTTCTCGCAGGTATCGCTCCCGCTGCTGTCGGCATCTACATCCGATTGAAAATTGCGGAAACACCTCTATTCCTCCAGTTACAAAAAGCGCACCGCACGACCAAACATCCCTTGGAAGCGATCGAAGCGCACCCTAAACAAATCCTCATCACCTTTCTTTTGGCGGCATTCCAGGCTGTAGGGTTTTACCTTCCGTTTGTCTATTTAGCATCCTGGTTCATCAGCAGCGGGTATTTCACCAATCTTCAGGCGTTTTCGTTGAATAGCATCGGATTATTTCTCGTCGTCATTTTGATCCCTTTTTTTGCCACTCTCTCCGATCGCATCGGAAGAAGAAAAGTCCTGATGAGCTCTTGTCTTTTGACCTGTATTTTGGGCTATCCCATTTTCCAAATTATCTCTCTCACAAGCACTTCGAGCCATCCGCTATTCTTCGCCTTTCTTGCGATGTTCTTGTTTGCTGTTCTCGCAGCGCTTTATCAAGGTCCTCTGCCAGCGGCTTTAGCCGAGCTCGTCTCGACGAGAAATCGCTATATGACACTCGCGATCGGCTACAACACGAGCGCAGCCTTTTTTGGAGGCATCACACCGTTTCTCTCGACTGTTTTGATTTCTTACACAGGACTTGCAGAGTCGCCAAGTTTTCTGATCATCCTAACGAGTATAGGCGCTTTTTTGACCGTTCTTTTCTTGATGAAGGAAAGCTACCGCCTCTCCTTCAAGTAAGGGCAAGCTGGCTACCGGAACGGATGCAATCTTCCACAGAAACACCTTCGAGATAGTTCCCTGCCAAATAGAAATTCGGGAGATCGCGGGCGATCGCCATCCGAATTTCATCGATCCGCGCGGCATGTCCTACCGTCGGCAACGGAATGGCGTCGACAAATTTCTTTTCTACAATCATGCGCGGTATGCCGGCAACGCCAAGGTGTTCGCCCAACATTTGCAGCGCGGTTTCTTTTGCGTTCTCTTGCGGGGGCATCATCACGGTGAGTCTCGTTTGCGTTCCCCGATTTTGCGAGGGAAAAATACAAGAATCAAAAACTACCCCAAAAAGAGGGAGATTTTCTTTCCTGGGAACGAGATAGCCGAATGCCTTTCCTGGGAGGACATTTTCCTCATAGCCCACTTGCACCATCGACAAACTCGTCATTTCGATGTCTTGCAGTAGTCTCGCGGCATTCGGAGAAAGATCTCCTAGAAGCGTTCCAACCACTCTTGGCGGCAATGCACAAATGACTCGATCGGCTTCAAATACCTCATGCGTCGTATGAACGAGAAAAAAATCGTCTTTTTTCTCGATCTTCGTCACTTCGCGATCCAAACAAAGGCGATTGCCGAGTTCTTTGACGAGCGCATCGATGAGCATTTGTGTGCCACTCTGAAAAGAAAAAAGAGCTGATGCAGTTTTTTTGGCTTTCTTTTCTTTTTTGAAAAGCGCCTTCGTTATGGATCCATGCGTTCTTTCCATTTCTTTGAGACGAGGAAATGCCGCTTCGACAGAAAGCTTGCGGCTATCCGCTGCATAAATCCCTAAAGCCAGGGGATCGAAAAAGCGATCAGCGGCTTTCCTTCCGAATCTTCGTTCCGCGAAGGAATCAAGACTTTCATCCGCTTGTTCCTTCGGCCTTTTCCATTCCGTGAGCATAGAAAAGCGGACCCCTTTAAAAAGGGGCGAATAAAAAATCGCTAGAGGATGACTCGGTACTTCTTCGAGTTTTCCTTCGAAAAGCACAAACCGCTTTTGCGCCTCTTTTTCCGAATACAGGATCTCTTTTTGCAATCCCAATTCCTCAATGAGCTTCATCAGTTCAGGACTGGCATTGGAGCGAAACGTCCGGGGACCCGATTCAAACAAAAACCCTTCATGATCGGTCGTTTCGATCCATCCTCCGGCGCGGTGGCTTTTTTCCAGTACCAGAACATCATGCGTCTTGGAAAGAGCGTGCGCAGCGCTCAAACCCGATATCCCTGCACCTAAAATGACCGCTCGCTTTTTTTCCATGAGTTTCTCACAATTGGAAGCATGAATTCTGCCGATACGACGACCACAAGGCAAGTTGAAATTGTCGAATTTCTCAAAGATCTTCGAGAAGAAATCATCGCCGGCTTCGAATCCCTCGAACCGATAAAACGTTTTCAAAGATCCTACTGGCAACACCACACCGGCGGCGGCGGAGAAATCTCTCTTTTGCGCGGCGACATCTTTGAAAAAGCTGCCGTGAATTGGTCAGGCGTATCGGGACCAGAATTCCCCATGGCCGATGGCATCGGTCCTTTTTTTGCGACGGGCATCAGCCTCATCACCCATATGGCCAATCCCCACGCGCCCACCGTCCATTGCAATTTTCGCTACATCGAGACGAAGGACCGTTTTTGGTTCGGCGGCGGCTACGATCTCACGCCGATGGGATTTCCCTATGAAGAAGATACGCAGCACTTTCATCGCACTGCGCAAACAACCCTAGACGCCTTAGGGAAAGATCTCTATCTGATATTTTCTAAAGCAGCGAAGGAATACTTTTATATTCCCCATCGCAAAAAAGAGCGGGGCGTAGGAGGGATTTTTTTCGACCACTACAATTCAGGAAATTTCGATGCCGATTTTGCGCTCATCCGCGCTCTCGGCAAGACCTTCCTCGATGCCATCCTGCCGATCTATCGTCTGCGGATCGACCAGCCCTATTCTCCCTCAGAAAGAGAAAAACAGCTGACATTTCGCGCGCACTATGTGGAATACAATTTGCTCTACGACCGAGGAACCAAGTTCGGATTTCTCTCCGGCGGCAATCCCGATGCGATCCTCTGTTCCATGCCGCCTCTTGCGAAGTGGTGAATTCGACAGGATACAATTCAAAATCTAATCTTATCGATGGTCGCTGTACTCTTTCTAGCCACAATCTTTCAAAAACGCCCTGAGAGACTTAGGCCCATAAAAATGAACCGCTACGTACCCATCATCTAGCATTAGAGAATCGGGATCTTGATAATAAGCAAGCCCAACAAGTCTTATTGATTTATCCTTAAAGAGGAAAAGCCCGCCTCCACTATATCCCTGGAAATCAAGAATATTTGGCTCTTCAAGAACTATTGACCCAAATGTTTTTTTCATCGATCTTGCAATATAATAATCCCTTCCGTCTCTTTCTTGCTTCTCAGACAGGCAGAACGCAAAAGAGGTCATTTGTTTCTTTCCGCTATTATCTACAACCCCGAACCCTACATAACTTGCATTGAGATCAAGCTCTTCAATAGTTTCTTCCGGTAATCTAGCGAATTCCTTGGTAGCGTTAATGATGCTTTCTAAAAATAAAGGAATTTCAATAATGGCTAAATCTTTAACTTGATATGGATCCTCTAGAAGATCGCTTACCTTGAAATTTGGATCCCAAGGTTTTGGTTTAAAGGCCTCGGAGGGATGAAGTTGTAGAATTCGAGGAACCTCATCGGGAACTACTGCTACCGCAATTTTTTTATAACCTATTTTTCCTATTTCTTGAGCTACATGAGCAGCCGTTAAAAAATATTTCTTTTTGCCATATTGTAATAGAACGCATGTACCAAATGGATGGCTGCTTTCATTTACTAACACCACCGTATGAGAAGCTTGAATTCGACCAATAGTTTCTAATTGATTATTAGCTTCTCTCCATTTTTCAATTGTAATGTCCACAGGCTCCATTTTTCCTCTTTTTAATAAAGCTTAATGATTTTAATATTATTAATAAACTGCAACGCGCTGCTTTGATAGCAGACGGATGGTATCAATAAATGCCTGAACGTTCTCTAGCGGCGTTGCCGGCAATATTCCATGGCCTAAATTCACGATGAAGCCTGGATCATCCTGCATCGACAGCAGCAGCGCCTGTGTCTTTTCTCGCACTTCTTCCGGCGTGCTCATTAGAAGTGTTTGCGGATCGAGATTCCCTTGAATCGCAATGTTCGGCGCCATTTTCTTTCTAACTTCTGAAAGAGGTTTTTGCTCATCGAAACTGATACCGCTTGGGCCCAATGCACAGAGTTCTTCGACATATTCCCCTGCGCCGCGCATGAAAAGAATGACCGGCAAAGAAACCGATTTCACGAGCCTTTGCAAATAGGGCAAGGAAAACGCCATGAACGATGCTCTAGGAAGCAACCCCGCCCATGAATCGAAAATCTGCAACGCGTCGACCGCTTCGCTTTGCATCTGTAAATAGTCGATCGTCGCCTCGGTAATCATGCCCAATAGCTGATGCAAGGCTTGCGGTTTGGTCTGCATCCACTCTTGCATCCTCTCAATTCCCAGCAAATACCGCGCGACGGTATATGGCCCTCCGCAAAAGCCAATCAGCGGGACAGCCAATTTCGGTTTGACGAGTTCGATTGCCGAAGCGACATAGGAAAGAACCTTCCTCGCTGGCTGGACACGAAACTCCTCCAAAGAGACAAAGTCGACATAGGGACTTTTCCCCTCGGGAAAATGGATGGTGAGTCCGAGCATTTCCAACACGACTAAAATATCGGAAAAAATGATCGCCGCATCGAAATCGAACCGGCGGATCGGCTGCAGCGTCACTTCGGCAGCGAGCTTCGGCGTATGAAATAGTGTAGATAATGAATGGATTTGCCTAAGAGAACGGTATTCTGGAAGGTAGCGGCCTGCTTGGCGCATCAGCCACACCGGCGGCCGGCCTGTGTTTTTGCAGGCGAGCGCTTCAAGAAACCCGTTTCTCATGTCAAAAGACGATCGAGGATCGCATCGACGTTGAAGCCATATTCAAGAGCGAGATCGCTTGCGGGAGCCGATTCCCCAAAGCTTTCCATGCTGATGCAGATTCCATCACGGCCTACCCACTTCGCCCAGCCGAAACTCGTAGCGGCTTCGATGCTGACCCGTGTTCCGATATCTCCGCCGACAATCGATTCCCGGTAGGGTTCATTTTGTTTTTCGAAGATTTCCCAGCATGGCATCGAAACGACGCGGACCGATTTTCCTTGTTTTTCTAGAGCCGTCGAAACTTCGACCGCTAAGGAAAGTTCCGAGCCCGTGGCGAACAAAGTGAATTGCGGTTTCGCGCCTCTCTCTTTTCTTACGATATAGGCGCCGCGCCCCATTCCCTGATCATAGGCTACATCCGTTCCCACGATATCCGGAAGATTCTGGCGGCAGAGAATGAGTGCCGTCGGTCCTTTGTAACGCAGTGCGGCAACCCAGGCCATTTTGACTTCATGCGTATCCGCCGGCCTCACTACATGCAAATTAGGTATTGCCCTAAGTGCAGCGAGATGCTCGATCGGCTGGTGGGTAGGGCCGTCTTCGCCGAGGAAGATCGAATCGTGGGTAAAATGATAAATGACTTTTACTTTCGATAATGCCGCAAGGCGGATCGCATTGCGCATGTAATCGGAAAAGGTCAAGAAAGTGCCGATGAACGGCGTGAACATATCGGTCTCGGAGAGTCCCGTAGCCGCTGTGGCCATCGCGAATTCCCGCACGCCATACTTGATGTTCCTTCCGCCGAATTGCCCAGGGGCAATAAGGGGATATTTTTTCATCATCGTACGATCCGATTCGGAAAGGTCGGCCGATCCACCGAAAAGATGCGGTAAAAGCTCCGCGAGCACTTGGATCACTGCCTGCGAAGAAGATCTCGTGGCGATCGGCGCTTTGATCTCGATTTTACGCAGCTGCTCTTCGAGATCTTTCGGGATTACCCGTTCTTTCATCTGCAGGAATTGCGCGTAGAGATCGGGATAGGCTTTGGCATAGGCTTGGAGAAGTTCGTTCCACTTCTCTTCCATTTGCATGCATTTTTCGAGTCTTTGTTGGAAAAAAGTATAAGCCCCTTGAGGAACGAAGAAATTTTCCTCCGGAAGGCCCAGCTCTTTTTTAACAAGCGCTACTTCTTCTGCTCCAAGAGGAGATCCATGCGCTGCGTGCGATCCTGCTTTATTGGGAGAGCCTTTTCCGATGATCGTGTGCATCATGATCATGACCGGTTTGGTCTGCCCATCGCGGATTTTTAAAAAGAGTTCTTCCATGGCATCGAAATCGTACCCATCGATATCGTAGACATCCCAATTATAGGCTTTGTAGCGCATCTTGGTGTCTTCCGATGCAGAGTCGGCAAGTTTGCCATCGAGCGTGATCTTATTGGCGTCGTAGATCAAAACGAGGTTATCGAGGCCTAGGTGGCCCGCTAGAGAAGAGGCTTCGGCCGATACCCCTTCCATGATACAGCCGTCGCCCGCCAGGCAATACACCTTGCTGTCGAACAGCCGGAAATTTTCTTTGTTGAACTTCGTTGCCAGAATCTTCAATCCCAGCGCCATGCCCACGGAATTACCCACGCCCTGTCCAAGCGGCCCTGTCGTTGCCTCGACCCCTTTTGTCATGTGCAATTCAGGATGGCCAGGAGTTTTAGAGTGGAGCTGGCGGAATTGCTTGAGATCATCCAACGTGAGAGGGAATCCTGCGAGATGCATACAGGAATACAGAAGCATCGAACCATGTCCAGCCGAAAGGACGAATCGGTCGCGGTTGAGCCAATCGGTGTCTTTCGGGTTATGTTTCAGCACGCATCCATAGAGAAAGGCGCCGAATTCCGCGCATCCCATGGGGAGTCCGGGGTGGCCGGAATTGGCCTTCTGAACGGCCTCCATCGAGAGTTCGCGGATCGTATCGGCTATTTTATGGAGCTGCTTCTTGAGATCTGTATCCATGGAATTTCGTCGTTAAAAATTAAGGGTGATACAGTTTTACCTCCCCAGCACGAAACTTTCAAGGACTATAGAGATGGATTAAACGCTTCTTATGGTTCTGACTTGAACCAAACGCATCTTCATTCCAACTATCGAGTTAATAAATGATGATTTAAAAAAAGTCTCTATCTTGCCACTTATCTTAAAGTAAATTAATAATCGTCTTTTTTGAACCTTCAAATTAACATTATGAAAAAACTTCTGATTAGCAAATTAATATCGTTTGTATTTTTCGGAAGTTCTTTTCTTTCTGCAGAACCAGCAATGCCCGGAGCCGTCGCAGCAACTGAGGGCGACCCTAATGCTCTTATCGCCGGCTGCGTCAATAGCATCACCGGTGATTATGTTCTTTATGACCAAGATCTGGTTGTCCGAGGAGCTGTGCCTCTCGTCATCCAAAGATGCTATCAAAGCGGAACCGGCAAAGGTCCCAATTGCGGTTGGCATTTCTTTCCAAATTCAATTCTAGAACTCGTAGAAATCCATGTAGGCGGAAATGAAGATGGTTCGAAGGATCTTTCAACATACGCATACTTATATGCAAAAAGCGGCGGAAGGCTCCTTTATTCGGAAATCAATCCCAAGAAAAAAAAGAAACGGGGCGAATGGTATGAGCTCAAACCCATCATCACTGAAACGGATGCTGTAGGACTTACCAACACCGCATCTAGCGTTATTTCCGGAAGGACCAACATCCGTAACAATCGTATCTTCATCCGTGCCATTAGCAAATATGATGTCGAAGCTTATATGGTCACAGGCGAAGGACTTCATTTTTATTATAAAAAAGGTCCTATTAGCCATTTTGGAAATTCTGCAGATCTGATCCTCTATAAAGAAGAACTTCCAAACGGCTGCTTTATTCTCTATGACTATGATGACGACAAGCGCCCAACCTTCGTTAAAGTCGTTAGTCCCGACTTAAACACCACTTTTGCTTGGGCAAAATTCACCTATAAAGGCCCTCAAGAATATTGGCGCGATTGCCATATCGAAACTAGCGATGGAAGATCTCTCGATTATGCTTTCGATCGCAAAGGGAAAAAAAGAGAGAACTATCATTTCTATCTTCGGGAAGTCAAAGGCTCACTTCCTTTCCCCTTACATTACGCATCCGGCAATGCCCCAAAAAATTTCAATTCCAAGCTCACAGAAATCTATTACGCGGGAAAAGTTCAAGAGAAAGTACGCTATTTATATCCCGGGAAAGAAGATGGCATCGCCCATGACGATAGTCCCTTTTGCAATCGAGTCAAGGACCTAGAACGTCCAGTCGGGATGCGAGGGGAATACTCTAGCAATTTCCACTTCTCCTACGATCTCAGCAAATGGCGAGAAAAGGAACAACGCTTCAATAGCGGTGGCTCGACTGTCATTACAGGTCCAGAAGGTTTTCAGCAGACTATCCATTGGACTGCAACTCTTCGGCCCTTTGAAACATACTATTTCGAGCACAATCATCTTCTCTTTCTTCAGCGGCTGGTTTGGGGCCAAGAAAAAAAAGAGGACGAAGGAGATCTTAGAGCAAGCTATATCATCGCCAATGGACAAATTCTCTCTGCTCGTAGTCTTGTTTATGATGACAAACACAATCCCACGCGGGAACTTTTTTCTGGCAACCTGTCAGGAGTGAGTACAAAGCCTACTCAACTCAATGGCGATGGCCAACCCATTTCCGGCGAATCTTTTAGCAAGGAATATTCCTACTCTCAGGATGGACGCAACTTACTTTTGCAAGAACGCGATGGCAATGGAAAAGTTGTCCGCTATCGATATTTTCCGGCAACAAGCCTTACTACAGCCATTTTAACTGGAAATAA
Source organism: uncultured Simkaniaceae bacterium (assembly GCA_963813105.1). Classification (GTDB taxonomy): domain Bacteria; phylum Chlamydiota; class Chlamydiia; order Chlamydiales; family Rhabdochlamydiaceae; genus JAGXTH01. The sequence goes on from CAWEXT010000001.1 coordinate 76,220, forward strand.
TCACTCGATCATTTCCAGACAGTTCTTCGAATATGACGGCAATCATCTTCTCATTTGCGAAATTGCCGATGATGGTTGCACAGATGATCCCATCAATCTCGATGGCGTAACAAAACGACTGATTAAACGAACCTTCCGACGATCGGATGGAATGCCCGAGCGCATCGAAAGCTCTTATTTTGATCCCATCAAACGACAAGAACTTCCATTAAATAAGATCGTTTTGCATTACTCACCCCAACTACTCATCGTACAACAAGACCTTTACAATGCCGAAGGAAAGTATCAATATTCGCTCCATTTTACCTATGACGATATAGGAAGAGTAATCGGAAAAACCGATCCTTTAGGTCGAGAGACGAGATATACTTATGATCTTCTAGGTCGCTGCACCAAAATCGAAGACCCCAGCGGTCTCATTGAAACAAATTGTACCTACGACTGTCAGGGCAATCTCGTCCAAAAGGACATTGTATCCCACGATGGCATCAAACACACCGAGCGAGCTCTCTATAACGCTCTTGGCCATAAAACCGCTGAAATCGACTATCTCGGAAACATCACTCGCCTCCATCCCGATCCATACGGAAGAATCAAACAAATCGAATATCCCAACGGCTCACAGGAAACTTTTGAATATGACGCCAATGGTTGCCCCACAAAAAACACAAGCCGAAGCGGCGCTGTCCAAACCGCCACATATAATGCCTATGGCAAACCCATTGAAGTTCACTATTCTGATGGCAGCAAGGAACATTTTGTCTATAATCTCGACGGTACTTTACGAGAGTCTCGCGATCGTCTCGGCGCTTTAACCCTGCTTCATTACGATTATCTCGGCCGTGTCACTCATAAGCAAATCTTCAGCTCCGCTGGGGCTATTCTAACGGATCATCGATTCGTCTTTGATGGAGATCGACTTATCCAAGAAATCGATGGGGAAGGTCAGGCGATTTCCTACGAATACGATGGCGCCGGTAGAAAAATCTCCGAACATAAAAACGGCACCAAAAGCTTTTTCTCCTATGATTCTTCGGGAAGATTACAATCAGTCTCTAATGAGGATTGGCGTCAGGAATTTGCCTACGATATCCTCGATCGCACTATTGGCGAGAGAACCTATTCGTTAGATGGTCATCTACAAAAGGAGACAACCTATGCCTATGACGAAATGGGCAATAAGGTCGAGACCGCCATCAGCACCTCGGAAGGCAAATCCTCTACCCAAACTTTTTATGACACCTTCCATAGACCGATCGCAACGATCGATCCTACGGGTATCACGACGCGTTATTCCTATGATGAAAGCACTTCGAGTATCCTCCGTAAAACTACTATCGATTCAGCAGGCAATACAATCCTCGAAACCTTCGGATGCATGGGAGAAAAACTTTCCACCTCCATTCATGCTCCAACGGGCGAAAAACTTCTTTTCGAAGAATTTATCTATGATCTCGCCGGCAACTGCATTGAGCGCAAAAGTCATTTGCCTCGTGGAGAAATTCTTACCCTTAAGGAATACGACATCTTCGGCAAGGTCCTTTCTCTCACAGAAGCCGCAGGCCGTCCCGAACAAAAAATCACACGCTATTTCTACACAAAGGGTGGCCTTCTCGAAAAAGTCCTGAGAAGCAATAACGAAACTCTTCATTACACTTACGACGTCCTTGGAAGGATGATTCTTTGTGAAACTTCCAATGGTGATGGTTATCATTATTTCTATGACAAAATCAGCAGAATTACTGAAGTCGAAGATCTCTCCAGTGGCTGCGTTTCCCACCGCGCCTATGACATCTCCGGGCAAATCTCTCAGGAACAATTCCTGCACGGACTCAGCATAGCCTATAAGCGAGACCCTCATGGCCGGCCTCTACAAATGATCCTTCCCGATCGTTCTTCCATCGCCTATGAATGGGATTCGATATATCTCAAAAAAGTTCTCCGTCTAAGCCAAGATGGCGATCTCCGGTATAGCCATATCTATGAACAAAGAGACCTTTCAGGTCTTCCGATCATTTCAACACTTCCTTTCGATCTCGGCAAAGAAACCCGCAGCTACGACCTCGCTGGAAGACCTGCCTCCATTTCGACACCAAGGCACACAGAAGAGGTCATAGAAAGAAACCCATCCGGCACACTCACCAGCTCTAGAACTATCACACTCACTCATTCCGATCTTTGCACCTATCATTACGATAGTTTGCAACAGCTCACCGTAGAAAAAGGTTCCTTCTTTAACCATACTTTCTGTTTCGATCCGCATAGTACGCTCTTGAGCAAAGATGAAGCCCCTACCCAAACCAACGCTCTCTATCAGCTTCTCTCCATAGGCGATAAAACCAACAAATACGACGCCGCTGGAAGACTTATCGATGATGGTACTCGACGATATTGTTACGATGCCTTCGATCGCCTTATCGAAGTGATTACGGACAAATATCGAGTAGAATATGCCTATGATTCATGGCATCGCAGAATGCAGAAAACGCTCTATACGCAAAAAGATGGCCAGTGGGAATTTGCAGAGTATCAATTCTATCTCTACGACGGCATACTGGAAATCGGCTCCTGTAATGAATCTGGTGATCTTCAGGAACTGCGTCTTCTAGGCATTACAACTAAAGCAGAAGCTGGCGCAACGATTGCTATCGAACTCGACCATCACGTCTACATCCCTTCTCACGACCTTCGCGGCAGCATCTCTAGTCTTGTAAAAGCCAGCGATAAAAAGCTTCTCGAGACCTATCACTATAGCGCCTTCGGGGAAATGCGCATCTTCGACGGCCAAGGCCAAGAAATCTCTTCTTCTCAAGTTCATAATCCTTGGACCTATTTCGGCAAACGTTTCGATGAAGAAACCGGTCTCATCTACTTCGGCAGGCGCTATTATAATCCAACTATCATGACCTGGATCACTCCCGATCCAGCAGGCGATGTTGATAAGCCGAATCTATTCGCGTTTCTTAGAGGGAGCCCGATGGTGTTCTATGATGCATTAGGTTATGCCTCCCAACAGGGAAGGATTCCTGCATATGAACCTGAGAGACCGAATAAGTTCGAGCCGACGGCTTTCGGCAGAGGAGCCGAATGGACAGCATGTACTGTGGCCAAACCTATTGGATATCTCTTCTACTATGGCGGCTTTCATTTGCCTGTACCCTTTATTCGAGATTGGATAGTTAATGCTGGGAAATGGCTAGGACAAAGTGATAGCCTTTCTTATGTAGAACATTCTCAACTTGTTATTCATCAAGGAATCAATTCAGATCCACATAGAGCCATGATAACAACACCAGGAATTCTTACTACCTTGAATGAATTCAAGAAACGGCTAAGAGAGATGAGCGATAACCTTCTAGGTCAGGATATTTATGGTATCTATGCAGCGACTCATGGTTTTCTGCTAGATCTTTTATGCGGCTGCATACCTGAATATTTTGGGATGAAAACCCATGCTGTCAGCGTAGCCCATAATTCGCTCCAAAAAATCTTTCTCGATAACCCTAGAAACGATTTTGAAGTAGAATATCTCGCACATAGTAGAGGATGTCTTATTCAAGAAAACGCCTTAAAATTGCTCGGACAAAGTCAGATGGGAAACTGGACGGACAGGATGACTGTTTATAACCTAGCATCACCTCATTATTTTGATAGGAATCTAGCTGGATCAATTAGTCAATATGTTTCAGATAGAGATTTTATTAGGTGGCTAGATTTGTCAGGACGAATGCGCGATCCTAACCATGTAGCCTTACTTTCTGGAGGAGTGGGAATTCCAGGATTCGATCATGGCTGGGAGACAGAAACTTATAAAAATGCCCGTGAAGAAATTTATAAGGAAATAAATAAAAAACGGAGCCGCAAATGAAGTTTCTAATTGCTTTACTACCCTGCATACTCTGCTCCGGATGCATCAAACATGTAAATCGACCGGAACATGTGGTGCATTTTGATAGAACTCTTGCACAATTTAGCTTGGAAGCCTATCAACAAGAAGACAAACTTCGGTTAAGTTCTTTCGGAGGCAGGGCCCAAAGGAATATTGGCGCTTTTTTTCTTGGCTTTCATGCCCTAAGAAAATCACCGGTATCTGTGGATGAAGCCAGGATTTTAATAATAAAATACGCTGAAAAACTGCTCGCTAGAATAAATTCAGACGGAGCAATGAGACCTTTTCTCGATCATTACCCTATGGGGGTAAATGATATCAAACTCAGTATTGGGTTCTATGACAAAAAGCAACATCAATATAACGATGGTTCGGTTGCATATGTGCTTATTTTCAATAAGAATGTTATCTATTGTAGAAAAAACCCAAAAAATGGCGACTTTGAAGATCTACAACAAGAAACCTATGAAGAAGCTCTTAATATTGTGAAAGATAAGAATTTTGGGAATATGTCAAAAAAAAATTAAGCGCTAAATTTTGTCTCTAATAGCCACAAATGGAAATTAAGGAATCGAATAAATGAAAAGAATAATTATCAGATTATTGTTATCATTAAGCTGGATTCAAACATACGCTGATTTAGATTCCGCTAAACCCAAAGTGAGCATCCTTCCATCTCCGAAAGAATTTACGGATAAAGGAAGCGGGCCTAATTACTTTCAATTTGAAAACTTTCCGATAAATCAGGAATTTTATTCTGAATTTTCAAGGGTTTTACAAAAAGATCCTGAAGTATACGGCATCGCGGATAAACAACTATTGATTAATAAAAACAGAGTTTTGATAAAAGACGGAAAAACGCGTTACGCTTTTTATTGTTTAAATCAGACCGGTTTTGTTCTTGGAGAACGTGTAAGCTATAGGTTTAAGAGAAAAGATGGCTCAATCATTGCAGAAACTTCCTATATCCCGAGACCCTTCTTTATCAAGAGCAAGCAAGGGACTTTTTCCGTAGAAGTAGAGCTTCTTGCATTTTCTCCGGGAATGTATAGCCTTAGTTTAAAGAATCTGAATGCCGGGGAAAAGCTACATATCCATTCTAAGTCATATGATGAGATTATGGAGATTGATATTGTATGTCGTAAACATACGAGCCTTATACATATGCCAGGTGTCCTTGGAAAAAATGGCGGCAAATGCCAATTAGAAATTACACGAACATCAGGAGACAAGGCACACTTAGAATTGCCCTGGGGAGAAACACTCATCAGTAACAGCTTGGAACAATTTATGAGGACGCCCCCGCCTGTTGATATACAAGTAGGCTGTTAAATATCGTATCCAAAGAAAAATTGTAGAATACTAATTCAAGCCGTAAAAAATCATCTTTCACCATTCAAATATCTTATACATTCATCACCCCAAGGTAGTTGCAAATTGTAAATAGTTCCATCCTTGAATTTAAGTTCTATTCCACCGAAGCCGCTCGTTCGTCCATTCACTCCTGGAATGTATACGGTTTTCGTTGCATTTTGCATTGTAAAATGATGTGTTTCCATTCCATTAATAGTAGAATATTCGTATTCTTCTTCAGCTGGAATATCTGGAAAGCTAATAGAATAGATTGTTGGAAAAATCGAAGCAAGCGTAGCTTCTAATAAAATCTTACCTGATTCGTCTTTGATCATAAGTGGGCGAGGATAATAAGAGAGTTCTTCGAAGACATCTGGATCTATAGATTCAAGTCGAATAACGACTTTTTCTCCAGGAAGAAAACCTCTTGAACTTAAACAGAAGCAAAGGAGCTGTTTTGTAATTCGAAAATGTAAAAGCTCTTTCGATGAAGGCCCACATTCCAAATCAACAAAGCCTTCAGGATTATATTGTGCAAAGCGTTTTATTTTAAAACAATTAGGCGGATCACCAGGAAGTGTTTCATATAACAAGAGCACTTTAGCAAATCCTGGATCGTACTTCTCATACGTTTTCGTAAGAATTTGGTATTTTTTCCCAAGCGCTTCATCAGATGCTCTTAGGAATTGAACAGTAGAAACATCCTGTTTTTTTGCTTCGGAAGAAGTCGTCGTCATCGGTGCAGAAGAAATTACTGAGTCATCCTGTCGATTACAGGAGGCTAAACAAAGCGACAGCACCGTCAAACAAAGGGTTGCTTTCGAGATTGAGGTTATATTCATTGATTTCTCCAAATTTAATTTCTGACTACACAATATTTTAAAACAATATTGCTATAGTTTAATTACAGTTGTTTGAAAGTTCAATATATAAAAATAACTATTATTTTGATGGGGTTATTTTTGAAATAGGGACGGTGTTGCGTTTATTTCGAATAGACGATATGCTTGAGTTAGAAATTGGAGAGGAAAAATGTCTCTTTCGCCTAGAAAGTCTACGCCTATATTGCCGAAGACACGTGATATTGATTCTGCAGAAAAAGCATCTTTGCAGATGAGCGCTTTCCTATCTCGTGATGGGAAAAAAGACATTCAGTTCTCGTTAAAGCGCTCGAGTGAGACTATTGAGTTTTTCCTGACCCCCCCAATTGTCGAGCTCATTTTCCGAACATTGGTTCATATCGCTAATGGGGATGCCGTTACCCTTGTTCCTTTCCATGCCGAGCTTACGACCCAGGAAGCAGCGAATTTTTTGAATGTCTCCCGCCCCTACCTCATTCAACTCCTTGAAAAGGGAATGATCCCTTTTCGTCGGGTGGGAAGACATAGGCGAATTTTATTTGAAGATATTGTTAAGTATAAGGGAAAATCAAAAGAGAAAAGTCGCAACGCGCTTCAGGAATTGACTGAAGAAGCACAGGACTTAGATCTAGGATATTAGGTGTTTGCTGGCTTTACTGCTCTTTTCGATGCATGTGTCTTATATTCTGCTCCTGTTCGAGATCTTGTTATTCGGCTTGCGATCAACGATCTTTATCGGGCGAAATGGACGAACCGAATTCACGATGAGTGGATCCGGAGTCTTTTAATCAATAGACCCGATCTTAATCCAGAAAATCTTAAAAGAACTCGCATGCGCATGAATGAAAGCGTTGAGGATTGTCTTGTAGAAGACTATGAGGCGCTGGCTGAAACTCTTACTCTACCCGATCCAGATGATTGTCATGTTTTAGCAGCAGCGATCAAGGCTCAAGCCCAAATCATCGTAACCTATAATCTAAAAGACTTCCCAGTTGAGATTCTCAATAAGTTTAGCATGGAAGCTCAACATCCGGATGATTTTTTTTTGAATCAAAGCGATCTTCAGCAAGGTGCTTTTCTAGGCGCGATTAAAGCGAATAGACACGTTCTCAAAAAACCAGCAAAAACCCCAGAAGAATATCTCGACATTTTGAGGAAGCATTCTCTAGCCAAAACGGCTGAATATCTCGAAAGTTATATTGATCTGATTTAATCAGAGCAATTGGCATCCATTAAGTTATGTAGGTGCTGCAATACCTAGAAGAGATTATTTTAAAATTAACGCTAAATAGTCCTTCTGCTATCGAAAGGCTTTTTGACTTTTCACCTCGAGCTTTGCTAGACTGCTCCTGCTATTATTTTAGGACATACGCACATGTTATCTCAGGAAATCCGCCGCAAGTTCTTAAACTACTTCAAAGAGCGCGGCCATGCGATCATCGCTTCTTCACCGGTCGTTCCCCATGACGATCCCACACTATTGTTCACCAATGCGGGAATGAACCAATTCAAAGACGTCTTCCTGGGAAAAAGCCGGCGTGATTACAAACGGGCGGCCACATCGCAAAAGTGCATCCGCGTGGGAGGCAAGCACAATGACTTAGACAATGTCGGTCATACTTCACGACATTTGACGTTTTTTGAGATGCTCGGCAACTTTTCGTTTGGCGATTACTTTAAAAAAGAAGCCATCGCCTTTGCTTGGGAAGTATCGACAAAGGTTTTCGGCTTTCCTGAAGAAAAGATTTGGTTCCGACGATTTTCGAGACCGATGAAGAAGCTTTCGAGCTTTGGAAACAGATTGTTCCGGAAAAACGGATCACCCGTATGGGAGAAAAAGACAACTTCTGGATGATGGGCGATACCGGGCCTTGCGGGCCTTGTTCGGAACTGCATCTGGATCGGGGCCCTAAATACGGCGACGCAAGGTCTCCGAAAGAAGATACTGCGGGCGAGCGGTATTTAGAATTCTGGAACCTCGTCTTCATGCAATACAACCGTTCGGCCAATGGCGAAATGACCGAGCTGCCAAATCAATCGATCGATACGGGATCAGGATTGGAGCGGGTCGTTTCGTTGCACCTCGGCGTCGATTCCGTATTCGGGACCGATATTTTGCGTGGACTCATTGCTGAGGTGGAAAATGTCTCCCACCGTAAGTACGACGCGCATGATGCACATCTAGCTCCTGCTTTCCACGTCATCGCCGATCATATCCGCTCCCTTTCCTTTGCGATTGCCGATGGAGCCACGCCGAGCAATATCGATAGGGGCTATGTATTGAGAAAACTCATTCGAAGAGCTGTCCGCTATGGAAGAATGCTCGGCATGCAAGATCCATTTTTAGCTAGAGTCCTTCCCCGTCTGGTGAATGAAATGGGGGCCGATTATCCGGAGCTAAAAACATCGCAAGCGCATATCGGCGAACTCCTCACGCTGGAAGAAGAAGGCTTCTTCCGTACGTTGAAGCGCGGCGGCAATATCTTGAACAACGTCATCGAACGGGCCAAGCAAAGCGCGAGCCACCAAATCAGCGCCGAGGATGCCTTTAAGCTGAAAGATACGTATGGATTCCCACTCGAAGAAATCTTGCTCATCGCCAAGGACACGGGATTGGAAGTGAATCTCGAACAATACGAACTGCTCGAAGAAACAGCCCGTGAAAAATCCCGTAGCGCGCAGACGACGCACACCCAAGTCGCTGAAAACAATCTCTTCAAGGAGTTCCTAGAAACGTGAAGGCCCTACGAATTTCACCGGCTATTCCACGATGGGCGGAATGAGCAAAATTCTCGGGATCGTCAAAGATGGCCAGTTTGTCGATAAGCTAAAGCCCGGCGAAGAAGCTGCTATTCTTCTTGAGGAAAGCCCCTTCTATGCGGAAAAAGGCGGTCAGGTCGGCGATATTGGCATCATTATCACAGAGAATGCGCAATTCAAAGTCACCGATTGCAAAATGCCGTTCCCTGGCGTCATCGTCCATTTCGGGAAGATGGAAAAGGGAGAACTTCTCGTCTCCGATCCCGTGCATACCAAGGTCGATGCGGTCAGGCGTACTCGGATTATGGCCAATCACACCGCTACCCACCTTTTGCATTGGGCTTTGCAGGAAGTCCTCGGATCGCACATTCGGCAAGCGGGCTCTCTCGTAGAACCCGATCGCTTACGCTTCGACTTCCATCACCACAAGCCGATGACGAGGGAGGAGGTTCGTAGAGTCGAGCAGCTCGTCAACGGCAAAATCCGCTCCAACCAATCGGTCGCCGCTTACGAACTTCCCTATGAAGAAGTACAGAAAAAAGGCGAAATCAAGCAATTCTTCGGTGACAAATACGGCGCAGTCGTTCGCGTCATCGACATCGATTTTTCTAAGGAACTTTGCGGAGGAACGCACGTCCATCATCTCGGGATGATCGGACTTTTCCGCATCTTCAAAGAAGGGAGCATTTCTGCAGGTGTACGGCGCATCGAAGCATTAGTAGGCAAACCCGCCGAAGAGTTCATGTACATGCAAGAGGACCTCTTGAATGACACGGCAATGCTTCTCAAGACCGTTCCCGCAAAACTTCCTGAAACAGTGATTCACCTTCTCGAAGAGAACAAACAGCTCATGCAGGAAAACAAAAGGCCATCGCAAAAACGCTTTGAAGCAGATCGCCTCGGAGCTTATCGCAAAAATCGAAACGGTAAATGGCTCGGGTTTTCTTGCGGTCGAAGTGCCGTTTTCCGGAGAAGAACTCGGCCTTCTTGCCGAAGAAATCGCCGGCAAAAAGACAGCTCTTGTTCTCATTTTAGGATCGAAAGCTGAAGGGCGCGCGCAACTTCTCGTGCGCGTAAGTCCGGAACTCACGAATAAAGGCATCAGCGCGCTCCAGCTCATCAAAGAAATCGCTCCCTGCATCGGCGGAAGCGGCGGTGGAAAACCGGAAAGCGCGCAAGCAGGCGGTAAAAACCCTGCCGGTCTTTCTGAAGCATTCAAAAAAGCGAAGGATCTTTTGGCGAAGTGAAGGCATCAAAGCTTCTACAAAGTCCCGCGCTGAAAACCTTTGAAGAAGCGGTCCGCGAAGGCAAGCCGCTTCTTATCGAAGAGCTATGGGATGCTCCCAAAGCCGCTCTTCTTGCAATTGCACAAGAGAGCTTCAAGACGATTTTGGTGATTACCGGCGGCATGCGCGAAGAGCGGATGCTCGATGATTGCCCCTATTTCGGTCTGGAGAATGTTCTGGAATTCCCCGCATGGGAAACTCTTCCTGGAGAAGAAATTCCTCCTAGCGCCGATATCGTGGGAAAGCGCTTTGAAATCCTGCACGATCTTCTCGATAAAGGAAAACCCCGCATTCTCTTTGCCTCTCTGCAAGCCTGTTTGCAAAAAACGGTTTCGCCGAAACGTCTGAAGGAACTCTGTAGGTGGTTCCGGAAGGGCGATACATTTCTCTTTGAATCGATTCCCGATCATTTGAAGGCGCTGGGGTATAAACGAGTTGCGGTGGTAAGCGATAAGGGTGAATATGCCTTGCGCGGCGGCATACTCGATCTTTTTCCAATCAGCGCGCTCGATCCGATTCGTATAGAATTCTTCGGCGATACGATCGAAGAGCTGCGCCATTTCGATCCGATCAGCCAAAAATCGATCGCCAAGCGGGACAGCTTTTTTCTCGCGCCGGCCTCGGAACTCGATCTTTTGGAAAATTCCCCCCAGCTCGCCTCCTTTTGCGATTACTTAGATACTTCAACTCTTATTGTATTTGACGAGCTCGTCGAACTCGAAGACCGCTATGTGGCGCTTAAAAGTTTACCGGGCGCTAATTCGCGGTATTTTCTGAAATGGCAAGAGCTTCTGGAGAATTTCGGTAAACGGCAACGATTGTATTTTTCTGAACATCGGATCGAACAGCTCAGCGAAACCTCTGCAGCCGGCGCTCCTAAAGGACGCGGTTACTATAGCGGCAAAGATCCCCTGCAACCGGTGCGTTTTGATATTGCGGAAACGACATTCGATGCGATGCGCTTTCGGCATCCGTTTTCCACGATCGCCGATTTCTTCTCTCCGGTAGAAAATCGCTCCTCGGCTTCGGAAGAAGAGATCTTGCATGGCCTACATCGCATGCGCAAAGAGCCCCTGAACGTACATTTGCTCTTTGCCAACGAGGCCGAGCAAGATTCTCTAAAAGCGCGCCTCAAAGAGTATTGCCCGGAGCTGCCAAAAGATTCTCATTTCGAGCAAGGGTATCTCTCTAGCGGTTTTGTGCTGGGCGATAGTCTTCTGGTCGTTCTGCCGATGACGGAATTTACCCATCGCTTCAAGGTGCGCCGGCAAAAATGGCGTAACACGTACCATACTCCGGCGTCGGAGTTCCATCAGCTCGAAGCAGGCGACATCGTCGTCCATTTCCACCATGGGATCGGAAGATTTCTCGGAATGGAAAAACGGGCGAACCATCTCGGACAGACTACGGAATTCCTCGTCATCGAATATTCCGAGGGTGGAAAACTCTACGTTCCCATCCAGCAAGCCTACCTCGTCAGCAGGTATATCGGCGCCAGCGAAGAAATCCCCATGCTGCACGCCATCGGCGGCAAGACGTGGCAGCGGATCAAAACCCAGGCAGAAAAAGCGATCGTAGGCTATGCGCATGATCTTCTGAGGATGCAAGCGGAGCGGGTGCTGAAAGGTGGCGTCGCGTATCCATCGGATGGTCCTTTCACGAAGAACTTCGAAGAAGAGTTCCCCTACGTCGAAACGGAAGATCAGCTTCTGGCAATCAATGATGTGAAAAAAGACATGGAGCTGCCCACCGCCATGGACCGGCTCATCTGCGGCGATGTCGGCTATGGAAAAACAGAAGTCGCCATGCGCGCGGCGTTCAAAGCAGTCGTCGATGGCAAAAAACAGGTGGCGGTCCTCGTTCCGACGACCGTTTTCGCTATGCAGCATTACGAGAATTTCACGGCGAGGATGGCGAATTTTCCGATCACCGTCGCGTCGATTTCCCGTTTCCACAAAGCCAAAGACATCGCTAAAACGCTCAAAGATACGGCTGAGGGGAAGGTCGATATCCTCATCGGCACCCATCGCATTATCGGCAAGGATGTCATTTTCAAAGATCTGGGCCTCATCATCATCGATGAAGAACAGCGATTCGGCGTCCGCGCCAAGGAACATCTCAAGACAGTGAAATCGGGCGTCGATTGCCTGACCCTTTCCGCCACGCCGATCCCGCGCACTTTGTATATGTCGCTCATCGGGGCGAGGAGAATTTCGGTGATCAACACCCCTCCGCAAGACCGCCTTCCCATTAAGACTTTGATTGTCGAACGGGAGCCAGCGGTGATGCACAATGCTCTATTGCGCGAGCTTTCAAGAGATGGACAAGCCTTTTTTATCCACAATCGGGTCGAGAGCATTTTCCAGGTAAAGAGCGAACTGCAAGAGATGCTCCCCGAAGCCCAAATCGTCGTCGGGCATGGTCAAATGTCGGCCGATGAACTCGACAGCGTCTTCCATGCGTTCAAAAGCGGCGAGGCCGATATCTTGGTCGCCACGACGATCGTCGAAAACGGCATCGATATCCCGAATGCCAATACGATCCTCATCGACCGCTCCGATCAGTTCGGGCTTGCAGATCTGTACCAAATGCGAGGAAGGGTGGGAAGATGGAACCGTCCTGCGTATGCCTATTTTCTAACTCCGCGGCATCGACCTCTTACGGAAATGGCGAGAAAGCGGCTATTTGCACTCGTCGAAGCTTCGGGTTACGGCGGTGGGATGAAAATCGCGATGCGCGATTTGGAAATCCGCGGCGCGGGAGATATTTTAGGCGTGCAGCAATCGGGCCATATCGCGACGATCGGGTTTCATCTGTATTGCAAACTCCTCAAGCGCACGGTCGATGCATTGCAGAAAAAAAGTGCGCCCGATTTTTGCGAGACGAAGATGGAATTTACGTACGATGCGCGGCTTCCCGAAGATTATATCCCCGAAACCTCGCTGCGTATGGAGATCTACCATCGTTTTGGCGACGCGAGGAGTTTCAAAGAAGTGGAAGATCTCTTCGAAGAGCTCGATGACCGCTTCGGCCCGCCTCCTGAGCCGGTACTTTGGCTCAAGTCGCTCACGAAGATCAAAATCTTTGCCGCCCAGCGCAATATTACGATGCTCAAATTCGACCGCATGACCTTGACCATCGAACAAGAAAAAGGCAAAATTTCCAATAAAACGACAGTAGCGCTCGCGACGGCAAAAAAACCGGAGCAGCTCGAGCAGCAGGTGTTGAAACTCCTTTCAAACTATCACCGATGAAACCCGGTTATTCGATCCATACGAAGCCCCCGAGCGATTTTCTTCCTACCATGCATGTAGTTTCTTGTTACATCACATGCCAGGGAAGATTGCTTCTTTTGAAGAGCTCTCCACATAAAAAATACGGCGGCACTCATGGCGCTCCGGGCGGTAAGCTAGAGCCGTTAGAAACGCCTCTGACGGGTGCCATTCGAGAAACCTATGAAGAAACAGGGCTTTTGCTCGATTCGCGGGAGGTGCAGCATCATACGACTTTCTATATCCGCTACCCCGGTCTCGATTTTGTCTATCATGTGTTCGTCCTCGCCCTTCCAGCGCCTCCGCCGCAGATTAAGCTAAGTCCGCGCGAACATGTTTCTTTTATTTGGGCAAAGCCCGAGGAAATGGCGGAGCTTTCTTTCATACCCGCCTCTTTTGAATGCTTCCAGTACGTGTTTGGGGAAGAGCTTAATTTTTAGACCGCATCGTTCGAAGCTAAATAGGTCCTTTGCTTTTTAAAAATCGACAGAGTCAGCAAAGAAATGAGCGCTGCTGCCATTATGAACATGGGAGAAATATGCGGATGCTGAAAATGTTTGTTAAAATAGAACACTGCGACGGGAGTAAATCCCCCAAATAACCCAATCGTCAAATTATAGCTAAGGCCAATGCCGCTGCAACGAATGTGCGTTGGAAAAATGTCGCAAAATAAAGCCGGAAGAGAAGAGGCATATCCGGAAAATAAGATGGCAAATCCCAAAACTCCCAACATCCTAACAAGATTGGACCAGTGATCAAATAGACAATAAAGCGGATAAGAAAAGAGCAAGAACCCCACAGCAGAATAAAAGGCGAGATTTCGATGTCCAAAGCGATCGCCTACTTTACCCATGATCGGAAGAAAAATCTGGATAAAAAACAATAGCAGCAGATTGAGAATTAAGACCTCTTGTAAGGGTATCTTCAAAAAATGGGTGAAATGGGGCACCATACAGATGATCAGAATGGAAAAGGCTGCGGTCTCCAGCATGCCAAGACCCCACACGTTCACAAGCGCCCTCTTATGTTGCTTCAGCATTGCCCAAAATGGATCCCTATCGAGAACCGAATGACGCATTGTTTCTCGAAAGAGAGGCGTTTCGTGCAATTTCCATCGTAAATAGAAGGTTGTACCGCCGAGCAAGATCCCCAAAGCAAAAGGAATTCGCCAAGCCCAATCTTGAATATCCTGAGGGGACATATTGAAGTGAATCAAAGTATATTCAAAGACGCCAATCAATATCCCTAGCATGACACCTATGAAAGCAAAACTCCCAAAAAATCCTCGCTTTCGCCATGGGGATGATTCTACTAAATAGGAAAGGATGACGGGAAATTCTCCTCCGGCGGCAATACCCTGAAATATTCGCATCAGCGCGAAGATCAGAGGAGCTGCAAGTCCAATCTGTAAATAGGTTGGCAGCAGCGTGATGACACAAATAGGCCCTGTCATGCACAAGATCGAAGCGATAAGGGAAATTTTTCTCCCCCATCTATCAGCGATAAATCCAAATACTACTCCCCCTATAGGCCGGCTTATCTGCCCAAGCCCATAGATCATCAATGATTGGAGTATCGAGACAAAAGGGTCGTTATTATTAAAGAAAATAACAGCAAAAATCGGGACATAAAATCCGAACGTCGCATAGTCATACCATTCCAAGGTATTGCCCATGAGCGTCGCCGAAACGACCAGGCGAAGATTCAGCGGCTTTTTTTTCTTCTCCATACTTTTTTCTATAACATCGAGCTATGCATTCGTTTTGGCAGCATCCTTCGAAGACAAATAGAACCTTTGTCTTTTGAAAGACCATAGAGACAAAAGAGAAACCACCGCCGCTGACATCATAAAAAAAGCGGGAACATGCGGTTTGTTAAAATAATCGATCAGATAGAACACCGAGATCGGCGTCAATCCTCCAAAGATCGCGACGTTCAAGTTATAGCCAAATCCAATGCCGCTACAGCGCACAGGCGTTGGAAAGATGTCGCAGAACATGGCCGGAATAGTAGAGACATAACCGGCAAATAAAATAGCAAATCCCACCATCCCTAATGCCTTGACGAGATGAGGCCCTTGATCAAACAGGGAGAAAAGAGGATAGGACAAAAATAAGAATCCAAGAGCCGCACAAATAGCGACATTTAGATATCCCCAGCGATCGCCCAGTTTCCCCATGAAGGGAAGAAAAATCTGGATACATACTAGCAAGAGAATATTCAGGATCAAAGCCGTCTGTATAGGCACATGCACATAGTGAATCAGATGCGATATTGAACAAATGACAAGGACGTTAAAAGACACGACGTCCAAAACTGCCACCCCGAACATATTCCCTAGCGCTTTTTTATTTTTTTTCAGTGTCACCCAGAAAGGATCCTTGATGAGTTCGGCGTGGCTTTCGGTTTCCTTAAAAAGAGGCGTCTCATGCAATTTACGCCGCAAATAAAACGTGCTGCATCCGATCAGAACACCTACGATAAAAGGAATTCGCCAACCCCACTGCTGGATACTTTGCAAAGACATGTTGATGTGAATCAGAGAATATTCAATGAGTCCCAAAAACACGCCTAAAGCGATGCCTACGAACGCAAAACTTCCAAAAAATCCCCGCTTTTTCCAAGGAGATGATTCGACGAGATAGGAAATGACAACGGGAAATTCCCCACCTGCCGCAAACCCCTGGATCATGCGAAATAAAGCTAAGAGCAAAGGAGCTGCGAGTCCAATTTGTAAATACGTGGGCATGGCTGAGATGATGGCGATAGGAATGGTCATACACAAAATAGAAAGGAGAAGAGAGATTTTTCTTCCCCACCGATCGGCAATGTATCCGAATACTACGCCTCCAAAAGGACGGCTAATCTGTCCGATTCCATAGATAAAAAAGGATTGCATCATCGCAAGAAATGGATCGGCGTCGTTAAAGAAAATAACGGCGAAAATCGGAACGAATAATCCAAACGTGGAATAATCATACCACTCAAGGGTATTGCCCATGAGGGTGGCCGAAACTACAAGACGAAGGTTCAGCTTCTTTTTCTTCTTCTCCATGTTTTTTTTTATATCATTGAGAAGGCTACAAAGGAAGAATTCTCTAAACTTCTTTGGTCAAGTACAAATGATGCTTCTTGATGTTCGCTAAAACAATTAGCGAAATGATGGCGGCGGCTATGAGAAAAAAAGCGCCTAGGTTAGGCCAGTTGAATCGCGAGGTCAAATAGAATACCGTCACGGGCGTCAGTCCGCCGATAAATCCAGCGGCTAAATTGTAGCTAATCCCCACTCCGCTTGCGCGAATCGGCGTAGGGAACAAGTCACAAAAAAGGATCGGTACAGATGCATGATAGCCTGCAATCATTACCGCAAAGCCAAAAATGCTCGCGACCTGACCAATATGCCCCCATTCGTGAAACAAGAGGAAAAGAGGATAGGAAAAAATCAGGAATCCATAAGCAGAAATCTGCGCAACTCTTCTATGACCAAAGCGATCTCCCGCTTTTCCCATGATCGGAAGGAAAAGTTGCAAGAAAACCAGCAACATCAAATTTAACATTATGGCAGTTGATAGCGGCATCTTCAAATAGAGTGTCAAATGCGTCGTCATGCAAATGAGTAAGATATTAAAGCCGACTGTTTGCATACAGGCCAGACCGATCAAGATCCCGACATTCTTTTTATTCTTCTGAAACACCCGTAGAATAGGATGTTTGATGTTCTCCTCATGACTCACTATTTCCTGAAATAAGGGAGTTTCTGATAGTTTTCGGCGTAAAAAGTACGTCGCACAGCCAATCAGCACACCAAATGCAAAAGGTATCCTCCATCCCCATTCGTAAATCTTGTCGAGCGGGATTTTATTATGGATGTACGAGTACTCGATCATCCCAAGAAATAAACCAAAGAAAACGCCAAAAAAGACAAAGCTTCCGAACAGTCCGCGGTTTTTTTGGGGAGTGCATTCCACGAGATAGGTCGCTACAACAGGTAATTCACCTCCTGCGGCAATCCCTTGAAAGGCGCGCATGATGACGAAGATGATCGGAGCTGCGATTCCAATCTGCATATGGGTTGGCAATATCGTGATGACGAAGACAGGTCCTGTCATGAGCAAGATGGAACAAAGGAGAGCCATTCTTCTCCCGAAGCGGTCGGCGATAGTACCGAAGAGAATTCCTCCTAAAGGCCGAGCGATCTGTCCGATCGCATAAGCAGAAAGAGACTCGAGTACCGCCAAAACGGGGTCCGCCTCGACAAAGAAAATATGGATGAAAATCGGGACAAAAAGCCCATAGGTTTGATAGTCATACCACTCTAGGGTATTGCCCATGAGCGTCGCAGAGACTGCCAACTTGAAATTGATGTGTTTTTTATGTGTCACAATATTTTTATAACACTGAGATCTCTACATGGAAAGAGTTCTATGCTTCGGTTGTTAAATAGAGTCGTTGCGTTTTGAGTTTCCATAACGCAATAAGCGAGATGACCGCAGCTCCCATGAGAACGAATGCGGAAAGGTTGGGCATATTTAAATATCTGATTAAATAATGCACCGTTACAGGCGTTATCCCGCCGATCAATGCCACTGCCAGATTGTAACTGAGTCCAATTCCGCTCGCGCGAACGGACGTAGGAAATAAATCACAAAACAGCACCGGCAGAGAAGCGGAATAGCCTGCAATCAACAACGCAAGGCCGATAAGCGCTAAAACCTGGCAAATATGCGGCCACTGCCCGAGCAATAGATAAAGGGGATAGGAAAAAACTAGAAATCCCCAAGCGGAATATTGGGCAATTTTTCGATGGCCCCAGCGATCGCCTGCCCTTCCCAGTATCGGGGTGAACATAACCACAAAAGCAAGAAGGAGCAAATTTAAGACTATGGCCATTTCTAACGACATATTCAGGAATTCCATCATATGAGCTGTCAAGCAAATGAATACGACATTGAAGCTTACTGTCTGTAGACAACCGAGTCCGAACAAATTCATTAAAGCCGTTTTATTCTTCTGCAACATCTTCAAAAAAGGATCTTTGCTGATCGCGGAGTGACTTTCTGTCTCACGAAATAAGGGGGTTTCGGATAGCTTTCGCCGAAAATAATAAGCAATACAGCCGATCACAACGCCCACGATAAACGGAATCCGCCATCCCCAATCGTACATCGTCTTGAGCGGCATGTTGAAATGGATCAATGCATATTCGCCGATCCCGATAAACAAACCGAAAAAGGCTCCTACAAACGCAAAATTTCCCAAAAATCCCCGATTAAATTTGGGAGAATATTCCACGAGATACGTCGCGATAACGGGGAATTCTCCTCCCGCCGAAATCCCTTGCAAAGCACGCATGGCCGCGAAGATCAATGGGGCTGCGAGCCCAATTTGCAGATAGGTCGGCATCATCGAGATGACCAAGACAGGTCCTGTCATGAGCAATATGGAAGAGATCAAAGAAATCTTCCTCCCCCATCGGTCGGCGATAAATCCGAAGATGACGCCACCTATAGGTCGACCGATCTGGCCGACTGCATAAATCAGAAAAATCTGATGGACTGCCAAAAAGTGATCTGATGTGACAAAGAAAATATGAGCTAAAATCGGGACGAAGAATCCATACGTGGAATAGTCGTACCATTCCATCGTATTGCCCATAAGGGTTGCCGAGATCGCCAACCCAAAATTCAGCCGCTTCTTTTTCGCCATAATTTTTTTATAACATATGAAAGCTATATGGAAAGAAACTCTTCTGCCATGGGATAAGGAATTCTATGAAAATCTGGATTCATATACTCGGCATTTTGGGACTGCTCGCTGGCGGATGCGAAAGCCGAGAAACCCATTCCGAGGAATCGTCCGCGAAGATGCTCAGCGTGGTCGAGCAGGAAATCACCGTCAAAGGACAAAAAGTCAAAGTTTTCGCCATCGTTCAAGAGGATGGCAAAATGGGATTGCGCCTAGAAAAAGGGCAAGATTTCGATGTCCTTCTACAGAATAAGCTTCACGTGCCGACTTCTGTGCATTGGCATGGACTCATTTTGCCGAACGATGAAGACGGAGTCGCCTTCATCACGCAATACCCCATTTATCCAGGCTCGCATTATCTCTATCAATTCCCCATCCTGCAATCGGGAACCTTTTGGATGCATGCGCATTTTAGTATGCAAGAACAGCAGCTGCTCGAAGCGCCGCTCATCCTGCGCGACCCTGCTGAAAAAAACCTTGCCGATCAAGAAGTGATCATGTTGCTTTCCGATTTTTCCTTCAGAAGTCCTGAAGAAATTTACGCTGATCTTCGCTGTAAAAAAGTGGACATGCAAAGCATGTCCAAACCTGATATCGCCGATGTCGAGTACGATGCGTTTTTGTCCAATCGACGCACTCTTGAAGATCCTGAGATCATTCCTGTAGAACCAGGCAAGAAAATACGCCTGCGCATCATCAACGGCGCAAGCGGCACGAATTTTTTCCTCTCGACTGGAGCTCTTCCTGGTGAAGCGATTGCTGTCGATGGCAATCGCATCCAACCTCTGACCGATTCTCATTTTGAACTGGCCGCAGCGCAACGAATCGACATCCTGGTAACGATTCCCCCTGAAGGAGGCGTTTTCCCCATTCTCGCGCAAGGCGCTGGAACAGCGATGCAAACAGGGCTAATTCTCGCAACGCAAGATGCAACGATTCCGGCTTTCAGCTCACAGGCTGCTTCTACCGCCGGCGCTCTCACCAATGCCCAAGAAGTTTTATTCACGCCTCTTGTGCCGCCTGAAAGCAAACCATTCGATAAGAGAATTCTCCTCGAACTCGGCGGAACGATGAACGGCTATATTTGGACGATCAATAAACAAGCCTGGCCTAATTCCACACCCGTAGTCATTGAATTGGGACAGCGCATCGAAATCCTCTTCAAAAATACGAGCATGATGGCCCATCCGATGCATTTGCATGGGCATGTTTTTCAAGTCGTGGCCGTAGGCAATCAACGAATCCAAGGAGCGCTGCGCGATACCGTGCTCGTTCCCGCGAATTCTTCTGTATCCATCCAATTCGATGCTGATAATCACGGCGTATGGCCGCTGCATTGCCATATCCTCTATCACCAGATAGCGGGAATGGCGACTGTCGTGCGTTACAAAGATTTCGTTCAGCCCCTAACTCCCTAATTAGGGAGTCGGCGGGCCCATTCCGAGATTGCGGTGATAGGCGCCTTTGATGTGGCGCGCCTGCATTCCTCGAGCGACTTTCAGGATCTGCACACCCTTTTCGATATGATCGGGCATGTAGCGTTCGTAGACAAAGTCTGATTTTTGCTGGGTTTTCATGCCGTTGTAGGCCAAGGGCAAATCGGAAATGAGCAAAAGCGCTCCTAAGGTGAATTTCCGCTTGTAGCTTGCGGCAAAAAGCGTCGCGCATTCCATTTCGATCGCTTGGGCTTTCGTCGCTTTCAGGGTCGATTTGAATTCTTCGTTGAATTCCCAAAAGCGCATGTTGGTCGTGTAACTGATCCCGATATGGTAGATCACTTTTTGTTGATCGAGAACCTCGGTGACCGCCTTTTGCATGAGGAAGTTAGCCAGAGCCGGAACTTGCGGGGGAAAATAGAAATCCGACGTCCCTTCCCCGCGGATGCTGGCGATCGGAACGAGATATTCCCCAATTTGATAGCGGCGCCTAAGGCCTCCGCACATCCCCAATAGCATGGCGGCTTTGATCGGCAAAAAGGAGCATAAATCGACGACGAGCGCTGCCGCGGGCGAGCCGATCTTGAAATCGAGGATGCTCACATCTTCTTTAGGGCTATGGGCTACCTTGAACATACTCCCTTCGACGGTGGGAACGCCGCGTGTAGTAGCAAAATATTCAACATAGCGAGGGAAATTCGTCAAAAGCAGGTTGGATTGGAAATCACTCGCTTTGCTGCCGGAGTATCTTTGCAGAGTCTCCTTGGCAAATTCCTCTTCTCGAAGTTCCGGCATCATAGTTAGTGGTTCCCTTGTTTGTGATAGTAGCAATTGTTTCAAAAATTGACTGCAAGAAATCTCGGGACGATGAGGGTATTTGCAAATTGGATTTATTGAGATTTTCGAAGCGTTTTGATGAGATTTTACGATTCTCGACGAAGGTAATATGCGAAGCTGCATATTGCCGAGGAGAGAAGCGTAAAAGATCATAAAAGGCTTCTAAAGCTCATAAATAGAATTTGCAAATACCCTCGTATTGTCTTTTATTCACTCCGCCCTCTAGAATAGTCCCTTTTTGGCAAAACCAGGTATTTATGGCACAAGTCGGCACCAATGAATTCAAAGCCGGAATGAAAGTCGAGGTCGAAGGCGAACCCTACATCATGGTCAGCGTCGAATTTTTCCAACCAGGCAAAGGGCAGCCCTTCACGCGCACCAAACTCAAACACCTCAAGACTGGTCGCGTCGTCGAACGGACCTTCAAATCAGGCGAACGGATCGATCTGGCCGACGTCGAAGAAATGAAGATGCGCCTTCTCTATAAAGAGCCCAATGGCGTTGTGTTCATGGATGATAATTCTTTTGAGCAGATCACAGTTTCCAATAATGCGATCGGCGAGAACGCCAAGTGGCTCATGGAAGAAATGCTCTATGACATCCTCATCTATAAGAGGCATTCCGATCGAAGTATCCCCGCCTACGTTCATGGAGATGAAAATCACCGAAACCGCTCCAGGCGCTCGCGGCAATACCGCTTCGGGACGCGTGCTCAAACCGGCCGTCACAGAAACCGGCGCGAAAGTTCAAGTCCCGATCTTCGTCGAAGAAGGCGACAAAATCAAAATCGATACACGCAATGGCGAATACGTCTCTCGAGCCTAAACTTGTAATCCTTAAAGACCGCGCTGAATGTTTAGCGAAGGCGCGCGCGTTTTTTGCTGCGCGGAGCATCGTCGAAGTCGACACGCCTATTTTGAGCCACTCCGCGCCTGTCGATGAACATATCGATGTATTGCGAGTGCTTTTACCCAAAGAAGAAATGGGTTATCTGCATACTTCTCCAGAATACGCTATGAAAAGGCTTATTTCCGAGGGCATCGGCGATATCTATCAACTCAGCCATGTTTTCCGCGAAGGAGAAATCGGCGCCCGCCATAATCCCGAGTTCACCATGGCTGAATGGTACCGCATCGGCATGGAGTACGAACCCTTCATCGAAGAAACGCTCGATTTTCTCCGCTGCTTTCTAGGGGAACTTCCCAGCGCAAAAATCAGTTATCGCGATTCGCTCATACAATATGCAGGAATCGACTACCTCCATGCGACCCATAGCGATCTTCTCGACTGCGCAAAAAAGCATGCCATTGCCTTATCCGAAGAAGCCTGCGAATGGGATGACGAAATTCTTTTGCACCTGATCTTGTGCTTCGTCGTCGAGCCGAACTTTGGGCAAGAAGAACTCACTGTTCTTTTGGATTATCCTTCTACAGAAGCGGCCCTTGCAAGAACCAAGCAAAAAGGTGACGAAGTCGTTGCTGAGCGTTTCGAGGTCTACTACCGCGGCATCGAACTCTGCAATGGCTATCACGAGCTCACCGATCCCGTCGAACAAAGACGGCGTTTTGTCGAAGCCAACCAATATCGCGCAGCCGCCGGAAAAAACCAGCTCCCCATCGATGAACGATTCCTCGCCGCGATGCAAAAAGGAATCCCCGATTGCTGCGGCGTCGCTGTGGGATTCGATCGTTTGATGATGCTGCGTCATCAAGCAAAAGATCTATCCGAAGTTCTTCCGTTTACGTGGTCTACAATTTAAGGTGTTCAATCGCCTTGGCTACAGCAAGAGCGACATCTTCCCGGAAAGGCTTCGCGGCGATTTGCACGCCGATCGGAAGACCTTCTTTTGAAACGCCTCCTTTCACGACGACACAAGGCCATCCGACTAAACTGTACGTTAACGTATAGACGACGTCTTCGGTTTTGAGCTGGCCATGCGGTGGAGCAGGTTTGGTGACGACGGGGGAAATAAAGGCGTCGTAGCCTTGGGAGAATTGGAGCATATGGGCGCGGAAGGCGTCCCATTGTTTGAGCAATTGGAAGTATTCTTTGGTGCTCCCCTCTTTTTCCTCAAAATCCCAATAGGCTTTTGAAATCGGAACAACTTCGTTGAGACGGGGAGGTTCGTGTTCGGTGAGATGCAGGCCGCTTGCACGCAAACCCTCTACCACATTTTTGAGGACTTTGCTGGTGTCTTCATCGGGATGGATCGCGCCGCTCTTGGTGTAATAGGCGATGCGGAGCTCCTTCACATGGACTTCCTGAGGAAAATGGACCGGCATATCGATCACGTAGGGATCGAGGCCATCGCTGCCTTGCATGATTTTGAAGGCGATGAACAAGTCTTCGGCCGTGCGCGCCAATGGACCGATTTGCGATCTAGGGTCGAGTACATTGCCGATAATGGGGAAATGTCCGGTTGAGGGAATTCTTCCTGTGGTCGGTTTTAACGCGGCGACGCCGCAGCAATGGGCAGGAATCCTGATGCTGCCTCCTGAATCGCTTCCGATGCCAAGAGGCGAGCCGAAAGCGGCAATAAGGGCTGCTTCTCCGCTGCTGCTTCCGCCAGGCGTTCTCTCGAGATTATGGGGATTGTTGGTCCTTCCGAAGAGAGGATTGGTCGACCCGATCCCGCTGCCGGCTTCGGGCAAATTCGTCTTTGCCATGAGGATCGCGCCGGATGCGCGCATTCTTGCGACGACCGTCGCATCTTTTTCGGCGCGATACTGCGCCCGTTCTTGCATACCCGCTGTAGAAAAAAAATCCTTCGTCTCGATGACTTCTTTCACCGTGAAGGGCACGCCATGCAAAGGCCCATGGACTTTTCCGATCAAAAGTTGCCGGTCGGCTTCTTTGGCGTGATGCAACGCTTTTTCCTCATCGATCTGGGTCACAGCATTGATCGAAGGATTGATCGCCTTGATGCGGGCTAGATGCGCGCGCATCACCTCTTCGCAGGAAAAGTGTTTTTTCCGTATGCCCTCGGCAAGGGCATGAGCAGATAGGGATATAATTTCACTCATACGCGCCAGCGCTGGACGATCGGATACCGTCTTCCGACGCGGAAGGCTTTTTTGCTCACGCGGATGCCGGGAGGCGCTTGACGCCGTTTATATTCGGAGCGATGGATTTTTTTGACGAGATCGAGAACGACATCTGCAGGATAGTTGTATTTTTGGCAAATCTCCTGCACGGAGAGATAATCCTCTACATAGGCGCGCACGACCGTATCGACGATGTCATAGGGAGGAAGCGTATCGGAATCTTTTTGGTTAGGCCTCAGTTCTGCGGAAGGCGCCCGTTCGATCGATCCACGCGGGATGATTTCCTGCTTGCGATTGATCCATCGAGAAAGCTCGTATACCTGCG
The DNA here is from genome assembly GCA_963813105.1 of uncultured Simkaniaceae bacterium. Taxonomy (GTDB): domain Bacteria; phylum Chlamydiota; class Chlamydiia; order Chlamydiales; family Rhabdochlamydiaceae; genus JAGXTH01. Next base: position 101,027 of record CAWEXT010000001.1, read on the forward strand.
TTTTGGTGACATCGGAGATGGCAGCAAGACCGCCTGACATATCGCCATAGAGCGTGCAATAGCCTAGCGCCATTTCGCTTTTGTTTCCGGTGCTGATCACGATATGGCCGAGTTTGTTGGAGATCGCCATGAGGAGCATGCCGCGGATGCGCGCTTGGAGGTTTTCTTCTGTGACATCGGGCGGCAAACTATCGAAAAGGGGCTTGAGAAGTTTGAGATAATCTTGGAACGGCGCATCGATCGGGATTTCTTCGTATTGGACGCCGAGATTTTTAGCGAGTTGTCTCGCATCGAGGATCGCTTCTATCGAAGAATATTGCGAAGGCATGTTAACGCAGATGACATTCTCTTCGCCAAGCGCATCTTTGGCGAGGCACGCGACAAGGGCGGAATCGATCCCGCCGGAAAGACCTAAACATCCCTTCGTAAAACCTGACTTGTGGAAATAATCGCGGACGCCGAGGACGAGCGCTTTATAGAGATCTTCGATAGGATCAAAATGCACAGAGAGAGGGGTTGCGACATTCGTATCGACGATCATATCGTCTTCTTCAAAGCCTTTGCCGAGTTGACAAGGACGTCCTTCCGCATCGACATACACGCTATAACCGTCGAAGACGAGCTGATCGTTTCCGCCGACTTGGCAGCAGAGGATCACTGGGCAATGGAGCGTTTTGGCGGCTTTGACGCATACATTGACGCGGACATCGGACTTTTGGAATTGATAGGGCGAGGCAGAGAGATTCAGAAGAAAATCGATTCCGTGGTTTTTGAGTTCCAAAACAGGATCGATGCGATAACGCGTTTCCCCGACATAACCGGCATGTTGCCAAATATCTTCGCAAATCATCACGCCGACTTTTTTGCCATTCAGCAGCCAAGGATTGATTTGCGTCCCTGGCTCGAAATAACGCCTCTCATCGAAGACATCATAGGTGGGAAGAAGCATTTTGTCCTGGAATCCCAAAAGCTTGCCGTCTTGCATAATCGCAGCGCTATTGATCAGAGATTTGCCAGGCGAATGAAGATTCCGCCTTACGAGGCCAACGAGGACGATGAGATCGGACGTAGCAGGAATGATTTTTTCAAGGGAGGCCTCCATCTCGTCGATGAAACTGCTATGGAGAACGAGATCCTCGGGAGGATAGCCGCAAATGGCGAGTTCCGGAAAGAGGACGAGCTCTACTTTTTTCTTCCTCGCCCGATCAAGAGTGTCGAGAATTTTTTTGGTATTTCCATCGAAATCCCCAATAGTGGGATTGTACTGCGCGACCAATATACGCATTTTTGGAAGTTCCTCTTTCCTCTTATAGAAACATACCTTTTTTTTGCTTTTGCGGATATACTTAGGCACTTCACTAGGAGATTCCCCATGGCACAAGGCAAACTTTCTATTCATACGGAAAACATCCTCCCCATCATCAAAAAATGGCTCTATTCCGATAAGGAAATTTTCCTTCGGGAACTCGTCGCCAATGCCTGCGACGCTCTTCATAAACTCAAAATTCTCAAAGACGCCGGCGAGACCACCATCGATGAAAGCCAGCTCCGCATCGACGTCACCATCGATCCCAAACTAAAAACGCTCACCGTCGCTGACAGCGGCATCGGCATGACCTCTGAAGAGATTGTCAAATACATCGCCCAAGTCGCTTTTTCCGGCGCGGAAGAATTCCTAGGCAAATACCAAAAAACGGGTGACGCGATCATCGGCCATTTCGGGCTCGGTTTTTATTCTGCTTATATGGTCGCAAAAGAAGTCGAGATCGACAGCCTCAGCTATCAGCCCAACGCAGCGCCAGCTCTTTGGCGATGCGATGGCTCCGTCGATTACACTCTCGAGGACAGGACAAAGAACATCACGCGGCACGACGATCACCCTTTTTCTCGATAGCGAAAACGAAGAATATCTCAACGAGTCTAGGGTTCAAACGATCCTGATGCGCTACTGCGCCTTTTTGCCTTTTCCTATTTTTCTCAATGGCACGCACGTCAATCACGAAGAACCGCTATGGGTGAAAAGTCCCTCTAGCCTGACTGATAAGGACTATCTCAGTTTCTACAAGACCCTCTATCCTCTCGAATCGGACCCTGTTTTTTGGATCCATCTCAATGTCGATTTTCCTTTCCATCTCAAAGGCGTGCTCTATTTTCCTAAAATCCAACGCCGCTTCGAATGGGACAAAAGCGCCGTCAAGCTCTTCTGCAACCGCGTCTTTGTCTCGGATAATTGCAAAGACATCTTGCCTGATTTTCTCATGATCCTCCGCGGAGCGATCGATAGCCCCGATATCCCTCTCAACGTCTCGCGCAGTTATTTGCAGATGGACCGCACGGTACGTCAATTAGGTTCGCATATCGCCAAAAAAGTCGCCGACCGCCTTTCTTCCCTCTATCAGACACAAAGAGAGAAATTCATCAGCTCTTGGAGCGATTTGGAGATGATCATCAAGCTCGGCATTCTCCAAGATGATAAATTCTACGAACGGGCAAAAGATTTTCTTCTCTGGAAATCGCTAAGCGGAGAATGGATGACGCTCGAAGAATATAAAAACCGTCAGCCCGATAGCGCCAAAGACAAAGTCTTTTACACCACCGATGAAAAACTCTCCTCCTCGCTTATCGAGCTCTACCAAAAACAAGGGATGCAAATCCTTATCGCCAATGCCCATGTCGATACCGCCTTGATGAACGCTCTAGAAACCAAAATCGAGGGAATCTCCTTTCAAAGAATCGACGGCAGGCTCGACGATCATCTTCTCGATAAGACCCGCGAAAAAACCCTTCTCGATCCCTGAAGGGAAAACGGAAGGCGGAAGAATTTCCGATTTTTTCCGTGCGAATCTCGAAGGCAAGGGGGATATGGAAATCGAGGCGAAGAGCCTCGCTTCCGATGCGCTGCCGGCCTTCTTCGTCGTCGATGAAGACACAAGGCGTTTGCGCGATTACATGGCTCTCACAGGGCAAACGATGCCGCTTCCGAACAAGAGAACTTTTGTGATCAATACCAACAGTAAACTCGTGAATGCGATCTTTGCCTTAAAAGACAAAAAGCCCGAACTTGCAAAGGAAATGAGCTCGCATCTTTACGAACTTTCTCTTCTAGCGCAGAAAGAATTCGACCCTAGTTTACTCTCGTCATTTGTCGAGAGAAACGCCCGCATTCTCGAGCAGCTCACCTCGAGTTGAAGGCTGAATTTGCAGCTGATCGATGATAGTGCCAGAACTGTCGATCGCTGCAATACGGCAGCTGCTCTGTCCTATTGTCACGATGAAGGCCGCATTGACCGAGGCGGTTTTCTCGAAATAATTCGCCTGCGTTTCGCGGAGCTTACGCGGCGTTACACCCCACGATCCATCCCCTAAATACACAACCCCGCCTTCGCCTATTTTTCCACCTTGCAGCGCATAGCTCCGCTTATACATGTGATTGTGGTGTTCAAAAGCCGTTTGAACACCATAGCGTTCAAAAAGCGGACTCCAATATTCGCGAATGAGAGCGCCTCGCTGAGTTTCGAATTTCGCCGAGGAAGGGTAGGCAGGAACATGATAGATGGCCATCTTATAGGGAAACTCTTTTGAAGTTTGTAGGGCGTCTTCCAACCATGCTGTCTGCTCTGTCTCGACTGGATGGGTATGCCCTGAATCGAGAAGCAGGAAAGCTAGATAATCTCCGAAGAGAAGCCTCCGATAGGCAGTGAATGCCTTTTCAAATGGAAAAAGCGTATAAAATAAGCTGGGAATGACTTTCCCACTTACGAGATCGTCGTAAGATCCTCTTGTGTCGTGATTGCCAACGACAGCTACCATCGGAATGAGCCGCCCATCCGCATCGACCATTTGCTCCTGCCAACTTTTCAAAAATGTTTTCCATCTGCGCCACTCCCAATCAGCCTTGCCAAACAGAGGCTTAATGCCAATCGCATAGGCGATATCCCCTCCCAAGACGACAAACTCAGGAGAAAGCGCAGCCACCGTCTTGTTCATTTTTCGGAAAAGCTCGTAATGATAGTACATATCTCCGCCTATGACGAATTGTATAGGCCTTTGCAAAGTCTTCGGCATCGTTTTAAACCGATAGACTTTGGTGCTTTTTTGTTCTCCTTCAATAGTAAAGGTATAGTCTGTCGCGGACCTTAGTTTCGTCAAAGAGACTCGTTTGAGGACCATGCCCGTTCCCTGGATAGGAAGTTCCCTGGGCTCGATGCTCGACCAGCCGCTTTTCCCGACTAACCGCAATCGATTGTCCACACCCGCATCATCGATCCATTGCACGACCATCGTCGTCGTCGGATCATCGACCCAAGTCAAATAGACGGCTAGGGGTGCGCAGTAAATCCAACTGTTGAAAAAAAGGCAAAAAACCAACATTCCCCAATGACAACAAATTGTTTTACATGTCGAAAATATTAACATTTTGTAAAGTTGACGTTAAAATTAATCGGAGCCAGATCCAATATGCCTACCAAAGCCATCCCCTCTAACCCTCAGCAAGTATTTGCAATTCCTTCTAATGTCTCTTCCGCTCAACAAAAGCAATTGAAAAAAGCTTGGTACGCTTTTGTAGAGAACCACGAAGCTCCTGCCAAAGAGATTCGTCCTCTTTTTGAACAATGCTTGCGTAAGAGCGCATTGCCCGTTGCGGACGCTTTGCAATCCCGTATGCATAAGGCAGAACAAGGATTTTCAAGAGTTGTGAAAGTCCAAGAACGGTGCCTCCAAACGCAACGCGACAATGCCCCCATTCTGCAGAATCTCTTGCGATTGTCCGATGGCTTCAACGCAGCCAAACCCACCGACGCGTCCCTCATCCAAGAAACAGCTTCTTCGCTACCCGAACATCTCCTCCGTAGAGTGCATTTCCACATCTTCCTTTTGCATACTGCCCAAGGTAAAAAGGTTGGCGATCATCACTATGGCGCTCTTGCTTTCAATAACGTAAAATTCGCAACCCATCAAGATCGCGCAGATGCTCTTCGCAATGTCGTCTTAGAACAACTCGCCGCCCGATTTATTTCTGTAGGCGATACATATAGTCCAGAATTGATGAGCTGTTTCGGAAGGCTTTCTACAGAAGATCGTCATGGCATTTATTACCAAGTCTTTCTCATCAATCAAACCAATCCAGCCCCTGATTCCCATGATGGAAGAAAAGCTTTCCATAGCAGACACCACCACGCAGAGACAAACGTAGTCCGAGGCGAGGCTGTCCATCGCCATCTTCTCAAACTTCTTAGCGCACATACCCCGCCCACCGTGTCTGCTGATGGCAAAAAAGCGCAGGAAGCTCTACAAAAAGAGCTCGAGCAGTTGAAACAAATGCATACGAGATCAGGAAAAGATGCTGCTGCTAAAGAAAAACACTTGCAAGGTCAAGTTACCACGCTCACACCTAAACTAGCCGCCGCAACCACACGCGTTAGCGACCTCGAAGCGGCAAACAAGGCTCTCTCCGATACACTCGCCGAACAAATGCGCAAAACGGAAGAGTCTTTGAAGAAAATTCAAGAAGATGCTGCAGCGGCCCTTGCCGCTGGAGGCGTTGCCGCTTCCGCAAAAGAACAAGACTTGGAAAGGCAATTAGCCCAACTCAGGCCTATTGTCGAAAGAGCCCAAAAATTTATGGCGGAAATGAAGCAACGCAACCTAGCTCTTCAAGCCAAATTGACCGAAGCGCTTCGGGTAAAAGAAGAGACGGTCCAAACGCTCCAAGGTGAAATGGCTACAGCTGGATCGACTGCTACCGCGCAAATCGATCTCTTGAGAAAAGAAATCGTCCAGCTTCAAACAGTGAAGGACAAAACGCATAGACGCGCTGAATCTGTTGCTGCGCAGCTAAGAGCCCTTGGGGAAACGATCCTAAGAAAAGATCAGGAAATTTCTTCTCTTCACGATACAATCCGTGGCCTACGCGCAACGATTGTCTCCATCGCTTCTACTTTCGGCGTTTCTGAAGAAGAGCTTCTCAATCTCCATCAACTCGCGCAAGATATGCGCACGGCACTTCAAGCCAAGACTGTGTCCCTCACACCCGAAGAGAGAAATGTATTACGTCGCAATTGCGCCTTGATGCATATCAAATCGATGGAACGTCCAGATGAGCGCAAAAACCCCCATATCCAATCGAAATTGGGTTTACGGCTTCAATTCGCCCCTGGTTTTGTACCCGCTGAGCTTCCTTCCGAACCATTTTTTGCAGCTATGAGCGACCATCAAAGAAAAAAAATCGCTTATAAAGGTGCTGTAGCCTCTGTTCCTTCGAAACTCTGCCCGACAGTGCAAGATCATGTCTATAAACAGATCGAACGCACCCTCAGTCTTGATACTTTAGATAAGCTCCGCTCCAGGACTGTGAAAAAATTCGCAGAAATCCGGGCTCCCGGAACTATTTTAGAGCAACTTGAAGATCTCGATAGAAGAGTCATTGTTTTTGAAGGACGTTCCGAAACACCGGAACATGCCCTCCCTGCCTTCTTCGGCAGGATCACCAATTCCCTCTTTATGTCCGCATCGCAGAAGATCGAGCAGCAAAGAAAACTACATGATGCTGAAACTGCGGAAATCGCTCGGATTCAAGACGACATCGATCATCCGGAACGCCGAGGCAACCGTTCTAAACAATATGAAGAGCGCCAAAAAGTAGAACAAGCACGGCATCAAAAAGACGCAGACCGCGCTCAGGCACTCGTTGTGAAACTAGAGACCCAGCATAGAGCGCAAATCGATCTCGAAGCGGCAGTTCAAGCGGCAAAATCGACAGGTAATAAAGGCCTTGCGGAACAGCATGAACGGGCCTTAAAACGGCTGATCTTGCAGGATAACGTCCTCTTCCACCTTACCGATGGCGGCGGATCGCTTGCGGCGGACATTCTTATGCTCGAATACCTCCTCGATCATCTTCAGTTAAAAACTGTACGCAGCGCCCCAGCGCTACGTAAAGAACTGACCTTTGTCGAGCAAATGCGACCTCTTCTCACCACCCTTCTCGACGAGCTCAAAGACGCCAAAGTCTTTACTCTTTAAAGCAGCTAGGAGACCGACTACCTCGGTCTCCTACCCCCAATTTCAATATAGTTAAAAATTTACTCGCTAGTTTTTCCGTCTTTTTTGGCCTATACGGTCAAAATCCTTCTAATTTTAACTTACCTAACCAACTAGGTATCAGTCGGTTAGTAAGATATTTTTTGAATATTGAAGTTGTTAAAAAAATCTTCAGCCGAACCTATTAGAAATCAGTCAGTTACAAAAAGTCATGTCAAGTAAATTATTAAATTACACAGTCTTATAACATTGAATATATGTAATAACTAAGTTATAATTACTTCATATTAATATTATTACTAGTTACCAACTAATCTAATAAATCGAGCTTAAAACTTATGCCTAGCAGGCCGGATCTTTCCTTTCTCGACTCTCGTGGACGTGAAATGACCTGTCCCAACGATGATAGTCGTTGTGACAGAAGAATGCATAATGAGCTCCAAAGGCAATTAGCTACACGCGTCAATAAATTCTTTCGCGAAACTGTCCGTGAAAATGTCTTCGGCAAACATTCTGCCCGCAGAGGCGATCTCAAGATCATCGATAATCGCGATGGCACCATCGATCTAGCTTTCCTGGGCCGAGGAAAAAGACGCTATACCTATGAAACTATCGATCGTCACGATGCTTATCTTTTCCCAGAAGCAAAACGCATCCTGCGCATCATGCGAAATATCTGGGGCGATCATAACGATTGCAGAAGTGATCGAATCCACCGAAGGGATTCTCGAAGAGTTCCGCATAGGGATAGTAGACCTCGCGGTACTGCTCGGAGTAGAACCCATGACGCTACTCGTGACCAATTTGCTTTAGGCAATCGCATCCAAAAGATCCGTCAGAAAGCGATCAAATTGAATTCTGCCGCACTGAAAGTTCTCGAAGATTTTCGCAAAAATAGGCCCATTGCCGGAAGAGCACAGCAACTGATCGAGAAGATCGATGCTCATCGAGCGCACCTTGCAAAACTCTGCGATAAAATTCGTGGTAACCCCGCTTTCGCTAAAGACCTTGCTGAACTCGAACATTTAGACTACCAATTAAAGACCAATAAGTCTCGTCTCCAAGCGCTACTGAGCAACCGAAAAAATCTCAAAAATCTCCAAGATATTTATCGCGATTTTTCGCAATTGGCTGAACATGCTTTCAAGCCTTGTCCAGATGACAATCAGGATGCTACGCAAGCTTTCATCGAACGCTTTGAGGCAATTGTAAGTAATCACAAAGATCTACCCTATGCAAAGGACCATGATACAACCAAATTCGTCGATCGCCTTCGCCAAGACACCTATTTCTTCGCAAATAAGATGCATCCTGAAATCCAAAAAACGGATGAATGGAGAGCTCGCGAGGGAGAATGGCTCTTTACCAATTTAGATTCTGGCTTTACGAATACCGAGCGCGCACGATGCCTTCAGCTAGCTCTAATGAATCAACTCGGCTCCATTGCCGTGACGATCACTCCTGAATCTTATAAAGATTTTAAAGCCTTATTCGAATACCTCCATGAGAAAGACCAACAGGGTATCGTACGAAAATACGCGCAGCTCGATTACGATGCTCCCGGGCGGAGAAAAAGATCCGACTTAGAACCTCGCTTAAAAACTTATCGACGACTCTTCGTAGGAGATCAATTAGAGCCTCCTTGCCGAGCCGACCGCTCGCAAGCCATTGTTCACTGGCTCTGGCATTCTCTTATCGATAAATCTATCGGCAACCGAATCCGTGGCCTAGTCCAAGATAACGCTTCTCTACAGGATCAACTGCAAGCGCTTGAAACTATCCGAAGCGATTTACAGGGACGTTTAGATGCAGCTTCTAGCGAGCTTAGGGAAATCCGAGACCAAATCCAGCAAGCTCAAGCATCACTTAGAACGCTTGGAACCCAAAAATCCGCTGCAGATCGCGATGCGAGGCGACTTCGAGCTAAAGTAAAAGATCTGGAAAAAGCCGCTAGAGGCCATAAGCCTCGAACAGAAGAATTGCGTGCAGCCCAAAAAGCAGCCGCAGCTTCCGAGCAAAAAGCAGCTCGCTTAGAACAGAAACTCGCAAAACAGCTCCAAGAGTTAAACAAAGCCAATCAGCACCGCGATATCCTTGCCCAGCAGCTCGAACAACTCCGAGCAACGCATAGACTCAAAGACACCGAACTCGGTGCTTTGCGCGATCAAGTACGACAATTGCAAGCGGACGCTCAGAAGCACGGGGAAACAGCCGAAGCTCTCAAACAATCCGAAGAGCAAAATACCGCTCTATCAGCGCAAATCAACCAGCTTAAAGAAAAAGCCCGCGGCTATAAAGCCGCCCGCGACAAATTAGGAGCCCAACTTCGCGAGGTTCAATCGCAAAAAGGCAAAGCTGATGCCGAGATCCTTCGTTTACAAGGTCAAGTCAAAAAGCTGAAAGCTGTGGAGAAGGCCCTTGCCTCTAAAGAACAACAGTTTGAAGCTGCTAAAGCAGCCGTTGTAAGCATCGGCACACAAACTGCTTTCTTCGAAGATCAAACAAAGCAACAAGCAAAAGCCTTGAAAGCAGCGGATAAAAAGATTAAGGAATTATCCAAACAAGTAAAAGAGCTCGAAGCACTCAAAGTTAAAAATAAACAAAAAACTGCTGAAATCGAAGAGCTAAAAAAACGCATTGGAGCTCTTGAAAAAGCAAGCGAAGACCATGCCGCGCAGGCGGAAGAACTTGCCCGATACAAGAAAAAAGCGCGAAAACTCAAAGCCCATATTGAGACACTTGAGAAACGAATCGGCCTGCTTGCGCATGTAGAAGAAGAACGCGATGCCCTGGCAAGACAAGTTGGTCAGCTCCAAACAGAGTTAAAAGGTGCAAGAAAGAGAATTCGCGAACTGGAAGAACGCGTCCGCGAATTAGAAGCAGCACGACAGCCCTCCGACGAGGATGAATCTCTTGGTTCTAACAAAGTCCATGAAGATCCCCAAGCTCTCTTAGAACAAGCCTATGAAGAGCGTGATGCAGCTATTGCCGCACTTAAAAAAAGAGAAGGGCAATACCAAAAACTCAAACAGAAATACACAGCGCTCAAACAGCAAGCAACCGACGTTAGAGGAGCTCAAGCTGCTTTTGCCGAGCTTCAGCAGCAAAAAGAACGTGTCGACGCAGAAGTTCTCGACCTTCGAGCAAAAGTAGCTGCATTAAGTCGAAAAGAAGCTCCTGACGAGGATTCTCCACGCAATGCTGCTGCCGACAATGCGGAAGCCTCCGAGGAATTGCAACGTGAGCTGGAAGAAGCTCGCGAGCAACTCCAGCAAAATGACGAAGAACTTCAAACTCTTCGTCCCCAAGTTCAAGAACTTACCGTTCGTGCGGAAGCCACCGAAGCAGAACGCGGCGACCTAGCCGATCGCCTTACCGCTCTCCAAACCAAAAAAAACACTGCTGACGATCGTGTACGAGCTTTAGAAGCAGCTGCAATGCGAGACGCCCATCTTGCCCCTGATCTTCAGCAAGCTCGAGAAGAAGCTAACCAACTTCGCCTTCGAGTCACGGAACTCGAGCAACGACTTCACCATCTCCAAGATGTTGAAGTTGCTAGAGCCGATTTGGCTGCCCGATTTGCTCATCTCCAACAAGAAAAAGAAACAGCCGATAGAACGGTACAACAAGTACAAGCGCGTCTGGAGGAAGCAGACGGTGCAAGAGAAAGAGCCCTCAAAGCTCTCGCCGACAAAGAACATGAAGCTACAGAGCTTGCTCGGCAAGTCGAACATTTTAGAGATCAAGCAAGAAGATCCGACGAGCAAAACCACAAGCTGGCCGAGGAACTTACGCAGCTTCGAGCGGAAAAAGGTAGAGTCGATGACCATGCTCGTGCACTTGAAGATCAAGTACATGCCTTGGAAACTGCTGCTAAAGGCCATGAAGATATAGCAGCAAAACTTGTTGTAGCCGAAAGAGGAGTTCGAGAACGCCAAACTAGAATCGAACACCTTGAACAGGAAACTCAGCGGCAAAGAGAGGCATTAGAGGCTGTCGAAAGAGCGCGTAAAGCCTTAGATCCCGATCTCGCAGAACGCGATCGACTCCGCGCATCCGATGCCCAGCAAAAACAGAGAATCGTTGAATTGCAAGCTGAAACTGAAAGACTGCGAGCACAGATAGAGCCCTTTGAGGCCACGAAAAAAGCTCTTGAGGAACAAAGCGCCCTGGCAAAAAGACTCGGCGAGCAGGTCGAGGCTCTCACACAGCGAGCTACGAAAGCAGAAAAACAGCGCGATGCTCTTGCTACTGACCTTCATCAACTGCGTGAGGACAAGGCTGCTGGTGACCGAGAAGTAACAGCTCTTCGACAACGCGTAGGCGCATTAGAAGCCGCCGCCAAAGGCCATGAAGAAGTGGTCCGTAGACTTGAGACAGCTGAAAGGGAAGCTGGAGAGCTTCGAGAGAAGATTCGTACATTCGAACAGCAAGCCAAGGACCACCATACAGCATTATCGGAATCCGAGCGTGCCCGCGCTGAATTAGTCCAGCAGCTTGCCGTACTAGCAGAGCTTAGAAAAACCAATTCCTCTCAAGAGCGAACTATCCACACGCTTCGCGAAGCTGTGCAGAAACTCGAGCAAGCAGCGAAAACACATGAAGAAACCGCTCTAGCCCTTCGAGCCAAAGAACAAGAAGTTACAGAAGCTACTGCTACCATCGCATCCCTGAAAACCCGGCTTCGAGATCAAGCAAGCGCCTCGAAAGAGAAAACAGAAGCTTTATCTCAAGAGCTCGCTACTGCAAGACGGCAAAAAGACGAAGCTCTAGCACAAGCTGCAGAAATCCGTAAGGAAGCAGAACGATTGCGCGGTCCTGCCGAAGGCTTTGTAGAAGCTACGAGAAAACTTCAGTCTGCTGAGGCAGAAAATGGCACTCTTAAATCCGAGATCGCAGAGCTTCGCGAAGCCTCTAGAGCGCAAGTAAGAGCTCTTGCTGCTTCCGAAGAAACGAACAAAGGCTTAGTCGCACGACTTCAAGAATTTGATGCTCTCCAAGCTGCAAATGCTAAAAAAGAACGCCGCATCCATGAGTTAGAAGCACAAGTTGCAGAGTTGCAAGCAGCTTCTGCTGAGCTTGACGAAGCACATGAATTGATCAGGATGAAAGAACAAGAAACGACGCGTCTCGAAACGAGAATCTCCGGGCTTACCGCTGATCTTCATAAGAAAACACAGCAGCATACTCAAGTCGAAGAACGCTTACGAGCTGTCTATGCAGATTTAGAGAGATACAAAGCCTTATTGGCCGAAGAGAAACGCAGATATAGCGCTGATATGTTAGCTCTTAAAGATCAATTGAAGGGCAAAGCTACAGAAATCAGCGCGCTCGAAGCGGCTCGCCAGCATCAGGAATCTGCGCTTAAACATCATGAAGCAGATTTAAGCGCTGCTCAGGCAAAGATTTTAGAGCTTGAGGAGGCGATTGACGACCTCCGAAGACAACTCTTTGAAAGAGCAAAAGCTGATCAAATTGCCAGACAAAAACTAGCCGTTCCTCATCCTTCTTCGCCAAGACCTCTATCCGATCGTGCTGAAGTCGATGGAAAAGAAAAGGTCCAAGAAGTTGGCCCTCCTCTTGAGATCGCTATCGATGACGCCGCCTTTGCTGCGCTCAGCGATGACGTTAAACAAGGCCGCATCGACATGCTTCTTAAAAAGCAAAATGGAGTGACTATAGAAAAGGCTCCTGTTGCCCTGCTCACTCTCTTGAAAACGCACCCGGAAGAAATCGATAAAATCTACTTTCTTGCAATCTTTGTCGCCAATGCTTGTAAGGGCGCGTTCCGAAATTCGGATCTCGCGATCAGTTTACAGAATTGGTTGATGATCCGCACAAGCCATCCGAATCTTGAGGACGAGGAAAAACATAGGCTCGATCTCATCATCAAAACCTTCTCGGCAAATGGGCTTGAAGACTTGGCCAAAGGCACGAAAAAGAATCTGCAGCGCGCCAAAGTCATGCAAGAGCAGCTCAATGGTGGAAGAACGGGAAGCGCCCATGAGCGTTGGATTTGGGCGACAAAGATGGTAGACGATTCTAGATCGGATGAAACGAATCCTCTAAAAATCCTTTTTGCAAGCCGTCTTAAAAAAGCTTTGGAAACAGCTTTTGGAGACACCAAGATCTTGAATCCAGATAAAAGCAGTAGAGCCGCCGAAGCTCCTGTGATGATTTCTCCTTTTGAGCTCCTCATGCGCACGCAAGGGAAACATTTTACCGGCCGCTTGACGCGCGATATTCATGACGCAACAAGGCCCGCTTATGCCTATTTCACAGGCGGAAATTATGCTAAAGACTTTGACCCATGGAAAGCTGTAACGGCTGATATAGAAGACCGCATCCTTCAAGTCATCGCAGAATGCGCTGATCTTTCCCGCTGGGGAGATGTCAAAGAACTCGCAACCCTTCTTATATACGTCGATCCAACAACGGATGCTTCGATCACACTTAAGCCCATGTCAGCTTCTAATACACTTAGGGATCTCGAAATGATCTATCGAGCAAATCCCCTAAAAATTATGGACAACCCGGATGAGCGTCTGCAAACCATCGAATCAGCAATTACCAATAGGCTATGTCGACTTACTGGTCTCTCTACCAGCGATCCACGTATATCCGGTAAAGTGATCATCGAACAAGCGCTCGATTCCGCTCTGCCTGTCGTCATCGACGATGTCCTAAAGCAAGAGGATGGGAAAGAAGCGCAAATTCTTGCCCGCCTTGTGTACTGGCACTCAGCAATCGGAAAATGGCGCGAACCGCCCAATGCCCGTGGAAGTGAAAGAGTTTTCGCTCATCCTGAAGAATGGGATTGGATGCTCACGCTGCAGCCCGGCGGCCAGAAACAACCCATAACCGGATCTGAGAGAGCAAGCCGTCTTCTCGAGATCACGAATACCTTACGTGCCCATAGGAAGTTAAGAGGCTCTCCATTGACCGCAAAACAAGTAGGCTGGGCAAAGAACGTGAGCGAGCTCGTCCTCATGAAAAGGCGCGCGGCGATTTATGCAGATGCAGGGGCCGGCAAGACCGACACTGCCGACTTTACTCTGCAGCTGCTTCGTAGACTTTTCGGAAGGGATCAGCCTGATGTCGTCTGGGTAAGTCCTTTTGCGACGAAAGTCGATATCGATGGCATCATCACACATAAACTCGAGCAATTTTCCGGAGATATCGTCATCCCCGTCATGAAACGGGACACTGTCGTCCTCGTCGATGAGGCGCATAAACTCGTTCCTGAAAGTGCAAATTATGCCGATGAAGAGCGTTCTCGCGTACGCATCATCCTCGATGATGGTAAAGGCCACCGCGATCCTGTGGAATGGTTATCGATGACAGCGACACCAGTAGTTCCCGCTGTTTCGCTTGGACTGCAAGGTGAGTTTTTTGGACGACTCTATGAAATGTATAGAAAAGAAGAGCAAAGAGTTTCTCAAGAACTTGAACGCCTTTCAAAAGATAGAGAAGCGGCGCTTCCCGATCTTAAAAAGAGAACAAAGCAAAAGAAAATCGCCGATCTTTCAAGACAGTTCGAACAGTATCAAAATGGAGTAGTTCCAGCTCTATTCAAGCAAGTGAGTATTACACTTCGATCAACGACCATTTCTAATCAATTCGAACTTGTTAAGCACGCTCCTCAAAAAGATTCTCTTGCTGCATTCAACAAAGCTATGGAATTTTTCCAAGCGCCTTTGAATCGAGTCCAAGCCCGTATTCTTAGTCTCGAAGCCGAGGCTCGTCATAATAGCGCCGCAAGAGAAGCTCTTATCGCTTATAAAGCCGAATCTCAAAAGCTAATACAGTCTTCTCACGAAATCCTCGATTGCTTAGCTCAGCTCAAAAAAGCTGTATTGACTCCAAGCAAGGATCTCCAAGGTCCCTATGAGGGCGATGAACTGACTCCGCAGATAGAAAATCTCGAAGCTGAGTTGCAGTTTGTCCGAGAGAAAGCAGAAGAAATTCGGAGTAAAAGTTGCCAGACTCGAGCATTTCCAGAATCAGTCCAAAGATAAACAGCCGGAGCAATTAGAAGACCTGATCCTCCAACTTTTCAAAGAAGACCAAGCTTTCGCGATGACCTTGCCACCTAAACGAAAAGCGCATTTCGACGAGATCGATTACCACAAGGCGCCAGTAGAAGCCTTTACGGCGGATAACGTCCAAGCTGCTATCAAGGCAGGATTACAGAAGCTCAAAGGCAAATCCGATGCTCTGCAGATGATCTTCCCTGGAGTCCGCTTCACAGAAGCCAACTTCAATGAATATCTATGGAAAATGATCCATGCATGTTTCCCTGATAAACATACGCACATCATCTTCCATGATTCTCATTCTGCAGGTCCAAACCGAGGAAAAGATATTCATGTCATCGATGGCGTCATTGGGAAAGAAGAACACGCTGATCCCGATGCCATCACGATCATGCTTTACGATAGCAGCAACCAGCAAGGCGGCGATTTCGGCCGCTATAGCCTATTTGGAGCCGCTAATTCTATCGATCAGCTCATCTTCTTTAATTTGACCGATGGCCCTCGAGATCCAAGCCAAGTAGCGACAGCCAACGATGTCTATCAGGCCATCCGAAGACGCCGCGGTCCTTGGGACAGACAACCTGTTGTCTTCGGTGCTGCTAATACCCGTGAAGGTTTCCTCGGCGCTGTCAATGCAAGGCAAGCTGTCGTCGAAAAATATTATGCAGCTACGGATGCAGCCGATAAGATCGCAAGGCGCCTTCTCAAAAATGTCGTAAGAAGCCGCAAGCCGGCATTCTCCATAAAAGGAAAGACTTTAAGGCAAATCCAAGAGGAAGCTGCAAAAGAAATCGGGATGCCAAGATTAGCGGAGATCCAGCTGACAGAACAGATCCGCAGACAACTCTTAACAGGTATTACAGGCGATGAATTACGCGCTCTGGAAGAACTGAGCGTTAAAGCGCCTCATACCAGAGATCGCGTGCTTCTCATGAAAACTGAACATACGGGAAGAAAAATGGCCTACTATCAAAGATGGGTCGAGACAGTTAAGTAATCCCGACCCCAAAAAATTAGGTCTGCTCGGCAGTTTCGACTTTTTTCGCGTCTTCTTCTGTGCCAGGCTGTACTTCAGTTACAGCGCTTTTTAGCACTTCGATCTTAGCGCCTTCAACCATCTTCAAAACAACAGAGTTTTCGTTGATACGGGCTACCGTTCCAACGATTCCCATTGCTGTTACGCGATCGCCTTTTTTCAGGCCGCTGCGTTGTTTCTCCATTGCTTTACGGCGTTTTTGTTCTGGACGCCAGAGGATAAAATAGAAGAAGAGCAATGCGACAACGAGCATAAGTCCCGTCTGCATCATGTTGCCGCCGCCGCCTGTGGCTGCGGGCGCGCCATCAGCAAAGAGCGATACGCTAGAAAGCATAGCTACGGGAAGAAAAGCAAAGATTTTTTTCATAGTTGTTACCTGTGGATTTCAAGAAATTCAGACCGTAAGCATGCCGTAAAAAGGGCAGGAAAGCAAGTCGAAAGCTAAATCTTTGACGATCAGCTATCTATCTTTAATTAGCCAAGTAATGTTTTCGACGTGATGGGTATGCGGAAACTGATCGACGGGTTGAATACGAATAACACGGTAGCCGTTTTTGACGAGGACCTCGATATCGGCGACCTGCGTCGTCGGGTTGCAAGAGATGTAAAGAAGTTTTTGAGGCTTGAGGGCGAGTACCGGTTCTAGAGCTTTTGGCCCAAGCCCTTCGCGTGGTGGATCGACGACGATCATGCTTGGATAAACGAGGTCGGGACGTGCAAGAAGCTCTTTCAAGGCGACGGCCGCATCGGCTTTGATGATCTCGAGATTCTCGATACCATTGTTTTTGAGGTTCTCCTTGGCATCGAGGACAGCATAGGGATTGAGTTCGATGGCAGTGACCTTCTTTGCCTTTCTAGCAAGCGCCATGCCGATCGTCGCTGTACCGGCATAGAGGTCGATTACATGCTCTTCTTCTGAAAGATCGCGCAGAGCTTCGGAATACAGCCTTTCCGCTTGTAGTGTGTTGGTCTGAAAAAAAGACTGCGGGCTGATAGTGAGTTTCAAAGGTTTTTCTTCGATATAGAGAATTTCATCGATATGGTCTTTGCCTGAAAGATGGAGTTCGTAAAATTGGGTCGGCATCCCTTTGCCTGTTTGTTGGACCCGCACAAAACAGCTGATTTCAGGGAATCTGCTCAAAAGGATTTTTACCCACGCATCGATCGCTTTCTTCGAAACGGCATATTCTGGGCGGCCGGAAACCGTGAGGATCGCCATTTTATCCCCGGTCCGTTTTCCATCGCGAAGAGTAAGGGTGCGCAAGCTCCCTAGATCTTTATGCGGAGAAAAAGCCAAAAAAATTGTCTGCTGCCACCATTCGCGCGTTGCTTCTAATGCTCCAAACATCCAGGGATCGCAAATAGCGCATTCTTGCAGATTCAGAACACGCCCTTTTCCCATCCTGAGCATCAGGCCAAGATATTTTTCACCTGCGCGATCTTGGGAAAAAGTAAATTCCATTTTATTGCGATAGGCCCAAATCGATGGACACGGAAGAATCCGTTCAATGCTTTCTAGATAGGGTGCGAATAGCTTTTCGATCTGCTGCTGCTTTATGGCGAGCTGGGCGTCATAATCCAGGGGCTGCCATGAACATCCTCCACAGCTTTCCGCATGCTTGCAGCGAGCTTCTATACGATCTTTAGAAGGCTGCTGGAGTTCGAGAATCTTGGCGCGGGCCTTGCCGCGGCGCGACCTTCCAATCTCTGCAAGAACGACATCGCCAGGGAGTCCATGAGAGAGTTCTACTTGAATTGATTGCCCATCCTCTTTGCGAAAATGAGAAATGGGACGTCCTTTGGCATTGAAACGTTCGACGATTAAAGAAAGGGGATTTACCGACATGCCAAAGAGTGTACTTCAGGAAAGAATCTTCCTGCAAGAAGAGGAGAACGCGCCTAGAAGATTTCAGGCAGCGTTCTCATAAAAAAAATTATCTTTTGCCTTTTCTTCTGCCTTTGTGTTTTTTGCCTTTAGACTTTGAAGGTTTTTTAAAGAGGCCTTTTTTCTCAGCGGTAATCGAGTCTTTGCGATATCTTTTCGCGCATTTTTCCAGTTTGATCGAACCTGTGCGTACCCTTTGCGCCGCAGCTTTATTGCCCGCATTGGCTTTGTGGAGATCTTTCACGCACGTTTCTAGGAGTTTCATCAGATGATGCGATGTTTCTTTCAGGTTCATACTTCGTTTCCTCACAATTGAAAAACGTTCGATACCCAAGTATCCATAGGTCGTCTTGCAAATATTGCGCAACATTTTTTTGAAAAAAATTTCTCGCAGGCATATGCCACAGCCGTTTTTTGGGGTTTTTCAAAAGTGCCCAAAAGCAGCCTATTTTAGGGGGTTTTCCCCAAGCGCTCTAAAAGGGCCAAAACCGGCCCTTTTCCCTAGACTTCTCGTCCTTATCGACTTGCGTCCAAATCCCGCTAACTGGCTAAGGATTCGTAGGTTGCGACTTCATAGAGACATCGTAACCCCTTGGAAATAATTCCCTGGTCTGTCAAAGATGCCTTGTGATAAGATTAGGCTTAGATAGTTGAGGCTAGTTTCTTGCGTGTACCTTTGTTCCCCAAGATCCAATTCCAATTATTTCTTGAGAGCTCGTTCTCTCATGTTTGTTTGCTTTGGCCAATTGTGGCTTGAGTAGAAGTAGGCGCTCATATGAAAACATGTGAGGCGTCATTTGAAAGTTTTTTAGGAGAATTTTTTTCCCATGAGTCAAACTATGCAAAAAAGTAAAAAGCTGTACGTAGGTAGTCTACCTTACAGCGTCACGGAAGATGAGCTGCGCAATATTTTCGCAGGCTTTGGTACTGTAGAATCTGCGCGTATCATTACTGATAAATTCACTGGCCAATCTAAAGGCTTCGGATTTGTCGAAATGGCTTCCGCTGATGAGGCACAGAAAGCGATCGATGGAGTCAACGGCAAGCAGTTCGGTGGACGCACGCTGATCGTCAATGAAGCACGTCCTGAAGAGCGCCGTGAGCGTTCTTTCAACAACAACTCCGGTGGAGATCGTTGGGGTGGCCAAGGAGGAGACAGACCGCGCCGTCATCAGCGCTAGTCTGCTTCTTTCTCGCTGAGTTTGCACTCATGCGAAACACCGTTCGGAACCCGAACGGTGTTTTTTTTTACTCAGGAATTCTATGGATTACACTCAACTTAAAATAAAATCCTTTAAACACTGGGATGTTTTCCTGCATGAAAACCAGTGTTATCTCGGTCGAGTCTTCGTGCTCCTCAAAGAGCAAAATGTTGAAGATTTTCTAGCGATCGATGGAGAAGTTCGAGACGAATTTTTCCTGATCGGCAAAAAAATTAAACTCGCGCTTAAGACCCTTTTTCAACCCGACAAAATGAACTATGCGGCCTTGAGCAATGTTTCCCCCGATATCCATGTCCATTTCGTTCCCCGCTATAAAGAACCGCGTGAATTTGCCGGTGTGGTCTTTCATGATTCACGTTGGGGAAAAAACTATGCTCCCTATGACCGTTCCTTCGTTCTGGATGAATCGGTTCTATTGCAAATTCACGACGCTCTAAAAAATAATCTCTAATTCTAAAGATACCGGAAATCCAGTACCATTATTGCCCGAAATAGGTGCTCTATGGCTTCTACTGCGGTATCTCTAGCTTTCGCAGCTCCGAATGCAGTCAACTTAAGCGATAATATTCAGCAATATCTGCGGAATCCCACGGTGAGCCCAAGAACCTTCGCTTGGCAACTTGCTTCGGATGGCATTCCCATCATTCACGCCATTGCGCCGCCGAATCCCGTCACCGGACGCGCAGTTGCGGTGGTCAACATCACTGAAATCGTAACGCAATGGAATTGGAGCGAGATCAGCTCTCAATGGGATAGTGGAGGCCAAAGACGCGAAGATCTTATCGCCCGAAGCGTCATCGATGCTTTCAGAGTCGCATATGAAGTATCGGTACTGCATGATGGAAGGCGTTCGTTTCATATTTCTATTCTTGTTTCCCTTTTGGCTCCCAAAAAGAAGTTGTCGGTGGCCGAATTGAGAAAGCTGCTCCATATCGAAAACAAGGCGATAAATTTGGAACTGCCGCCAAAAATCCTCGCTACTCTAAAGGCAACATTCAAACCGGGCCAAATTGCAAACTTAGAAGAAATCCCCGCCGAATTAGAAGAGGATCCTTCGTTTGCAGAGTGGCCCTCCACATTTACGACAAAGCCCGTGCGCTATCCCGCCTTGATCCAAAAGCAGGGTAAGTATTGCATCTGCGAACAGAGCGAAACTTCCTAAATATCTTGGGATGCATTCTTTAGAAATCATTGTCGTCGATCGCCTCCAGATGCCTCTAAGAAAAAAAGATCCATCACAGGCTGAAAATGATCGATCGCGACGTAGTCGCCTACCAACCAGAGGTCGTTTCTCCTCCCAACCCCGCGACACAGACAGCGCTTGCGATACAGGAGAATGTACCGCCGATTGTTCCATGGAAGCTCGTGGCGGCAAAAATGGGATTATCCCTTATAGAAAGTATCGAGGACGCCCATGAATTCTTGGATAATCAAGCGAGAAGCTTAAGGCATCGTGCGCATAATGAATCAGATCCGCTACTTCGATTTTTCCTTAAGACCGGAGCCGCGTTGACTCAAGAAGTCGGTCGCAACACTATCCGCTCGGTTCTTTATGGAACCGCGCTTGCCTATGAAAAGGTCCACGAACGTGTATTGGATCAACCCCGCGAAGAATTAGATATCCTGCTTCGTCGCTCTTCACTCAGCGATTTACAAGCTCTTATGAAAACACCTGCAGTTGTTTAGAAGTGCGGCTTTAGAAGATGGCTGCGGTTCCACAGATAGCGTATACGTGAGAAAATCCCAGGCGGATCGATGGGAGGATGATCGCGCGATAGAATTGCCCCTGCAGGGAATGCCGGTCTAGCTGCAAAGGGAGCGATTAGCATTTGGTGCGTCGCAAAAGCCGTTTCGGAAAGCACGGAAGGCACAAGCGTTTTACTTCTTCCCGCTAAATGTTTCGCATCAGGATGCGTGCTGCCGATTCCCAACAGCGGCCCTGTCAAAGGTAGCGCTGCGAAAAGATGCAAGAAAATCCTCGCAATGACATCGCCAATCCGATCCAAAATCCCTACCTGATGATCGCGCAGATCGACTTGACTTTCGAAGACGCGCACGGCCTTCTGAAAATCCCTTTTCGCATCGAGAAATGCTACAGCAAAGGCCTCTTCTCGATAAGCGACCGATGTGCAATTGGCGCCTAAAGCATGATAGAGATGTTTGCCTTGAGCTTGTTCGAAGCGTTGCATCATCACGGCAATTTTTCTGTCTCTCGACATCGGACGATTCGCTATCGAGATTTTACCTTTTGCACAAAGTTCGCGGATCTCGGTGAGCTCGATGAGAATTCGGTCGAGCTCAGGTTCATTTTTCTCGAGCATCGCTTTATTGATCTGGCACATCGAGATCGAAGAACAAGTTTTTCCCTGGGCTCTTAACGCCCTAGAGATGGGTCCCATATTTTCGACGATGGAATATAGAGAGGGATTGCCTTTGCGATCGTTTTCAAACACATATTGTTTCACGATCGGCACTACCTGCCTCGCTTGAATGCGCGATACATTGGAATCGTGATTGCGGTAGACGCCGGGCACTGTTTTAAAAAGGCGAAGCCCTAAATCGTCGAGGTTACGAGGATAGTAGCCTACCGAGAACACTTCTGCTTGACTGGCAGTTTTCGGAATGATGATCTGCATGAAACTATGGCCCGTCTCCTTGAAATCGATCGAGCTCGGCAGACTGCGGCCTGCGGGACATGATGTCACGAACTGCATCGCAAACTTGCCTGTTTCGACTGTTTTCAAAGGAACCAAATGACGCCAGCGATCGGGATGGCCGCTTGCAAAGCCTCGATAGGTAATACGGAAATTTTCTAAATTCTGTTCTTTGATATGCGACCACGACTTCCAAGAAAACTTGCCGCTATTTTCTCGAGATTCAAAAGGCAGAAAAAGTTGGTCGCCCTGCATTTTTAGGGGAAGATGCACAAAAGGAAAGTAGTGCTGCCAAAATTGCTTACGCGCAATCGAGAGGAATTCGGGATGATTGCGCAAAAAAAGTGTGGCCTATACCGAGTTTGGCAAATGTTTGGGCAAGATCGCAATTTTCTTTGCATTGATAAGCCTTCGGCACACTTCTTCCAGATTTCTTGAGATAGGTAAAATAGGCTCTTTCTAAAGCCCCTGCTTCTTTTTTCAGCGCCGCATTGGCTTTACAAGTCTCTAGAAGCTGGACAGTTCTCTGGATCTGCGGCTTTTGGATCGTAGCAGGCGTCTTAAATTGCTCCCTGAGCTGCTCCAAGTCCTGTCTTGGTGAATAGTTGATCCACCACTGATAGATAGAACCGATGATAGGAAAATTGTTAATTGCCATAGTGCCGGCAATTATAGCGAATTATCAGATCTCAGGCGAAAGATTTCTCAACTACAAATAAATACTTTAATATAAAGTAATTATATTTTTAACAAAAATGGCGTAAGTGAAATAAAAAAGGCCCCGATGACTTTTCAGTAATCGGGGCCAGAGAAAAACTTGGCAGCTACCTACTCTCCCATACTCTTGAGTATAGTACCATCGGCGACGAGAGGCTTGACTTCTGAGTTCGGAATGGGATCAGGTATTTCCCTCTCTCTATAACCACCAAGAAGACAATAACAACAAAGTGTCCCTTTTACGTGTCTTTGCGTTTATCGTTGCTCGCAAATCCTTCGTAAAAGTCCTCACTTTGTCAGTAACTTTATGTGAGTAAAAACTCACTGATTGAAAATGACGCTTAAGAGAGCTCTTAACATCGTTGTTAGATGTCATGAAGCAATTCAAGCATTCATTTCTTGGCTTACACTTCCTCATGGACTTGGTTCTTATTTCTAAGACCCAGGCCGATGAGGTAAAAAAAAGTGATCAAGCCAGTGGACCTATTAGTATTAGTCAGCTCAACGCGTTGCCGCGCTTACACACCTAACCTATCAACCCTGTAATCTTCAGGGGGTCTCATTGGGATACTTTATCTTGAAGGAGGCTTGGCGTTTAGATGCTTTCAACGCTTATCCTTTCCGAACATAGCTACCCGGCTATGCACTTGGCAGTACAACCGGCACACCATTGGTTCGTCCACTTCGGTCCTCTCGTACTAGAAGCAGCTCTTCTCAAGTATCCTACGCCCACAACAGATAGGGACCAAACTGTCTCACGACGTTTTGAACCCAACTCGCGTACCACTTTAATTGGCGAACAGCCAAACCCTTGGGACCTTCTCCAGCCCCAGGATGTGATGAGTCGACATCGAGGTGCCAAACCGCCACGTCGATATGAACTCTTGGTGGCGATAAGCCTGTTATCCCCGGAGTACCTTTTATCCGTTAAGCGACGGCGATTCCACTTTCTACCGCCGGGTCACTAATCCCTACTTTCGTATCTGCTCGACTTGTTGGTCTCGCAGTTAACCTGCCTTATACATTTACGCTCGTTTCGTGATTGCCAACCACGATGAGGCAAGCTTTGGACTCCTCCGTTACTCTTTAGGAGGATACCGCCCCAGTCAAACTACCCGTCTGACATTGTCCATCGCCTGGTTTCACAGGCTGATGTTAGATTTCCGACTCTCCAAGACTAGTATTTCAACGTTGACTCCAGCAACCCTGACGGGCCACTTTCACTGTCTCCTAGTTATCCTACACATGGAGAATCAGAAGCCAATATCAGAGTATAGTAAAGGTTCACGGGGTCTTTCCGTCTTGTTGCGGGTAAACGGCATCTTCACCGCTACTACAATTTCACCGAGTCTCCCGTTGAGACAGTGCCCAGATCGTTAGGCCATTCGTGCAGGTCGGAACTTACCCGACAAGGAATTTCGCTACCTTAGGACCGTTATAGTTACGGCCGCCATTCACCAGGGCTTAAATTCGATGCGTTGCCCTTACGGGCTAACATCTCCTTTTGACCTTTTGGCATTGGGCAGGCATCACACCATATACTTCGTCTTAGACGACTTCGCATAGTGCTGTGTTTTTGTTAAACAGTCGCCTGGGCCATTTCTCTTCGGCCTCTTCTCGCCACTAGAGTTAACTAGTAACAAAAAAAGGCTCCTCTTCTCCCGAAGTTACGAGGATAATTTGCAGAGTTCCTTAACGAGAGTTATCTCGCGCGCCTGAGAATATTCTTCACACCCACCTGTGTCGGTTTTGGTACGGTCGCCTTCGACGACTAGAGGTTATTTCTTGGAAGTATCGCGCCATGTCATCGGTTCCCCCGAAGGTTCCCCTTGTCGATCACCTAACGTTACGCTAGCGGATTTACCAACTAGCCTGTCTCATGACCAAACGGACATCCAATAGTCCGCACATTTAACTTACTTCGTCACCCCATTGTCATAGTCTACGGCGGCGCAGGAATATTTAACCTGCTTTCCATCGCCTACGCATTTCTGCCTGGACTTAGGTACCGGCTAACCCAGGGAAGACGAGCTTGACCCTGGAATCCTTAGGTTTTCGGCGAGGAAGATTTTCACTTCCTTTATCGTTTACTCATGCCATGCATTCTCACTAGTATACGCTCCAATGCTCCTTACGGTACATCTTCTCTGCCTATACTACGCTCTCCTACCGCGCTTATCTTACGATAAGCACCCGTGATTTCGGCTCCATGCTTTAGTCCCGTATATTATCGGCGCAAAGTCTCTCGATTGGTGAGCTGTTACGCACTCTTTAAATGATGGCTGCCTCTAAGCCAACATCCCAACTGTCTTTGAAACTTCACTTCCTTACACACTTAGCATGGAATTTGGGGCCTTAATCGACGATCTGGGCTGTTCCCCTTTTGACTATGAAGCTTATCCCCCACAGTCTATCTCCCAAAGTTATTGTCAGTATTCGGAGTTTGGTTCCCTTCGGTAGGGCGGTAGCCCCCCTCGTGGATCCAGTGCTCTACCCCTGACAATTTTTCTTTGAGGCTAACCCTAAAGTTATTTCGAAGAGTACAAGATATCTCCAAGTTTGATTAGCCTTTCACCCCTATCCACAGCTCATCCAAGGCTTTTTCAACAGACACTGGTTCGGACCTCCACAAGGTGTTACCCTTGCTTCATCCTGGCCATGGATAGATCACTTGGTTTCGTGTCTATGTCATACGACTAAATTCGCGCTATTCACGCTCGCTTTCGCTTCGGCTCCGGAACGATAGTCCCTTAACCTCGCCATATAACATAACTCGCTGGCTCATCATGCAAAAGGCACGCCGTTAGCCTTTGCCCTAAAAGGGCCATAGGCCTCCGACCGTTTGTAAGCTGTTGATTTCAGGTTCTATTTCACTCCCCTAACAGGGGTTCTTTTCACCTTTCCCTCGCGGTACTGGTTCACTATCGGTCATTGTCTAGTATTTAGCCTTGGAGAGTGGTCTCCCCAGATTCAGGCCGGGTTTCACGTGTCCGGACTTACTCAGGTACCTGTCTCATGGTCAATGTCTTTCGCATACGGGGCTATCACCCTATGTTGCTCATCTTTCCAGATGATTCTGCTAAACATCTTCCACTAAATGTCAGGCCCTACAACCCCGAAGAGAAAACTCTTCGGTTTAGGCTCTTCCCGTTTCGCTCGCCGCTACTCGGGGAATCTCGTTTGATTTCTTTTCCTCTGCCTACTGAGATGTGTCACTTCGGCAGGTGTCGCTTCTTGAATCTATGTATTCAACTCAAGATGGCGGGATGTTACTCCCACCGGGTTGCCCCATTCGGAATCCTCCGGGTCGCAGCTCTTTACCAACTCGCCGGAGATTATCGCAGGTTAACGCGTCCTTCTTCGCCTTACAATACCAAGGCATCCGTCAACAGCTCTTAACAACTTGATCACAAAACAATTTTATCATGCATTACCGTTACCAGTGATGCACGTTTGTGTCAGTGCCATAAAAACGCTTACTCTTATCGCCTCACACACCTAATTCACAATGTGTTTGAATACTCTCTCAAGCGCCATTTTCATTCAGTGAAATTGACTCGGACCTTTCCGAGTTCAACTTTTGGTAACTTGTAGAATTACCATATTTACTTTCTTACTCACATGCGTTTGAGGATATTGTCTTCTGATTATGATTTTCAAGATAACGAATCGTTGTTTTAAACAACGTGAGGGAAGTGATGTGGACGAGAAGCTTATCTCAACCTAAGAACATCCGAAGATGTTCTATAGTCCTTAAAAGGAGGTGATCCAGCCCCACCTTCCGGTAGGGCTACCTTGTTACGACTTCATCCCAGTCATCGGCCTTACCTTAGGCGCCTCTTCCCTTGCGGTTAAGTCAGCGACTTCGGGTAAAACCAACTCCCATGATGTGACGGGCGGTGTGTACAAGGCCCGGGAACGTATTCACGACGTTGTTGCTGACACGTCATTACTAGCAATTCCAACTTCATGTAGCCGAGTTGCAGACTACAATCTGAACTGAGATCGGTTTTGGGGATTTGCTCCACCTCGCGGTTTCGCTGCCTTCTGTACCGACCATTGTAGCACGTGTGTAGCCCTGGATATAAAGGCCATGCGGACTTGACGTCATCCTCACCTTCCTCCTGGTTAACCCAGGCAGTCTCACTAGAGTCCCCGCCTTTCGCGTTGGCAACTAATGATAAGGGTTGCGCTCGTTGCGGGACTTAACCCAACACCTCACGGCACGAGCTGACGACAGCCATGCAGCACCTGTACAAAGGCCCTTACGAGCGTTAACATCTCTGCTAACTTCCTCTGTATTTCAAATCCAGGTAAGGTTCTTCGCGTTGCATCGAATTAAACCACATGCTCCACTGCTTGTGCGGGCCCCCGTCAATTCTTTTGAGTTTCACCCTTGCGAGCGTACTCCCCAGGCGGTATACTTATCGCGTTAGCTACGACACAATCAGGGTTGAGCCTAATTACATCAAGTATACATCGTTTACGGCAAGGACTACCAGGGTATCTAATCCTGTTTGCTCCCCTTGCTCTCGCGCCTCAGCGTCAGGTATAAGTTAGGAAATCGCTTTCGCCACCGGTGTTCTTCCACATATCTACGCATTTCACCGCTACACGTGGAATTCCATTTCCTCCACCAATCCTCTAGTTGAGCAGTTTTAAGTGCAGCTCCAAAGTTGAGCTTTGGAATTTCACACTTAACTTGCTCATCCGCCTACGCGCCCTTTACGCCCAATAAATCCGATTAATGCTTGCACCCTCCGTATTACCGCAGCTGCTGGCACGGAGTTAGCCGGTGCTTCTTTACCTGGTACCCTCAAATCAGATGGCTATTTGCCACCTTCTCTTGTTCCCAGGCGAAAGAGCTTTACAACCCGAAGGCCTTCATCGCTCACACAGCGTCGCTTCGTCAGGCTTTCGCCCATTGCGAAAGATTCTCGACTGCAGCCTCCCGTAGGAGTCTGGGCAGTGTCTCAGTCCCAATGTTGGCGGTCAATCTCTCAATCCGCCTAGACGTCTTAGCCTTGGTGCGCCATTACCACACCAACTAGCTGATATCCCATGAACCCCTCTCAAACCGCAAGGTACCTTTCGGTAGCCCCAACTTTAACGAACTTGGGATTCCCCATGTTCGCTTCATTCGGTATTAGCGGCCGTTTCCAGCCGTTATCCCCAGGTTAGAGGTAGGTTATTCATGTATTACTAACCCTTCCGCCACTAAGTAGCAGGTTACCCTTCTACTTCGTTCGACTTGCATGCCTCATCCACGCTGTCAGCATTCAATCTGAACCAAGATCAAATTCTCAAAAAAAAATTTTTGAGGTTTGAAATAGTTATTCTTCATTAACAGGCAATCTAAACAATCTCTTGCTTAGCTTGCACAAGCTTCTGTCACATCACTTCTCTCACATTGTCCAAATATCGATTGCCAGGTCTCGCCTTAGCTATACACTTTCAACATTTTCGGTCTTTCCGACCTTTTATTGAAAGGTAGGGTAAAACATACAGAAGCCGCTCATTTTCCGCAAAACTTTTATGAATTGATTTTCTCAACCTTGCTGGGCAAGGGAAGAAATGGATGGCGCTAGACGTAGTTAAAATCGTCCCAGCCGGCAGCACATAAGCGTTTATCGCAGTTAAGACCATCGATTGAGGCCAGTTCCTTGTCGCTAAGATCGAAGTCGAAAATATCGATATTGGCTTTTAGATGGGATGGTTTAGCAGCCTTGCAGATCACGGGGATTTTTTTTTGGACAAACCACCGTAAGATGACCTGGGCAGGGCTTTTTTCGTGGCGCTTACCGATCTTTGCAATAACCGGATCTTGCAAAAGTCCCCCCCGGCCCATGCCCAAGGGACGGTAGCCGATGAGCTTGATGCCGTGTTTCTTGGAATAATCGAGAAGTTTTTTCTGATAGAGGTAGGGATGAAATTCAACCTGATTTGCGACGATGGGAACCTTCTTTTTCAAGGCATCGCGAAGATGGCCAATAGCGAAATTGCTGACCCCCATACATCGAATTTTACCTTTGGCAATGAGTCCGGCGATCGCGCTCAGGATCTCTGGAAGGGGCAAGGAGCGGTCGGGCCAGTGAAGAAGGTAGAGATCGATATAATCGGTCCCGAGTTCTTTCAGCGCCAGATCGCAGGCCTTTTCGACACTTTTTTCTACCTTCTTGACGTCGATTTGCTTCGTTGCAATTTTTGAGGTAAGGAACATATCCTCTCGAGGAAGGTCTTTTAGAGCTTTTCCGATTGCTTTGTGATTTTCGTAAACAGAGGCAGTATCGAGGTGACGATAGCCGAGTTCATACGCAAGCCGTATGGTCTTTGTGCCTTCGGCTCCGCGAATATCCCAAGTTCCTAGACCGACAAGGGGAATTTTTACCGATCGAGTCAAGGAAACTGTAGGGATCTTCATGGTCACCTCAAAAGTAGATAAACTCCGAAACCAGCGAGAAACCCGATCAAGACGGGCAGCGTTGCTTTTTTCATATAGCTGATGAAATCAATTTTTTCCATACCCATGAGGATCACCCCTGAAGAAGAGCCGATAATGAGAAGGCTTCCTCCTGTGCCTGCAACATAGGCGATCATATGCCACAGGGTGTCGTCCATGGGATACTGCGAAAGAGGGTACATGCCGATGGTCGCAGCGACGAGAGGCACGTTATCGATGATGGCGGAGATGAATCCGATCAAAAGCGCAATGGTCGGTTGATTGTGGATGGCATGATCGAAGTAGGTAGCAATATTTTTGAGAATTCCGGTCACTTCCAAAGCATCGACACAGAGTAAAATTCCAAGGAAGAAGAGAATGCCGGCGATATCGATTTTGGTGAGGATGTGGGGCACTTTAAGATTCATCCGGTCATCCTCGCCTCGATGGAGAATATCGGTCACAATCCATAAAACTCCCAGTCCGATTATGACTCCCATGAACGGGGGCAAACCGGTGACACCCTTGAAAACGGGGACACCGACTAAAGAAAGCACACCAAGGCAAAGAACTAGAGTCGATCCATGAATTTTTTCCTTAGATTTTTCAGGCTTTTCCATTTGAAAGCGTCCTTTGGACCTCCACAAATAGATGCCCACTGGAACCGCGAGAGAAATGAGACTGGGCAAGAAAAGAGCCTTGATCACAGCCCAAGAAGAGAGTCGTCCGTCGATCCAAAGCATCGTGGTGGTGATATCCCCAATCGGCGTCCAAGCGCCGCCGGCATTGGCGGCGATGACGACGACACAGCAAATCGTAAAACGCTCTTTTGCGATAGGAATGAGTTTGCGCAGCAAGGAGATCATTAGGATCGTCGTCGTAAGGTTGTCGAGGACAGAGGAAAGAAAAAAGGTGAGGATGGCTACGATGATCAATAGTTTTCTTGGCGAAGTCGTCTTTATGCATTCGGTAACGATGCGGAATCCTTTGTGTGCATCGATTATTTCGACGATGGTCATCGCACCGATCAGGAAGAAAATGATTTGGGCGATACTCATCACATGATGTTCGAGACGTTGCAGCTCTAAATCGAGAGGCGGAGCCTTGAAAACAAAAAAGATGCTCCAGCAGATGATCGCGACGAAAAGCGCAACTGAGGTTTTATTGACCTTCAGATAATGCTCAGCGATGATCGCGGCGTAGCCGATACAGAAGATGGTGATGATGAGAAAATGTGCAAGCGTAAAATCGGAAAAAACCATGCAGCGACCTGTCCAACAGATGTTTCTGGAAGGTTATACTATTTCTGGAATTAAATTATGCAATGCCGGCTTGGATGATGTCGTGCATGCGGATGAGCCCGATCACCTGCTTTTGGTGCAGCACGGGAAGAACGCTGATCCATCGCTTTGGATCTTTTTGCATGACTTTGAGCGCTTCCCAAGCAAGAGTATCGTGAGGGATGGCGATTGCGCTGCGTGTCATGAGTTCGCCGATGGGTTTGTTCATGATCGATGTTCCATGCGCCTGAAGAGCGCGACGTAAATCACCGTCTGTGAAAATCCCCTGGAGTTGCTTATTCTCATCCACGACCAGGAGACAGCCGCACTTTTTCTCGGTCAAATCATTGAGAACAGCAGACAGGATGCTCTTTTCTGTCGTGAGCGGCACGCGGTCGCCTCGGAACATAAGGCTGTCGACGGTTACGGATGTTTTTTTGCCGATCGTTCCCGATGGATGATTGAGAGCATAATCCTGCATGCTGAAGGATTTTGGCATGAGAGCCATGGCAAGAGCATCGCCGAAAAGCAGCTGAATAGCGGTGGAAATCGTAGGGGCGAGATCAAACGGGCAAAGTTCTTTTTCGAGGGGCAAATGGACAAAGCAATCGGCGTTTTTTGCAAGACGGCTTTCTGGATTGGAGACGAGCGCCCCGAGCTTTGCTGCTTTTTTCCGAATGAATGGAATGAGTTCGAGGAGTTCCTCGGTTTCTCCGCTCTTGCTGAGAAAGATCACGAGATCGTCTTGGGTGAGGATGCCGAGATCGCCATGTAGAAAATTCGTCGGCGGAAGATGGACAGCGCGCGTTCCGGTCGAGGAAAGCGTCATCGCAATTTTTTCTGCGACGATGCCGCTTTTACCGACACCGGTTAGGACGATCAGCCCTTTGATATTGCGACAAAATTCCATGAATTTTTGCGCTTGGGTTTCATCGATCTCATCGAAGAAATAATCGATGTAGGCTTTTTGTTTTTCGAATAGTTCGCGCATAGAACCCTCTAATTGAGCTCGTCATCATTTTCGAGATGGTTTTTGAACGCATTCAAAAACCCGCATCCGTACATACCATCCAACACTCGATGATCAAAGGTCAAGCTCGCATGCATCATCGAACGGATGCCAAAGGCATCATTTTCTAGGACTGCTACTTTTTTCTGAATCGCGCCGATGCCGATGATCGCAACTTCCGGGTACCGGATGATGGGGATGCCGATCGCGACTCCTGACATACCGAAATTCGTGAGAGTAATGGTGCCTTCTTGGACATCGCTCGGTTGCAGGGAGTTATTACGCGCTTTATGGGAAATCTCCTGCAAGGCTCTCGCGATTTCGACCAGAGAGAGTCTTTGACAGTGCTTGATCACAGGGACCATGATGCCTTGATCGACGCTCACGGCAATGCCGAGATTGATGAAGCGTTTCACGACGATGGTGTCTTGATCGAGCGAGGAATTGATGAAGGGATATTCTTTAAGCGCTGCAGTGATCGCTCTTGCGACAAAGCTCGTAATCGTCAACTTGACGTTGTGCTTTTTGACAAACTCTTCTTTGTTGTTATGGATCAGATCCAAAACTGGTGTGACGTCGATCTCGGTGATGAGCGTCGCATGAGGCGCTTCATAGAAAGAGCGTACCATGTTGTCGGCAATCGCTTTGCGCATGCCGCTCATTTTGACTCTCTCGACATCCATTCCGCTGGCAGTCTTCAAGGGACAAGGTTTTGCTGCCGTAGGGCCTTTTTTGGCGATATAGTCTTCGAGATCCTTCTTGGTTAGCCTTCCACCACCGCCTGTCGTGGGGATCTTTTCGAGATCGTCCATGGGGATGCCGCTTTCGCGGGCCATTTTGAGGAGTGCGGGAGAAAAGAAATCGCGCATTCCTTCATCTTGCGGTTTTTTCTCGGCAGAGGGTTTGGGCGCAGAAATTGCAGGTTGCGCATGGGATGTGGCGAAGGCGCCGACTTCGATAACGGCAAGAAGATCGCCAACCGCGACTTCTTGATCGGGGGAAACGATGATATTCTTCAAAACTCCAGCAACGGGAGAAGGAATCTCGCTATTGACTTTATCCGTGGAAACTTCGAGAAGCGCTTCATCGAGTTGCACACGATCGCCGATTTTTTTGAACCATTGGACAATCGTCGCATTCATGATACTCTCGCCGAGTTTCGGCAGAGTGACGTTGACAATTTCGTTCATGAAACTCTTCTCCTTTGTTCTGTTTGCAAAAGAATTTGCTGCAGAAGATTTTCCCAAGAATTCTGTCCTTCGACGACACCGACTTCGGCATCGAGGACAACGATCGGCAAATTGAGGGCGGAAGGCAATTTAACGAAGTCCTTTCGCGTGCAGACCAACACTTCGGCTCCCTCTTTTTTCGCTTCTTCAGCAAACCGGCCAAGTTCTTTCTGTTCAAATTCGCTGTGATCGCGAAGACATAAGCGAAGTACGACATCGGCCTTGAGATTTTTTAGCGTCGCTTCAAAACGCTCCGGTCTTCCGATCGCGCAAAACATCGCTACTTTGCGCCCCGATAGCCGTTTTTTCGATTCAGCCGTTGGCATCATTCGCGTAGCGATGAAGGGCGCATCGGTAAATGTTCGAAGCTGCTGGAATACTGTATCCAAAACTTCCGGCGCATGATGAACGATCACGGCATGAGCAAATTTCAGGCGCTGCGGCAAATCGCGAAGACGCCCTGACGGAAGAAATTTCTGTTTCAAGAGATCGTCGCAGCCATCGATCACGGCAATCTCGATATCGCGCTTTAGGCGACGATGCTGCATGCCATCGTCGAGAAGGATAATCTCGGCTCCATTTTCGATAGCCAAGTGGGCGGCTTTAGTACGGTATTTACTCGCCCATACACTCACACCGGGTAGGGCGCTCGCATGAAGAAACGCTTCATCGCCGGCAAGAGCGGCATCGACAAGCGGCCCATCCCCTTCTGAAACAAGACAAGGCGGATCAAAATGCTCGGCTCCACCGCGATAACCTCGTATCAGGATAGCGACTTTACGATGAGCCGAGAGTTCTTTAGCGAGTTTTTGCACGATGGGAGTTTTTCCGGTTCCTCCACAAGCGATATTGCCGATGCTCACGACGCAAGCGGGGACTTTCTCTGAAGCAAACCATCCCTGGTCATACGCATGATGCCGCAAGACAAGTCCTACCTGGTAGAACTTGCTGAGCATCAAATGCAGAGGCGATTTGTTTTCTTTAAACATCGAAGAGCTCTTTTTCGATGAGTTCGATGATGATATGGATCGCCATCATATGCGCTTCTTGAATGCGATCGGAATAAATAAATCCATTGATGATCCATTCGAGATCGCTTTGACCTTTCAGTTTGCCTCCCCCTTTTCCGAGGAAGCTGATTGTGGAAAGTCCCATCTCTTTTGCTTTGGGGACCGCTTGCAGAAGATTTGCTGAGTTGCCGCTCGTCGTCAGCGCAACAAAGACATCTCCATTTCTGCCGAGCGCTTCGATCGAGCGGGAAAAGACATCGGAATAGCCGAGATCGTTCGCAGTGCAGGTGAGATGCCCCGGATCGGAAAGAGCAATCGCGGGAAGCGCTTTTCGAAATTTACGAAAAACGCCGGTGAGTTCTTCGGCAAAGTGCATCGCATCGCACATACTTCCGCCATTGCCTGCGATGAGTAATTTATTTCCCCGTTTGAACGCTTCGGCGATGAGTTTCGCTGAATCTTGGATGAAACGAAGGCTTTCAGGCTCTTTCATTACCTTGAGCGCTTTTTCGCCATCTTCGAGTGCACTTAAGATTAATTGTTGCATTTGCGATGACTTTTTCTGAATATGGAAGCTGATCATAACCCATGGCCGAAATATCCTGCTATAGTTAGAGGGTGTTTAATAATTATGCTTTCGTCGATTTTCGGAGGATTTTTGGCCGATTTTTGCATCAAAGAAAGGGGACAATATGCTTTTGGCCGATATTGCCCCCTTTCTTTGATGCAAAAATCGGCCAAAAAGCCCCGAAAATCGACAGAAACTTAATTTTTAAGCACCCTCAAAGACCCGGATCAAAAAAATCTTATGAACTCCCATCCTACTATCGCTATCGTTGGAGCCACCGGCGCCGTCGGCCAGGTTCTACTGGATCTTCTAAAAAAACGGTCTTTTCCCCTGCGAGCTCTCAAGCTCCTTGCCTCGGAAAAATCGGCTGGGAAAACGCTCGCGTTTGGTTCAGAACTTCTCACCGTAGAACCTCTCACGGAATCTTCTTTTGAAGGTGTCGATCTCGTCTTTTTTGCCGCTGGGAGCGAGGTATCCAAAAAATATGCTAGGATCGCCGTTTCCAAAGGAGCCGTGGTGATCGATAAAAGCACGGCTTTCCGGATGGATCCAGAGGTACCGCTCGTCATCCCCGAGATCAATGCCGCTGCCTTAAAAAACCACCAAGGCATCATCGCCAACCCCAATTGCACGGCCGCCATCATGCTCATGGCCCTCGCCCCCCTCCACCGTAAAAACCGGATCCGACGCCTGGTGGCATCGACCTATCAGGCGGCAAGCGGCGCCGGCGCTGAAGCCATGCGAGAACTATGGGAAGAAACCAAAGCCCATGTCGAGGGCAAGCCTTACAAGCGGACAGTCTTTTCCGATCAGTATGCCTTCAATGTCTTCCCGCACAATTCTCGGCTTCTGGAAAACGGGTATGTCGATGAAGAGATGAAAATCGTCGAAGAAACCCGCAAAATCCTCGGCGATCCTGAAATTCAAATTTCTGTTACCTGCGTGCGGGTTCCCACGATGCGTTCACATGCTGGAGCGCTCAATATAGAATTTTCAAGGCCGATGACGCCTAATGAAGCATATGACATTTTAGAGCTAAGTCCGGGGCTTCTGCGCCATGAACAGAGGGAGCTGGGGAAGTTCGCAACTCCTATCGATGCACAGGGACGCGACGAGGTTCTTTTTGGCAGGCTTCGCGCCGATCTTTCTCACCCCAATGGATTAGAAATGTGGGTGGTGGGTGACCAGCTTCTCAAAGGCGCCGCCCTCAATGCTGTACAAATTGCCGAACACCTATTGAAATGATGTTGGGAATCAAAATCGACGAAAAGAAGCGCAAGTGGTGGGTGCTCGCAGCGATGTCGAGCTGCTGCTCCGTCATCTTCCTCGATCAAAGCGTCATGCCCGTCGCCCTCCCCACTATCCACCGAGAATTTGCCATGAGCGAACTCGGGATGCAGTGGATCATCAACTCGTATCTTCTCGCCTTGACCACCCTGGTTCTTGCAGGAGGACGGCTGGGCGATATGCTCGGCCATCGAAAAATTTTTACGATCGGGATGCTCATTTTTGGCATCGCCTCGATTTTTTGCGGATTCAGCTATTCGACCGAGTGGCTCATCATGGGCCGTGTCTTACAAGGAATAGGTGGATCGCTCATCATCCCCACGGCGCCGGCAATGCTCGCTCCCGCATTTCCACATAATCAGCAAGGAAGAGCTTTTGGACTGTATATTGGAATCGGCGCTTTATTTCTTTCGCTGGGACCTATCGTCGGCGGAGTATTTACCCAGTACCTGAATTGGCGCTACATTTTCTGGGTCAACATTCCCATCATCATCCTCGGCCTTTTGCTCACCTATATTTGCGTGCACAAATCCCCGCAGCGCAAAGATGAATCCTTCGATTATCTCGGATTTTTCACTACAGCCTTTGGGATCGTTTGCATCGTTATGGGGATTATGCAAGGCTCCGACTGGGGATGGACGCATT
Organism: uncultured Simkaniaceae bacterium; assembly: GCA_963813105.1. Taxonomy (GTDB): domain Bacteria; phylum Chlamydiota; class Chlamydiia; order Chlamydiales; family Rhabdochlamydiaceae; genus JAGXTH01. Next base: position 137,086 of record CAWEXT010000001.1, read on the forward strand.
GGTCGGTACCTACGCTCATTTTCACAGGGATCTTTTTGATCTTGGCCCTGGCTCTTTTCGATCGCGATGTGAAAGACCCTTTTATCGATTATCGTTTGTTTCGCGATATGAGCTACATCGCCGGAAACTGCTGTGTGTTCATCACGCAGTTTTTGCTCATGCTGACGATTTTTTGGGCGATCTACTTTCAGGCGACGCTCCATTATTCGCCCTCTTTTGCCGGTCTATGGTCGATGATCGCCAGCTGCCCCGTTCTTTTTTTCAGCCATGTTGCAGGCTATCTTGCTGATAGGTTCGGGCCTAAACTCCCGATCCTTTTAGGATTTTTCCTCATTGCGATTGGAATCACGTGGTTCGTCTTAGTCCCGACGCCTCCTACACCTTGGTATTTGCTCCCGTTCACCCTTTGTTTTGGATCGGGCGTCACCATGGTGATGCTGCCGAGTTTCACCCTTTCCATGATGACCGTGCCGCCCTATAAACGGGGAATCGCGAGCGGGATCAACAATACTCTCCGCCAGTTCAGCTCGACATTAGGACTTGCGGCGTTTGGGCAGATTTTTTTGAGCCTTCAGGTGCATCTTTTTCAAAAAAGACTCTTGTCCGATGACGCAACGGCCTCGCTCGATCCCTTAAGCTTCGATGGGCTACTCGTCCATTCTCAATCGGCCACGCAAGCTTTCAATGCGCTTTCGGCGCCCGTCGCGGAAAAAGTCTATAGCAGTTATTTTTCCACCTACGTGCTCAGTTCGAACATCATCAATGTTTTTGGAATAGGTCTTGCGATCTTAGGATTTCTTTGCGCTTTTCTCCTCATCAAATGGGGACGTTACAAGCAGAAAGAAACTTTCGATTGAATCTCGATTGTGTTTTTTAGAACAGGATGGGGAAAAGAGATTTCCGCATGGCACAAAGCGATGCCCGCCTGGAAATAGAGGGTTTTGCTGCCGTATTTACGATCGCCGATGATCGGATGTCCGATCGCAGCAAATTGCGCGCGGATTTGATGATAACGCCCTGTTTCGAGCTGAATTTCTACGAGCGTCGTATCCTTCTTTCTTTCGAGAACGTGGTAGCGCAGAATAGCTTCTTTGCTCTCTGGGCCTGAACTGATTTCTGCGCGATGTTCTTTATGCTCTAGATGGTGACATAAGCGCCCTTCGGACTCTTTGATGTAGCCCTCGACCAGCGCATGATAGGTTTTCACAATTTGTTTTTTTCGCATCGCTTCATTGAGCCGAGTAAGAGCTTTACTCGTCCTGGCAAAAAGGACGATGCCTCCCACTTCGCGATCAAGCCGATGGATGGCATGCAAGAACACCGCACCGCTTTTTTGCATGCTTTCTTTTACCCATGCCTTGGCCCATTCTTCCAAACTGGTCACATGGCCCTCAGTGGGCTGTGTGACGAGCAAGGCGGGCTTGTCGACGGCAAGAACGTGATTATCGCTAAATAGAACTTGGGGTTTCATACCTTGACCTTTCTTTGCCGTAAAGCTTCATAGAGAAGAAGTGTAGTCGCTGTGGCGACATTGAGTGAATCGGCAACGCCGCACATCGGAATGCGGACATGCATCGTCGCTTCGTCGAGCCATTTTTTTGAAAGGCCGTATTGCTCGGTTCCTACCGCAATGGCAAGCGAGCCACGCAGATCGGTTTCCGTGTATTCTTGTTGTGCTGAGGGAGTTGCCGCCATGATGGCGATCTGACGCGTCTTTAGCCAAAACAGAGCATCCTCGCTGCTAGCTTCGATGACAGGGATCGTAAACAAGATGCCAGTGCTTGCGCGTACGACATTGGGATTGTAGATATCGGTGCAGCGGTCGCAGACGATGACGCCATGAGCGCCAGCTGCATCGGCGGAGCGTAAGATCGTTCCCAAATTGCCCGGTTTTTCAATCGCTTCCGCCACGATGAAAAGTGGATCGTCGACATTTTCGATGTGAAGATCGGAAAGCGTTTTTTTCATTTTCTTTGCTACGGCGACAAGTCCATCTGGGCGATCGCGATAGGAGAGTTTGGAGAAGATTTCTTCTTTGCACTCATAAAGCTTAGCCCCTTGTTTCGCGATTGCTTCAATAAGGGCGGGCTCGTTGCTTCCCAAAAAATGTTTCGGAGAGAAAAAGAGAGCCTCGATTTGCACATTGCCTTGCATTGCGCGGAAAAGCTCTCGATAACCTTCGATAAGAAAAAGACCTGTTTTTTCTCGGGCTTTTCGATCTTGGAGATCGATGGCGTCTTTGAGTTTAGGATTTTGCCCGCTTGTGATGAGAAGATCAGGAGTCATTTGACCACCTCGCATAACATCCGCAAGGGAGCGGAGGCCCTTTTTTACAGGGAATCGTCATCTCGCCTGATTCGATCTTTCCTTGCACTGCTTTTGTCGTCTGATACAAGAGATGCTCCAAGATCATGGGGCTGAATCCTAGCGTATGCGAAGTGATGATGAGAAAAAGCGGTTTGTCGCTTAAGAGCTTTTGGCATGCATCGAGAATGTCGAGAAGATCGCGCTCGATTTTGAAAACTTCGCCTTGCCGGCCTCTTCCGAAGCTCGGAGGATCGAGAATGATGCCGTCGTAACGGCGGCCGCGCTTGAGTTCACGGCTTAAGAATTTCAGAACGTCTTCGACGATCCATCGAATCGGCATTTTATCGAGTTTGTTGAGCGCGGCATTTTCGCGCGCCCAGGCGACAGCGGATTTCGAAGCGTCGAGATGGCATACTTTAGCTCCGGCCCTCGCAGCCGCAAGCGTTGCCCCGCCGGTATACGCAAAGAGATTGAGGATTTCGACATCCCGCTTTGCCGACTGGATTTTTTCTTCGAGAAATTGCCATTGCGAAGCATGCTCGGGGAAAATCCCCAGATGTCCGAAATCGGTCGGCATCAATTTGAATTTGAGCCCTTGAAGCTCGACGATCCATTGCTCCTGTAAAGGCTTACTCGCAATCCATCTGTTGCCGCCATCGCGTGTGAACCGAGCATCGGCGCTCTTCCAATCTTTTTCTGAAAGAGAAGGCCGCCAAGCCGCCTGTGCGCAAGGACGAACGAGCCTATAAGAGCCGAAACTCTCGAACTTTTCTCCTTGTCCGCTATCGAGAAGTGCATAGCTCATCGCCTTTTCTCCCCCCAAGAAGAAAGAGCGTCTCCCTTCTCTACAAGTCTCCAGAGAAAGAAAAGCGTTCTGTGCGCTGCCGAGGACATGATCGCTTCGCGACTTCCTCGCAATTTGAGATGAAGGGCGTCGCAGCCGCCATCTTGCTTAGCAATGGCAAACCACACAGACCCCACTGGTTTTTCAGGAGTTCCGCCATCGGGGCCTGCGATACCGGAAATAGCAATGCCATAGTCAGCTTTAGTACGTTCGAGAAGCCCTTTCGCCATTTCGAGTACGGCTTCTTTGCTCACCGAACCGTAGCGATCCAAGGTCTCTTTGCGAACGCCAAGAAGGGTTTCTTTCAGTTCATTGGAATAGGTGACAAGGGAGCCCAGAAAAAAATTCGACGCGCCTGGGATCGAGGTGATTTTCGCCGCCACATTTCCCCCTGTGCACGATTCCGCGCAGGCGAAGGTGAGCGAATTCTTCATGAAAAGGATTTTTATCGCATGTTCGATTTTTCCCTCTGCATCTTCGAAAACGAATTTTTGGAATTTTTCCTCAATTTCGCTTTTGCATTCTTTCAAGGAATTGCGGCTGACCGAAGTCAGTCGGATATTCAAAATTCCATAACCCGGATAAATACCGAACTCGACATCGGGGAACCTCGTTTGCAAATCGCGCAATACTGGATCGACATCATCTTCTCGCAATAGACCAAAATGGACATACGTCGAGGTGAGCTCTTTTTCGCGTTTGAGATATTCGGGTAAAAGAGGAAGAAGCTCTTTTTCCATCATCGGCCGCATTTCTGGAGGAACACCCGGCAAAAGCACGAGAGTTTTTCCTCCTTCGGAAAAAATAAGACCCGGCGCTGTTCCTATCGGATTTTTGAGAAGGCGCGCTTTGATCGGCACTCTAGCTTGATCGTCAAGAGAAGTAAGACTATTGCCATACCGCTCGCGAAGGTCGTGCATGAGTGTTTGATCGGTATGAAAGGGGGAAGAAAAGATTCTCGCCGCGGCATCTCTTGTCACATCATCGCAGGTGGGACCAAGACCGCCGGTTGCGATCACGAAATCCGCCCGTGAGAGCGCTTCTTTTAGGCCCTGTTCTAATAGCTGCGAGTGATCGGGTAGAACCGTCTGTCGCACGATTTTATACCCATGGAGGTTCAGCACGCGGCTAATGAAGGCTGCGTTGGTGTTAACGGTAATTCCTTTCAAGATTTCATCGCCAATGGCAACGACTTCAATGGACATAACTTTCGACCCTAAATCCTCGTTCGACGAGCCGCGGATGGCGGTGGATCCAGGAAAAACACTCTTTCCCGAGACGCACCGGCAAATTCACCCTTTCTTCTTGAGCAACAAGCGGCGTTGGAAGGGTATTTTGCCTCAGCCATCGGCCCAAAGCAAGGAAAAGGGCGGTGTTCGGGAACTCGGGGGAGCTGTCTACCTTACTAAATTCTTTTGTGCGTGGATGTTGAAAAATTTGGGGGTAAGAAAACTGCAGGCCCCAAGTGATGCTCTCTTTGCCCTGCACCATACTGTGGAATTTTCTATCCACTTCACTATAAGAAAGATGATGAAGTTGGAGTTGAATAATCGGGCGGAGGGTTTTGATAAGAAATTTTTCATTCGCTACGGGCATGGCATAAAGGGCGTCGGTTGCCTTGGTAAAAATGCTCGAAAAATAGGGCCTGACGGTTTTTTCATCAGGCAGGATTCCATCTTTTAACGACCTGACATAGCCGGAATACACCTCGAGAAACGAATTTTTTTCTATGAGTCCATGATCGGTGCCGACGGGCTGGCTTACCTGATAAATCGAAAATTCCCCAAGCGCCTGGAGAAATGCCTCCATTTCCGTTTCATCGAGAAGCGCTTGGAATTTGAGCGCCTTGGAGACTTCCATGACTCCTTCGCCCTGAGGGGTACTGATGCGTAGCATGTTTATGATCTCTTGAGCAGGCTTTTGAGCCCTGCCCAACTTTTTTCCAATGCAGGTCCTAGAAGGATGATCACGACACCGCAAAAAATCGCCGCATCGGCGATGTTGAAAACCGCAAAAGAATAGCCCCAAAACTTGAAGTGGAACATGTCGATGACATGTCCATAGACAAAATAGTCGATCACATTGCTCACTGCACCAGTGAGGATAAGCGATAAAGGAAGTTGTTTTTCTTTCGATTTTTTGAAGAAAAAGAGATAGATCGCTATGCCGACGATCAAGGCTATGCGGAGGCCTAAAAGTACTTGATCAAACGAGGAAAGAAACCCCCAAGCTGCTCCCGTATTGGTCACATGGTTGATCGAAAAATCGATCCCGCCGCACCAATTTTGGAATACACCGACACCGCCATAGGGATAAAATGGATACAGCGCACTGACGGGCGCGATCTGCGCATTGATGAAGATCTTGACGAACCGATCCAGCGCGAAAACCGCGGATGAAAGCAAAACAAGGAGAACCGTCCGCATTTTCTAAAGCAGCCCCTTTTCGAATTTCTCTTGGGCTTTGACGGTCATCGTAGCATAAGGTATAGCCTCTAGGCGTGGAAGAGGGATCTCATCACCCGTAATATCGCATTTGCCATAGCTACCTTCTTCGATCTTTTCTAAAGCGCGATCGATCTGTTTGAGGATGGTGAACTCTTTGTTCGTTACTTCTAAGCTGATCGTGCGATTAAAATCATCCGTGCCTTCATCAGCCTGGTGCTGAGAGTATCCTTTCGATTCTTCACTCGATTTCACTTCTTCGGCAGCGCCGCGGACAAGTTGCAACATTTGCCGTTTCATATCTTCGAGGCGTTTTTTAAATTTCGCGATGTCCGCTTTTTTCAATGACATGACTTACCCTTCTTGAGGTTGTTCAGCGTTTATTTCAGGCACAATATGCTCGATCGCGCTCTTTAACTCGTTGACGTCCTTAAATCGACGATATACACAGGCAAAGCGGATATAGGCAATTGTATCCATAGTTTTCAAATGTTCCATGACGATTTCGCCGATATCCTTAGTGGAAATTTCTCGGAGTTGCTTTTCATTGAGATCGGAGGTGATTTTATAAGCAAGCGCCCTAACTTGATCATGGCTAATGCGCGTATGCCGGCAGGCGGCATCTAATCCTTTGATCAATTTATCCTGGGAAAAATCTTCATAACGACCATCGCGTTTGAGAACCTGCAATGTCAGGTCGATCGTTTCGAACGTCGTGAATCTTCGCAGGCATTTTAGACATTCCCTTCTTCGACGAATGGCGTTTTGATCAAATGCGTTTCTCGAATCAGTCACCTTGGATTCGATATGGCTGCAAAACGGGCACTGCATAGGGATACCTGGATTGTTAGCGGCTTATTTTCCCTGGTCAAATATTTTAAAGGCAAGGCGGGAAATGAAGAATCCCCAAGAAAATTTTTTCTATAGTGCTGCAGCTCTATGAACTACGACCCTTTTTGAGAAAAGATTTTCATTCTTTCTCCAGCTCCTCCAAGTTTGGTTCTTCAAGCCCATCATCGGGATCATTCACAGCCAGACTCCTCTCGACCACACATTCTTCCGCATAGTCCCAATAACCCTCGGGAAGGTCGATAAACAACTCCGAATCCTTCAACGAAAGCTTGATTTTCAAAGCTTTAGCTCCGCAGTCTACTATGTCTTCATCCTCTACCTGAACGATTTCTATCCCCGCTATTTCAAAAACGCCTTTCGCTTTAAGAGCGATGAGTTGATCACAGGCAGAATTATTGTCCTTGCCGTTCTTAGGAAATAAGCGATCGAAAAGTTTCTTGTCCCACTGAAAAATCGAAAGGAATTTTTTTAAATCATTAGTTCCCGCAGCATGAATGACATAAGTGAGAGCCTCCACCGGATTAGCGGGATAATTTGCTTGCTGCAGTTGCCAAGCATCTGATCGAAATAAGACGGGATCAGTAGCCGAAGCCATAGTCCTCCTAAAGGAACTTGATGCTAAATTGCCTAGTATTTTCTTGAGCGCGGTGTGTGGAAAAAACAACCATCACAGGACTTTCACGATTGAACCGAAATCGATCTCCGCAAATACTATTAGCAATGTCCCAGTCGTCAAAGGCGGCTGCTTTCACAGGTTCGACTCTCGCTTCTACCAATGCCGTCCCATAGCATTTGAGTTCTCCTCGAAGGCTATGCAGTTCTTCGTAGGAATTCAAAGGAAACATCTGATTAAAAAAACCATCGCTTGAATTCCGAACTAGCGAACAAATCCTTGGATAGTCAGCGCTTCGAGCCGCTTCAGTTAATTGCGCAATCGTTTGTGCACGAGTCATTGGTTGTTCTTGAACCGATAGGGCTGATATTCTTTGTTGTACTGCTTCTATTGCCATACGATTTCCTTTAGTCGTTACAATTCGGAGTCGAAGAGGTGCCGGTATACCAAAAACTATTCCAAAAAATCAAGGAGTTAGAAGTCTTGAGATCCATAGATCCTGAACAAGGAAGACAGAGGCATCAACTTTTGGAGGACAAATTCTTGAATGGATTGGCTAAGAGACTGTTGGATAAGGCTTGTTATTGATTTTTGTGTAGGTGGAGGGGTATCATCTTTTTGCACGTTTTTTAAAAGCAGGTAATCAATGGAAGATAGTCCTAGCATCATGCACGATACTAAGATAGGTGTTATTGTAAGAGATGATCTGGAAGTATGGAAAAAGCTAAATGTTACAGCTTTTCTAGTTGCCGGAATTGCTGCTGCAAGCCCAGAAATTATCGGTGCGCAATATGAAGATGGCTCAGGAAATACCTATCTTCCCATTCTTGGACAACCTGTCTTTGTTTACGCAGCAAGTTCTGAGAACATGCAGCGCACGCGTAGTCGGGCTCTGAGCCGTGGTGTGCCGTTAGCCATTTATACCATGGGTATGTTTGCAACCAATAACGACAAAGATAATCGCGCGGTCGTAAAGGTTGTCGAAGCAGACAAGCTAGAAATTGTGGGACTTGCTCTACGAGCAGATCGAAAAAACTTTGATAAGATCATTAACGGGCTAAAACTTCATTCTTAGATCGTAGAAGTTTATTTACCCATGCTTCTTTATAAAAAATCTTTTTATTTTTTCAATGTTCTGCCACCTTATGAGCTAATTAATTTCAGAACCAGAACACGAGGTGGCTATGAAATTTTCCTTCACTCTTTTTTGGCTTTTTCTTGCTCAATCGCTTTCTGGAGATACGTTTGCTTATATTAGCGGTTTTGATACCGGCAATATCTACGTAGTGAACACAGTATCACAATCGACCATCAACACGATTAACGCCCCTAATCAAGCAAGCGGGAGCTGCCATTCTCTAGCAATAGACCCTTTCGGCGTACTTGCAATGATGGTAAATGCCAGTAATAATGTTTGTATGGTGGATCTACAGACAGGAAAACCACTGCATACCCTTTCAGTATCATCAGAACTCGGACCATTTAGTGCTTGCAATTTCTCAGGTAATGCCTTTTACGTTTTAGGACAATCCCAACTCACTGTATTTTCTTTTGTAGGTAATACTACAACGACAGCAACATTTGGGATCGCTGGCGTTGATGTGGATTTTAATGGAAATTATGCCTTTGTTGTTTCGTCAGACACTCTCTATGTCTTTGACAATACTCCATTGCCTAATTCGCCCCCAGTAATGATTACTACATTACCCATTGGGAGTGGGACTACAGCTATTGCCACGTCGCAAGACAATGCTTTCATAACCAATCAAAATTCTAATGAATTTAAAGTGATCGATATTACTACTCCTGCATCCCCTAGCATTATCGTGTCATTAGGCGGTGGTATGTTTGATAACCCACAAGATGTTTGCCTCTCTCCCGGTGCACTCACTGCCTATGTATCTAATCTTTTCAATGACACAGTATCTTTCATCGATATAACCGTTCCCGGCAACCCATCCGTTTTTTACCAACTTTCAGATCCTAATCTCATGAGGCCTACAGCTGTGGCTGTTACGGAAGATGGGCAAAATCTTTATGTTGTAAACTCTATATTCAGCACCGTGGGAATCTTCAATACTTTAAATAAAACTAACATCAAATACTTAAGTTTCCCTAATGAATATGGAACAAATGACATCACCAATGTAAACATTCAATCATTGGGAAATATTCCCCAAATATTTCAGGCTAGCCCATCGCGATACTAATTTTCCCCATTGAGCAAGACTCGGTCTCTACCGCAAAAGAAACCAGGCCTTAAGGCCTGGAATTCACCTAGCCTATGAGACGAGGACCTAAAAATCAAACCTACCTGATACCGTAAGTCCATGGAAAAATAACTCGCCTGAGGCAGGGCTCGTTCCTGCTTTGTAATCATCTAAAATTCTTCGCATCATGTTTTGAGACCAAAGAAACGTAAAATCATACGCAGCAGACATATCGATGTGATATTTTTGATTTCCAAAATATTGGCCCCAGCCCACTCCTAATCCGAGTTCAGCAATTGGACGCAAAGCTGTGATCACAGGCAAAGAAGCCTTGTAAGGCCCAGGACTATATGTGATCGATGCAGGATCTTCCTTATGAGTGATTGAGGTATATTTAGTGAAAAGTAGGCTTCCTGCAATATCCCCTTGAAACCTAAATCCCATTGGTAGGAGACAATTAGCATCGATCCCAAATCTAGGACCTAATGCCCAAGAATGGGAACGATTATGAGATAAGATAGGCTGCTGGGAAGGAATTGTACCCTGTACAGGGAGGAACATCAGAGGAGATTCTGTCAACCCAACTACCATGACCTGGCGAATCCAAGCAGCGCGCAGTCCCACAAAAGGATTCACAGTAATAATTGGTCCCAAGTAATACGGACGACTTGTCACAATATCTAAAAAATCCACTGCGTAACGCCAAGTTGAGGATAGATTCGTTCCTGAAAGAGTTTGAGAACTATTCCCTTGGAGAAACCAATCGTTTACCGACCACACCGGTGTGCCGGTTAAAGGCGTAGTAGCCCCCGCTACTACAGTAGAAGCATTTGCAGGGACCCCCTTACTACTCGAAACACGACCTCGAATCCATGTGTATTCAGCATAGACTGTCCATTCATTTGACCAAACTACGCCAAGCGATACCTTGAAACCTGGTTTATATTCGAACTTGGGGAAGAGCTCGACCATATTGTCTGACATGTAAAGAAGCGATCCATTAAGGATGCTGGTAATACCAAGGCACATCCCATCTTGCCGTCCGTACCAATAGAGGAATGCTGCATCAACGAAAGCATTAGGGCTCCCATTATTGACTACATCGATGACAGCTGGAGCATTGTAAGCAAGAGGATAGCGGCAATCTAACGGCTCTCCTTGCTTAAGAGGATACTTGCAATCTATCGGCTTACTCTGCTGATCTGCTGGGCTATCAGAAAAAACAGCAGCCGTTAAAAGCGTCATAACAGCGATTTTTTTAAAAATCATGTGCGATCTCCATTTCCATTTAATGATCGTTTCTAACAAAAAAAAATATATTCAAAAAGATATTTCAATTGGAAGAAATGCATGTACTCATGAATGGAGAGTACATACATTCAAATTAGGCAATCGCTAATAGCGATATATCGGCTAGAGACTTTCTAAAGCCTTCCGGTCAACCTTTCCTGTCAGTGTGCGAGGGATTTTCTCGACAAAAGCGATCTCCGTGGGAATTTTGTGCGGAGCTAAGAGATCCTTCAGGAAATGTCGCAGCTCGGATGCTGTTACCTTCTTCTCAGGCTTAAGTTCGACGAAAGCCTTCACTGCTTGGCCAAATTCCTTATCAGGAATGCCGATCACGCCTGCGCCTCGAACAGCAGGATGTCGGCAAATCTCCTCTTCCACTTCGATCGGTGAAATATGTCTATTCAAACGCGTTATGATATTCTTGATTCGTCCTTTAAACCAAAAAAAGCCATCGCGATCCTGCATCGCTAAGTCCCCGGTATACAGCCACCCTTCATGCAGAGCTTTCTTTGTTTCGTCGGGAAAATTCCAATACCCGATCGTGTTCCCTTCCCATTTGACAGCTAGTTGCCCAATTACATCATGCGGCACCGATTGGCCTTGATCATCTATAATTTTTACCTCTATGCCGTAACCCGGATGTCCCATTGATCCTAGTTTAGTGGGATCATCTGATAGATTCGCAAAAACGCAATGAGATTCGGTCATCCCAAAGCCCTGTCTTAGAGGTACTTTGGCGATCGCTAAGAACTCGTCGCACAATTCCCTCGTCACAATATCGCCGCCTACGAGTATGAGCTTCACAGAACGGAAGTCCACCTTCTGTGCATTTGGGTGATGGATAAGCTGTTTAAGGTAGAATGGAAAGCTAAAGAAAAAGGTGGGTCTTTCTTTATCAATCACCTCTAAAATCACTTCTACTTTGGGACTAAGCCCCAAGATGAGCGTTCCATCCAACCAAAAGGCCGGTAGCAAAAAGACCATAATCATGCCATTGTTCCCCATCGACGAGAAAATCAATGGCCGCTCAAATATTTCCGGACCGAAGGTCTTTAAAACGCTTTTCATTGTGGTCTCAATCGAGTGATAGGTATGGATCACTCCCTTCCTCTTTGCAGTCGTGCCAGACGTATAGGAAATTAGAATGGGTTGCTTGGGATCGATCCGCAAAGAAGGAAGCGGCCTCTCGGGTTTTCTTAATAAATTGTGAAATGGCTGGACTTTACCCTCAGCTTCTCGCAAATCCGTTAAGTATACGGAATGCATTCCTTGCAATTGCTTCAATTTTAGATATAAAGACCGAGAGCTGATGATCCCACGAAAGCCGCTATTTTCTGCTATATAACTCAATTCTGCTGCAGAAAAATCCGGGTGAGATTGGACGATGATCAATCCGATTTTAAAACATGCCAAAACGCTAACGGCAATCTCAAAACCATTTTCCAAACATATAAGAATCCGATCTCCATGTTGATATCCATTTATGAGTAAATTTGCAGCAATATGATCAGATGCTTCATGGAGCTCATGATAGGTCCATTTCTTTTCTCCCTGAATTAACGCGATTTTAAGAGCCGATTCAGGTGACTTTTTCGTTATATCTGTAATAGGTATCATGATATTGGGCTATATTCAATTATCCAGAATTTATGAAACAAATTGTTCTGGATTAAGTCCCTAGAGGTGTTGCAGACGGATTTGACGCTTATAGGGAATTGATTTACAGTTCGAAAATGCAAAGAAAAAGTTCATTGTTCTCATTGCTGTTCACGGTTTTCAATGACCAGATCGGCTGGGGAATTGCCCTGACGATTTTTGCGCCATTGATCATGAATACGTCAGAGTCCTTAGTCTCTTCTGCCATGACAGAGGGAACACGCAATATTTTGCTTGGGCTTCTGATCGGCTCTTATGCCGCGACACAGTTCGTTTCGATGCCTTTTATTGGAGCATTATCCGACCATTTCGGAAGAAAAAGAATTTTGAAATGGACTCTTGTGGGCGCTGCCCTCAGTTTTTTTCTTTCGGCTTATGCAATCTGGATTCAAAGCCTGGTCCTTCTTTTTATCTCTCGTCTGTTGGCCGGGTTATTTTCGGGTAATTCGGGAACGGCCCAGGCCTCTATCGCAGATATGAGCACAGAACATACCAAGGCCAAAAATCTCGCTCTTTGCGGGGTTGTCGGGGGCATTGCTTGGATTGTGGGACCGCCGCTTGGGGGGTTTTTATCTACTCCGCATTTTTTCAGATGGTTTGATTACGCCACGCCCTTTTGGTTTTTGGGATTCCTTTTTCTCCTCAATTTAGTCTGGCTTCACAAAAGCTATATCGAGACCTATCAGAAATCTGAGAAGCATGATTGGAAGCAAGAAATTAAGGATATTAGCAAGTTATCGAAAATTCCCTATATGAAAGGGTGGCTGACCATCGCCTTTCTCTTTTATTGTGGATGGTTCTTCTTTCTTCCTTTTTTTCCAACGGTCCTGGTTCTTAAATACGGATTTACACCGGAAGGAATCGGGTTGATGTCCGCCTATTTATGCATTTTCTTTTTCATCACCTCTGTCCTCATCAATAGAGGACTTGCTCAAAGAATCAAATCCCAGACCATTGTCTTATGGACTCTTTTTCTGATGGGAACTTTGATCATGGTGACAAATTATATAGATTGGAAAGGATGGCTTATCACATTTCCATTCCTTGCTTTAGGAGCTTCCTCATGTTGGTTTGCCTCCATGGCAATTCCATCGAATTTGGCAGGGAAGGCCAATCAAGGAAAAGTATTTGGGATTTCGCAATCCCTTTTTTCTCTCGCCCTATTTAGTGCGCCTTTAATTTCAGGACTTCTCGCTTCCTATCAACTCTGGCTTCCTATGTTTCTGGGGGCTTTAATTCTTTTGGTAGCTGGAGGGTATACTATGATCCATCGAAAACATAAGATTTCCGCAAGGGCTAGGTGAACCCCTGGATCTCTTGTAATAGATTTTTAGAGATATTAGGAATTCGTGGAGGTCTTTGCTTCCTCAAAAAATTCGGATGCGATGGGCACCAAGGCGACAATGTTACCAGGCGCCATGGATCTTGTAGACAATCCTTGTGGGATCATTGACGCAGTAGTTGCGCATTTCATGCATTTCGGACTCCCACTGGGCTATAAAACGGTTCTCCTCTTCCAGGCTACTCCATACCCCCGTCCCGAATAAAATGGTCGGGTCATTCGGATCCTGCCACAGTTCGATGCCATAGGATCCATATTCTAGAGCCTTCTTGACCATTTCCTTCTCGAAGAAACGGACAGCTTGTTTCTCCATCCCTTTTTTGATATGATATTGAACTATCACCCGATACCCAGCCATAATAATACATTTCTCGTTTAAACAGCCCATATTACTTTCTTAATTATTACAAAAGGACAATTTCTGAATTATATTATTCCGTTAACCCTCTTGCAGGGCCGAAGCGGCCTGTTCAACCGGGCCGGCGATTTTTTTCGGGTTCAACCAAAAAAAAATCGAATTCTTACCACGAAAAGCCCCGCAGGTAGCTTTTATTTCTTCCGATTTCATCGGACGCGGTCGTCACCAATTCGAACCGATTCTTCCCTTCACGTTCAGATCCGGTTACGTTAGTTTCTTCACTCTCTTAGGACGACACATCGTAAATTTGAAAAAAACTAGAACAGTGATTTTATGAAGATCATTCCCATCTGGGCATCGGTCTTTTGGACGATTGGAGTAAATGTGTAGGATTTCCTTAGACCTGTATCCGTATCTGATAAGGATTTATAGGAGAGCTTAATGGCAGACTTGTGACCTTCGCAGTAGTAGGCCTTAATACGCTCATTTCTATCCTTTCTCGTCTCATCTACAAGCACTGAGAAAGCGCGGTTAGCCAGCCTCTCCATGCGCTCGGTTAAGTACCCCTCTGCTTTATCCCCGCACATGCCATCGATCGAACAAAACACATCCACTTTGGCCTGTTTTTGAGACTCTGTCATGTTTTCAAAAAGTCCATATACATCCTCAACTGTAGAATTAGGAGAAACGGTTTTGACAAAGGTTGTAAACGACTCTGTCGCGCCGCCCACAAGCGTCCAGTGGACGGTTTTTTTTATTTTGGCGAGAAGGGCGTGTATCACGAATTCTTGGAAACATCCAGCGGTGCCTATGGAACATATGTGAATGGGATCTTTCTCAGGAAAGAATTGTCCTACCGCGCTCACAATGAGATTTTCAGCTATATTGCGATAATTATCATATCCTGGTTCCCGACTCAGCTCGCCACAACAGTGGCATTCTGATGCGCTGAAGCCCCTTGCTTCATCATCCCAAAGAAGAGATCTAGGATCTGAGATCAGTTTTTTCTGAATTGTTGCAGCATCTGGTCCAGTTTGACCATATGAAACAAACTGCCCCGAAGAAGTTGCATTTACAAATGCCATAATAACCATTAAATTTAATAATTGATTATTATAGCATAAAATGAACTATTGTTACATTCGTAAAAGGCTAGCTATTAGCTAAGATTTATTTTAATTCAACGGAAGCCAAACTATTGGCTTGCTTCCTCAAAAAATTCGGAGGAGGTGAGATTCGAACTCACGAAACGTTTTCACGTTTACATGCTTTCCAAGCGTGCTCCATCGGCCACTCGGACACTCCTCCGCAAATGAGGGCGATATCTTAAGCTGGGCCTAATTCTTTGACAAGGAGCGCCTTCTTTTTCCCTTGCGATAAAGCAAATCCTAAGCTCATCATTTTGGCGTAGATTGTGGGGGCGCTTCCTTTTGAAGAAATTTCTTGTCATCATGCTTTTGCTAGTGTCCTTTGCCGCCTGTCAAAAACAGGGATCTGCTTCTACGCCTTCTAAAAAAATCCTCGTCAGCATGTCGCCCTATCGGTTCTTCGTGGAGAAGATCGCGGGAAACCATATCGAGGTCATTTGCCTCGTTCCCCCAGGAACAAATCCTCATCTTTATGAAACGCCGCCTCGTCTTGTCGATGAATCCCTGAAGTCGGCAATTTGGTTCCGGCTCGGGGAACCTGCAGAAAAAAAATTCGTCGATCTTTTCACCAATCGAGCGCCCTCGATGAAAATCGTCGATTTGAGCCAGGGACTCGACCTTTTGGAAGAATGTCACTGCCATGAGCATGCTCACGAATCGGCCGATCTACATATTTGGCTCAGCCCTCAACTTGCGATGCAACAATCGGTGGTGATTTGCGAGGAACTTTGCGCACTTTATCCTCAGCACGCTCCGGAATTCCGCAAACATTTAGATGATCTTCGGATCGAGCTGACGCATCTCGATACGGAATTGCATGACTATTTTCAGAAGCATCCGACCGAGGCGATTTTGATTTCTCATCCTTCGCTCGGCTATTTTTGCCGCGAATATCATATCGAACAACTTTCCTTAGAAGTCGAAGGGAAGGAACCTCTTCCTCGCGACCTTTGCCGTTTGTTGGAGGAAGCCAAAGCAAAAAATATCCACCGCGTTCTCATTCAGCCACAGCATCCTACTAAAGGCGCTGAGCGTGTTGCCGAGCAGCTTGATCTCTCGGTAGAATCGATCGATCCTTATTCCGAAGATTATCTGAATAATCTTCGACAAATCGCCCATGCGATAGGATCGTAATATGACAAAACCCGCTATCGACATCCATGGCCTCAGCTACACTGTCGGATCGACGACGATCCTCGAAAAGCTCTCTTTGCAAATTGCGCAAGGGGAATTCATCGGGATCTTCGGGCCCAATGGCGGCGGTAAAACGACCTTTTTAAAGCTGCTTCTCGGTCTCTTAAAACCTAGCTCGGGTTCGATTTCTATTTTGGGATCGTCCCCAGCGGAAAGTCGCATCCATATTGGCTATGTCCCGCAAGTCGCCCATTTTGACCGAAAATTCCCTATCTCCGTCCTCGAAGTCGTATCGATGGGTCTCTTAAGCGAGCTGAGTTGGCTAGGTTCATGGAAATCTCGTTCGAAGAAAAAGGCTCTAGAAGCTCTCGACCAAGTAGGTCTTGGCGCCTTCGCGGGCAAGCCCTTCGCCTCCCTTTCAGGGGGACAAGCTCAGCGCGTTTTGCTTGCAAGAGCTCTTGTCAGTAAGCCAAGTCTTCTTATCCTCGACGAGCCGACAGCCAGCGTCGATCCGGAAGCTGAGGCGGAAATCCATAGGCTTCTTTTGACGATGAAACGATCCGTGACAATCCTCATGGTCACCCACGACCTCAAGACCATTGCCAGCGACGTCGATCGGCTTCTCTTTATCCAAAGACGTGCCGATGTCGTGACCAAAGAACAGATCTGTGGACACTTTGCGCTAGGGCTTTATCATAGTCCGCTTCAAGGAGGGCTCCGTGTCGTTGATTGAACTCTTTTCTCAGCCCCTGCTCATCATGGCCCTTCTAGCAGCGGCTGCTGCTTCGATTGCCGGCGGCATCATGGGTTCCTATATCGTCGCCAAACGGATCGTCTTTTTAAGCGGTAGCATTTCCCATGCCGTCTTAGGAGGAATGGGCTTTTTTCTCTGGCTAAAAAGGCATTTTGGCTGGGAATGGGCAAGCCCGCTTTTAGGGGCATTTGTCGCAGCGATTGCCAGCGCACTTTTATTGGGATGGATTAGGAGTCGGTTCAAAGAACGGGAAGACACCCTGATTGCGGCCATCTGGTCCACAGGGATGGCGATCGGCGTCATTTTCATCGCCTTGACGCCAGGGTATAACGTCGAACTGACGAATTTTCTCTTCGGGAATATCCTCTGGGCCACCTCGACCGATGTGGCGATTCTTCTAGGATTCGATGTTCTCTTGATCGTCTTGACGCGCATTTATCATAAACGCTTCCTCGCTGTCTGCTTCGATGAAGAGCAGGCGCTTATGCAAGGATTGCATGTCCAACGGCTTTACATCCTACTTTTATGCCTAGTCGCTCTTTCGATCGTTCTTCTCATACAAGTCGTGGGGGCTATCCTCGTCGTCGCGCTTCTGGCGATACCGCCGGCGATCGCCGCGCTTTTTTCGGGAAGACTATCGCGCGTGATGATTTTCGCTGCAATTATCGGAATCGCGATATCTTTCTTGGGGATAGAGGTATCGTATGAACTCAATTGGCCGCCGGGAGCGACCATCGCACTATTAGCCGCAGCCGCCTATCTCATTTCGCTGCCCTATCAAAAGGGGCGCGCTCAGGCGGCCTATTCACGCAAAGTGCTTAGAGTGAGCATACCTTCGTAACAAAACGCTGGAAGGCGTTTTTGCGGGGCTGTCTTTGATTTTGCTGACGTTTTGACATTTTTTTTCTAGATCTACGCATAAATTCTCCTATTCTCCTAGTTTACCTTCAGGGTTTGTTGACCAAGCATTGCTGCCCATAAAATTACTCAAATTCTTCGGCGCCAGTGATTTCTCTTTTTTACTATGCGCTTTAATCGTTAGTTTCGAATTCTTTCTTTTTTCTATCTTTTTCACTAGAACACCAAATTATATATAGTATCTTCGTAACATTATTATAATAACAATTTTATTATAGTATCAATGGATATTAACTACCCGTTATATGGACAAACCTGGACAATCCTTTGAACTTGACGTTCAATACCACAATCCCCTAAGATGCTTAGCCACTGAAACGAAATTTTCACCTCAGACGAAGAGGGTATCTCTCTTTGCTCTACTGAAATCTCTGGAGGAGGTTCAATGTACGCAATCATCGAAACAGGCGGAAAACAGTACCGCGTTGAAAAGGGTACGGTCATCGACGTCGAATTGTTCGGGAAAAATCCCGGCGAACTCGTCGAATTCAACAACGTTCTGTTGGTCCATACCGGGTCAACGACGAAAGTTGGAAGCCCCCACGTAGCAAAATCGACTGTAAAAGGCGAGTTTGTCGCCGAAGTGCGAGGCCCTAAGGTCATTGCCTTCAAATACAAGCAACGCAAAGGCGTCCGCAGTAAGACCGGCCATCGTCAAGATTACGCCCGTGTCAAAATCACCGAAATCGTCGCTTAAAGGAGACTACAATGGCCCATAAGAAAGGTCAGGGTTCAACCCGTAACGGCCGCGATTCCAATGCACAGCGCTTGGGGATCAAAGCCACCTCAGGAGAGTTCGTCACTGCTGGTAGCATCCTCGTACGTCAGCGAGGCACCAAGTGGCACCCCGCAAAGAATGTCGGCGTCGGCCGTGATGACACGCTTTTTGCGCTCATCGATGGCACCGTCGTCCACACACGTGGAAACCGAACGAAAGTTTCGGTCGTTCCCGCGTAGTTAGAAGTAGATTTACAAAAGCCCACGAAGACCTTCATTCGCGGGCTTTTTTATTGGAAATTTTATGTTTCTCGATTCGACCATCGTCAAGTTTAGCGCAGGCAAAGGCGGAAGCGGCATCGTCGCGTGGCGAAGAGAGAAGTTCATCCCCAAGGGTGGCCCCACCGGCGGCAACGGCGGAAAAGGCGGCTCGATCTACCTGCATACCGACTCAGGCATCTTTTCCCTAGAATCCTTCCGCAACAAACGTCTCATCAACGCCAGATCTGGCAGTGAAGGAGGCTCCGGCCTTAAGAAAGGAAAAGAGGGGGAGGACCTCATCATTCCTATCCCTTGTGGAACGCTCATCAAAGATGCTGCCACAAAAGAAATCCTCTTCGACTGTACCGAACCGAATAAGACGATCCTTCTTTGTAAAGGCGGCAAAGGGGGCAAGGGAAACCATAGCTTCAAATCTTCGACCCACCAGGCCCCTAACGTCTGTACTCCCGGGGAAGAAGGGGAAATCAAGGAAGTCCAGCTCGAACTCAAACTGATCGCCGACGTCGGTCTTCTGGGAATGCCTAATGCCGGTAAATCGACGCTTCTTTCCCAGCTTACCAATGCCCGCGTCAAAATTGGCGCCTATCCTTTTACGACTCTCTCGCCGAACTTAAGTTTTGTCCAATTCGAAGACTATTCCCGCATCCTCATCGCCGACGTTCCCGGCATCATCACCGGAGCTCACGAGGACCGCGGCCTCGGCCTTTCTTTCCTCAAACACATCGAAAGGACCCGCGTCCTTGTCTACCTGATTGACATTTCCCCGCTCGAAGGCAGAGATCCTATCGAAGATTTCAATGTTCTCCGAAGCGAACTCGAAGCCTATCGGCCCGATCTTCTCGACAAACCTACTCTTGTCGTTCTCAATAAGATCGACGAAGAGGATTCCGCGAAACGAGCAAAACTCTTCCGTAAGCACTATGACGGAGATCCCTCTTTGCTTTTTGAAATTTCCGCCCGAGAAGGGCTTGGCATTGAGCGTTTTCTAGAAGCGCTTCGCGAACTAGCCCAAGTAGATGGAAAGCGCTACTGATCCTAGCAATTCTTGAGTAAACGAGTATCTCTATCCCAGCAATCGAATAGATTCATCACTTGCTCTAGATCGACGGGTTTGATTCCTTCTGGGCCTTTGAAAAGATTGTCCATGGAAAAGACGAGGAACAGCATAAAGGCAAGATAGCCTGTAAGAAGCGCCGTCATCACCATTTGGATCCGTAGATTCTCTAATCCAAAGAAGTACATAAAACCAACGGTGATAGCAGCTCCGACGATGAGGAGCGTCCACATCATACTGCCTAGGTGTTCCCAGGAGTTGAATTGCCGGCTGAGCCTTGCATCCATGAAATTATTCAATTTAGAAATCGACTCTCGATAGAGAATGCTCATCTTCTCATTCGAAATATCGATGGTGTGATACGTATTCCAAATCGCTTCTATGTAGACTTGCGTTTTAGGGCTGATTTTCTTTTCCTGCGCTTGCCACCACTCTTCCTTAATCACATAATCTAGATAGCTACGCAAACTCGCCCGAATGGTGTCGCGATCATTTGCCGCAAAATAATCGGCATCCCGATAGAGATCCGCTAATAGCATCGCCTCGGTATGGACAGTCTGAAGCATCTTGTTATAGCGATCTTGGACGTTGATGACCGTAAAACCTAAAATGACGCTATAGAGAATCCCGATAATGCTAAAAGTGACCGCCGCGACTTCATGATTCTTCTTCAATTGGACATGGGAAATGGTCTTCCGTACTAGCCAATGAATCGCTAGACTAAGCAGGATAACCGGAATGACGACCGCTAGAGCTGAAATAAGCCAAAAAGGCGAATCGAAAATAATATTCACGAATGATATCCTTCTAAGATGTCTCGATTCCGAAATATTCCTTTATTTTTAACGTCTCTTCTTCATTCTTGGCCATGCTCTTTTCTCACAAGATTATCGGCAAACCTGGCTGATAAAAAATTCTCCGGAAGATCTTGCGGAATTCTTCGAGCAAATCGATATCCCAGAGGCAATTGTTTTACAAAACACTAGAAAAAAACCGGATTCAGATTCTCTACTCTTCCCAGTTTGAACCTTTACGGTTGAAAAAACCTGCAAATGCTCAGGCACTTCAAGAAAGCACCCTGCTGTGGGAAGATCCGTGGACACAAGTATATTTGCCTTCTCACCCGCGAGTTCCGCACCATCTTTGGATCACATTGAAAAAGGAAAAAAGCTCTTTTCTCGAAGTTTCCAAAGAAGAGATATCTCAACTCCATGCAACTCTGAGAAGAGTCATCGGCATCCTGCATAAACACTATGGGATTTTTGACTATGTTCTCACGTTTTCCAACCATCCTAAAAATAAGCAGATCCTCCTAGAACTCATTCCTCCAAGGCCCGATGCTCAAGACGTCCTCGATTTGGAAGATAAAATTAGCTGCAATAGCTATGTCGTCATTCCGAATGAAGCTCATTCTCGTTTCATGGATATTTCTCAAGAAGACCTGCAACAAATGGCTCAGGAATGGAGGAAAAATCTACAGGAAGAAGAATCGATCACCCCAATCCCTAAAAAGGAAATCGGCGTTCATATCCATAAACAAAAAAAGATGTCGTATCTCGTAGAAAATCTCTTTCACGCGCTAAAGAAACGAGGGATTTCGATAGAAAGAGAAATCCATTCTGAACCCCTAGGTGACGAAATCGAGATCAAACACCCCAAAAAACCTTGCCTCTTCTGCAATGCAGAACTTCTCTCGACCCAAAGCGTATTCGAGAATGCAAAGACACGTGTTCTCTACAATCTTAGGCCCTTTGTGAAAGGCGCTCACTTTCTCGTAATCCCTGCCAAGCATCGCAGCCGTTTTATCGATCTTTCTTCAGGAGACTTTTGTGAAATGATGGAGATGGCTAAAGCCGTGATAAGCACGATGGAGATCCTCCATGGCCGAAACGATGCTATCCTGTATGTTCAAGATGGATTTGTGGTCGGACAAACTGTTTTTCATTCGCATATTCATGTTCTCTTGCCACCCGATCCCATCCGACATCTCTTCTTTAGCCTAAGTTATGAAGATTTCCCCACACCTTCTTTAGAGTACTTTGAAATGCTCAGGGCAAAAATGACTCCGATCCTTAAAAAAGAATATTTTGCAGAGCCCACTTCCCTTCACGCACAATCCCCGCATCGCCAAGATGGTGTCCGTAAACCGTCATAAGGGCTGCGGAATAGAGCGCGCGCAAATGGGCCCAACGCCAGGTTTCTTCGGAAATGGCTCCGTAAACCATGCGGAATTTTTCTTGCGCCCGTTTTGGAAGCATTCCTTGCACAATCGCAAGATCGACCGAAGGGTCGGATATCATGACATCGCCCCAGTCGATCACGCCGGAAATGCGATGATCGGCATCGACGAGGACATGCCTTGAGTAAAAATCTCCATGCACAAGCGCATTGGGCTTAGGCATTTGCAAATCAGTGGCTGCTTCTACGATCTCCAAATAGGGTTTTGTGTTTTTTAGGAGTCCCAGCAAGACGAGTTCTTCAAGGTTGGCCTTGATTTTGGGAAGGATGATAGAACGATCGAGTTTACAGTGAACATCTTCGGGGAGCTTGCAGCTCTTAGCAAGCGCTACAGGAATTGCATGCAAAGCCGCGAGAAACCGTGCAAGCGGCTCTGCTATTTTCATTCTTTCCTCTTCGGAGAGATCTGCTTGGCAAGCTGTGATGCCGGGCAAATGGCGATAGCCGATAAAGGGCCAGGGAAAGCCGCGTGCCGCCTCTCCGATCCATTTAGGGACAGGGATCGGAAGCGGGAGATGCTCTTCGATCTTCGGTAAAATATTCCATTCATGATGGATTAGAGGAACGGCGACCTGTCTTCGCGGAAAGCGAAACACGTAGTCCTCATCGATCAAAAAAGCAGTATTATCCCAGCCCATGCCAAGAAGTCGGATCTTCTTTGGATAAAGCTCGGGGAATTGCTCAGCGATCATCGTGAACGCTGTCCCGGGGTCGATCGTCAGTTCTGGTTCCCAAGCCCGGATCATAGGTTGTAAAAATCCTCGGTTTTATTTACAGTTTCTTAACATGACAGCAATCGCCGAAGTCCTACAAACTCCGCTTTTCACCAGTTTGAGCATTTTAGAACATTCTACACTCCCCTTGCAATCTGATCATTACTTAGTGACCAAGGTCGCTTTGTATGCGATGAAATTCTTTGAAGGGGTTGCAGCCATCTGTCTTGTGGCGATTTCGCTTCCTATTGCCTGTTTCGGAATAATTTTTCAGATTCTTCCCAGCCTCATACCAAAATCACCTGTAGGCAAGCCGCCTCCTTTTCCGTCGGATTTCAAATTCGGTGTAGCTGATTCTTTTTTCCAATCGTGCGGACTTGGAATGCCGCCCGGCGCTTCCGACTGGCAAACTTGGACGAAGAGCAAATATCCCGATGGCAAGCCGCACATCGAAGGCAAACCAGATTGGTCGCAGATGTTCGTCAATTTTCTCGACAATCCCCAGCTTCTCATTACCCAACTGAAAAAACTCGGCGCTAAGACCTACCGCTTTTCATTAGAAAGATGCGTCCTCGAACCTCAAGAAGGGAAATTCGACACTAACTATATCCGCAAATACCGAAGGCTCGTCGAAGCATTGAAGGCTAATGGCATTATGCCGATGGCAACTCTGCACCATGTCGTCAATCCTTTGTGGTTCGCGAAAAAGGGCGGTTTCGAAAAACAGGAAAATATCGCAGGGTTCGTCAAGTATTGCGACAAGATGTTCGACAGCTTTGGCGATCTCATCACGCATTGGGGAACGATCAACGAACCGGCTGTGTATACCCTGCAAGGGTATATCCGTGGCGTCTATCCACCGGGAAAACAAGATCCGGCTCTTGCCGCCGAGGTGTTGAAAAACATCCTCATCGCCCATTGCCGTGTTTATGAGAGCGGAAAAAAACACCATCCTTCGCTCCAGATCGGAATCACCCATCAATGGCTCCGTTTCCAACCCTATCGCTTTTACAATCTCCTCGAACAGCTCGTTTGCCACTATCTTTCAGAAATCACCAGCAATGCCGTCGTCCGCTTTTTCAAAACCGGCCACTACTCGCTCAAACTGCCTTTCGTCGCCAACGTCCAACACTACGATGAAAAAGCCCCAAACGATCTCGATTGGATCGGCGTGCAATATTACACCAAGCCCCTTCTGCAAATCGGCCCCTTCTCTGCGGGATCGACCTGCGAAGATGGCGGCACCATGATGGGTCAAGGCGGGCGTTTCTATCCGGAAGGACTCGAAGAAGTTCTCGAAGAAGCCGCCACTTTGAAAAAGCGCATCTGGGTCACGGAAGTGGGATCGGATACGAAGCAAGCGGAATTCTTCAGAATCGTCTTTTCGATCATGGCGCGCGCTATCGCCAAAGGGATCCAGCTCGTCGGAGCACTTGCTTGGACGCTGCGCGATAATCTGGAATGGGACCGCGGCGACACGCTAGGGTTTGGTCTTTACAAGCGCAACTTCAAAGAAAAAGAAGCCATTGCAAAAGTCGTGAGGCCCGTCTTCCAAAGCCGCCGCATAGCGGCTTAAGAGGTCATGGCGGCTAGAATGCGACGTCTACCGGTGAAGGTCGCCCTGCCATGCATCGCAAGAACATTGTCGAGCACGAGGAAATCGCCTTTTTGCCAGGAGAATTTGAGGGTGTTCGCATCGAGCACATCGAGAATGTGGTAGAAATCTCTTCGAGGGATTTTTGTGCCGTCCGCGAAGAAGACTTCATGGAGCCGCATGTGTTTACGTAAATAGAGAAGCTTCGCTCCCAAATATCGCCAAAGCCCAAGAAATTTTGGATTGAAGTCATAGAGATGCACTTGGTTGAACCACACTTCATCTTGTGTCTCGGGATGGCGCATGATCGCAGGACGTCTTTGTCGGATCGTGATCCAATCGTTTTTTGTCCATTCAAACGCAAAATCGCTTTCTCGGCATTTGCGTTCGACCTCTTCTTTTGTGTTCGCTTCGAATACTTCAGGCCATGATTTATGCGAACGCTGCCACTTATTCAAAAGCTCCATGAGGGTGCTTTTGTGATAATATGCTGAAACATATTCGATTTCTTTGTCGATAAAACGCTTTTTGACCTCTGGATCGATCGCGCGGCAAATCGTCCTCGCATCGCCGAGAATCGTCTCTCCATTGGCCATTGGGGCGATCTCGCAAAAGAAATAAATATGCTTCGGATAGTTCTTCACGAAAGAAAGTTCATTATGTAAAGGGAGCTTGAGCGAAGGCGGCGCTTCTGTCGAGGTGTAGACGGCGCCTTTGATTTTGTTGCGAGGACTATCGCCGCCGATGTAGTCGATGGGCTTGCCTAATCCCAAATGCTCGATCGCAGTCGCAAAATCTTCAGCACGCAAAAGAGGAAACCCTCGAAAGAGAATTCCGCCATATTTGAGGAGATGTTCTTGAAGTTCCTCACGTTTTTTTTCTAGAAGGCGGCAAAACTGATCGAAGCGCATCTCCGATTTGGAAGGTTCGATGACGAGCGGCAACTCCTCCGCATTGACGAAATGGGTTTTGAACTCAGTCATAGAGCCTCTAAGTGCAACTTTTTTTTAACGTACCAACGCGTGCATATTGCTGCAAGACTTCGCAGTTGAAGCGCAAAACATTCTTCCTTAAAATCGACTCACCAACTCGGAGGTTTTATGAAAGCAGTCGTTCTCGAAGCATTCGGCGATACGAGTCATCTAAAACTGAAAGAAATGCCCATCCCTCAGCCAAAAAAGGGAGAAGTGCGCATCCACATTCATGCTGTGGGATTCAATCCTGTCGATTTCAAACTCCGCAAAAATATGTATGGGGGAGCGGCCGTTCCCCTGATTTTAGGAGCTGATTGCAGCGGAGTCATCGATGCCGTAGGTCCGGATGTCACAGAATTTTCCAAAGGCGATGAGGTCTTCGCGCTTGCCTTTGGTCAATGCTCCAATGGCAGCTATGCAGAATATCTTAGCCTCCCCGTCGAATTCATCGCCAAAAAACCCAAAAATCTTTCCTTCGAGGAAGCGGCAGTTCTCCCCATAGCAGGTCTGACTGCCTATCGATGCTTACTCGCTCCTTCGGCCATTAAAAAAGGCGATACTATTTTCATCGCCAATTCCGGTGGCGGCGTTGGTTCGATGGCGATCCAATTTGCGAAATATCAGCAGGCTCGCGCAATTTTCACGGTCGCTAGAAATGCAGAGAGCGCGCAGTTTATGCAAAAGAAACTCGGCATCCACCCTGAACATATCGCTATCTATGAAGGCCACACGACCGAAGAATTGGAGCAAAAATTGCTCGCGATGAATGGCGGACGGCTCTTTGATGCGACGTTTGATTTCGTCGGAGGCGATATGAAAAAACTCTGTCTAGAGCTCACAGCGCATTCAGGACACTTCTCTACTCCGGTAGGAGAAGATGATAAATTTTTCTTTCCCGTTTGGCACCGTGCAGTCAGCCTTCCTTTCCAGCGCTGCCTTTCTTTGCATACGATTTTTATCGGAGCCGAAGCGTTTTCAGGGCCGAGATCTTCTTGGAGTATCTATGCTAAACAGCTTGGACTCATCAGTGAGCTCATGGAAAAAAAGGCGATCACACCTCCCCCTATTCACGTACTAGGCTCATTAAGCCTCGCTACGATCAAAGAGGCCCATCATCTGCTCGAGGGACTGCACGTCAAAGGTAAACTCGTCATGACAGTTCCTCAGTGATCCTTTGGGCGGCTATACTAGATTAGTAGCCTCGGGAGGCATCCAATGGGCATCCTGCCCTTCCCACTTCACGTTGCAGCCGATGGGATTCGTGAGTGGCGTGGTGATCTTTTTCCCGGCAAGGTGTTCTTCTAGGGCTTTTTCGAGGTCGTTATGCCGTATCTTGTCGGCATCGCGAGGAGAATCGACCCCTCTTCCGCAATAGATGAGCTTTCGATCGTGATCGAAGATATAGAAATGCGGGGTGCGTAGTGCACCATATTTTTTTGCCACTTCTTGCGTAGCATCATGAAGATAGTCCCAAGGGAAATTATGCTCGATCATCCTCTCGACCATATGGACGAACGCATCTTCGGGTTTCGTATGGCTGCTGTTGGAGTTGATCGCGAGGAATTTGACCCCCTGATGTTTGAAGTGGAGCGCAGTTTTTCTCGTGACTTCATCCGAACCGGTGACATAAGGGCAGTGGTTACAGGTGAAAAAAATGACGAGCACTTTGTCATGGGCATAATCTTTTAGGCTATGCATTTTCCCATCTGTCACGCGTAAATGAAAGTCGGGAGCTTTAGATCCAAGGGGCAACGTAAAAGGCATCGACAACCTCGTGTTTGCCTCGATTTTGGATCAACCAAAGATTTTTTGGTAAGCGGATTTCAGACGGCAGCGATCAAAATAATTTCTACTATCACGGTCGGAAATCCATAGGATCCAGGTTATTTAATGCTTCGATTTTGTTCTTTTAAAAGCGTCTTATATTTGTGTTTTTAAAAATAGAGACGGCCTTTATACTATTATTCATTTTTCTCATGGAGACTTACCATGACAGCCAAGATTATCAATTATGAAGCCCTTGAGAACGCTACTCTAGTTAAAGAACCATTTCCGTATCTGATCGTCGACAATATCATTCGACCCGAAGTTCTAGACGAAGTGGTCAAGACTTTCCCCAAGATTGAAAAAAGGGGCAGCTTCCCTTTAAATGCTATAGAGCATTCAGGCCACTTTGCCACTTTCATGCAAGAGTTGCAGGATGAGAAGCTCCGCGACATTATCGCGAAAAAGTTCGGGATGGATTTGAACGATAAACCACCCATGGTCACGGTTCGGGGCCAGACAACCGACAGAGATGGCCACATTCACACCGATTCAACAGATAAGCTCATCACAGTGCTTATCTACATGAATCCCAATTGGCAAGACGAAGGGGGAAGAATACGCGTTCTCTACAACAAGCACGATCTCTCACCCTATGCCGCTGAAGTAGCCCCAGAAGCCGGCCGTTGCTTGATCTTTAAGGTCACCGACAATTGTTGGCATGGGCATACTGTATTCAATGGAGAAAGACGCTCGCTCCAACTCAATTATGTCACCTCAGATAACGCCCGCAATAAGCATTTGAAACGGCATGGATTCAGCGCTTTTCTAAAAAAACTTTTCTCCAGAAAAAATGAAAAGAATCCTACTTATTAAGCTGACATCGCTGGGGGATTTGATCCATGCGCTCCCCGCCTTAAGCGATGCCCAATCAGCCTATCCAGACATTGTTTTCGATTGGCTTGTCGATGAGAATTTCCAGGAGATCGCCACGTGGCATCCCGCTGTGCAAAACGTCTATACGACAAACCACCGCGCATGGCGAAAAGAATTTTTCAACCTGGATACTTTGAAGACCTTGAAGAATCTGGTCGGAGAGGTAAGGAAAACGAAGTACGATCTCATCATCGATGGGCAAGGGAACTTCAAAACAGCTTTACTATCACTTTTTTTGCGTGGGCCAACAGCCGGTTTCGATCGGCATTCCGTGCGCGAATGGGTGGCGCATTTAGCCTATCAGAAACGTTACGCCGCTTCCAAAAAAAGCCATGCGATCGAGCGTTTACGAAGGCTTTTTGCTTCGGCCTTAGGATACCCGATGCCGCTAACTCCTCATGAATTTATGATCAAGCGGGGGATGTTTCGTAAACCCAATTTTTCTCTTCCTGAAGACTATCTCGTTTTTGTGCACAATGCCACCTGGAAGACCAAGCTTTGGCCCGAAGAGCATTGGATCGAGCTCATCAAAAAAGCTGTCGCAGATGGGTTCACCATTCTTCTTCCTTGGGGAAATATCCAAGAGAAAGAAAGAGCCGAGCGGCTCGCCATCGATCCACGAGTCCATGTTCTCCCAAGACTCCCTCTATCAGAAATTGGCTACATCCTCGAAAGATCGATAGCCTGCGTGGCTATGGATACGGGACTTAGCCATCTGATCGCAGCTCTAAACGTCCCTTCCGTGACTCTTTACGGCTCTACCAATGCAGGACTTATTGGAGCTTCAGGAGAAGGTCAAGCTCATCTTATTTCGACTCTTGCCTGTTCACCTTGCGAGAAAAAAACTTGCCGGTTTAGCGACACCGAAAATCCCTGCCTCAAAGAAATCACGCCCGATCGGGTCTATCAAGAGCTTCTGCGCAAGACGAAATTGCGCATGCCATCCCCTTGCTAATAGCCCAAAAGCTCCGCGATATTCTCGGCGATCAAACCGCCCGATGCCATAGGACTCCGTCGATCCATTAAGGAGAAATCAGACACTTAGCATTGTTGGCTTAAATTGATTTAAATTCTTTCGATATATCTAATCATGCGCATGAAAATGATCAAATTCCTCCTCGGAATGCTCGCAATCATTTGCGCGGCGCTTGCTATTTTTTTCGTATTGAGAAGCGAAAGCGCTTTGCTCACGCATCCTAAAGGGATCATTGCGCACAGCGAACTGGATCTCATTACTACGAACTATTCTTCTCATGCTGATCATTATTGTTCCGACCTTTATCCTGCTATTTGTAGTTGCATGGAAATATCGCGCTAAAAATGCAAAAGCAAAATATGATCCAGAACATTCCCACGGAGTTTTTGGAGAACTGATTCTATGGATGATCCCTTCAGTCGTCATTGCCGTGATGGCAGTCATCACCTGGAATGCAACGCACAAACTCGATCCTTATAAACCTCTTGAAAGTGAAGTCAAGCCGCTCACGATACAGGTGGTGGCGCTCGATTGGAAATGGTTATTTATTTATCCCGAGCAAGGGATTGCAACATTGAATTTTGTCCAATTTCCCGAGCGCACTCCGATTCACTTTGAACTCTCGGCAGATGGCTCTCCGATGAACTCGTTTTGGATTCCGCAACTGAGCGGACAAATCTACTCCATGACAGGGATGACAACGCAACTTCATATCATGGCCGATGGGCCAGGTGAATATACGGGCAGAGCTGCTGAGATCAATGGGGAAGGATTTGCAGATATGACGTTTGTTGCAAAATCGACTTCGCAATCGGATTTTGAGGATTGGGTTGCAGAGCGTAAAACAATCTCCTCTGCAACTAACCGATGGCATTTATAACGAACTTGTCAAACCTTCTGAGAACAATCCGATTACTCTCTATTCGGAAGTGGAAAAAGATTTATTTAATAAAATAGTCATGAAATATATGCATCCACACAACATTATGAAAAACTTCTTTTTCGGAAAACTGACTTTAGATGCGCTGCCTCACCATTGGTACACGATAGGAGGGACCGTTTTTATTATGCTCATGGGCATCGTGATTGCAATCTATCCTTACAAAAACCAAGCGCTGGGGTTGGCTTTGGAATGAGTGGCTCACCTCCACCGATCCCAAAAAGATCGGCACCATGTACATGATCTTTGCATCGCTGTCATGTTCTTTCGCGGAATGGTAGATGCAGGAATGATCTGGCTTCAGCAGTCGATTGCTGCAGATTCGCAAGGATATCTCACCGCAGATCATTTTCAACAGATTTTTACGTCGCATGGCGACATCATGGTTTTTTTCGTGACGATGGGATTTTTCTTCGGACTCATGAATTGGATTGTGCCGCTTCAAATTGGCGCTCGCGATCTGGCTTTTCCTTTCTTGAATTCTTTAGGATTATGGCTCACTGTCGCAGGAGGG
Organism: uncultured Simkaniaceae bacterium; assembly: GCA_963813105.1. Lineage (GTDB taxonomy): Bacteria > Chlamydiota > Chlamydiia > Chlamydiales > Rhabdochlamydiaceae > JAGXTH01. The sequence goes on from CAWEXT010000001.1 coordinate 167,658, forward strand.
ATGCTGATTAATTTCTTTTTTATCATCGGAGGAGATTTTGCCAATACAGGCTGGCTTGCCATTGCTCCGCTCTCCGAGCTTGAATTTAACCCGGGCGTTGGAGTCGATTATTTGATTTGGAGCTTGCAGCTATCGGGGCTTGGCAGTCTGCTTGCAGGAATTAACTTTATCGTCACGATCATTAAAAAAACGGGCGCCGGGAATGACTTTGATGAAAATGCCCCTTTTCATCTGGACATCTTTATGCGCATGGTTCTTATTATCTCCGCATTCCCTGTGCTTACTGCAACGACATTCCTTCTTTGGCTTGACCGTTTTTTGGGTATGCATTTCTTTACCGTAGGATTCGGCGGAAATCAAATGATGTACTTGAATCTCATTTGGATGTGGGGCCATCCTGAGGTTTATATTTTGGTGATGCCGGCATTTGGAATGTTCTCGGAAATCGTCTCCACTTTTTCGCAAAAAAAGATTTTTGGATATGTGTCCATGGTGTGCGCAGCGATTATCATCACCGTTCTTTCTTATTTGGTCTGGCTGCACCACTTTTTTACCATGGGCGCAGGTGCGGATGTGAACTCTTTCTTTGGCATTGTGACCATGCTGATTGCGATCCCATCGGGAGTTCAAGTATTCAACTGGATTCTCACGATGTATAAGGGAAAGGTGAATTTCGCTTCCCCCATGTATTGGTTTATGGGTTTTATATGCATATTTATGATAGGAGGCATGGCCGGAGTATTAATGGCATCTCCTCCAGCCGATTTTCAGGTGCACAATAGTTTATTCTTGGTTGCCCATTTCCATACCATGATCATCGGAGTCGCGCTTTTTGGAATTTTTGCAGGCATCACTTATTGGTTTCCCAAGATTTTTGGATTTAAACTCAATGAACGACTGGGCAAACGGGCTTTTTGGTTTTGGTTGGTCGGATTTTTTGTCTCTTTTATTCCACTCTATCTTTTGGGATTCATGGGAGCGACGAGGCGGCTCGATCACTATGCTGCTTCGACCGGTTGGCAGCCATTATACATCACCTGCAGCTATTGGATTTGTCATCATTTTATGCGGAATCATCACTCAAATCATTCAGATCATCGTAAGCATTAAAGAAAGAAAACAGCATTTGGACACGACCGGAGATCCTTGGAATGGAAGGACGCTTGAATGGGCCACCTCTTCTCCGCCGCCTTTCTATAATTTTGCAGTGATTCCCACTGTCACGGGCCATGAAGCATTTTGGGACATGAAAAAAAGAGGTCGTAAACCGCAGAAACAATATGAAGACATTGAATTGCCCAAAAACACAGGGATGGGAATCTATATATCTGCTTTTGCTTTCCTAGCTGGGTTTGCGCTTGTCTGGCACATTCTCTGGCTTGCCGTTCTCGGCCTCGTTGGCGTAATTGTTTGTATCATCATCCGTTCATTTGATGATGATACGGAATATGTGTTGACCGCTGCAGAAGTCGCAAAGATTGAGAAATCGAAGAGTTCGAGGATAATCGAGTATGCACGAGCGATACAAAAGTTTTCGGATTCTGGATCTATTTGATGACCGATCTCGTGATTTTTGCTGTGCTTTTTGCTGCCTTCATTGTTTTGCGCGATAATACATTTGGAGGACCTTCTGGCCAAGAGCTTTTTCATCTGCCCTTTGCGTTTGCCGAAACGCTCATCCTGCTCACCAGCAGTTTTACCTGTTCTCTGGCAACTCTTGCGGTTCATCGCAAACAAAAGAACTCGGCCATTTTCTGGTTCATCGTTACCTTTCTTCTGGGAGTGTCTTTCCTTTACCTCGAAATTTCAGAATTTTCCGAATTTATTGACAAAGGGGCAAGTTGGCAGCGAAGCGCGTTTCTCTCTTCGTTTTTTACATTAGTGGGCACTCATGGATTTCATATCTCCATAGGATTATTGTGGATGATCGTTACCATGTTCAGCATTGGTTTCGCGGACTGTCGGCTCCTGATGTTTCCAGGATTTTCCGGATGGCTTTTTTTTGGCATTTTCTAGACGTCGTGTGGATCTTTATTTTTACCGTTGTCTACGGAATGGGGCATTTGTTATAAAAAGGACATTATGCATAAATCACTGACATCTCGTATCATCGGCTTTGTAGCATCGCTGATATTAACCCTCACCGCTTTTTTCATTTTCTTCGATCCCGATTTTTTTCACTTTGAGATTAAGACGAGCTATTCTCGTTCATTTTTATTCTTGCGCTTCTTCAGTTCATTGTTCAGTCTATCTTTTTCCTCAATGTCTGGAGCGAAAAAGGGCCCCGCTGGAATTTAGTTGTTTTTGTTTCCACCCTTTCCATCATTTTCATCATTATCGTCTTCTCGATCTGGATCATGAACCATCTGAATTACAATATGATGTCCATGTAGAACGAGATTTCAGGAAGAAATAAATAAAAGATTTGAAAAATAGGTTTTTTCTATATATTTCCATTTCTGCGTCTTGCTCAAAAATTGAACAGAGGGAGATTTTTATGGAAAGCAGCACTCTCTTGAGGATTTGTAAACGCTTTATCGTATCCATGATGATGCTCACCCTATTTGTTGGTGCAGCATTTTCGGATGCCTCGCAGCCCACTTCTATAAGACTCTCTAATCATGTTCCCGTTAAGGCGCTGAAAACTGCGGTTTTCTTAAACCCTCTTGATGCCGACACCCATGTTCCTATCACTTTCGTTTTGCCGCTGCGCAATCAGGAAGAACTTCAAGACCTCGTTGGCCGCCTCTATGATCCAACTGACCAGGAGAATTATGGCAAGTACCTTACCTCTGCGGAGTTTATCGAGCGATTTGCTCCCACGCAGGAAGATTATGATACTGTCGTCGCTTATGCCCAAAGCTTAGGTTTGACCGTTAACGGCCTACATCCTAATCGTTTGCTGCTAAATGCTCACGGTAAAACCCACGAAATGGAATCGGCTTTCAACATCCGCCTTCATCAGTATATGTCATCGGATGGTCGCCAATTTTATGCTCCAAATGACAATCCTGAGGTTCCTAGTTCCATTGCTTCGACGATTAATGGAATAGTGGGTCTAGCTAATCATGCTAAATGGCACACTTATAACCACCGTAGAATGGATTTAGCGAACGTAGAATCGAACGCATTTCCTTCTGGTCCTGGCGGAGGTTTCTCTCCTAGTGACCTCATCAAGGCTTATAACCTTTCAGGAGTGTCAACAAATGGATCTAACCAAATAATTGCTCTATTCGAGCTTGCCGATTATCAAGCCAGCGATATCACTACGTATGCAAAGTATTTTGGACTGCCATCTCCTAAATTGCAGAAAATCTTAGTTGATGGTGGAAGTGGCAGTGGTATTGATCCAGAAGTCACCCTTGACATCGAACTTGCGATCGCACTTGCGCCCCAAAGCACAATTTACGTTTACGAGGGTCCTAACTCGGGTCAAGGAGTTCTGGATACCTATAATCGGATCGCGACAGATAATCTCGCTAAACAAGTGAGTACCTCTTGGGGAATGGGTGAAAATTTATCCGATACTCAATCTCTTCAAGCGGAGAATGCCATTTTCCAACAGATGGCTGCACAGGGGCAGAGCATTTATGCTGCTGCCGGTGATAGTGGCGCTTATGATGATTATTCCGACGATGGATCAAAGGCTCTTATAGTGGATGATCCAGCTTCTCAGCCTTATGTCGTTGGCGTAGGAGGGACTAGCCTTAGCGTCAATGCGCAAACAGGCGCTTACCTGAGCGAAGCGGTATGGAATAATGGTCTTGGCAATGGAGCAGGTGGTGGTGGTGTCAGCGCAGTTTGGACCATTCCATCCTGGCAAGCAAATGTAACGACAGCCTATTCAAAGACACATCGCAATGTTCCCGATGTTGCTCTCGATGCAGATCCGAATACTGGCTATGCCATTTTTTACGATGGCCAATGGCAAATCTATGGTGGTACGAGTTGTGCAGCGCCTCTGTGGGCAGCTTTCACTGCTTGCATTAACCAAGAACTAGTATCTGCTAAACAACCTACATTAGGATTTGCTAATCCTAAACTTTATGCCCTTTGTGCTGGGGGAACGTATACAACAGTTTTCCACGATGTGACAAAAGGCAATAATTTATTTTATAATGCCTCGGTCGGTTATGATAATGCTTCTGGATGGGGTTCTTTTAACGGAACCAATTTATACGCAAGCTTAACGAATTCTACGACACCACCCGCACCAACACCACCCGCACCAACACCACCCGCACCAACACCACCCGCACCAACACCACCCGCACCTACACCACCTGCGCCTACACCACCTGCACCTACACCACCTGCACCTACACCACCTGCACCTACACCACCTGCACCTACACCACCTGCACCTACACCTCCTCCACCACTACCGACATCGCCCATTTTTAACCTTACCATGAAGCACAATAGCCCTTTCATCCAAGGAAGAACGGGTACCTACGAGATTGTAGTTTCTAATACTGGTACTGCTTCAACCTCGGGTTCTGTAACTGTAGCTATTACCCTTCCTCCTGGTCTTAGGTATATCTCGTCTAGTGGTTCAGGTTGGGCTTTTAATAGAAACACCCTCACTTTCACGCAGACTACACCGTTGAAACCGGGTTCAAGCTATCCGACACTCGTATTGAATGTGAATGTAGCCAGGAAAACTCCATATGAAGTGACAACAACTGCCACTTTATCAGTTAACGGGTCTGTTTCCAAAACAGTCACAAATCCAACAACTATCCAACCATTCTTTTGGTAGGAATATCCCGCAGTCCACAGGGCTGCGGGATTAAGAGACAATCTCTGAATTAAGGTTTCGTCGCTTAATGACCCGTAGTGAGAACGACGCGAAAGCGGGCTTTGCCGCTCATCATCCGGTCATAGGCTTCGGATGCTTTTTCTAGAGGAAAAACTTCATTCATCGAGCGTATACCGGTTAGGGCGCTGAATTCCATGGTTTCTTGAGAATCCATGGATGTTCCGGAGGCCCAACCAGAAATCGAGTGTTCCCCAACGATCAGCCCCATGGATGATACTTGAAGAAGTTCATCCGCAATTCCCACAATAACGAGTTTCCCGTTAGCAGAGAGGCCATTGATCACTGCTTCTATAGCTTTTGCGTTGGTGATGGTAGAGAGAATGACTTTTGCTCCTCCAATCTTGGCTAACTCTACTGAAGGATCTTGAGCCTGACTATCAATATAGTGGCGAGCGCCTAATTTTTTGGCCAAAGCTTCTTTGTCTTTGCCTCGAGCGATCGCGATCGTCTTAAAGCCCATTTTAAACGCATACTGAACGGCCAAATGACCTAGACCACCGATTCCAAGAATCGCGACAGAGTCTCCCGCCCTGGCTCCACTATTTCTAAGGGCATTAAACGTCGTGATCCCCGCACACATTAATGGGCCCGCTTCAACTGCGGATAGTTCTTGGGGAATCAGCGCGAGGGCTTCTACAGGAGCAATCATGTACTCTGCATATCCGCCATCATAAGAAATGCCGCACACTTTCATGTTGGCGCAGTTGATAAAATCTCCACGGCGACATGGGTTACAATGTGTACAATACCCGCCATGCCAGCCGACCCCTACTCTTTGTCCAATTTTCCATTCGGCAACATCTCGCCCTACGCTATCGATGATTCCTGCGACTTCATGTCCAGGAACTCTCGGGTATTGGATTCCGGGATAGGTCCCCTCTTTGGCAAAAGAATCGCTATGGCACACGCCGCAAGCCTGCACTTTGATCCGCACAGCGCCTGCTGGCGGTTCGGGTATGGCCCGTTCTACCAGCTCAAACGGTCCGTTAGGACGACTAACTTGAACAGCACGCATTTTTTTCATCGGCTTCTCAATAAAAAGAACAATCAGACAGTTTCATAAATATTTGGACGATTCTTCAGCAAGAGAAAAGGTGAATTCTCAATTAGCTATTTCTTTGGAATGTTTTTGGTTAAGACGTCGTGGAGGTCTGTCTCAACTGTGGAAACGGTCGAGCTAATCACTTTAACCTTGTGATGTTGAAAAACCTCAGAATCTTTTAATCCCGAGCCGGTCAGCATAAGTACAACTGATTCATTTCGTTTTATCTTGCCCTCTTTGCACAATTTTTTGACTGCGAGAAGAGAAGTCGCAGCCGATGGTTCGACAAAAAAACCCGCCTGCCCCAAAACGCGTTGGCCGATAAGTATTTCCTCTTCCGTAACATCTTCAGCCAGCCAATGGTATTTATAGGCTTTGGCTAATATTTCATCGCCTCCCATGGGATTGCCAGTGGTAATCGCTTTGGCAATCGTATGAATATTAGAAAATGGCACAGGCTTTGTTTTTCTTTGTTTGAAGGCTGTGACAAGCGGACTATTCTGCGCTGCTTGGACAATAATCATGCGCGGCAACTTATTGATAAGCTTCGCTTCGAATAATTCACGAAAGCCTTTGAATAGCCCACGAATATGGCCGCAAGCCGACGTGGGAACAGCTATGAAATCCGGAACCTTTCCACCTAACTGTTCATACAGTTCAAAAGCACAAAATTTGTAGCCCTCTACACGAATAGGGCCATTACCGGAGACAATGCGAAGTTTAAAGGAATTGCCTAAACCTAAGATTTTTCGCTTCATTTCACCGTAATCGGGCGCATCTACTTGGATAATCGTTGCCCCATGGATAGCCATGGACCGAATTTTTTCTTCAGGACAAGAAGAAGGAATGAAAACAATGGACTGGATCCCCGCGCGCGCTCCATAAGCAGCGATTGAAGCGCCCATGTTTCCAGTGGAAATCGTGGCAACGAATTTTTCTCCCAATTGTTTGGCCATTAAAATACACGGCAGAGAACCACGGTCCTTGAAGCTCCAAGTAGGATTCACTGTCTCGTTTTTCAAGAGAATGGTGTCTAACCCTATGTACTCTCCTAATTTCTTAGATTCCAGCAAAGGGGTATTCCCTTCTCCAAGCGTAAAAGCGGCGCTGTAATTCTCGAATGGGTTGAAGTCTGCAAAACGTTGCCAAATAGTTGAACCATTCTTAATGGTTGCCGATCCAAGACCCTCTATCTTCACTTCGAGGGATTCGCCGTTATCGGCAAATTCGTCTAGTCTGTCGAAAGGATATTTTTCCCCGGAAATCGTCGAAACTAAGTATTTTTTCATTTTGGAGCGACCTTCAAGCAGCCCATGATGCCAGCCTATAGGTATAGAGGAATGCGGAATATTTCTAGAAAAAATTGGTAATCGACTCACTTTGGATTCCGGTATTTCCCTCTGACCTACTGATGTGAAATAAAGTTTGACAATATGCAAAAATTACCAATATTGGTAATTATACATTGCATGCGTGATATTCATTCACTAAAGCCTGTGTTATGGATTGGTTCATCCCGAAAAGACTTGAAAGACATGCCGGAAGAGGTACAATCGGAATTTGGCCATTCATTGAGAGAGATTCAGAAAGGGAAAGATCCGGGAAACACAAAGCCTCTTAGGCATCTTGGAGAATCGAGCATTTCTGAGATTGTCGTGAATGAACGAGAAGGAACTTTTAGAACTGTATATACAGTTGAATTTAAAGACGTAATAGCCGTGTTACACGTGTTCCAAAAGAAGAGTAAGTCAGGCATTGCTACGCCAAAAAAGGAGATCGATTTAGTTCTTCAAAGGCTGAAGCAGGCTAGGATCGAATATTTTGAATGGAAGAGGGGAAAATGAGAGAAAAGGTTTTTGTTACTACTGATAATATTTTTGCCGATCTCGGCCTAAAGAATGCAAAGGAGCTAAAAGCCCGCTCTGATCTTATGTCGGAGGTGGTTAGCATTATTCGAAAAAGCGGCCTTACCCAAAAAGAAATCGCTAAGATTTTAGGGATTAGCACACCAAAAGTATCCTCTCTAATGACTGGTAAAATTAATGATTTCAGCAATGATACATTAATGAACTATCTCACATTGCTTGGATGCAATGTAGAGATCAGGGTACTGCCTCAACGTCGTGTATCCAGATCGACCAAAAGAGGAGAGGTGAAGATAAAAAGACCGGTCACAAGAAGGAGAAAGGCTAAAACTAAGGTATGAAAAGTGGTTGCCCGAACTAGATCCCGGATTAACCCGTCGGGTGCCTAATGCTGATTGAGTAAAGACAGTCATGAAGGTTGTGGAACTACAGGCACAAATTTTTTGATGTCTCCCATTGAAAACCCTTTGGGAAGATCAGCTTTAGAAGCTTTTTGCCACGGTATATTTTTTCCGAAGATCCAAAGCTCTCCGCGGACAATGAGGACGTCGCCCTGAATCCACAATTCAACATTGTAAATATTCCCTTTCGAGGGATCTATGATTTTACCTCTGAACCTGTCGCCGTCATCCTCTTCTTCTACATCATAGACAAAATCCATTCCGCAGTAAGGAGGATTCCCTACGACTCCCTTTGCTTTGTCTTTCTGCTCGAGAATTGTGTCCTCGATCTTCCCCTCATCATCATACGTGGCTAACATCCTTCCATAGTATTTGTCTTGATATTGATAGATAGCCACCAGACTTCGAGGCTTATCGGATTTTTGATCCCTGCTTTTCCACAGACCTGTGATGCCCTCTTCAACGCTTTCTTCCGAACTAGTTGAGCAACCAAAAAGAATCAAGATTCCGCAGAAGAGAATTGACAGAATGTTTTCATCATAGTTCAGCATATATAGAATTGATAAATGTATTGTCAATTACAAATGGCCATTTATTTCTTCGAATTTTGGAAATTTTTGGGAAGTCAGAAAGTGATAGCCAGCACCTGCTTGGACGGCATCGGCACGCACTTTGCTTAAGTTCCGTAGTTTTCGACTTCATTTTCTTTGGTCAAGCGCACAGTCGTTACTGCATCAATAATCACTGCCGCAACTTCCCGAGGTTTGGACAGCATCGGCACGTGACTTGTCTTAAGTTCCGTAGTTTCCGACTTCATTCTCTTCGCCCAAGCGCGTTTGCAAGTTCGGATTGATCATATGGTCCTCGGTTGCGACTACAAACCAAGATGGCTTTTTCTCCCATGCGGCAGATCGTAAGCTTGTCATCGAAGATCCGCGCCGCGGTCGCACCCTGCACTATAGTAAGAAACTCTTTCTCATTTTGTGGAAGATCTTGAGCAAACTCTTGAGACATGACATCGAAAGGTAATGTTAAAAATCCCTCCTTTGTCGAGGTTTGAGTTTCATTCTGCCATGAGGGCGGCGGGGCGTCTTTAAGAATTTCGTTAAGCGATTTGCCTTTGGTCGGAGCAAAGGGCCGCGACATAGACTAGAGGCCTTGACATTTTCCACGTTGCCAGCCTGGGTGATCAGCAGCACCCCAGGAATGTCCGACTAGGACTACAGGTCCTTTTACCAAAGCTGAGTGCACGGCGGGTTGCTCCTACGTCATCGGCAGAGCGAGAGTACGGGATTTTGAACGGCAACGACAGGAATGCTTTTTTTCTTGAAGCTTTGAAATAACCTTGCTCCAACATGAACCGTCAGCCCATGCTCCGTGAGACGAAAACGACAGTTACTTGTGCTAATGACTCAGATCTTGCCATAATATCCCCATAATACTTGAAAGTGTCTAAATGCCGTCTAATATTGTCAGGACATTTGATGTCAATTTTTTAATTTTGACACTCTTTTTTGTCTTAGGTCGAAGATGCTCCGTCTTGGCGCTTGATTTACAATTACGACTGTTAAAGTGATTACCGAAATTTTACCGGAATCGACACCCTATGAGAATGTGGGATAATGATCGGGTTCAAGTCATGAGATCCGTCCGCTGCTAGTTGTGTTCTCGCATTTAAAACAACATATTGGCTAGATTGCAGTGAGTAGGGCCTATTGAGCGCATGAAGGGGAAATAGTGGTAGAAAAAAAGAAGATACGGAGCAGATGTATACCTAACGTTGAGTATAGAAACATAAGGTTTGCGCTTGGCATGGTCGCGTTGAGTATGGTTTCAGTTGGGAAGGCGAATGCTAGCCCAGTTACTTTGACAGTCAACACGAATACAGATACCCCAAACCTTTACCCAGGCGGTCAAACAGACTCCTCTGGTGCTACTACTGGTGATCTGCGCTATTGCATTAACTACATCCTCAATGAACAAGCTCAAGGCGTCGCCCAAGACTACGAAATTGTCTTTGCTCCCGGTATTGAATCGATTCAGCTGGGCGCCAAGCTGTCGATGGTTAACCTTCTTGGCTCCGACACGATTGTGATCGGCAACCCTGACCCTGCTCCGCCTGTCACCATCACAGGTAGCTCCGGCACCGGCGGCTTATTCATCCGCCAGGGCACCGTCACCTTGCAGAACCTCAACTTCCAGAACTGCAACGCCACCGGCGGCAGCGGGGGTGATGGAGGTGGCGGTGGGATGGGTGCCGGAGGCGCTCTCTTTATCGACACAGCCAACGTGACCCTCCACAATGTCAACTTCAGCAACTGCTCCGCCACAGCGGGACTCGGAGGCCAACCGGCTCTGGCGGCGGTGGCGGGGCCTTGGTGGCAATGGCGGTTCACAGGGAGGTGGCGGTGGCGGCTACTGTGGCAATGGGGGTGACAACTATGGCGGCGGCGGTGGCGCTGGTGGCGATGGTGGCGAGGGAGGCAATTACTGGTGGTGGTGGAGGCGCAATTCTTGGCACTACGGGAGGAATCGGTGGTTCTTCTCCTATAGATGCTGTGACAATTTCTCCTTATACTTTTTCTGGTCTCTCCTGCATCTCCCTTTGTCGTCGGTGGGGGAGGCTATGGTAGCCAAAGCAACAGGCGTTGGAGGAACAGGTGCCGGAAGAGGGCAACAACTCTGGTGGTCATGGGTGGCGGTGATGGTAGCAGCAATGTCGGTGGCAATGGAGGTAATGGTGGTTCTCCTCAGATGGGGTACCGGAAACGGGGGACATGGCAGTCTTCTACTGCTAGTCCTGGTTCTTCTGGTGATGACGGTCAGCTAGGAGGAGAGGAGGCGGCGGCGGAACGTATTTCATCAGATCGGCGGTCGGCAGTGGCGGCGGTGGCGGCGGCGGTTATAGCGGCGGCGGTGGCGGCGGCGGCAGTGGCAGTATCCAGTGGTGGTGGCGGTGGCGGCGGTGGTGGCCTCGGTGGCGGCGGTGGCGGTGGTTTCAGTGCAAGTGGAGGAATGCGGGAGCCTCCGGCGGAGGAAATGGCGGTAATTCTAGTATTGGAGGAGGAGGCGGCGGCGGTGGCAGCGGCGGCGGCGGTGGTGGTGGCGGCTTTGGCCTCAACGGCATCGGCAACGGTGGTAATGGCGGCGACGGCGGCGGTGGTGGTGGAAGCTTCGCTGGTGGCGTAGGCGGCTATGGCGGCGGCGGCGGTAACGGCAATGGAGGTGGATTCGGCGGTGGCGGCGGCAGCTAACAGTGGCACTGGCGGATTCGGTGGTGGCGGCGGCGATAGCGGTGGCTTGGCGGATTTGGCGGCGGCGGCGGCAATGGCAGCACTGGCGGCACTGGTGCCACAGCTGGCCTCATCACCCAAGGCGGCAATGGCGCCGCCTTAGGTGGCGCTGTCTTCCTCGGCAGCACGAATGGCCAACCCACTCTCACTCTCACCGGCAATTGCAGCACCTCTTCTCAACTCCACCTCGAACAATTCTGGCGGCGGCTTTGCCGGCGGCAACGACTTCTTCCTCTACTCCGGCACCACTCTCAACCTCATGCCCGACGCTGGCGAAACAATCTCCATCAGCCAATCGATCATCGACGACAGCGTACAGTCCATTCCTATTGCGTCTACTTGGGAAGCAGGCTCCGGCTCTGGCGCCAATCTCCAAGTCACAGGCGCAGGGACCGTCACCTTAAGTGGCACAAACAGCTATATCGGCACCACAACAGTCTCTTCAGGCACCCTCAACCTCGTCAACGGTACACTCTATGCAGGTGGAGCGGGCACTGACAGTCAAGTCACCGTCAACCTAGGTGCCATCCTCAAAGGGACCGGCACAATCAATGCCCCCACCACAGTATCCGGGACCTTGTCCCCAGGCAACTCGATCGGCACCATGTACTATACCGCACCCCTCACCTTGCCCGGCATCCTGATCATCGAAATTGCCCCAACAGCCGACGACAATAGCCAAATTTCTTCCACATCAACTGTCGATGTTACGGGTGCCACGATCCAGATCGTCCCAGATCCTGGGACTTACACGGTAGGAACTCAGTACACTTTATTGACAAGCACAGGGTTAACAGGCACACCGTCCCTACTCATGCCCGCACAATTTCTTGGAGAACTCAGTTACCCTAATAACTCTATCTTACTTACCCTTTTGAGGGTGCCCGTCTTCCACGTTGCAGCTCACTGACCTAACGGGCAACAGCCTCAAGTTAGCGAATTACCTCAACGCTCTTGGCATCACCGCTCTGGGCGCTCCCTTCGATACACTGATCAATCTCTCAGAAAATGATCAAGCAGCTGCCCTTCTCACTCTCTCGCCTTCTCGCGCTGCCTTCCCACGCTATGGCAATATACAGGCTGCTTTCAGCTTCTCACGCCTCGTAGCGCAGCGCCTCGCCAATGCGCGCATCCTCCGCGAAACGAGCAAGCCCCCAATCGTCTCTCTTGCGGCCCACTCGATCGATGAAGCAGAGCTCCTCGCTGCGGCAGACGATAGCAACAGCCTCCACCAAATCCCGCTATGGCGGCGCTATTCGACACGTCGACAAAAAGCCATACAACATCTGGATCAGCGGCTTTGGGGGCTTGCTCCATGAGAAAGCCGCCAACCAGAACCCCGCTTTTCATGCCACGAACAGCGGCCTCCTCGCTGCTATCGATAAGACATTTTGCAATGACGCCATCGTAGGCGGCGGTCTCGCCTATTCCGCCAGCCAGATCCATGAGGCAAATCATCTCGGCAAAGCCCACACCCAAGGAGGCCTTGCCACGCTCTATGGCACTTGGTTCTTCTCCGACTTTTTTCTCGACGCCTCCCTCTGGGGCGGTTACCTGCGTACCCACAATCGACGCAATATCTTTTACCCAGGCTTTTCGGCGACAGCCACCAGCCACTACAACAGCGTCGAGGCGAACGGACACCTCGAACTGGGCTATGACTGGTACTGGCGTCAAGGAACTCTCGAGCCGTTTGTCGCCTGCGACTTCGTCGGCAACTGGCAAGGAAACTACTCGGAGCAAGGTGCTGCCCCTTACAACATGCACATCAAGTCCAACTTCGCTTCGCTATTGCAAACCGAGGTGGGTTTCAATGGCTACTACAACAGAGACTTCTTCACTCATTGGACCTTCATTCTGCGCGGCAAGCTCTCCTACGTCAACCAGGTTCCGTTCCACCAAAGCACCCTCCAAGCCAACCTTATTGGCGCTGCAGGTTCCTTGAGCCTAGTCACCTCTCTCCGCACCCAAAACCTAGTCTCCCCAGCCCTCGAGCTCTACTGGAAGCATCAGCGTGGCCTCTTCTTTTCACTCGGCTACAATGGCCAGTTTGGGAAATGGTTCCGAAATAACGAACTCGAAGCCAAACTGGGGTACAGTTTCTAAAAGAGCGAACAAATGAGATTTTTTCTAGAAAGTCTTGGTGATCAATATCCATCCATTTCAAGGATTGAAAATCGCTACGGCTCTATTACAGCATTTTTAGGAAGAAAAAAGCTCGTATGAAGGTCCTCGACTAAATAAACCCCGTTTGGGAAGACTATAGGATAAAGTTCTTCAAAAGCTAATGATTTGCTGACTCATCTCATGCCCACCATCATCGCTTCTCTTCACAAGTGTTGCAATTGTTGATTTGCTCTTCTGCGTCGATAACATAGGTTTCTGGATTTATAGGAATGAGCGTACGACTTTCTAATTCCCAGTAACTCTTTCCATAATCGATTAGAAGTTGAGAGCCTGGCTCAATAGTTTTTGACGCAAAAAAACCAATCTCTATATTACCAATATCATCAACAACTAATTGAGCTTTCACGTTGCAATCTTCCGAATGATTAATATAACGAGTAAAATTCCCCTCGTCCTTAGCATTAATTACGAAGTAGATAATTTCATTCCCACTGTTGTTGTTTTCACTAAGGGACGGACTCACCAATCTTGTTATTAAAAAAAGATATCTGTTTTCTCTGTCACGATAATCAAGATGCGTCGCTTCGATCCGCCCAGTATAAAACCCTATAAAACTGTCTTTGTTAATACATTCAGCAGTTTTTTTGAGGAAAATTCCAAAACCTAGTTTTTCATCATCGATTTTAACTCTGCAAAGATTGAGAGGCAACTTCTTGTTAGCTATTGATCCATAATAGTGTTCAATTGATTCTTGAGGAATGCCCGATATATTCATAACACTGAATATATTTAAGCTTTCCACAGAAGCTTGTAAAAACAGTAAGGAGCGCACATATGAGAAAAAGAAAGAGCTATACTCCCCCTTAAGCATCTTGGAGCGCGATAGATTGAATTGTTCAAAATCCGGTTCTTTTTCAGAACGCGATGAGCAAAGCGAATTGATATCTGTGTTATCTACTAAAGCCGAAGGAGAAAAAAAACAGTCTGAATTATCGCAAAATCTCTGATTACAGGAGTTCGGCTTATTATTGGAACAAGTAGGAGGAAGGGGAGTCTGTTTTTTTTGAATCAAGCAATCAGAAGGATAATGGAACAACAATATTGAAGCTGTTGCCATTAAAAATATGTAGGGGTATTTCATCGTTCCCCAAAAAATTGGCAAGAACTGGAATCCGGATAAACCCGCCGGTCCTCACCCCAAAAATATACTATTTTCGGGGACCCCGAGGCGCACCTTGCACGGTGCCTTAGATGACCTTAAATCAACCAACGCTGCCAAAGTCTACAGGGAAAATCAGATTTTTTCTAGATAGTCTTGGTGATCGATGTCAATCTTGTTCAGAGTCGGGAAATTGGCTATTAAGGCATTTTTTCGACTAAATGAACCGATAATGTTTCTATGTAAGGCATCGCAGATTGTAAGCATTGGCAAAATGCTATCCATACAGTAGTGTGAAAAAAACACCTTCATGAGTAAGAATGATCGAATCATCGATAGAAAATAGAGCCGATGTCTAAAATCAGGGCCATCAACCTCCCCGATTAAACCCAATTGGCTACCTATCTGCCCTGAGAGCCGAGCGAAACAAAGCAGATACAAGATGAGCGACGAACCAAGGTTTTCAAACCTTGGTGAGAAGCGAAGCGAAGTAGATGATTTGTTGCAGCCGGCAAATCAGGGCGGATAGGTAGCCAATTGGGTTTAAACCCACATTTCGCTCCGATAATCCCGCTCGAACTTAAGGCGGAGATTTTCTGCTTGCTCCATAGCATAAGGATGTTTTGTCTTGAGCAAAGCGTCAACTTGGGTTTTCCAATACCATGTGCCTTCAGTTTCTGAATACTCTTTTGTGTTGTAATCCTGCCTATGCGCTTGTTGGACAATTGGCTGGATCATGAGCTCGATAAACAGTTTGTCGAGCTCTGGATGGATACCCCAATATTTATCTGAGAACTCTTCATAGAGATGCACAATTCTCATCTGCGCTTTTGTATGCTTGAGATTACTTTCTTTATAGATTCTCACATAGGTCATGTGCATCTCACCTAAATACTTCGTCAAAAAAGGCCTTGCGTATAGCAATAAGAGATCGGTATTTTCCTGCTTGCGAAGCAAGGCGATAATGGCATCAAAAGCGATCGCGCTCTTTTCAGCGTCTTTTGCACTGTGATATCCGTATGGATCATTAGGGATGCATACTTCCAGCAATTGTCTGCCTCCGATGCCTGCTAATTCCTCAAACAGTGGGTGTTGCTTCAATTGTCCGAGCAGCCGCAGTCCGTCATTGATTTTTTGAGCAAGGGTTGAAACTTCTGTCTTTTCATCGATTATCAAACGAGAGCTGTACTCATAGGCCATTCTAAGAAGATCGGCCGGAATCTCAGGAATCTCTATCAATGCTTGGACGATTTGTGTTTTAAGCTCATCGCTGACCTGTTCTTTGAGAGCTTCGATGATCCTTTGAATTGGCTGATTTTCACCTTTTATTGCATAAGATCGCAAATGGGGAAGGATTTCCAGCAGGATGCGAACTCCCCATTGAGATTGGTTAGGTGATTTAGAGGCGCGCGCTGCAGCTTTTGCAATATCGATCACGATAGAAAGTTCTTCCGGACAATCTTTCACAACCGCTCTGTAATGCTTTTCCACAATTTCTTTACATTTGGACCAATTTCCACGTTTCAATGCAAAATAGGCTGCTTTAAGTTCTGCAAAGACCGGATTGACCTTATGAACAATTTTCGATGGGGTATTGAGCATCCGTTTCAACATGCTGTGCTCATAATCCAACGTCTTTCCAACTCCGAGGATCACGGTCTCAAAAAGATCTCTTTTCATCGCTCGGTTTTCGGAAAGATAACCGGCCAATCCTTTCTCCCACCTTTGTTCTTGAAGCTGCGAAAGTCTCCCTGAGAAAAAGAGCATTTGGACGATCAGTTCTTGGATGTGCGGATGGGTTAAGTCGATCGGAGCCCCGGCTCGAAAGCTCCCATCGCCATTCAGCAAGACAAATGGGCATTTCCCTTGATACTTCTCTATCGCTTTGAAGAAGCCTTGGGCCTCTTTTGTGCTGAGAAGAAGGAGATGAGGCCTTTTAGAATGCGGATCTATAAAGAGAAGAGTTTCATAAGGGGTCTTTTGGAGCTGTTCGAAGAGATTGGACTGGCCTGAGACTGTTTCCATAAAATTACGGCTGACGAGAAATTCTGGTGTAAAGCAGTCGGAAAAGAGGGCATAGTCGCCCTGTCTGTTCATCACATCGGACATCTTTCGAAACATCGGCTCTGGCAAGCTTTGCGCAAGAGGGGTAAATAGCTGATCGAGCAGGGCATCCGGAGAACCGAAGTTCCAAGACCGTTCTACTGCCTTTTGAAGATCCTCCCCTTTTTGGAGAGCTTCTTGGCTTTCTAAGTCAAGTTCATTGAGATTATCGACCTTTTTTTCTACATCCGCAATTTTCTCCACGGTATTATCCTGCCCTTGAGAACGAGTATTGATTTGAGGAGGGATATAGAGGATTGCCATGGACGCGATCTCTTCAAGTTCTGCCTTTAACGCTAAGACTGCATCTTTGGGCAGATACCGCTCGATCAACGCTACCTTTTCACGGAAATGTTGGATCTGCGCTTCGATGTATCTGTCCGCATCGATGGGTTTAGGCCTTCCACCATAAAGAGAAAAGAGTTCTTCCGTCATCGGCTTAATGAAAAACGTTCTTGCTGCTGCATAGAGAACTTCTTCTTCGTCGTCGGAACTGCTGTAGAGCTTGTCGAGGACATGCTTTCTTGCTGCGGCATTGAGCTTTATTGAAAACGCCTTGAGATTGTCCTCTCTATCCTTAAGCATGCCGTTGACTTCGCCAAAGAGGAGAATTTGTTCGATCGATGGCGTTTCATCGATAGGGGCCTCGATCCGATGGGAAATCAGTGGGATCAGATCTTGAGAGACAATCCCCTCGATTTCTTGTTCTTCAAGAAGTCCCCGCATCCTCATATCGCCTTGAAGTTCATCGCGAAGCACGGTCTGGTCGCCAATCGTGTAAAAGGCTTTCGCATGAGGATCTTGGATGATGTTTGATCCCACTGTATGAAACTGATCGTAGTAAGTGAACAGTTGCTTTTTTTTCAGCCCTGTCATCGAAAATATCGTTTTTGCTTCGGTGGAATCGAGAAAGATCGGCTCTTTCCTCCCCATTTTAAGGCACGCCCATCGCTTCTTTGACTCGTCGTAGTACAAGATCCCTTTAATCGGGCTACCATCGAGGCCCGAAAAATAGGTCAGGAATGAGGAGGCAACTTCGTCATTGGTTTGCCCTTTGAAATGGGCGCCGATATCGATGAACGCATTGAAACGATTCCTCTCCTCGAGACCTTTTTTCAGGTGGACTTCTTTCATCAGATCTTCTGCAGTCTTGAGCTGGTGGCTTACAGTATGGATTGTCCGATTGGCGCGGCATAACTTGTCGATTACTCTTCCATAAGCACCCCTATCCAAAACGATCCTCTTATCAGGGTCTTGCAAAAAAGCATGCGAAAAGATGAAGGGATTGGCCGTTGTACCTGAATATCCTTGTTCCGAGTCGACAGCCCCGCTTAAGTTGGCGGCATTGTTGTTGATCTGGTCTCGATGGAATTCCAGCTCCGGAAAAACCTGTTCATTGAGGTACTGAATGATCATGCGGATTGACTGTGCAGTTTTGGCATTGAGCACCTTCTGGACCTTCTTCATCGCTTCTTCATCTCCGACTCTCAACTTCATCAGGTCGAGAGCTTCCTCTCCCGATCCCGAAACGGCTTCGTTGAAGAACTGCACGATTGGGGTCTTATCAAAGCCGACGCCGATTTTTCGGCCCTGGATGATGGCAAGTTTTTGGAGCGACTCGACGATAGCCTTAGTCTGGCTTAAGTCAACTCCTGTGCTCACATAAAGTTGGAACGTCTTATTGACCAATTCCCAAGCGTGGGCGATCTCGGCGCTTTCGTTAGGGGTGCTGGCGCAAATATTCGGTTTTGCAGCCATGTATTCGGGATGCTCTTTAGATCTGCCAAAGTGTTCATTTGCGCTATATCTCCAGCAAGATGGAAGCCACTCTGCGATCTCTTGGCGGATCAAGACAAGCCTTTCCGCCATCTTCCAATCTTGTTCGCTTCCCGAGCTGTTCAAAGCGGCTATCCAATTTGGGGCTTCGCTGGCGGGATTTAAAAAGTAGTGGGTCAGTTCTTCGATCTGCCGTTTATCGCAAACCAAGCCGAGTCCAAGGTGCTGGCACCAGAGAGGATTCGATTGAATTGCTAGAAGCATTTTTTCGGCGAGAAGAGACTTAATGGCGTCAATTTTGCTTGGAACAAGACGCGATTGGGAATTTTCCGGCAAATTCAAACCGAGCTTTTTAAAATCGGGATCTGTCGATGCAATCTCGTAAAGGGCGCTGACCAGCTCCACGCTGACCCGGTCTAGCGTTGTGGTCTCAATCCCCGGATAGTTAAGTTCTCTGCGCGGCGAATATTGGGTATCGATCTCATCAAAGGTCGCGGCTCCGCGCTGACGGATGAGACGAAGGATCTTTTTCAGTTCTCGCGCGGGAGCTGCCCATTTCTCGATTTCGGCAGTTGGAATGGGCTGCTTCTGACGCAGGCTATAGATCTTCTCCCTGGCCTCGATGTATTGGTTCTGCATGCTGAGCAATGTTTCTGGACACAAGATCAAGTATTCACGATGTTCGATGGCATGGAGCAACATATCTTGCATTCTGAGCAAATTCGGCACATTGAAATAGGCTTTGCCGCGGTTGAACGTCAAGATATGTCCCCTCTGGCCAAAGGACTGATTTCTTTCTCTCATTTCCGCCGCATTGGTAGCTAAAAGAGAGCGAGTGATGAAAAGCATCGCCAGGTGATAGCCGTCTGCTTTCATCAATGCGAGCAAGGTTCCTACAACAGAGGTCTTTCCCGCGCTCATAATCATCTGCAAGAGGATCGGTGGAAACCTTCCCTGGGCATCGACTGTCGTCATTTTGATCAGGTTTTGGCACTGCTCTGCCCTCATCGAAAAATCGGCATAGTATTCAAGCGCCAGCATCTCCGGATGATCCGATGCGATAAATTCCCTCTTCTTTTTCAATTCTAATGCCAAATTGTGAATAGACTGCTGGGGGTTCTTCCCTTTTTTCGCACAGGACAACACCTTATCAAGCTTGTCCAATGAACGGGACAATCGCTGCTTTGTCGTCGCAACCAGCAGATAGCGACCGACCAGTGTATGCAACTCCAGACAGTCCTCCCTGCTTAAAAAGGGAATCCGCTGTTGATAGAGGTCAAGGTCTCTTTGAACGAATAGGGCGATGCACTCATCCAGTGTTGGAGGGACATTTTTCTTGCCTATACGGAGCAGCATAGCCTCGATTGCACGCGCATTCCCTCCTTTGACCCTCTTCACATGGCTCTGAATCTCCTCTTCAAGGGCTGTAAGCTCCTTTTGGAGCCGCTCCTTCTTTGAGAGAAGATCGTCTTTCAGAGGCAATAGTTGGTCTAGTCCCGGATTTTTTAGGCAATGTCGTGTTTTCGAATCGTTCTGCGCTTTGCCGTCTTCAATATCTTGGCGCAAATCAGCTCCGCGCATTTTGAAATAAGGATCTTGTTGCATTGTCTTGGGCAGAGGAGGATACGCGATTGCGCTGGGTTGCACAGCCTCAGAGGTAAAGAGTTGCCCAGCAATTGCGTTCATCTCTGAGATGAACTCATCGCTGCCATGTTCATAATGGGAAGCCAACTTTTCCTTCTTACGCTGAGATAGTGGAGGAAGAAGTGTGTCAATCCCTGCAGCAACGCCTTTTTGATGAACTTGAAAACCTTTGAAACGAGAAGGGAAGAAATGGCCTTGCCATTCGCGAACAAACTCGGTCAATTGCTTTTCATCACTGCTTCCATAATATTCTGAATAGGGCTGAAGTATGTTGTCCCGATACCGTGCGCCGGCGATTTCACCAACCTTTTTAGCAATGGCTTGAGACATGGTTAGCGGTTCGGAAGAACGCTGACTATAATAATTACGTTCGCTTTCGTACTTAGCGTACAAAGAAGAGGCGGGGCCTGAATCATAGGGAGGCAGTTGCGACATCAAGATCCCGCGGATCAATTGATTGACCTCATTAGGATCGTGCTGCATATCCTTTAAAAAGATGAGGAGAGCTTGTTTTTCTTTTGCTGTGCCCTTGGTTGCTAAGGCATATAGCTTTCCAAAGTGTTCTTTAAGCCCTTTTTCAGGGCGGACCCGGTTGAGAAAGGCGAGGACCGGTGTATATTCATCGGGGCTCTGATCGATCGAATGGAGCCAATCAAAACCGGTCATATCTTTAGCAAGCTTAAAGCCGATCTCGAATTCAGGTCTCGCTTCGTCAATATCGGCAGCGGGCTGTCCAGTAAGAAGGAAATGATAAACGATGCTCCAAGCCCGGGTAATTTCCATGGGCAAGGATCTGCGATATAAGGATCTGCGATAGCCATTGAGCCTCTTGAAACCGCGTGAGCTGTTTGCCATGGATCTGAAATTCAGAAGTACAGTGGGAGCTCACTTCATAGTAGCGTTCAAATGTTTCCCCAAGAAAAGCATGAAGAGATTTTGATTCGCCTGGCTTCTCTTCCCAAACCGCGGCGCCTTTCCAAAACTGTACCCAAACTTTTGGCTCAGCATAATAACCGGTCACTTTCGGATTGAGAGGATCTTGAGAATGGGCATCGGGAAAGTTGTCCAAGTTCACCTTTGCCAAACGCGCTGCCATCAACGCTAAAGCAACGGCTTTAGGGGAGTGGTCGTTTGTCTGCTCGCTGTGGAGGAAAATCCATCCGAGCATTCTAAATTCATCAGGACTATAGGCCCTAGACCCATCGATGTTTTTCAAGAGTCCAAGCGCCCGGCTATACTGCTTGGCCCCAATAAAATAATACGCTAGAAGAAGCTGCTCTTTGATCCCTGAAGGAGAAGGATAGCCTTTTTTATCGATCGCGATTTCCTCATAGGAATAAATTCGATCGAGATCATTGGAATCACCGGTCGCTTCAGACCATATTTTCACAGGGACAAGCGCTTTTCGCCTGCCCTTGGCATTCTCCACAATCGCATAGGGAAAGTGGCGGCCGAGACCTTTGACTGTTTGAACGCCGGAAAAGCGATACCCCGGCAGATTGACCGCCTCCAAAAAGCCCGGCTTCCTTCCATCTTGCAATGTCAAAGCAACACCGTTGCAATCTTTCAACCCGAAACATCGCACTTCTCGAACATCTGAAGGACCAGCTATTTGCCAAACTGCGATCTGTTCTTTGGGCAGCATAGAAGCCAAAGCAGCGAGCTCCGGGACCGATTCCACCGGCAAATAATTCCATCTTTTTTTTGATGAGGGCTTCTCTGCCGTCCCGTCTGCATAGATCACAACTTCCTCGACCCCCGTCGCCCGATTTTGAATGATCCCAGCGATATCCGAGGGCCCTTTGCTCACCCAGTAATAATAGTTATCCCGTTTCGGCGAATTCTCAAGAGCAATCCGTTTAAATCCATCAGGAACCTCATCAAAGGGGATGTAGCAGAAGGTTTCTTTACCCCTTTGCCACTCGATCTGGGTTCCCCAATTCTTACCTTCTGGATGAACAATATAATGATACTCAAAACCACCGGAACGGGAATAAAAGCGGACTAGATCTGCACTTCTTTCCAGATCATATAACTCGATGGGTTCTTTCCTTTTGCGTGAAAACTCTACGATCGTGGGATTCATTAAAATCCTGCTTGGATTGACCAAAGGAATTTTGTCTCTGATGACCACGCCGCTTAAGAGATTGATTTCGTATAAGCGTTCATTTTGAAAAAACCAGACTTGTGGAAATGTTCCTTGAATGACCGTTTCTTGTTCGATAGCAATTCCGTATGCCCCAATGATTTGCCGCGCTGCTTCTGCAAGCACTTTGGGGTGAGCGCATGCCGCTTTCAACTCATCGAGATGCGCAAATATTGTCTGATAGGCGAATGACCTCAGCGTCTGGTCAATGCCCTCATCTGGCCCCCTCCGTTCTACACAAAGTTCAAATTGTCCTAGATAGACTAAAGCCTGCTCGCAGCTCTTAAAATCAGCCCATGACGAGGCTGGCTGGGCGCAGATCCATAGTAATAAAAGCTCCGCCTTGTTGGCGACCTTCATATGGGAGTTTTTTTCTAAGTTCTGGACGATCTCATGCTGCAATTGACTCCGCTCTCTTTCTGGAAAGCTGTCAGGTAGATAGGAACCAAGTCTAAGTTTGATCGTATTGAGAAAAATGATCCCCCGCAGCAAATCCGTTTTTGCTGGGTTGGCCTGCAATTCAAGAGTGAATTCATGAAGCGCCTGCTCGATCAAACGCAAGATCCGATTCCCAATAGCGGGGTCTTGGCGCACCGCTTGAGCTAACCGTTCTTTTCCAAATAGGACGATCTGGAAAAACTCTTGGTCTCTCCAATGATTAAGATCGGAAATGTTATCTTGATAATGACACAGAAGCCGCTGAATGGCGAATTCTTCCGCTTGAGCGATTTCATAGTAGCGTCGAGAATTGTACTGGCCCCTTGAGCTTTCTCGGATCATGTACTCGTTCTGTTCGAGAGAACTTTGCAATGCTTCTTCATGCAACGAATATCCCAACTTCCCCACGAGGGAAGGGTTTCTACACTCGCCTACCCTGCGTTCTAGATTTTTTACTCTCGATTTCACGATAAACTTCGTCTCTAATACGTGTTGCTCCTCTGACCATTTGACCCCTTCAAATTCGACGGGCGCCTGGTGAGAAGCGGTTTTGAACAACCAACAAGTAAAGGCAATTTTTCTCAAGTCGCTGTAGAGCTCCAGACCATATCTCTCAGGATGAACGAATAAATGGGCCATGCGGAATTTTTTCTTATCGGGTTTGGTCCATCCCTTAATTGTTTCCATCTCGCGATCGATGTACAACCAAACTTTTTCTGGAATTTCCTCGTACCGCTCACCACATAAGAGTTCTTCTCCATGATCACTAATAGGAAGCTCGACCGTCATTCCATTCTTCGACCAGGATCCGATGGCAAGAAGCGACCGATTCGGGGCATTTGGAGCCGGATGGCTCTGTTCAAAAAAAACGATAAGCTGATCCATCTGCTCGGCAACCCTTTGATCGTAGCAGGGCAGATGGATGCTATTTTTGAGGGCTTTTAAATGGGAAATATCGATCCCATAACGGCAAAGGAAATGAGGTTCCGGCGTTTGACCTTCCAATGCAAGAGAGAGCCTCCAATAATGGGCAAAAAGCTTGTTGATGCACAAGTATTGCTCAATACTTTGCGCTTCGGAATAAGGTTCCTCATGGTCTCCATACCACAAGCCGCTGCGCATAACCTCTCTGTCAGCTGCTGCAGATCTTTGCTCGTACATAGCTGTGGCATACTTTCGGCAAAGGTTCTCCAGCTTCTGCTTTAATAGCTTTTTCTCCCCTGCGGATAATGACCCGATGGCCGTTTGCTCATCGATGCCCGGATGAAATACCCCCTTGTTCGGCAAAGCAAGCGTGCTCACGGCCTGGGTCGTCAAGCGAGCCGCGATCGTCTGATGCGGATCCAAGGGATTTTGAAAGCTCTGTTCAAAAAAACCATTGAGCTGATCTATCGCCGTCATCCACTCCTGTCCGGTAGCTAATTTCGAAAAATCGATCACGGGGGGGGCCAATGGTTGAAAAGGGGCAAGGGGCTCTGCATGTACTTTGGGGTGGAATAGCTTCTGACGTGATTCCTGTAGCTTTGTAACGGCTTGCTCCAATAGAGGCTTTGCCACAACAACGCCGCTTTTTACCAAATCAGGAGGCTGGGAACTCTCAACAACAACTTCCATTCTCCTTTCTACATCGCTGAGCAAACGGGCAACCTCTTCTGCTTGTCCAAGGCCGGTCGGGCTATCTCCTTTATGCTTGTTCACATGCAAGGCGGTCCTTTCTATCGCATGCTCTAAATGTTGGAGAAATTCCGGGTTGACTGCGGACTTCTCAAGAAATTCAGGATCATTGATCGCTTGAAAAGTGATCGCTTCCAACTCCGTTTTCACTTTCTTATACAGCTGCTCCCCCAAAAAGACATACAGGTAGGCCAATGCGCAGCGGATAGTGCATGTTCCTGAACGCTGCGCCGTAATGAACCGCATCTTTTGATCTGGAGGAAGGGGGGTGGCATAGTCTTTTAAGTGCGAGAAGAGGAGGTGATAGTAATCATCAGCTCCATACTGATTAGCGCCATCTTCAGGAATATGGGCGAGGAGAGATAGAAGAGAGGGGATCAATGAGGAGTCAAACAGCTTCTCCTGAGGGATCCTGTTGAAGGCACGGATGGGATTGATCAAGCCTTTAAGGCCAGTTGGACGCTGGGTATGGAGCAGCGCCCCACTTTGCTTATCGGTGTTAATGGCAATCAGCGAACAAGTCCCATCTTGATTTTTTCCTACTTCGAGCAGCATCGCATGGTATTTGCCTTCTAATCCCTCCCATCCTGAAGGGATGAGCAGAGTTTCTCCGGCAGGAAGAGCTGCTATTTGCGCCTCGATAGTGGCAGATAGGATCGGCAAATAACGCCTTTTGAACCCCTCATCCAGTTTGCATAGTTCGAGCACTCTAGAACAAAAAACCGCCTGTTCAAGTTTTTGTCTCGCTTGTGCCAAGGCTTGCACTTCGCCGGTAACTCCATTTCTAGAAGTCCATACTTTTTCGCACGCTGTTAGAAGAACTGTCAAAAAAGTCCCGCTCGTAGGAAAAGAGTTTCCTACTCTATTGTCGCTTGGTTTTCCGGATTTGGAAACTCCGTATTTCACGATCGCATCGCCAAACAAATACGATAAGTTGGTCAGGTTCAGCCATGGTCGCAGCTCACTAGGAGAATTTGGGCAGTCCGGTTTTCGATAAGCCTCCATGATTGATTGCTGATTGAACCCGGGAATATAACTATCCGTTCTTTTCGTAATCCCTGCTTGCAATAAGATCAGGAGAACCTCAGGAAGATCTTTTTCCTTTGCCAAATCCAAAACAGTTTTGCCTTGGTTGTTGATCACGCCGTCAAAGGTTTTAGGTGCGTTAGTAGCCAAATGGGTGATCAGTTGAAGACATGCTTCGCGATGCGCATCTGAAGATGCTGCGCAAGAGGAGATCAGCACATGCAGCACAGTGTCTTTATCGGGAGTGTGCTCGCCTAAGAAGATTCCATGAGAGATCAGTAACTTCAAGACAGGCACATCGTAAGGGTGAAGCGCTCCAGCTCTCTCTAAAAGCGTCAGCTTAGCTCCATGTAAAGTCAGCCCCTTTTTAAGCATAACCTTAAGCGGCGTCATTTTATCTGGAATATTCAATTGAAAAAGAGCATCGATCGGATGGACTCCGTCTTTAAAGGGGGCGCCGACATTCGTCACAGGCTGATTTAAGAGATATTCAAAAAGCTGCTGCCCTTTGCCATCGGGTTTCAACGAACGCAATGCCGCCTCAAATACCGTCCATCCATTCTGTGCATCGATCGCGTTCGCAGGCACGCCTTGGCCGATCAATGCCATCGCCATCGACTCATTGTTCGAAAAAATAGCCCTGAACAGCAAGGGAACTCCTTGTCCGACCGGATCAATGATCCCTGCTGCGGTATAGACCTTTATTGCTCGTTCAAAATATGGGGGGTGATCAGATTGTTGGGAAAGGAGATCAATAAAAAATTGAGGATGCTTTGCTAAAACACTTGCTGCATTGACGTCAAAAGATAGCCACCACCACAGATCTTCCCCTTTAAGCGATTTCAGGTATTCGATCGTGAGGTTTTCTGCATGCAAGGCGTTGTACACCTCATGGCGCGCATACGCTCTTTTTTCACGACGTTTTTCTTCATTTTCATATTCGTATAAGGACGAATAGGGTTTATCGACCACCGCGCCGTTGGCAAGTAACAGATCGATCTTTTCAGGATCTTCCCCTTTCTGAATCATGTAACTCGAAAGCCACATGGTACGAACCCTGCCTTTTTGAATCAGCAGGTCGAGAACATTCCATCGTTTATAAATCAGAATTGCAGAGAGATCCAAGTCCCCATCATTGCTAGGACCCCAGTGTTTTTTTTCTAAAAATCGATCGATCCCATGTTCCAAAATATACTCTAAGACAACCAAGTCCTCCAAATGGACAACCCGTTTGACAAGCTTGGAAAAATCTTTCAGATTCTTTTGGACAAACTCGGGATTTTTGTCACAGTAGCTGAAGAGCGCTTGGACTAATCTCCGGTTCTGGTGATTGAGAGATTCATTCCCGAGTTCAAAGAATAGGTTCGGATGTTCGGCTATAGCTTGAATCTTTTCTTCCAGAGTCCCTTGAATTTCCGCTGAGGTTGGATCTTTGGGCGCGTGGGAGGCAATCCTTACCAGAGCCTTTCTTAGCCCGGCGTCGTTATCGCAAACAGAAAAAAAGGGGACAACCGCTTGGTCGAACTTCCTTTTAGAAAAGAGGGTTTGGACCAGATCTCTAGCGCAAACCGGCTGCCGTTCGGCCCATCGGGACTTTCCCCCTTGTTCTCGCTGAATGTCCGAAATCAAACCCATGAGGCTGTCTGCGCTCTCCAAGAACGGCTTCAATTCTTGACGACATGTCGGCAAAACTGGACGTATAATAATGCCCGAACTCCCAGGGTTCGGCGATTCTTTTACAGACATTTAAAAATACCTTTTATAATCATTTGGAATGCGCAGATGATTAATAATCATTGGAAAGTATTATAACATAATTTAGTTAAGATTTCATAAGAAAAAATTCATATTTAAAAACAAGTTTTTAAATTAAACCTATATATAAATAAAGTTTTATTAAAAATATTTTTATATCTATTCGGATTAAAAAATAAGAAGGAAACCAGAACCCCTTCAAACGAGCGGTTCCCATCTCGTCCCGAAAGCCAATCCTCTACCCCTAAAATGGTCACTTTTGAGGTCCTGGGCATGCCCTGCAGGGTACTTCCAGCCGGAAGCAAAGCAGTTTGCCTCCTCTCCGACAAGTTTTTATTTTGAAAAATTGGCCAGAACTGCAATCCAACCAGTGATACAAGGCTTTTCAGTCTTGAAAAGCCATTTCTCTCCGGCAAGAGAAGGGTTGGCCAGAACTGGAATCGAACCAGCGACACAAGGATTTTCAGTCCTCTGCTCTACCGACTGAGCTATCTGGCCAAAAGTCAAATTGAACTATGGCAGGATAGCGCAGGAAGGCTTTTCTAAGCAAGGAATTGAAGGCTAGTTCTCAGCGTAGGCGGGCTCGGAAACGGTAAGACGGGACATATCTTTGACGATTTCGATCGCCTCGGCCAATTGCCAGTCGCCCCCCTGCCACCAATTGACATTGGGATAGCCTGGGGCGCTCGAAGATTGGAGCTCATCGAGTTTGGTGAAGAAGGCAGCGGCCTCGTCATTTTTGTTCAGGCGCGCGCTGCTCCGTTTTTTCAATTCGGGCAGGAGCTTTTGCCAGGTGGAGAGCTTTTGCTGGAGGTTCGGAAGGTAGTTCTTTTGGAACCAAATTTTGGTCTGCAGGTCGAGGTCGTTTAGGGAATCTTGATAGGCTGCGGGCATGCGGTCGTTGCTTAGAGGATAATCGAGGTACCTCTCGCCAATGCGGAAGGCAGCTAGCGGCGACGGTATGATAATATCGGCTTTGACTCCCTCGATCTGGGTCGATTTGCCCGATACGGTGTAATATCTTCCAACGGTGATTTTGAAAAAGGCCTTTGCATCGGCATCGGTGACGGTTTGGAATTGAATCGTCCCTTTGCCGTAGGTCCTTTCATCGCCCACGATGAGGGCTGTTCCATAGTCTTGAAGCGCTTGAGCAACGATCTCCGAGGCAGAAGCTGAGAGTTTGGAGGTGAGGAGGACTAGGGGGCCATTATAATAAAGCCTTCCATCGATATTGCGCATGTATTGGACATGGCCATAGGCGTATTTCGAGATGACGACGACACCGCTTGTGATGAAGAGGCCGGCCACTTTGACGGCTTGGTTGAGGAATCCCCCGGAATTTTCACGGAGATCCAAGACGATCCCTTTCAGGTTGACGTTCTTTTTTAGCTGGCGGAGAGCTTCGCGCAGGTCCTTTTCGCAGCTAGACCCGTCGCTACTTTCATAGAAGGAGGGGAGAATGATATTGCCGATGACCCCATCTTCATAAGGAACCGTAGAAAATTGGACCCTTTCGTTAGCAAGGACGATTTTTTCTCGTTTGAGCTGAACTTGCACCAATTCTTCAGAACCCTGCTCATTGAAATGCTTCAGCCCTAAGGTGATTCCCGATTTTGTTTGAAGGGCGGTTAAAACATCGTCGTAGCTGGCCCCTACTTGGCTATTGCCGTTGATCTCGACGATGAGATCGCCAACCGATACTCGGCCGCTTTTATGGGCAGGCCCACCCTCGATCAAATCGGCGATTTCGATGCCATCGACCCCTTCCTTCAAGATCACGCCTATCCCTTCAAATTGCTTCTCCAAGGCCGCCCGCATCTCCATAGCCTCTTCTTGGCTATAGAAAGAACTATGGGCGTCGAGACTTCGTGCAAGAGATTTAAGGATATGCAGGGCTAGATAATGGACTTTCTCGCTTACATAGGTTTTTTCATGGCGCTGGAGCCTTTTGCTCCAAAGTTCGCCTACTTTTTCCCTAGCTTGAGGGGTCCAAGCTCGGCTCGGCTTCTGCTTTTTTTCCTCCCATAGAACATGGAGAAGTTGTTTATGGAGGCGTTCTTTGAGCTGACTTTCGCTACCCGCAAAGTTTAAGTAGGATTCGCCGGTATCGGGAGGAAGGTCTTTTCCCCCTAATGCCAACTCGCGCTGGATTTCTTCTCGCCACTCGATATTACGCTTTATCGCCTTGACCATCAGTCGGTTAAGACTGGTAAAATCGCCGTAGTCATCGTGGCGATAGTTCGCGATCGTGCTATGGAGTTTAGACTCCCCCATTTCGAGATAGGGGCGCACCTCGGAAGAAGTTAAATAAATTTTTTGAGGATCGAACATCGCTAGATAGACCTTGATCGCTCTCTTGATCAGAGTCGTATTGAGCTCTTTGTATTCGACGTGGTACTCGAGCATTTCCTCCATCATGGGACGGATGTCACGAATAATCAGATCAGCCGGCTTCCCAATCAGGAGCGCAGCAGGGAGGAGAAAGAAAGGTAGACACCGCCGGAAGAAGTGTTTCATGAACGCTCGCTTTTCCCCTCCTTACCATAAAGGTTTTTTTTGATGCCAAGAAGGAACGTACTTTAGGGTCCGATCTCTCATTGAAATAAAAGATTCGCCTCTCTATATTGGCTCGGTATGTCTTGGAATTTTCCATCGACGTACTTTATTTACATCGCTTAAGGAGATTGGCAAAACGATGCCGACTATTAACCAACTGATCCGCACCGGGAGACGACCGAAGGTCCGCCGTAAGAAGTCGCCAGCCCTACAACAGTGCCCGCAGAGACGGGGCGTTTGTTTACAAGTGAAGACCAAAACCCCAAAAAAGCCGAACTCTGCATTGCGCAAAGTAGCTTGGGTCCGTCTTTCCAATGGCCATGAAGTCATCGCCTATATTGGCGGCGAAGGTCATAACCTACAGGAACATAGCATCGTGCTCGTGCGCGGCGGCCGTGTAAAGGACCTGCCAGGCGTACGTTACCACATCGTTCGCGGATCGCTCGATTGCGCTGCCGTGAAAGATCGTAAGAAGTCTCGTTCGAAGTATGGAGCTAAGAAGCCCAAGTAATCTTAGGATCGTTTTAATAACGTTCCTGATCCGCGATCATTACTAACTCAAAGAGCCAGTAATCATCCCGGGTCGGTCCTGAATTGCTCATCTAGAGACCAAGTGAAGTAGGGCAAGAATAAAATAAGGAAACAACCCAATGTCAAGAAGACGTCGTGCGGAGAAACGGGAAATCGCTCCCGATCCGATTTATAAAAGCCTCCTCGTCGCCAAGTTCATCAACAAATTGATGAAGAGCGGCAAAAAATCGATTGCAAGACGCATTGTCTATAATGCGATCGATAAATTCTCAAAACGAGTCAAAGCCGAAGATCCTCTAGCGGCTTTCGAGCAAGCAGTAGAAAACTGCAAGCCTCAGCTCGAAGTGAAATCCCGCCGTATCGGCGGCGCTACGTACCAAGTGCCTATTGAAATCCCCGCCGAACGCCGCACCTCGATGGCGATGGGCTGGCTCATCAACTACTCGAAAGAGAAAGTAGGCAGATCTATGGAAGAAGGGCTTTCCACTGAACTCGCGGACGCTTTCCAAAATCAAGGCGCCACGATCAAGAAGAAAGACGACACCCACCGCATGGCCGAAGCCAACAGAGCCTTCGCTCATTACAAATGGTAGGGATGTAGATCATGGGTAAACGACCAGAAACAGATAAGCTCTCTAACGTCCGCAACGTCGGTATCATGGCGCACATCGACGCCGGTAAGACGACGACGACCGAGCGCATCCTTTTTTATTCCGGCCGATTGCACCGCATTGGCGAAGTGCATGAAGGCGCCGCAACCATGGACTTCATGGAGCAAGAGCGTGAACGGGGCATCACCATCACCTCCGCTTCCACGACCGTCTATTGGCATGATTGCAAGATCAACATCATCGATACCCCGGGCCACGTCGACTTCACGATCGAAGTCGAACGCTCGCTCCGCGTCCTCGACGGCGCTGTCGCGGTATTCGATGCCGTTGCCGGCGTGCAGCCGCAATCGGAAACAGTATGGCGGCAAGCTGACCGTTACAATGTACCGCGTATCGCTTTCGTCAACAAGATGGACCGCGTTGGAGGCGACTACTTCCATGCCATCCACACGATGAGAGACAAGCTCGGCGCCAACGCCGTAGCTGTACAATGCCCGATCGGTTCCGAAGGCGAATTCAAGGGAATGGTCGACCTCATCACGATGAAGGCCTACCTCTTCCACGATGAAACGCTCGGCGCAAAATACGACACCGAAGAGATTCCAGCCGATCTCGTTTCCCGTTGTAAGGAACTCCGCGGTAAGATGCTCGAAGAGCTCGCCACTATCGATGAGACCAATGAAAAGTTCATGATGAAGGTGCTAGAGAATCCCGATTCTCTTACGCCTGAAGAGATCAATGCCGTCATCCGAAAAGGGGTGATTGAACTCAAGATCAATCCCGTCCTCTGCGGAACCGCCTTCAAGAACAAAGGGATTCAACCCCTACTCGACGCTATTGTCGCTTGGATGCCTTCTCCTATCGACAGAGGCGAAATCAAGGGGATCAACGTCGACACCAACGAAGAAATGATCCTCCAACCCGAAGATAGCAGCCCGCTCGCTGCCCTCGCGTTCAAGATCATGTCCGACCCCTATGTGGGCAGGCTGACTTTCGTACGCGTCTATGCCGGTACGTTGACCAAAGGGACCAACCTGATCAACACCACGAAAGACAAAAAAGAACGCGTCTCGCGTCTTCTTGAAATGCACGCCAACCAGCGTAAAGACCGCGATGAATTCTACACAGGCGATATCGCCGCATGTATCGGTCTCAAATACACCAGCACTGGCGATACCCTTTGCTCCGAAGATTCTCCGCTTCTCCTCGAGAAGATGGACTTCCCGGAGCCGGTGATCTCCATGGCTATCGAGCCAAAATCAAAAGCCGACCGCGAAAAGCTTGCGATTGCTTTGGGCGCCCTTTCCGAAGAAGATCCTACGTTCCGCGTACAGACTAACGAAGAAACCGGGCAGACGATCATCGCCGGTATGGGTGAGCTTCACCTCGAGATTCTGCGGGATCGTATGTTCCGCGAATTCGCCGTGGAAGCGAACGTCGGTAAACCAGAAGTCTCCTATAAAGAGACCATCACGATACCTGGCAAATCCGAGATGAAGTACGTCAAGCAGTCTGGTGGCCGTGGTCAATACGCCCACGTCGTGCTCGAGATCGAGCCGAACGAGGCTGGAAAAGGCAATGAAGTCGAAAGTAAGATCGTCGGCGGTGTCATTCCCAAAGAATACATTCCTGCTTGCATCAAGGGCGTCGAAGACGGCATTGCGACTGGCGTTCTTGCCGGCTATTCCCTTGTCGATGTGAAAGTCAGAATCATCTACGGTTCTTACCACGAAGTCGACTCGAACGAAATGGCGTTCAAAATCTGCGCATCGATGGCCGTGAAAGACGCTGCTCGCAAGAGCAAACCGGTCTTGTTAGAGCCGATCATGAAAGTCGTCGTCACGACCCCTGAACAATTCATGGGCGATGTGATCGGCGATATCAACCGCCGCCGTGGCAGGATCATGAGCCAAAACAATATCAAAGGATATATCGAAGTGCATTCCGAAGTACCGCTTAGCGAAATGTTCGGGTATTCCACCCAGCTTCGCTCACTGTCCTCCGGCCGAGCTACCTATGTGATGGAGCCGAGCCACTTCGAACGCGTCCCATCAAAACTCCAGGACGAACTCGTCAAAAAATAAAACCCTTGAAGGAATTTTATGGCTAAAAGCGCCAAACAAAGAATCCGTATCCGACTCAAAGGTTACGACCAGCGCGTCCTCGATAGAGCGACAGCTGATATCGTCGAAACCGCTAAGCGCACAGGCGCTCGCATCGCTGGACCGATTCCTCTACCTACTCGTAGAGAGATCTTCACAGTGCTCCGTTCTCCTCACGTCGACCGTAAGTCGCGTGAGCAGTTCGAAATGCGCACCTATATCCGCTTGCTGGACATCTTGAACCCCACCCCAGACACGATCGATAAGCTCAAAGTGCTTCCTGTAGCAGCTGGCGTCGATATCAAGATCAAAGCAGCGTAGAGGCTATCCACAAGCTGCTTTCTTTTGAGGACCTTTGGATTTTTTAATATGATCGATCATGGAAATCGTAGTCGACTTGAAAGAGTCGACGAAGATTGAATGATAGATCTTATTGAAAAAGACAAGGTCCTAAAAGAAATGAGTTTGCGGATAGACTCTTGAAGCTACCCTTGCTCCGAAGGCGAAACAAATGGGCATCCAGAAATGGATGCCCTTTGTTTTTTCAATCTTTACAAGACCCAAATATATAAAAGACCAGCCGTCGCTAACCCATTCTATTTCAATAGGTTAAGCAAGGATGCCCTAGTTGGGAGGGGAGAAATCGGGATAGTAGTTGGGGTCGCTCTGGTACATGAAGTTGTAGGCGGGGGTTCTTTCGCTCTTCATCCGCTTGCCTACGACGATCCCGTTGAGAACCTCGAGATAGTAGTTATTCTCGATGGTGTAGTTGCCGTTTAAGGTGATTTTTTCGATGTATTCGTATTCCAGTTTATTGCTCCCTTTCGAGCGGACAGCGTTGGGTTCGCCGACTTGTTTTTCAAGATCGCCGATGGGAGTCCCTACGGTGACGCTATCATAGGTTTCGCGCGTCATGGCTGTATGGGAAAAGCACGAAGTTAGGAAGAGAAGTAGAACTAGATAGCGCTTCATGATGTTCCTTTTGCCGGTTGCCATACCTTGCCGTTGATGACGGTACGAAATTGATCGGTCGTCGCGTATTCTGCTCGCATGAGATAGCTATTATCTGGCTGCCTTTCATAGAACTCAAAACCTTCAAACCCAATATCTTTGATGCGGAATTCCCAGGCGATGACCTTATCGCTAAAGACGCCGGTGCCTTGAATTTTGCCAAGGGCTTGATTTTCGAGGTCAATCGCGAAGGTATTCGATCCTATTTCTCTGATCGTGAATTGATTATGCATGATGTCGGTCATCCCTTTGACCTGGATTTCCTGGATGCATTCGATTTCTCCTGTAGACGTGCGAGGACTCATGCTCCACCTGGTGAAGAAGAAAAGTTCCTCATCCACCATGTTGAGCTTGATCCGCCCCTCGCCAAGCCAGGATAGCGGCTGCATCACAAATAAATGCCCTTCTTTTTGCTGATCATCCATATCAGAACATAAACCTTCGGCTATAAATACTTTGTAGGATCCCGAGCGCCATCATCGTCGAAAGGATCGAAGATCCCCCATAGGTAATCAAAATCAATGGCACCCCAGTAATCGGCAAGAATCCGCACATCATTCCCGCATTGACGATGACATGCACAGCGAGGTAGACGGCGATCCCGGCCGACAGCAACCGACCAAATGGATCCTTAGCCACTGCCGTTACCTGAAAACAAAAATAGAGTAAACCGAAAAAAAAGAGGAGCAGTAAAAAAACTCCTAATACTCCGAACTCTTCCCCAAAAGCCGCAAATACCGAATCTGTATGGGCTTCAGGAAGGAAATGGCGGCCTGTAAATTCTGATTTATGCCAGCCGCTTCCGGTCCATCCCCCTAAGCCGATAGCCGTCTGCGCCGCTTGCTGGTGATAGGTATTGGGGTTGAGCCGCTCATATTGATATTCTTTGAGGACCGTCGTCGCGTATGGTCGAAGTTTATCATGGGAGGCGATCCCCAGAAAAAAAAGACTGATCAAGAAAACGCCGATCGCGCCGAGTATCTGCATCCATAAAATCCATTTTCGATGCGCCCCTGCCACATAAAATAGAACAAGCGTGATGGGATAGAGGACAAGGCTCGTACCGAGATCGGGCTGTTTCAGAATGAGAAAAAAGGGAACCGCAACAAAAAGGGCAGCTTGTAGAGCAACTCCAGGCCTTCCGACCGATCTTCCCTGCCTTTCCAAAAACCAACTGAGCGCAATGACCACCCCGAGCTTGGCGTATTCGGAAGGTTGAAATGCCATGCCAAGAATAGGAACCCTGTACCACCGGTGGACATTTTGGATAGGCGCCGCGAAAAAAAGTCCAACGAGCAAAAGGATCATCACAAGATAGAGCGGGATGGCCCATTTTTTCAAAATGCGATAGTCCATTCCAGCGAAGAAAAGAAATGCCGCCCAACCAAGGGCATACCATTTGAGTTGTATAAGCGCATATGGAGTGAAAAGGGCGTTCCACCCGGTTTCTAGTTGATCACCGGTTGTTGCGCCGATCACTAAAATACTGATCGACATGAGCAAAAAAAGAAGCGGAATCGTTCGCCAATCGATCCAACGGAGGTAACGGTATTGCCACATCTTCTTTTCTGAATCTCTTTGTTTCCTATACTATACTCTTTATGTTCGACGGTAAAACCCTTTCTTGGATTCATTTCCCTTCCATCGATTCCACAAGTCTTTGGGTAAAGGAACATGCTGCTACACTTTCTCCTGATGCGCTGACGATCGCTTATGCAGATGAGCAAACTGCCGGCAAAGGACAATACGGGCGCAGCTGGTTTTCTCCGGCAAAACTCAATCTGTATGCAACGCTATTTCTTCGCTTAGAAAAAGAATTTTCCTATCTCGCCAATCTTGGGCAAACGCTTGCTGTGAGCTGTATTCATATTCTGAAGCGTTTTGATTTTCATCCCGAAATCAAATGGCCGAATGATCTTCGCATCAAAGGAAAAAAATCGGTGGCATCCTGACACAAGCAGTCACTCTCGATGATGAATGGGGCGTGCTGCTCGGTCTAGGGCTCAATGTGAACATGCCCGAAGAAATGCTCCAAACCATCGATCAGCCTGCGACGTCTCTGTTCGCAGAAAACGGAGAGGAATGGAAAATCGAAGAACTGCTTTTCGAAATCGTCGAGCAATTCCTCAAGGATCTCGTTCTTCTTCGCGAAAAAGGATTCGCTCCTCTTGCCAAAGAGTTGCAATCTGTACTCTGTTTTATGGGAGAAACTGTCCTATTTTCTGATGGAAAGCGATCCTTCGAAGCGATTTGCCGAGGAATCGATGAGATGGGAAGACTCAAGCTCGAACACCCTTCTTCCGGCGTTATCGACAAAGTCTATGCAGGCACTGTTAAACGGATTTCGTGAGACTTTTCAGATCTGGTGTGACAAAGAGATCTGGAGAGATTTTAGCCCGGAGAATTTGCTGGATCGCCGTCAACGTCGTCCCGGTAGCTGAATGACAAGTCGTGCAGCTTCCCTGATAAGCGATGATGAGTTCTTTTCCATCGATCAAGTTGACGATTTGGATGCCGCCTTCATCGAGTTCGATATAAGGCCTTACATCATTCGTGATCACTTCTTCGATCACTAAAATTTTCTGCTTATCGGAAAGTTCTTTCCAACCTGGATATTCTCCACCATTTTCTTCCGAAGACATGACCGGCGTCACGATGTATTCATCATTGAGAGGAATGTCCATACACTGCATCGCAGCTTCTTCGATTGCAAAAAGCACTAAATTCAGATAGACCGCTACATCTTGGGGAAATGCGATTTCGTCATTTTTATCTCGCACTTGCTTATCGATGAGATCGGCGCTAAGACGTCTTGCTTGATCGTAGTTTTTTCGAATGAGCAATTCGCATGCCGCATCGGCAGCGCCGATAAGAGCGGTCGGACCGAAAACTTCGAACACCGCATCGGCGATCACACCATCGCTTTCGTCGACGAGAAGATAAAGAACAAGGGCATGCCCTTCATGAAGCTGCCCTTCTTTTCCTACGGCAAGACGCATCCCCTTCGCCTTGGCTTCTTCCGGAGAATATCTGCCGGTGTGACGCGGTGTTTCAATCCGATTCAGGAGTTTGCGGCTGAAGCGCGCCCAAGGATAAGAGGGAAGAAAATGTCGCCCTTTCATAGCAAGGACCCCGATAGTTTTCTGAGTTCTTTTGCGCTTTCTACAATGACAGCAACTGCGCGGTCGATTTGTTCTTCGGTCGTTTCATGGGAAAGCGCAAAACTGAGCGCTGAAAGGGTATATTCAGGTTCTATGCCGCATGCTTTGAGTACAAAAGAAAGATGTTGACTAGAGCCTCCTCCGAATGTCGCAAAGACGCCCTTTCGCTGCAGATGGAAAAGCAGCGCTTCGCTCGAAGCTCCAGGAAATGCGATGACAGAAGTATTTGGAAGACGCTCGACATCATTGAACAAAACACGTGCATCGGGAAGCGCTTTTTGGATTTCCTCTTCGAATTTTTGTCTAAGTCTCGCGACTTCCGTGCAAACATGATCGAGTCGCATTTGCATTTCTTCCATGGCAACGGCGAGCGCGACAAAAACTGGCACGTTGAAAGGTGGAGAACCTTGGATCATAGGCGAAACAGAAAGTCCTTTGCGAACCAGAAGCCCTCCGGTCCCTTTCGGAGCATGGATCTTCGATCCTTCAAAGGTCAAAAAATCGATCCCGAAATCTTCGAATTGGAAAAAGAGTTTTCCAAGTGCGCACGAAACATCGACATGAAGCGGCAGCTCTTTTTCCCTGCAAACACGAACGAGATCGGAGATCGGCTGGATCACTCCCGTGAGAGGATGCGCCATCGAAATGGAAAGCATCGCAGCTCTTGGCCCGATCGCTTCTTCGAGAACTTCCGCGCGCAGACGCCCTGCGCTATCGACAGGGAGCATTTTTCCGTAACATTCCGCTTTTTGCAGCCGTTTCGTCGCTAAGATGATCGGCATTTCTTCGATGGCTGTGGTCAGAAAATGATTGCGGCCTGTTTCGCGAACTTGATCGAAATACATCGAGGAGAAGACTTGCGCAATCGCCTCCGCGCCGCTTGAAGTCATTGTAAAAGAGGCGTCGCCACTCGATCCAAGCGTTTCATAAATCGCGCTCGCTGCGGCATCGACAGCGTGATGCAGCTCTTGTCCCATTTGATGAGGCGCTTCGATAGTTCCCCAATACTCTTTGTGGAAAGGGAGCGATTTTTCTAAGGCTTTTGACGAAGGACGTGTGATGGTGTGGTTATCGAGATAGATCGGATCACTCATCAAGCCGTCCTTTACGCAGATGGCCTTTTTCGTAGATGTAGGTGAATGGCTCGCCAGTCGGAAGTTCGAGGCTTACCACTTGCTCTTTATTGAGACCCTCGATGTCCATGATGATCGAGCGCATCGAATTTCCATGCGCGAACACCACGACATTTTTACCGGCTTTTAAGTAGGGAACGATCATTTCTTTGAAATAGGGAATCGAACGAGCAGCTGTCATTTCGAGACTTTCACCTTGCGGAGGCGCTACGTCATAGCTGCGCCGCCAGATCTGCACCTGTTCCGCTCCAAATTTTTTCCGCATCTCATCTTTGTTGAGACCTTGCAGGGCGCCGTACATTCTTTCATTGAGTTGCCATGCGACGATGACGGGAATGCAATTAGCTTCCGTCTCGGCGCTGAAAATTTGGTCCATATGGTCGGGTCTGCCTTTTTCCGGCTTATGCAAAACCCTGGGGACTTTGCCGCTTTTATGCACGCTCATAGCTAAAAAGGCGGTCATCTGCGCGCGCACTAAATCCGACATGAAAATGACATCGAAAGGGACATTGGCGATTTTGCGACCTGCCGCATAGGATTCCTCGATCCCTTCAACGCTCAATGGGATATCGACCCACCCTGTGAAAAGATTTCTTTTATTCCAATCAGACTGCCCGTGGCGAATCATCACGAGTTTGGTCATATCGCTCCCTCTTTTGCCCGGTGATCATACCATTTGAGACCCCCTTTGGAAAAGTAAAGATTTCGGTGACAAGGACTTCGAAACTCGACGTTGTAAAATTATTATTTGACTTTATTCAAATTCCGTTTCCATAGTTTGGAATATATCGATTTATTATAATAATTGTAGGCGTTCTATATAAGGATGAGGGAATTAATGAGAATCGTATTTAATGATCCTAATTTAACGAATGTTACTGCTTCTAATTCCCCTGATGAAACCTCGGGTACACCGCAAAAGGCGCAGGACATCGTCTTACAATCCATAAAGAAAATGGCTGATTTCTCTTCGCTGGGCGATCTTTCAAAAAATGTTTTTGATCTTCAAAAGGCTGTAGGCATGTTTGGCAATGCCTTCATCAGCCTATCCAATATGATCGGGCTTCGTGCGATTGCCGGAGCGACCGTCGCAAATAGCGTAGTTCCCGGGCTTCGAGGCGTCTCAATTCTCAATTAATTTTACGCGGCCAGACTCCGATTGCGATATACCCGCGCTTCGGGTATCCTGCTCGCCATGTCAACAACTCAGCGCCTTAGCAAAGTCTTAGCCGCAGCAGGTGTCGCCTCCAGGCGAGCCTGTGAAGAGCTCATTTTTGATGGACGGGTCACCGTCAACGGCAAGGTTGTCAAGCTTCCCCAAACTCTCGTTTCTATAGAAAAAGACCTCCTAGCCGTCAACGGCGATGTCGTTAAAAGGTCCCAGGATAAAGTGTACTTTATCCTCAATAAACCCTCCGGCTATATATGCAGCCAAAAACGGGTCGGACGTAAAAAGCTCGTACTCGATCTTTTCGGTGAGCGCAAAGAACGGCTTTTCACTGTCGGAAGGCTCGATCGCGATACGACGGGGATGCTCCTTGTCACCAACGATGGCCATTTTGCTAATCGGGTGATCCATCCTTCGGCCAATATCACCAAAGAATATCTCGTTAAAGTGCAACAAGAGATCACGCCTGAACATCTCAAAGAAATCTCCAAAGGCGCCTTTATCGAAAAGAGCTGGGTGCGTCCTGTAAAAGTCACCAAAGTCCGCAAAGGAACGCTCAAAATCGCTGTGAAAGATGGAAAAAAACGGGAAGTGCGTCTTCTCGTCGCTAAAGCTGGACTCGATCTTCTAGAACTCAGTCGATTCCGCATCGGCGGGCTTGCTTTAGGACCTCTTCCGGAAGGGGTTTTCCGCGAGATGACGGAAAAAGATAAGTTAGCAATATTTCAATGATTTCTTTACGTTAGTATCTCTTTAAATTGGTATTTGGTCCATGCGTATGCTCACGATAGCTAGGTTGTTCGGTAAATCGCCGTTTGCCCCTTTGCAAACGCACATGAACAAAGTGGGAGGCTGCATCGAAAAACTTTCCGCTCTGATGAATGCCCTTCCATCGGGCGATATGGAAACCATCGGGAAACTCGCCGAAGAACTCTCTGAACTCGAACACGAAGCCGACCTCACCAAAAACGATATCCGCAATCATCTTCCCAACAACATTTTTCTGCCGATCGACCGCGGCCAA
Organism: uncultured Simkaniaceae bacterium; assembly: GCA_963813105.1. Lineage (GTDB taxonomy): Bacteria > Chlamydiota > Chlamydiia > Chlamydiales > Rhabdochlamydiaceae > JAGXTH01. The sequence continues at coordinate 208,226 of CAWEXT010000001.1, forward strand.
TTTCTCGATATTCTAGCCATTCAAGACAGCATCGCCGATCAGGCCGAATCGGTAGGACTGCTTCTGACTTTACATCCCCTTACCCATTATGCGGACTTCGCTGAATGTTTGAATAAACAATATCTATCTTCCCTTGAAGTTTTCGAAGCTTCTCTGCGCATCATGCACGAGATCGAAGAACTTCTTGAATCTTCTTTCGGAGGCATCGAAGCCGAAAGAGTCAAAGCGATGGTGGAAGAAACCGCTTTTAAAGAACACAAAGCCTCTTTAGCAAAACATGCTGCGATGAAACAACTCTTTGCAAAGGGCGACGCGATGCAGCCAGCGGAATTTTACCTCTGGGCCAATCTACTCAAAGGAATCGGCTGCCTAGCCACTTCCTCAGAGCGGCTGGCGAACCGCATCAGGATGATTCTAGAGCTCAAATAAAGTTAGACGGATGGACGTCGAAGCAATCCTCAAGATCATCGTACTTGTCGTTGGATTCTACATGGCCTGGAACATCGGTGCCAATGATGTCTCCAACGCGATGGGTACTTCTGTCGGTTCGGGCGCCCTCACTATGCGGCGCGCAGTCGTGCTCGCGGCGATCTTCGAATTCAGCGGCGCTTTTTTCGTCGGATCCAATGTCTCCGAGACGATGCAGCGCGGCCTCATCGATACAAGTCTATTCTTAAATGAACCTCTATTGCTTGTTCTCGGTATGGTCGGAGCGCTTCTTGGAACCAGCATATGGCTGCAAATCGCTTCCTATTTCGGCTGGCCTGTTTCGACAACCCACGCCATTGTCGGCTCGATCTTGGGTTTTGGTGCCATCGTCGGAGGCGTCGATGCAGTAAAATGGCCTGAAGTCTCCTCGATTGCGATGAGTTGGATCATCTCGCCGATCAGCAGTGGGATACTCTCGTATTTGATCTTCAGCATTCTCCAACGAAAAATTCTTTATGCGATGAGCCCTGTCGATGCGACTCGTCAATACATGCCGCTTCTCATAGGAATCGTATTCGGAACATTTTCCTTAAGCCTGATGTTCAACGGGCTGAAAAATCTCCATCTGAATGTCTCGCTTCCAGCCGCGATCGGTCTTTCGATCATGATAGGCGGCGCTTTAGCTTTTATTGCCTTCCTCTATTTCAGAAATAAAGCTCCTGACCAAGTTGCCTGCAATATCAATACGCCGACGCCGCATGCCATCATCAGCCTCGACAAGGCGATGAAGCACTTGCAACGCGTACAGGTGAATACCTACAATGATACCCATCATTCGGTTGGAAAAATTCTCGAGCAGGTACGCACTCTCTCCACTACGATCCGTCAAGAAAGCGGCTTTGTTTCCCGTACCTCCGAGTATCAAGTCGTCGAGAAAATGTTCGTATGGCTGCAGGTGTTAAGCGCCTGTTTCGTCGCTTTTGCTCATGGCGCAAATGACGTCGCGAATGCCGTCGGCCCCATTGCTGCGGTACTCGATATCCTCAAAAATGGCCTTGTCTTGGGAACATCTACCGTTCCACCTTGGCTGCTTGGACTCGGCGGCATCGGCATCGTCATAGGACTTGCGACCTGGGGTTGGCGCGTCATCGAAACGGTGGGCAAAAAGATCACAGAACTTACTCCCACTCGCGGTTTCTGCGCGGAATTCGGCGCAGCGACAACCATCCTGATCGCCTCGAAAATGGGCATGCCGATTTCGACGACACACTGCCTAGTCGGCGCGGTTCTCGGCGTAGGCCTTGCACGCGGAATTCATGCCATCAATCTCAATATCCTCAAAGAGATCGTCCTCTCATGGGTGATCACTCTGCCCATGAGCGCGCTCGCCAGCATCCTCTTCTACTACCTTCTCAAGTCGATTTTCGTGTGACCCTTCTTCCACTGGTTTTCTGCAGCCTGCAATTTCAGACAATTACCGGCTCGGAAATTCAGGGCCATCTCGACCCCATCGCAAAGCTCAGAATCGATGTATTTCGTGAATATCCCTACTTATACGAAGGGACGCTTGATGCGGAGAAAGACTATTTGGCCATGTATGCAAGATCAGCAAATAGCCTCTTCATCCTCGTCAAAGACGAAGACAAAGTCGTCGGGGCAGTGACAGGACTTCCTCTTGAAGAGCTTATCCCTGAATACTGGGATGTCTTTCGCAAACAGCAAATTCCGACGAAAACGATTTTCTATTTAGGCGAGCTCGTCCTTCTCAAAGACTATCGAGGAAAAGGGATCGGAGAGCGCCTTTATGCGCAATTTGAAACACTCGTAAAAGAAAAGGGAAGCTATCAATCCCTTACATTGCGTGAGATCTTGCGCGAGGAGCAAAACACTTCTCTCGATCCATTTTGGGAAAAATTAGGTTTTGTCAAACATCCCGAATGGATTTCGAATGATTCCTGGACGGAAGTTGGAGATGAGCAAGAAACGCGTCATTCCATGATTTTTTGGTCAAAATCACTTTAGCTTGCGCGTATGACGGATGAGCATATCATTGCCCAAAAGATCCGCGCTTTCCATGATTTTCGTAATCGCTTCGATCCAATGCTTTTCTCGATTGAGAGCTGGACACCGGTAGGCATTTAGCCCTTTTTCGCGGATAATGGGAAGATAGAGCGTCTCGATTTCAAATAGTGTCTCGATATGATCCGATGTAAAAGTGATGGGCACGAAGACAATATTCTTCTTCCCTTCATACCAAGAGAGAACATCTTGGCAGGTCTCATCTGTATAGGGTCGAATCCATTCGCCACGCCCAAATTTCGATTGATAGGCCAAGAGGGTCTTGAAAGCAGGGAAATGTGCGGTAACGGCGCGAAACGAACGTTCGCATTCGGATTGGTAGATATCCCCGGTGAAGATAAAGTCTTTCGGCACGCCATGGGCCGAAAAGAATAGATAGGTGTCCTCGGCGGAAAGATGATGGAGATCGAGGAAGTTTTGAAGAACCTCTTTTTGCGAAGCGATATAGGAAGGATGATCGGCATAGGATTTGATCCAACGCAATTTACGGAGGGTTTCTCCAGATAAATGGTCGCCAAGCCATCTTGCGATGCTTCCCGTAGTCGCATAGGTAAACTGGGGAAACATCGGGAAAATGAGGATTTCCTTAGCAGGGATGGTTTCGATTTGCTGGATAAATGCCTTATGGGTCGCAGGTAGATAGCGATGAAATGTTAATACTCTTTCTTTGAGGATTTCCCCAACTTCTTTGGCGACCGCTTCGGTATCTTCGAAGATGGGAGATTTGCCGCCGATTAGGGCATAGTCATGGGCGATTTTCTTGGCCCGCTTTTTGGCGATTCTTCGGAATAAAAGGGTATGTAAAAGAGCTGGGAGCTTCGTGCGGATGACATCGCGATCGGTGAGCAAAGCAGTCAAAAATTCAGGAATCTCGCTAAGTTCGCGAGGCCCGCCGAAATTGACGAGTAGAAAAGCGCGTTGCATCGAGAGCAGAATATGCTAGAATGGAATAATATGATAACAAAGTATTCGAAAAGATTTCTTTCTCTCTTTCTTTTTGCCCTTCTAGCTGCTTGTGGAAGTGATCACTCCAATGGCGCGTATACTGTGGGATTCGACGCAGCATGGTTCGGGATGGATTTTGTAGGCCAGCAAAATAATGTCACAGGTTTTTCAAGGGACGTATTAAAGGAAATCAGCAAGAGCGAAAAGATCAAGTTTTCCCTTTTTCCCGTGAGCTGGGATGTTCTCGTGCCGAATCTCAAAACTAAGCAATACGATGCTATCCTCTCGTACATCTATCCTTATCTCTTCAATCAATCCTCGTTCGAATTCTCCGAGCCCTATTTGCTCACAGGCCCTATTTTAGTTTTGCCTATGGACTCCACGTTCACTTCGCTCGATGAATTGAATGGAATGGAGATCGCTACATTGCCAGATACGGACGCCTCCCTCTATCTCGAAAAAAATCCGAATATCCTGATCCGCAGTTACGATTCCATTCCCACAGCTCTCAACGATGTCGTAGCAGGAACAATCGATGGAGCCGTAATCGATATATTAATTGCAACGGCCTACTGCAATAATATCTACAATGGAAAGCTCAAATTAGCCATCGGCCCTTTTAACGATGAGGGGCTAAGGGTTCTCACCTTTGATAAGGTCAATTCGAATCTCATCAAGTCGTTCAATAGGGGTCTTGCCAAACTCAAAAAGTCAGGTACCTACGACGCTCTGCTCAAGAAATGGTCTCTGGGGCAATAACTAGCGAATACGACATTTGTCATGCTCGCCATATTCGGCGCGCACTCGGGCAAGCTCTTGCGGGTCGACAGGACGAGCATGCAGATCCCACTCGAGTCTTGCATAGTTATGCACAGACTCATCTGAAGAAAACTTATGCATGCCAGCGATGTTGTGAATGGCAAATTCCGCCCATTTCTGCGGTTGGAGAAAAAGTTCTTCCACGCGCTTCTGCGTCTCGTAAAAACTCTCTAAATCGCTGAGAATAAAAAAGCGATCAGGCGATCCAAAATGGCCTGCTTCCAAAAGCGATGAGGCGATCGCGCTCAATATTTGATGTTCTGCGTCATTGTCGGCAAGCGAGGAGTCTTTAAGAGAGTCGACCGCGCTTCTGATGGCTGCATTGCGGTTATAAACTTCCATGGGAATGTAGGATTTCTTCATAGCGCGCTCTTCATTTTCTTGAGCAGATGCTCCAAAACGGAAGGGCCACCAGGGATCTGTGATGGACTGGCGCATTTCGATATTAGCGCCATCTTCCGTGCCAATAGTCAGAGCGCCGTTCATAGAGAGTTTCATACATCCCGTTCCAGAGGCTTCCATTCCCGCTGTCGAAATTTGCTCGGAGAGATCGGCTGCGGGAATAATGATTTCCGCTTTGGACACATTGTAGTTTTCGATAAAGGCGATCCTCAGCTTCCCATTGACCGATGGATCCATATTGATCTTTCGCTCGAGACAAAAGATCAAATTGATGATGTTTTTAGCCATTTCATAGCCTGGGGCAGCTTTGCCGGCAAAGATGATCATCCTTTTGACGGTGCGGGCATTGGGATCGGCCTTCAGTTCGTGATACAGCATGAGGGCATGCAGAGCATTCATCAGCTGCCGTTTATATTCATGAATCCTCTTGATCTGCACGTCAAAGAGAGCATCCGCTTCGAGACCGACGCTATGGCCGATCACTTTTCCATGAGCATCGCGTATCGGATTTTTCTCATTGAGAAATTGAATGAGCCTTCTTTTGTTGTCCGCTTTGATTTCGAGGAATTTTTTCTGCGATTCGGCATCAGCCGCAAAACTTCCAAGTTCCTTGATCGTCGTGAAATCGGTGATCCATTTTTTCCCAATGCGGGCAGTGATGAACTCGGCAAGAAGAGGATTGGCCATGAGAAGCCAACGTCTTTGCGTTACGCCGTTGGTTATATTGACGAAACGTTCCGGATACATTTCGTAGAAATCCTTAAAGAGGATTTTCTTGAGGATTTCCGTATGCAATTCAGCTACGCCGTTGATTTTATGGGAACCGAAGATCGCCAGATGGGCCATGCGCACTTGACCTCCTTCGATCATCGACATCCGTCGAACTCTATCCTCATCGCCGGGAAATTTCCTGCGAACTTCATTGCATAGGTCTAAATTCAACTTTTCAATGATATGGTATTGGCGCGGCAAGAGATAATTGAGCCTGGCTGTATTCCATTCTTCAAGGGCTTCTCGAAGAACCGTATGATTCGTAAAGCTGCAAATCGTTTTGACAGCCTCCCATGCCTCGCCCCAGCCGTAGTCGTATTTTTTCAATAAAAGACGCATAAGCTCTGCGATCACGAGAGCCGGATGGGTATCGTTGATTTGGATCCGCACTTTATCGGCGAAAAGCGACATGTCCTCATAATTGCGCAGGTAATAATGGATGATATCTTGGATCGAAGCGGAAACGAGCAAAAATTCTTGCTTTAAGCGAACGCGCTTTCCTGTTTCATTATTGTCATTGGGATAGAGTACATCGGTGAGAGAGGTATTTTCCGCCGCTTGTCCTAACTGTCCTGCATTATAACGCTGAAGTTGAAAATTCTTCGGCGACTCTTTCGTCGTCCAAAGCCGCAGGGTGGCAACATTGAAATCTGCGTTTTCATTATAGCCGATGATCGGGATATCGTAGGCGAGTGCCCGCACTTCTTCAAAGTCGGCGACATCGAGCAGCTCGACCCCTTTTTTGTTCATCGATGGAAGGACTCTTCCGGCATAATTCACCGAAAAAGAATGTTCGTCGCGTCGAAATTCCCAGGGATTTTCATGCAAAAGCCAGGGATCGGGACGTTCGACTTGTTTGCCATCCCAAATTTCCTGATCGAAGATTCCATATTGATAACGGAGTCCATACGCCTTGGCGGGATAATTTTGCGTGGCGAGGGAATCGAGGTAGCAAGAGACAAGTCTCCCCATCCCTCCATTGCCCAGACCGGGCTCGAGTTCATCGCGTATGACTTGATCGAAATTGCGATTGAGCTTTTGCATGATCAATTTGGCAAGCGGCATGGCATTCATGTTGACCAAATTGTTCTCCATGAATTTGCCGGGCATGTATTCCATGCAGAGATAATAGATCTGGCGAGAGTGGTTATGCCTGATCGTATGGTCGGTGGCCGTCCAATTGATCATGATCTCTTCACGTAGGGTAAGAGCAAACGCATGATAGAATTGCAAATAGTTGGCTTCGTCGATGGTCACACCCATCGTCGTAATCAAATAATGCTTAATCTTATGTGATAATAGATCGGCCTGAAGGTCGAGCTCGAAATCCATTCTGCTTCCGCGTTCTCTTGTATTTCTTTTCTTTTACGTGAAATCCCATTTTTCGTCGTCCCGAATATCAAGCTTGCAAAATCGTAGAGAGTTTCTTAGGATGCGGAATATGAATGAATATGAATTGATCGTGATTGGCAGTGGCCCTGCTGGAGAAAAGGCCGCGGTAAAAGCTGCGTATTTCGGGCACCGGGTTGCCATCATCGAAAAAGAAGAGCTTTTCGGCGGCGCTGAAGTCGTGACGGGAACCCTTCCTTCTAAAACCCTGAAAGAAACAGCTATTTTCTTGAGCGGAAAGTCCGAAAAAGGACTTTTCGGCATCGAACGGGATCTTCAAAGAAAAGCCTCGATTCAAGACTTCATGTACCGAAAAAACCTCATCACCATGACAGAGGCGAAAGAGGTGCATGAAAATATTCTCCGGCACAAAGTCGATATCTTCAAAGGAGTCGCCACCTTTGAAGATCCCCATACCGTCCGGATTTCTGCTCCGGCGAATACCAGCATTAAGGGCAAATTCATTTTGATCGCCACAGGCTCCTATCCCTACCATCCCAAGACGATCCCCTTTGACCAAACACGCGTCCATGATTCCGATACGATTTTACAGATCACCCATTTCCCCACTTCCCTTTGCGTTATCGGCGCTGGGGTTATTGGTTGCGAATATGCGACGATTTTCGCAACAGCGGGATCCAAAGTTTATCTCGTGAATGACAAAACGGAGATTCTTCCCTTCGTCGATGAACAGGTCTCGAAGGAACTCGTCAAACAAATGGAGGAAGCCGATATCGATGTCATCTTCCAAGATTCACTCAATCATATCGATGTTCCCAAAGATGAAAAACAACCCCTCAACATCACGCTGATGAGCGAGAGAAAAATCGAAGCCGATATGTTCCTTTTTGCAGCGGGACGCAGCGGTAATGTCGATAAGCTCGGATTAGATAAGATCGGCATTAAGGTATCCCCTCGCCAGCATATCGAGGTCGATAGCGCCTACCGAACCAGTGTCCCTCATATCTTCGCCGCGGGGGATGTGATCGGGTTTCCCGCTCTTGCCAGTACGAGCATGGAGCAGGGGCGCATTGCCGTTTCCCATATGTTCCATACCAAGGATCTCGAGGGAATCCCTACAGTATTTCCCTATGGAATTTATACGGTGCCCGAAGTATCGATGGTCGGAATCAGTGAACAGGAAGCCAAAGTAAAAAATCTTTCCTATAAAATCGGTATCGCTCGCTATAGCGATATGGCGCGCGGTAAAATCATGGGCGCTAAAGGGGGCTTCCTCAAGCTTGTTTTTGAAACGCCGAGTCTCGTCGTCCGCGGCGTCCATGTCATCGGCCATATCGCAACCGAAATCATCCATTTCGGCATCCATGTCATCCAAGAACAAAAGACGCTCTATTATCTCATTGGGCAGGTCTACAATTACCCTACTCTTCACGATCTCTATAAGTACGCCGCTTATGACGGTCTAAGCAATGTCGCTGGCCGCAAAATAAAACCTTGAACATTAGTCATAACCATAGCGAGAAACTAAGGTTTCGAAGATAATCTCTCGAATCCCTAGGATTAAACTAGTTGAATTGCGTTTGAAAAACTTTTTTCTTAAAACCTCTGTAAAACTCCATCGGCTGATTTCGGCATCTAAGCGTACAGAACGCTTCGAGAGATTCCTCATCGTCTCGACGACGGGACTCGGCGATACACTATGGGGGACCCCCGCAATACGTGCGTTACGCGGACGTTTTCCTGAATCCTATATCGGAATATTGACAAGCCCGCTTGGCGAAGGGGTTTTAAAAAATAATCCCTACCTCGACGAGATCTTCACCATTGAAGATCCTGTGCTTCCAAAGCTCTTTCCTCTCTATCGTATTCTCAAAACGCGCGTTATCGACACAGCGATCCTGTTTCATGTCTCGCAAAGACCGCTTCTTCCCTTTTGCCATTGGATTGGAGCTAAGGAAATCATCGGAACCCAAGGGCTATGCAAAGGACTCGATGATCTGCTTACCAAAGCCACCCCCTCCAGACATCAGCATGAAATCGAAAGACGGCTCGACCTGATTGCGGAAACCGGCGCTCCGGCCCAGGGCCTCACTATGGAAATATTTTTTCAAAAGAAAGAGGAACGGAAAGTCGAGCAGTTCCTGCAGAAACACGATGTTCCTTCCTACCTCCCCCTTGTCGGTCTGCACCCAGGTGCAAAAGATCTTTTTAAACAATGGTTCCCGGAAGGGTTCATCCGCATAGGAAAGAGGCTCGCCGAAGAAAAGGGCTGCCAGATCCTTGTAACAGGCAGTGGAGCGGAAAAGGACCTCGTTCTGCAAATTGCCAATGCCATTCCTCGCGCCATCCCTATCTATGGGCAGCTCAATATCCATCAATTAGCCGCTCTTCAGAAAAGGATGCAACTTCTCATCACGAATGATACCGGTCCCATGCATCTCGCTGCAGCAGTCGGAACTCCGCTCCTCGCGCTATTCGGCCCTACCGATCCGACGCTTTGCGGCCCTATTTCCGGTTCGAATACGGAAATCATTTCTATCCCGCCTTCCTGCTCGCCTTGTTTGAAAAAACAGTGTCGAGATCCTTTCTGCCTTTTGCAAATCAATCCCAACGAGGTCTACCGGAAAGCCCTTTCCCTCCTCGATATGAAAGAATAAAGCGGATTTTATTGTTTTGAATAATTGAATTATTAAAACCCGTTAATTTATTCTCTGTTTATTGCGCAAACAATTTTCCTGTTTTAGTTCGCAGAAATAAACCATGAGGCTGTCGACGACTTTACCGTTTTCAATTCTTTTAATAGCTTGAATTTTGCAAACTCTTGGGTAATATATAGGGAAGGTATGCTATATTCCCAATGAAGAGAATTTTATCGGTAGCTAAAACATGATTCGTTCATTTTTGAAAAAACCTCTCTATTTCCTTTTTTTCCTTCCCCTTCTTTTTCTAACTGCGTGCGCGACCAGTGTAATCGTCATCAATGATGTTGAAGAAAGAGAGGCAAATGAAATCATCGTCTTTCTTGCCAGCAGAAATATCCCCTCGACGAAAACAGCTTCATCTTCGGGAGGACCCGGAGGTACTGCGACGTTAATGTTCAATATCGGCGTCGAACAGTCTAAAGCAACTGAGGCTATGGCGCTCCTAAACCAGAACGGCCTTCCCCGCATAAAAGGGACAACGCTACTGGATCTTTTCGCACAGCAAGGACTCATGCAGTCAGCCACTGCGGAAAATATCCGTTTTCAAGCGGGCCTCGCTGAACAAATTGCCGGCATGATCCGCAGGATCGATGGGATTATCGATGCGCAAGTTCAACTCGCCTTTCCTCCGGCTGAAACAGGTCTCGGCACCGCTACCCCAACGCAACAACGGGTCACTGCCTCCGTCTATGTTAAACATCAAGGCGTTCTCGATGATCCGAATAGCCATCTCGTAACAAAAATCAAGAGGCTCGTAGCCGCCAGCGTCAGCAATTTGGACATCAACGACGTGACGGTCATTCCCGATCGCGCCCGTTTAGCAGATATCAGCCTCAACACTACTCCCGAAGCTATGGCTGCACAACAGCCTAAAGACTACGTCAGCATTTGGTCGATCGTGATGAACAAACAGTCGGCAAGCAAATTCCGCTTCCTTTTCTTCATCCTCACGTTTGCCTTCATCGTATTCGCCGCTATGGCTGGATGGCTGATCTGGAAATTCTATCCCATCTTGCGAAAACGCGGGATCAAGCAATTCTTCAATCCCAAGCCGATTGAAAAAGAAGATGAACATCCTCCGGAGGAAGAATAATGTCTTCGTTTGCCTGGCTCACTTGCAAGGCCTTTATCGAAAGACAAACACCTGAAAGACAGAAGCGTCTCGTCAATTATTTGCCAAAATCGCAACGCGAGACTCTGACGTCTCTTCGCTTCTCGAGTAATCAATGGATCGATAAGCCTATCCATATCGATGAAGCTCTAGATACTGTTCATCCTTCTTGGATACTTCCTCATATCCAGACAAGCACGCCGCAAGAATTAGGATTTTTGCTCGCCGCTCTAAAAAGCCACCAAGCAAGCGCTCTAAAGACCCAGCTTCGTTTTTTACGTCCCTTGCCCACTTTGACGCCTCTTGGAAAAGCTTATTTACGCGATGATCTTTTGAAAAAAATTGTGGGGACAGAAACGGTCATTCCTTTGAATGCTCTTATGGAGTCTCCTTTAAATGCTCTTGCTACCATCTCTTTTAAAGACCTCATTCAACTCGACTTCTTGCTCGGACTCAAGGATCTCAGCCAGTATCTTAAAATCGTGATCGACAAAACCAAACTTCGCAATCTCGAAGCTGCTTTAACCCCTAACGAATGGCGAACCGCTCAGCAATACTCTTCAAAAAAAGATCCTTTAGCCGGTGGACGAGAAAGTTTCGACGCATGGGATGGCAATCCCGAAAAGCTCCGTTCGATCATCGAGCAGCGGGGGATCAACCGGCTGGCTAAAGCTCTTTATGGCGAACATCCTTCCTTGCTTTGGTATGTGACACATATTTTTGACATGCAAAGGGCTTCCTTTTTTCAGAAACTCTGTACGGAAATTCCCACAAAAACCACCCACGATTTCTTACGAGAGCAAGTACTCGAGACATTGAACACGCTACACAAAACATAAACCGACTTCTATGCGTTTTTTTTCTTTGATTTATCAGGGCGAAGTTCATGCGGCAGATGAAGATAAAGTCATCCCTGCCGAAGAATTCAGCACTCTCATGAATGCGCAAGAAATTCTCGAAAAAGCCAAAGAAGATGCCGAAGCGTATCTAAAAGAGCAGGCAAAAGAAGCTGCCGAAATGAAAGAAAAAGCCACAGAAGAGGGCTTTCAGAAAGGACTCGAGCAATTCAATGAAAAACTCTTTTGGTTTGATCGCGAGCTCAAAGCCCTTCGGGTCGAGCTGCAAAATCAAATCCTCCCCCTCGCCCTCAAAGCCGCCAGAAAAATCGTCGCGAGCGAACTGAAGACAAACCCCGAAGCCATTGTCGATATTGTCATCCAGGCCCTCGCTCCTGTCTTGCAAAGCAAACAAATTACGATCCTCGTCAACAAGCACGATAAAGAAATCCTTGAAGCAGACAAACCGGAATTAAGAGCCATCTTGGAACAGGTAGAGAGCTTCTCCATCCTCGATCGGCCCGATATCTCTCGTGGCGGATGCATCATCGAAACCGAAAGCGGTATCATCAATGCCACAATTGAAAATCAATGGCGCGCGCTCGAAAGTGCTTTCGAGCGTTATCGAAAGCCCTCATAGGACCTAAAGCATGCTGAAACGCCTCTTGATTCTCGCTATTCTCCTCCTTAGCCATTTCTCTGTAGCAACGGTTTTTGCACAACCAACTCCCGCCGCTCCTGCGACTACAACGCAGCCTGCAGGCCTTGGAGGCCTGGCAGGTCCTCCTACTACTGCTGCACCTGAAGTACAACCTGAGGCCAATCCAAATATCGAACCCGAACAGGAGGTAGGGCAGCCGAGCATCCTCACCGAAGTCTCCGTACTCGCAGCCCTTTCTGTTTTGCCTTTCGCGATCATGCTTCTCACCTCCTACATGAAAATCGTGATTGTTCTTTCTCTTTTGCGCAACGCGCTCGGCGTACAGCAATCGCCCCCCAACCAAGTGCTCAACGGCATCGCGCTGCTCATGACCATCTATGTGATGTTTCCCACCTGCCTCTCGATGTATAAAGCCAGCGAAGAGACTTTGAAAAACCATCCGCCGCCTACTCTTTTTTCAGGCGAAGGCGCCAATTATATCCTCAAAGTTGTCGATGCTTCGAAAGAACCCCTTCGCGATTTCCTGCAGCGCAATTCGATTGGGGGCCATATTGCCGGCTTTTTCCAACTCGCCAAACGTTCTTTCCCTGAGCCTTTTCGCGATGAGCTCCAGGCGACCGACTTTATCGTCATCATTCCAGCCTTCATCACTTCCCAGCTCAAGGCGGCCTTTGAAATCGGCGTACTCGTCTATTTACCCTTCTTCGTCATCGACCTCGTCACTTCGAATATCCTCCTCGCGATGGGTATGATGATGCTTTCTCCGTTAACTATTGCCTTGCCGCTCAAACTTCTTTTACTTGTGATGGTCGACGGGTGGACCCTCATTATCCAAGGCCTTGTGCTGACATTTAGGTGATAACTTAGGACGCTCATGTATTCAGCTGAAGTTTATCAACTCGCCTATCAAGCGCTCTTGCTTATCCTCCTGCTTTCCGGTCCTCCGATCATCATCAGTATGATCATCGGTTTGATGGTGGCCGTATTCCAAGCTGCGACGCAGATTCAAGAACAAACTCTTTCTTTCACAGTCAAACTCATCGCCGTAATCTTTACGATCATTGGCCTAGGTGGCTGGCTCGGCGCGCAAATCCTTCAATTCACCAATTCGATTTTTACGAACTTCTATAAATGGACCTACTAAGTCCCGCAAACGATTATCTTTCTTTTTTTACAGGCGTTCCTGGTCTTACCCCTATCGCCTTACTTGCGATTGCGGTCTTGGGGCTTTGCCGCCTGGCGCCGATTGTCTCCATCGCTCCCTTTTTAGGAGCTAGGCTGCCCGGTGCCGCCAAGATGGGGCTCGCGCTTATCCTCACTGTCATTATGCTTCCCCAGATGATCGCCTCGAGCTCACTCCATCTCACTTTCGATGCCCACTTCATCGGCTATTCTCTCAAAGAACTCTTGATCGGAACGATCTTTGCCGTTCTTTGTTCCATTCCCTTCTACATCGTCCAAGCCACAGGTGTGATCATCGACTTCCAGCGCGGTTCTTCCGCTATGCAAGCGACCGATCCTATTTTGCAGGCGCAGATTTCGCCGATCGGCATTTTATACAATTACCTTCTCGTCGTGATTTTCTTTCAAATCAACGGGCCGATTTTTTTCATCGACATGGTCATGCAATCTTTTTCCATAATCCCCGTCGATGGATTTTTCGCGAGTACCTTTTTCCATGCGAACATCCCTTTTTGGCAAATGATGACGGGGCTTCTCACGAAATTTACACTTCTCTCGATTCAATTCTCCGCCCCTGCGCTTGTCGCCATGCTCATGGCCGATCTTTTCCTCGGCATTGCAAACCGCTTAGCTCCTCAAGTGCAAATCGCCTTTCTCGGCATGTCGATCAAATCACTCCTCGGCCTTGTTTTGCTATGGGCAGGATGGTTCTTCATCTTGCAACAAATGCAAACACAGACCACGCAATTTTTCCAAGACGTCCTCCATACCCTGCCTTCGATGAATCCCGCAAACGCGGCTCATTAATTTTCGCTCGCAAAATTCTTTCCCAGGGAAACGACTGCTTTTCTATTGACCCGAAATCAAAAGGATATTTAGATTAAAGAACATCGTTGGCACATCGCTTGATAAAACGGTTGTGTGTCGTTACCTAACCCTGGGAGTTCGTTTATGATGTGGAACCGAAAAAAACTGTGGCCCGCAGCAGCTGCAGCTCTTGTAGTCCTTACAAGTTTCCTGAATGCTGCAGATGATACGCAAATGCGTAATCTCGAAAACCGCGTAAGCGCACTTGAGCAACGCAAAGGCTCAAGTGGAATGATCAACCCTCCCGCACGTCCTGTCGTGAAAGACGGCGTCGATCTCTTCCTGCAAGGCGATGTGATCCTATGGCAAGCTTCTGAATCAGGCCTCGGCTATGCAGTTACAAATAACAACAGCACCACCTACGTAAACGGCGGCTCCATACGCAATCCTCATTTCCAATGGGATTGGGGTTTTAAAGTTGGCGCCGGTTATAACATACCTCATGATGGCTGGGATCTCTTCTTGGATTGGACACGCTTCTATGCAAGCAGCAGCGACACACACACATCTGCTCCTTCAGGTGGCGCAGTATTCCCTTCTTTGGTGAATACAGCGGTTCTCCGAGAAGGCGTACCTGGGCCGATTAGCGCAGGATTCGCAAGTGCGAGTGCTCGTTGGAGATTGCATATGAACCTTCTCGATCTCGAAATGGGAAGAGAGTTCTATGTCAGCAAATGGCTAACCCTCCGACCACATGCCGGCCTTCGTAGCGCATGGCTCCGTCAGCGCTATAATGTAGGTTATTACAATGGACCCGTCTTGCAGGCAGGCACAAATGTTTTAGGCCAAAATCTTTATGTCCACATGAGAAATAATTTCTGGGGCATGGGATTACGCGGCGGTCTTTGTGCAAATTGGGGACTTGGAAGCGGCTTTAGCCTCTTCAGCGATTTTGCATCAGCACTACTCTTAGGTCATTTCCGTATCTATCAACTTGAGACGGATACGTCGACTAGCCCAATCCAGACACGTCTAAACGTGAGCAGCAAGTACCGCGCAACACGCGCTACTGTGGATATGGCAATGGGTCTTCGCTACGAGCATACATTTGCTAATGATAGCTTTGGCCTAATGGTCCAACTGGGTTGGGAACAACATTTGTTCTTCTCGCAGAACCAGCTGAGCAGATTCTTCGGCACGAATCTCACCGGTGTCCACAACTATTCGGGCGTCTTTGCTACCAATCAAGGCGACCTGAATACACAAGGGGTTACTCTCTCTATCAAGTTCGATTTCTAATCGAACCTGTCAGCGAGTTATACTTAAAGACCCGAGCGGCAACGCTCGGGTCTTTTTTTTTATCTAAGTGAAAGAATGGCGGCTTGTAAAACTTCGACGAAAAGGTCGATCTCTTCGAACGTGTTATAGGGCGCGAAGGAAACGCGCAAGGCTGACGTGATGCCGAATCGCTTCATCGCTGGCTGTGTGCAAAGATGCCCAGTTCGCAGCGCAATGCCCCGAAGATCAAGTAGTGTGCCGAGATCGAGGGGATGGCATCCCTCGACGACAAAACTCACGATAGCGCCTTTATTTACGGCATTGCCGAGGATCCGTAGCCCATCTATTTCTTGCAGCTTGCGCGTGGCGTAGTGGGTAAGATCTTCTTCATACGAAGCGATCTCTTTCCTGCCGAGATCCTCGATATAGGCAATCGCTGCGCCCAGGCCGATGACCTCGGCGATCATGGGCGTTCCTGCTTCGAATTTGAGCGGCGTTTTTTGATAGGTCGTCTTTTCCCAGCTCACTTGCTCGATCATATCGCCGCCGCCGTAGACGGGAGGCATGAGGTCGAGCATTTCCTTTTTGCCATAGAGAACGCCGATGCCTGTAGGGCCGTAGGCTTTATGTCCGGAAAATGCCAAGAAATCGACGTCAAGCTCTTGGACATCGATCGGAAGATGGGGAGCGCTCTGCGCAGCATCGATGAGCACCTTGGCGCCTGCTTGCTTGGCCAAGGGTACGAGGAGTTCAAGCGGCTGTCTTGCGCCGGTGAAATTGGAGATATGCGCCAAGCTCAAGAATTTGGTTTTCGAAGAGAGCCGCTTTTGGAACTCGTCTAAAAGGATCACGCCATTCTCATCGACAGGGAGGGGAAGTACTTTGACGCCTTTTCTTTCGGCGAGCATTTGCCAAGGGACGATGTTGGAATGATGGTCGGTTTCAGGAATGAGGATTTCATCGCCTTTTTGGAAGAATTTTTCTCCTAAAGATAGAGCGACGAGATTGATCGCTTCGGTCGTCCCTCGCGTGAAAACAATTTCTTCATGAGAAGAGGCATTCAAAAATTTTTGCAGGGCGCATCGCACACCGTGATATTTCTCCGTCGCTTCTTTAGCAAAATGGTAGATCGCGCGATGCACTGTTCCGTATCCTTCTTTATAGAAACGGGAAATCGCGTCGATCACTACATGGGGTTTCAGTGCCGTCGCTGCGGAATCGAAATAGATAAGCGGATGCCCCTGCACCTTTTGTAGGAGCATGGGAAAATCCGCTCGGACTTTTATCGTATCAATCTTGGGAATAGCTACGGACGAAATGGCTGATCTCCTCAATTAAGGATGCTAAAAAGATCTTGGAAGCGATCTCTTGACAAAAGCCTTCGATCAAGAGATTTTTCGCTTCTTTAGTACCGATTCCGCGCGATTTGAGATAGAGAAGTTCGTGTTCTTTGAGTTGGGTGACAGTGGCTCCATGAGAGGCCTTTACATCATCGGCCATGATCTCGAGATTGGGTTTGCTATTGGCAATCGCCCGTTCGCCTAAGACTAAATGATTGCAGAGCTGATAGGCCTCGGTTTTCTGCGCCGGTTTTTGCACGACGATTTTTCCTTCAAAGCTCGATTGGCTGCTGCCGGTAAGCACCCCTTTAAAATGTTGGGAAGAATGGGTATGCGGCGCTTCGTGGTTGACGACGATGCGCGTGCTTGCCTGTTCTTGATCAAAAAGAAGAACAAGACCGTTCATTTCAGCAGAAGCGTTATCGCCCAAAAGATCGATTTTGATGTCTTTGCGGAATCCGACAGTGCTCTTGGTGATCTGGCTGACGCTCAAAAAGCTGTCTCGTTTCTGCGTGGTGCGTAAATACTCCATGCTCCAGCCGCGCGATTTAACGCAGGCAGTCGCAACGAGCTCGCAACGGGCTCCTTCTTCAAGAGCGATATCGGTGAATTCGAGGTCGAGCCCTTCTTGGAAATGACAACCACAAGTAGTCGCATAGAGCTTGACTTGCGCATGCGCCCCTACGAATACATGTAAACGAGGTGCGATGAGAGCGCCTGTTTGGCTGACGATATGCAGGATTTGGATCGGTTGTTCGAGGACGAGTTTAGGGGGAATGTAGAGAAAAGCTCCGTTTGGATGCACGGCGAGATTCAGAAGAGCAAAAGGATCTTTTTCCTCTTTGATCTGTTTCATGAGCCGCGTGTTGAGATAATGCCCAAAGGTCTTCATGGCTTCATCGAGTGAAAGGACGCCGATTTTCGGGTCGAGCGCATCGATGATCGAAAGCTCCTGGTGAAAATGCCCATCCACAAAGACCAAACAGCTTCCGCGGCATTCCGGGGCAAGTTGCTTTTCGATGATATCTTCGTCGATTACGGAAGAGGAGCCGCCGATCATCAGACGATCCTGATAGAAGGTCCTCAACGGAAAATATTGAAAAGCTTCATCCTTCCTGGAAGGAAGGCCGATTTCTTCGAATCGTTTTCTTGCTTGGGTTCGGAGGAGGTGTAGAGGATCTTTGGGAAGTGCAATTGGAAGGAGTTCTTGGATCGAAAGAGCAAGGGGGGTGTTTTTTGGTTCTAGGAGAGCGGTTGTCATAGGACCTTCTCCTGGCTTTCAAGCTGCATGAGCCAATCATAGCCCTGCGCTTCGAGTTTTTTTGCGAGTTCGGGTCCGCCCGATTCGACAATTTTTCCATCGATCATGACGTGGACATAGTGCGGTTGAATATGGTCGAGAAGCCGCTGGTAATGGGTGATGAGCAAAATAGCATTCTCGGGACTGGCGAGCGCAGAGAGTCCCTGTGCGACTGCTTTGAGGGCATCGATATCGAGTCCCGAATCGGTTTCATCGAGAACAGCGAGCTTGGGATCCAAAATCGCCATTTGCAGGATCTCGTTGCGCTTTTTCTCGCCTCCGGAGAATCCTTCATTGATTCCTCTCGCCTTGATCTCTTTTCGCATATCGAGACTTTCGATTTTTTGATCGAGGAGCGCTTCGAATTGTTCTTCGGATAAACCAGAAGATCCCTTCGCTTTTTGTAGAGCGGTATGAGCAGTATGAAGGAATCGGAGATTGGTGATCCCAGGGATTTCGATCGGATATTGGAATCCCAAGAATATCCCGAGACGAGCTCTTTCTTCAGGCTCGAGTTCGCAAATATCTTGTCCTTCAAAAAGAATCTGTCCCGTTGTTTCATAGGTGGGATCGCCCGCAAGAACTTTAGCGAGCGTCGATTTGCCCGCTCCATTGGGACCCATGATCGCATGGATCTCTCCCGCGCGAATAGTCAAATCGATTCCTTTCAGAATCGTCTTGCCTTCCTTCATTGCGCGCAAACGTTGAATTTCCAACATATTTATCCTACGGAATTTTCTAACTTGATGGTGAGGAGCTTCTGTGCCTCCATGGCAAATTCCAGAGGCAGCTCCTTGATGACGCTTTCACAAAAACCATTCAGAATTACTTGAATCGCTTGTTCGCGGTCGATGCCGCGGCTTTGCAGATAGAACAGTTGTTCTTCATTCATTTTCGAAGTCGAAGCTTCATGTTCGATCTCGGCTGTATTGTTGCCGACTTCGATATAGGGAAATGTGCTCGCTGAGCACTGATCGCCGATGAGCATCGAGTCGCATTGCGTATAATTTCTTGCGCCTTCAGCTTTAGGCGCGATCTTGACGAGTCCGCGATAGGTATTGCTCGATTTATCCGCTGAAATGCCTTTAGAAATGATGCGAGAACGGGTGTTTTTCCCCATATGGATCATCTTCGTTCCAGTATCGGCCTGCATAAATCCATTCGTCAGTGCAACTGAGTAGAACTCTCCGATCGATTCATCTCCTTGAAGAAGACAGCTCGGATATTTCCAAGTGATGGCAGCGCCCGCTTCGACTTGCGTCCAGGAAATCTTGGAGCGAAAACCGGCGCATCTGCCCCGCTTTGTGACGAAATTGTAGATACCGCCTACGCCTGTTTTAGGATCGCCTGCATACCAGTTCTGCACGGTAGAATATTTGATCTCCGCTTCTTTTTCCGCGACGAGTTCCACGACTGCCGCATGCAATTGATTCGTGTCATAGGCCGGCGCTGTGCATCCTTCGAGATAGGACACATAGGATCCTTCCTCAGCGATGATGAGCGTACGCTCGAATTGCCCCGACTCCCTGTCGTTGATACGGAAATAGGTGGAAAGTTCGATCGGACTTCGAACGCCTTTCGGCACATAGACAAAGGATCCATCGGAAAATACAGCAGAATTCAAAGCGGCAAAGAAATTATCGCCGACAGGCACGACGCTCCCGAGATATTTCTCCATCAATTCGGGATAGAGGTGCATGGCTTCAGAGATCGAACACAAGACGACGCCGGCTTCTTTCAAAGTTTTTTGGAAAGTCGTTCCTAAAGAAACCGAATCGAAGACGACATCGATCGCCACATTTGCCAGACGCTTCTGCTCATCTAACGGGATTCCTAAACGCTCAAAGGTCTTGCGGATTTCTGGATCGAGTTCGTCAAGGCTATTGAGGGATTGTTTGATTTTTGGAGCTGAATAGAAGCGGATGTTTTGGTAGTCGATTGGGGTATAGCGGACATTCGCCCAAACGGGCTCTTTCATCTCGAGCCATTTTCGATAGGCCCGAAGTCGAAAGTCCAGCATGAAGGGCGGCTCATTCTTTTTCTGCGAGATCGCGCGAACGATCTCTTCATTCAAGCCCTTGGGAAAATCTTCTGTTTCGATTTCGGTGACGAAACCATATTTGTATTCGGTTTGGGTCATAGGCTGGTGATTATATCCCTTGAGATTAGATAACTACAACCGAAGGACTTCTCTGCTTGATAAGTTCTTCAGCCATAGCCAGATGCTCGGGAAGGTCGATCCCTTGCACTTCGAAGGAAGTTTCGTGAAGTTTAACTTTTAATCCATGATAAAGAAGCCGCAATTGCTCGAGTTGTTCGGCGATTTCCAAGGCTGCGGGAGGGAGTTTAGCTAGCCGGTGCAACGCATCGTGCGTAAAGGCGTAAATCCCTATGTGCTTATAGTAAATCTTTTCTTCATCGGTTTTGGCATCGCGATAGCAAGGGATCGGGTTTCGGGAAAACAGCATCGCGTAGCCATTTACGTCGGTAACGACCTTGGCGTATTGAATCGAGTTGATCTGGCTTCGGTCGGTAATTTTTTTCTTGAGGGTCCACATATCAGTGCCCCCCTTCTCCACAGATTGCAAAAGATCATCGATCATCGCCTTCTCGATGAAGGGTTCATCCCCCTGCCAGTTCACATAGATATCGGCTTTTAGCCGATTGGAAAGGACGAGTTCGATGAGTCTATCTGTCCCGTTCAAGCAATCCACAGAGGTCATGTGAACGGTTGCGCCAAACCCTTTTACAAGGCCCTCAATCTCCTCATCATCGACGGCAACGACCACCTCATCGAACTTCTCTGAAGCAACGGCAGCTTCCCATACCCATTGTAAAAGTGGTCTTCCCGCTAAGGAAGCCAGCATTTTTCTAGGAAATCGGCTCGATTTAAGCCTAGCAGGAATCATGCAAGCGATCTTCATAGTTTCCTTCGTAATTTTGCAGTGGAAATTCTATCGTTCCGGAAGCTTTAAAGCTACTTTTCTCATTTCAAAAAAACATCTTCAACCATACATTAGTGTCTGAAATTTCTGGGAAAAAAAATTTATGCGAATTTTTCATTCTTTAGGACATGTCTTAGGCGGATCTTTGCTGATCTCCGGAACGACGATCGGGGTCGGCATGCTTGCCTTGCCCGTCGCCACTGCCCCGGGAGGCTTTCTTCCCGCCTTATCGCTGTATCTGATTTGCTGGGTGTTCATGATTTGCACCGGCCTTCTTCTTCTCGAAATATGTATATGGATGCCCAAAGAGGCCAACTTCATCACGATGACAAGTAAACTCTTGGGTCCTGCAGGAAAAGTCCTCTGCTGGATCGTGTACCTCTTTTTCTTCCTCACGATCATGATCGCGCACATTTCGGGTGGGGGAGGACTTTTCAAAGAAATTCTTGGGGCTAATGCGCCCGCTTGGACGGGAACGCTCATTTATACAGTGATTTTCGCTCCGCTTATCTATCTCGGCACGCGCACTGTCGATCGGGTCAATATCATCCTCATGGCAGGTCTGATCATCTCCTATTTGCTTTTTATCTGTTCTTCCGCTGATTACGTCGATTTTTCACTTCTCAAACGGCAAGACTGGTCGAAAGCTTGGCTAGCGCTTCCCATTTTGTTCACGGCTTTCGGGTACCAGGCGATTATCCCCACCCTCATGAACTATATGGATCGCAATGCAAAGAAAGTGCGGCTTTCCATTTTTATCGGCACGGTGATTCCTTTAGTTGTTTACGTCTTATGGGAACTCGTAATCTTGGGCATCATTCCTCTGGAAGGCCCCAATAGCCTTACCGAGGCCGCAAAGATGGGCGAATCGGCTGTCATCCCTCTTAAATTCGTGACAGGCCGCGAAGTTCTCTTCACGATCGGAAAATTTTTCGCTTTCTTCACGATGACTGCTTCTTATCTCGCGATCTCGCTCGCGTACCTCGACTTTTTAGCAGATGGTTTCAAATGGAAGAAAACGCATGCGAAACGTTTCCTGCTTTGCGCGCTCATCTTCCTACCGCCGATGATCATTAGCCTGATCTATCCGCAAATCTTCCTCATGGCGCTCGGTTATGCAGGCGGTTTTGCCTGCGCACTTCTGTTCGGCCTATTTCCTCCTCTCATGGTTTGGGCTGGACGACATTATCACCGCTACCCCGACGAAGCGAAACAACTCTTCGGCGGTCGCTATTTTCTCTCTTTGCTCATCCTCTTTGTTGTTTTTGAGGTGGTCATCGAGGTCTTTTCTCAATTTCTGATGGGGTAACTTTATGAAACTCTTCCGTTCTTCCGGACACCTTTTGGGTGGTTCGCTTTTGATCTCAGGCACCATGATCGGCGTCGGCATGCTCGCCCTCCCTGTCGCCACAGCTCCTGGAGGATTCCTTCCGGCGCTTTCTCTGTATCTTCTTTGCTGGCTATTTCTTCTTTGCACCGGATTGCTTCTCTTAGAAGTCTGCATCTGGATGCCAAAAGACGCCAACATGATCACGATGGCTGGAAAACTCCTGGGAACTCCAGGGAAAATCGTTTGCTGGTTCGTGTATTTGTTTTTATTCCTCACCGTCATGATCGCCCACGTGTTGGGCGGCGGAGATACGCTGAATGCGATTTTTGGAGGATCCCTTCCCGCTTGGGTTTCTAAGGTGTTTTACGTCGTCGTCTTCATCCCGGTAGTCTATTTGGGAACAAGGTCTGTCGACCGCACGAACATCGTGCTAATGGCTGGCTTGATCGTCTCGTACATCATTTTTGTCAGTATCGGAATTCCGCATGTGAACATCGAGCCGCTGAAACGAGCTGAATGGTCAAAGGCATGGTTCGCTCTTCCCATCCTCTTCACAGCTTTTACCTACCAGGTCATCATCCCGACCCTAATGAATTACATGGACCGCAACGTCAAACGGGTACGGCTGGCCATCTTCATCGGCACCGCTCTCCCACTTGTCATCTATCTTCTCTGGCAATTCGTCATCATGGGAACCATTCCCTTCGAAGGGCCAAATAGCCTTGCCGAAGCGGCAAGACAGGGACAAACTGCCATCATTCCTCTCGGGGCGATCACGGGCAATTCCACATTGTTCGCTGTCGGGAAAGCGTTTGCCTTCTTTACTTTAACAGCTTCCTATCTCGCTTTGTCTCTGGCCTATCTCGATTTTCTCGCCGACGGTCTGAAGATCAAGAAAACGCACTCGAACAAACTGTGGCTTTGTCTTCTCGTCTTTTTTCCACCTACCATCATCGGGCTCGTCTATCCCAAGATCTTCCTGACTGCCTTGGGCTATGCAGGCGGATATAGCTGCGCGATTCTCTTCGGGCTCTATCCTCCGCTAATGGTGTGGGTGGGAAGACACTTCAAGCATTATCACGATGAAACAAAACAGCTCTTCGGCGGAAGATATTTCCTCACCGTGCTGATTCTATTCGTGGTCTGTGAGATTGTTCTCGAGACGGTCAATACAATCTTACGCTAGTTTAATCGATCATCGAGCGGCGGGCGCACATAGGAGCTCCCGCCATGCTTCTTGCAGATCTCTTCCCATTTGTTGATCATCAGCGCTGCAAGCGGAGCTGCTTCCCTACCTGCCTCGGCAAATCGCAAATACACAACGACGACGATATCGGGCTGATTCCAATCGACCTGATTCATGGCATTCTTTGCAAAGCTCACTCCTGCAAACCACGTATGTTTGCGTAAGATGGCTTTCGTCGCGTGATCGATCGAGTGCTTGTACATAATCTCGGCAGTTCCTGTTTTCCCTGCAAGTCTTGGAGACAGACTGCGATAGATGTTGTAAACATTTTCAGAAAAACAAGCTCCCCGTACTGCTGCAGGCCTTGCCGTTCCTCTTGTGCCTTGTATGGCTCTTTTCATTCCGGTTAAAAGCGGATCTCTAATTTCCGGGGGATAATAGAGCGATTTACGAACTTGTACCGGCGAATATAAAACCGAAGCATGTTGCTGGCGCGCATCGGAAACTGTGAACAGCGGAAAATGGATGCCGATCTCCGCAAATTCTTCCTGATGGGCAAATCGTAGACTTTCGAAAAAATCGTCCGATTCGATTTCTTGTCCTGCTTTGAGTTGCACAACGGTGGGTTTAAGAATTTGTCCTTGGCCTGTAATGGCCGCTATCATCAGCGCTGTCTGCAAAGGCGTGACGATAAGAGAGTGCTGCCCTATCGCGTAGGCGTAGATCGCGGTCTTTTCTTCCGCGAGATCTTTAGGAAGTTTCCCTGCAATTTCTCCGGGAAGTTCGATCCCGCTTTTTTCTCCGAAGCCAAATTGCGTGGCGACATCAGTGAGGGATTTCGGATCTTTTACATGCTCGGAGGCGAGAATGGAAAAATAGATATTGCTCGATTGCTCAATCGCGCTGATCAAATCGACTTTGCCGATTCCCGAGTGGCTACTTCGCGGCATCCTTCCGCCTTTGTAGAGCCTTGTGATCGGCCTTCCTTCCTCCGTTCTTCCCAGCACAAGCGAAGGGCTGACCCCTCTTTGCGGCGATTCATCTGTAATCGTAAGAGGACTCAAAAACGTTAGCTGTTGTCCTTGCTCTTTTAGTGTTTGGTATTTTTCTAGAATCGCTTGATAGGCCATGACCAGCTTGAAGACCGATCCAGCGGGAGTCGACTGACGAAACGCTTGCGATCTTCCAAAGCCATAGCCATTGATCGGATAGAAGGCAGCGGCAAGACCTTTAAGGGTTTGCTGACCTTGTTCTTTGCGAATATGCGAGCTTTTCCCAATCAGCGGGTGATGGAGCTGCTGCATTCCCTTGAATGATTTGAGAAGAGATTTTCTTTCACGTGCTGTGAGCGGCGGGAGGCGCGCCGCGAGCCTCTGCAGATCGAGATCGTTTTGCAGCTCTGGTTGTAGTTTTACCTTCAGTTCCTTGAGCATGGGAGGCACCTCGCCAAGAAGGAGCGCTTCGATAAGGACGAGATGCTCTTTTTCCCAAAATTCGCGGAACATCGTTTTTCGCACTTGATCGAGATAGTCGGTATAAGGCTTGGCGTAGCGTCTTTGCTCCCTTTCTTCTTTTCTTTTTTCCTTGAGAAAATCCTTAAATCGTTTTTCGCGCCATTCTTGGAAAATCGTCGTGGCATGAAGCGCCTTAGCTTCTTCTTCGACTTTCCGTCTTAGACGCAAAAACGCCTGCCTTTCTGCAAAAAACTCATCGCACCGCACTTTCGCCAGTTTGAGTTTTAATTCGGGTGTTATGTCTTCGCTTCTAGCGATAAGCCGGCAGAGATCCGCTGCAAGAAGCCGATCGGGATCGATCCCTTCATGCGGTGTCTTTCGTTTTAGGAAGGGTTCTTGATACGTGAATATTTGCTCTAAGAAGAGCGCTTTATCGAAAAAGCCTTTAAGATCTCCTTCTTTAGGAAGCACTGCTTCTAGAAAATAGGGCCAAGTAAGAGCAAGAGCTTCCTGCTTGAATCCATTTTTCCAATCATAGAATTCTCTTTTCAAAGGGACATGACCATCCCAAACTTCGGCGATCCAGTCTTCATTCTCGAGCCACTGAAGAACTGTTTTTTTCTCCTCTCGATGAGCCGAGGGAAGAAAATCCCGGGGATCAAATCGCGGATAGGAAGCCAAGGCAAGCACCTCGCCGCTTTTTGCATCCATGGCGACGATCGCCCCTCCTTTGATCCAAGGCTCAGCAAGGGATCCTTCTTTTTTACATCTCGCTGCTTCTGATTGTACGAGGATTTGTTCGGCATATTCTTGCAATTCCGAAGATATAGTCAAAATCACCCGCTTTCCAGGAACCGGTGGAAGAGACATCGGCAGCTGCCGGATAATAGTGCCTTTGACGTCGACTTCGAAGAGCCGTTTGCCGCTTAAGCCTCGCAGTTCTTTGTCGAAGCCCGCTTCGATGCCGCTTTTGCCCACGAGATCGCGCAGCGTATAGGCCTTTTGCCTGAGTTCCGCGAGCCTCTCCCTTACTTCAAAAGGCGATTCGAAACCTTTTGGTAAAAAAGGAGTTTCTCCGCTTTCCCGCAAAGCGATGTAATTTTCAAGTTCTGCGACCTCTTCGACAATCTTGAGATATTCCTCCGAACTGATGGCTCCCATCATTCCGAGAACATCGCAAGCCACTTTTCCTTGGGGATAATGGCGTCGGGAAGTCTTCTGCGCAACGATCCCAGGCCAGTCCTTTTCGAGCATCCGCAAACGGTGGTACTGCTGCTCATTCACCTCTTCCGCGATGATAAAAGGCACGTGGGGCATCAAGGAAGCTTTTGCATGGATCGTATCCTCGATCTCTTTCGCATCGGCGCCCAATTCCTCACTGAGTTTTTTGGCGAGTTTTTCGATATATTGCGAGCGGATGGGAATGCGGGTTTTTTTCCCCTCCTCATCCGTTTCCCATCGAAATCGGGAAATTTGTCGGATATCCGCATAACGGACAGCGACGTTGAATTGCATCTTATTGATTGCTAGCGGCAGATTAAAACGGTCGCGGATCGATGCCCGGCCAATTGCTTCGACGACAGTCCGCCTTTGCGGCCGTTTCGATTTTTCTTCGTATTCCTCATGACGGATGACAGCCAAGTACCAGACTCTCAGCAAGATCGCAAATAAAGCCAGGCCGATCAAAGCCAGGACCCTGCCTACCTTCTTTCCAATCAAATATTCTTTTGTCACAGGTTGTGAAGAGATTTTTTTGTAAATCGTCATCATAGCGCATCGCTCTATTATCTCAACTCCGCAGCTCCCTTTAGGATACCTTTTGAAAAAAACAAAGAATCTTGATAAATTGCTCGTCGCTTAGTGCGCCTGTAGTTCAATGGTAGAACCGTAGCCTTCCAAGCTACTTGTGTCAGTTCGATTCTGATCAGGCGCTCATTTAGAGAGGTTGTCTGCAAATTTTTGAATTTGAGAGGCGATTCGACCTTCAGGCCTTGTTTAGTTATGGAAAACGTAGCTGACTTAAGAAAGTCAGCGCAGTTTGAATAACAAACAAGGGCTAAAGGGAAATCGACCAGCAAGTTCAACAACTTTGTAGACAACCTCAGAGAAAAAAATATTTACCAAGACCGAAATCTTCCCATTTAAGGGAGGATGCCGACGTCGATAAACAAAAGGGACAAGGCTTGGCTACTACACAGCAAGAACAACCAGCATTAGAAGTTACGATCAAGGATCTCCTTGAAGCAGGGGCTCATTTTGGGCACCAAAGACGCCGTTGGAATCCGAAAATGAAGCGTTCATCTTCGAAGAACGCAACGGAATTTACATCATCGATCTCGCAAAAACTATCCAACAAATCCGCAGCTGCGCACAAGTCGTTCGAGAGACCGTAAGCAAACGCCAATCAATCCTCTTCGTCGGAACAAAAAAACAAGCGAAAATCGTCGTCCGCGAATGCGCAGAAGCAGGCCGGCGAATTTTACGTCTGCGAACGTTGGCTCGGCGGAACGCTGACCAATCTGTCGACGATCCGTCAGTCGGTAAAAACGCTCGAGAGAATTGAGAAGCGGATCGCTACCGGTGGAGATGGGCTTACCAAAAAAGAACTCTCCATGCTGAGCAAAGAGCAAATTAAGCTCAATCGCAACCTCGGTGGTATCCGCGCTATGCGTAAACCTCCAGGTCTCGTCATCGTCGTCGATCCGAACCATGAACATATCGCCGTAGCGGAAGCGCATAAATTGGGTATTCCAGTGATGGCCTTGGTCGATACCAACTGCGATCCAGATCCGATCGACTACGTCATCGCCTGCAACGACGATGCTCTTAAAAGCATCAAACTGATCCTCTCCGCTATTACCCAAGCGATCATCGACAAAAAGAATGACATGATGATCCCAGTCTCTAAAGGGGATGCGAGCCAAGAAGCAGGCGTAGAAGCGAAAGATGACCTCGAAAGCTCTGAGTCAGACTCTTCCGAAGAGTCTGGTGAGGAGAAACTATGACCAAAATCACCGCTGATCTGATCAAAGAACTTCGCGAGCGTACCAACGTCGCTATGAACAAGTGCAAGGAAGCCCTTGAACAAACCGGCGGCGATATGGAAAAAGCGATCGACTTTCTTCGCAAATCGGGGATGGCTTCCGCCGTCAAAAAAGAAGGGCGCGAAACGAATGAAGGAGCTATCGGTTTTGCAGAAGGACCCAAGGCGATCGCCATCGTCGAGGCCAATGCAGAAACCGATTTTGTCACGCAAAATGAGAAATTCAAAGAATTCTTGCGCGAACTTTGCAAGCAAGCCGCAGAGACGGCGCCTTCATCCCTTGAAGAGTTCCTAAAGCAGCCCTTGCATAAAGATCGTAGCATAACCGTCGATGAATATCGTGCGCTGACCGTCCAATCCCTCGGAGAAAACATTCGTGTCAAACGAGTAAAAATCATTCCGAAGCATGAAGGCAGCTCTCTGGGAATCTATTCCCACATGGGCGGCAAAATCGTTTGTGTCGTCGAACTCGTAGGCGGGGGCGGTCAAGAAGCCCTAGCCCGCGATATAGCGATGCATTCCGCTGCGGAATCGCCCGATTACCTCCGTCCTGAAGATGTTCCTTCCGACGTCAAGTCGCGCGAGGAAGAAGTCGCACGAGGACAGATCACGGGGAAACCAGCGAATATCATCGAAAAAATCGTCGAAGGAAAAATTAAAGCGTTTTACGACCAAGTTTGCCTTCTGCACCAAAAGTACGTCAAAGACAATTCTGTCACGATCTCTCAGCTTTTGGAGCATGAATCAAAAAGACTCGGCAAACACCTCGGCATTCGCAGTTTTCTTCGATGGAAAGTTGGGGGATAATTTCCTCCATGCGTTCGAGGCCACAATTTAAGCTCATAGCCAAGAAATTTGGCCTCGAACTTTCCACATCCCTGATTGGCACTACACTTGTTTCGGAGGAACCCTATGGATATCGCTGAGCAAAGCAAACAAAAAATGCACGCCACTATCGAGCATTTCAAACAAGAGCTCAAGGGATTGCGCTCAAACCGCGCCAACCCGGCAATGCTCGATCGATGTCCATGTCGAGGTCTATGGATCGGCCATGCGGCTTCGAGAACTCGCCAACATCACGACTCCCGAGCCGCGCCAAATCATCATCACCCCCTTCGATCCTCAAACGGCCAACGCCATCGCCAAAGGCATCGAAAAGGCCAATCTCAACCTCCAGCCCGTCGTCGACGGCCACGTCATCCGGATCAACATCCCGCCGATGGATGAAGCATGCGCAAGCAAATCGTCAAACAAGGCAAGAAAAAAGCCGAAGACGCCAAAATCGCCATCCGCGAGATCCGCCGCAAGAACAACGAACTCGTCCGCAAGCAAAAAGCCGACGGCATCATCACCGAAGACGTCATGAAAAAAATGGAAAAAACCATCCAGGAACTGACAGATAAGTTCTGCAAAGAAATCGATGATCTCTTCGCCGCCAAAGAGAAAGAGATCATGACCGTTTAAGGCGACTTCCCTTGAACAAAATACGGCTAGATATACTAATATTGCTCACGTTCTAGTCTATGGCCCCATCGTCTAGCCCGGTCTAGGACACCAGATTTTCATTCTGATAACAGGGGTTCGAATCCCCTTGGGGTCAAATTTCAGCTAAGTGTTCGCGTTATTCCTGAGTAGACACTTACATTTTTATCGAGACTTTAGCTCAGTCGGTAGAGCATCTCACTTTTAATGAGAGGGTCGATGGTTCGAATCCATCAAGTCTCAATCTTTATCCAGCTCAGCACCATAGCGAGTTGGGTTCTTTCCGAGAGAGCTTCCTAAACGAATCATCTCTCAAAAATTCACCGCCGGTGCAATGGCGGTGCAACGAAGAAAAATTTTACCAGCGCCATCCAATCGAAACCCTAAAACCAAAGGTTGGAGAACATGGCATCGATCTACAAACGCAAAATCGAAAGACGGCACCACTGTCTGGCGCGCCGTCATCCGCATCAAAGGCTATCCCTCACAGTCAGCAATCACTTCGAGCGCAAGCAAGAGGCTGACGACTGGGCAAAAGAAACTGAGCGCCGCATCAAACTCGGCCAATTCAACTTCGACGCCCACAACAAACACCACACCTACGCCGACCTCGCCGATCGACTTCACCTCGATGGCGCCCTCCAACATCATCGCTCTCTCAAAAACACCCAAAGCCAAATCGACTATTGGAAAGAACGTCTCGGCACCTATGCGCTCGTTCATATCACTCCCGAACTCATCGGCAAAGAACGTCAGCTTCTAATCGATACTCCTTCTTTTTAAGGGTTCGAAGAGGACCCCGGCGACGATCAATCGCTATATGGCGGCTCTATCGTCCTTCTTTAGCTACGCAGTTAAGCGCCTGCGATGGCTCGATGAGAATCCGTGTTCGAACTTGCTCAAGCTCAAAGCCGCTCCTGGAAGGGACCGTGTGCTTACTCTCGAGGAAACAACCGCGCTTTTATCAGCATGCCGCGCAAGCCGATCGCCGTATCTCTATTGCATTCCATGCTCATCGCAATCACAACGGGAGCTCGACGAGGAGAAATCCTTAGCCTTGATTGGAAGCACATCGACTTCGACAACCACCTCGCCTTCCTCAAGTCGACGAAGAACGGACGCCCTCGAAGTATCGCTCTTGCCGATGCAGTCATCGCCGAGCTGCAAAGATTGTACGCCATTCGTGATCCGAACAAGTCTCTCGTCTTTGCTAGCAAGACTGCCTTTGGACGCGTCGATGTTAAGAAGTCATGGATGCAAGCGCTCCGACAAGCAAACATCCCCAATTTTCGCTTTCACGATGTGCGCCATACCTTCGCGACCTCGCCGCTGCACAAGGCGCTTCCAATCTTGAACTCGCGACGGCGATGGGCCATCGGACTCTTCAAATGCTTCAGCGCTACACTCATCTCGATGCTCAAGCGACAAAGAAATTCAGCAACCATATTTCAGACAAATTCAGTCATTACATAAGGCTCTTTTATGAATTCAAATATCACATCGTCATCTGCTATCTCAGAAAGAATCAGGCTGAAGCCTATGAAATTTTGAATGATTTCTATTTAGAAATCGATGATGCATTTATCACATATTTTATTTCCTTAACCGCTCTAAAAAGTTGGAGACCTCACTTAGAAAAATACGAACGAGAATATCGAGAGAAATAAAAGAAGAAGGGTACACGGCATCGGAAATAGAAAAACGAATTACCGAGCAAGATCATATCTTTTCTGAAGGCGAGTTCGGCGTGCAAACACAAACAAAACGCGTACGAATTATTCTCACACCTGGATATTTTGAAAATTTCCAAGCCAAAAATGTCGTCAAAGTAATTTACGACAGTTGGGAATCCACATATAGACCCAAGCTAGAGAAGCTATTAGGAGTTAAGATCCAGAGCCATATTTGGGGCGATTTAAGTTACATCCGACACTCCATCACCCATCGATCCTCAAAAGGGATTGAGAAGTTGGCGAATGCGAAGCTTATAAGAGATTTTAAACCTGGGGAGGAAGTTATCCTTACTTCCAATGTCATGGAAAAGATCCGTCGGGAACTTGATGCATGGTATACCGAATTTCTTATGAAATATTTTTCGCGATGATTTACCTAATGACTTCTATCCCTCAGCTAGCTACCTAAGATAACCATCTTGCCCGGAGCGCCTAGGAAAATTTCGCATAACCTCAATAGAGTTCCAAAGAAGCCAAAAATGAATAATAAACACAACCCCACATCTTTTCGCGACAGCAACCACCGTATAAGCGATTCCCTCAAGCCCCTTAGCGATGATGAAGCTTATCAATCATATTTTGAACATGAAGTCTGGTCGCTCGATATATTTTCAGCATTAATAGCCGGGATAACTCCGGAAAATCGAAACCAAATAGACGATCCGCTGCATAAAGGCAAAAAAAACACTGCATCCCAGCACCGACAAAATCCCGATTATGCAAGCAAAATCAAGAAAATGTTCCTGAAAGATTTTAAAAAAGAGCCAATTGATTATGCGCGAATCCTTGATGGCAAAATTTTTATGAGCTCTTGGAAATTTATTAAATGGGTTGCCTTGAATCGAATAGATCTGTACGAACGCTTTCTGTATGCGTTGCCACCTGTCCTCGTCGAAATCCTTATAGAATTTCAGCCGCATAATGTCGCACTTCGAACAAAATCTAAGCATAGTACGGCATATCATCGAGCTCTCTATTTGAAGGCCGCTAAAGAGATCCGGTTTCGAATTCCTGGTAGACCAACACGAGAGGAGCTTTTTAAACATCCTCAACTGCAAAAATTACTGCATTCGTTCCGAAAACATGACGGCAAGCCAAAAAAATATGCAAAGAGGACTATCACTGACAACTGGCTTCGTGTGATTGATCCTCAACGCGTAGGTCGTCCATCCAAAAATTCCGCAAAAATATCGTTTTGACCACCTCTGAAAAATACATAGTCAAGAGCAATTTTCAGAAAATTCTCTCAGGAAGATAAATTACACTTTTTATCTCTCATTCTTAGAAGCGGCTATACAATTGAGCGTATATGAACTCTTGTGAGCTTACCCCAGCTCCAAAAAGGAGAACAAATGCAAGATCACGTTTATTGGTCGCCTAAGCAAATCGTCCAAAGTGGAAAATATCCTTTCTCAATGGGTCAAATCCGTCATCTGCTCCTCTATCGACACCGCAATGGTCTCGAAGCAGCCGTGAAAAAAATCGGAAAACGCCTCGTTGTAAATATGACCTCGTTCGATGCTCTCGATCGAGAGCCAAAGGTCCAAGAATTAATTACCTTTCAATTTTGATCCCTCAATGAAACTGCATGAATTTTTGGAAATTCTTCAATCCAAGACAGGAAAGGACGCAAAGAGGACCGCCTCTGGTTACATGGCCTGCTGCCCTGCTCATGAAGACGAAAATCCAAGCCTTTCTTTGTCCGATGGGCAAAACGGGAAAATCCTATTGCATTGCTTTGGAGGCTGTCCGATCGAAACTATTTGCGACTCGCTGGGACTTCAAATAACTGATCTTTTCGATTCCTCTTTGGCCCCTCCCTCAGCCTCTGAACGAAAACGAATCGTGTATTCCTACAAAGATGAACATAACCAAGAGATCTATCGTAAGATCCGAATCGAACCCGGGTTTGAGGGAAGGGCGAAAACTTTCTACTCGGAACGAACCGATGAAAATGGCCAGATCATCAAAAACCTAAAGGGGTGCAGAAAAGTCCTTTACCGCTTACCAGAAGTAATGAAAGGACTCTCAGAAAATAAGATAATTTTCCTCGTTGAGGGTGAGAAGGATGCAGATAAGCTCTTCGAATTGGGTCTTGTCGCGACTACCGCGCTAGAATCACTGAAATGGTCCGATGAATTTACCGATATTCTCGAAGGAGCTGATGCTGTCATCCTATATGACATGGATAAAACAGGATTGGAACGAAGAGATCTCCTCTGTAAAAATCTCCATAAGAAAGTGAACCGACTTCGAGTCGCCGATCTGCCCGGACTCGAGTATAAAGAATCTCATGGCTCTGATGTCAGCGATTGGCTTGCAATGGGTCACATCTCAGCGGAGTTGCTTGAAATCGTATCCAAAACCCCTGATTATTCTTTACCGAATGAAAAAGGAGTAATTCGAAGCGTGAGCCTTGGCGACTTTTTGGACATGAAGATTCCAAAGCGAGAAATGCTTTTATCGCCTTTTCTCCCTTCACAGGGATTGGCCATGCTTTATGCAAAGCGTGGGGTAGGAAAAACCCACGTCGCCCTTGGCATCGCTTATGCGGTAGCACGCGGGGGAAGCTTTTTAAAGTGGACCGCTCCCAAAGCGCGGCCAGTCCTCTTCATCGATGGAGAAATGCCAGCAATCGCGATGCAAGAGCGGCTTCACCGGATTGCCGTTACCGACAATTCTGATCCAAATACACTCGATTTCCTTAAATTGATCACTCCCGATCTCCAAGATGGGCCAATGCCGGATCTTTCATCGCGCAGAGGAAGAGATTCTATTGAAAAATTTGTAGAAAATAGCGATTTGATCGTCATCGACAACATCTCTTCTCTTTTCCGCAGTGGAAGCGAAAACGAAGCGGAGAGCTGGCAGCCGGCGCAAGAATGGGGATTGGAAATGAGAAGACATGGAAAATCCATTCTTTTTGTCCATCATGCTGGGAAGAGTGGCCAGCAGAGAGGGACCAGCAAAAAAGAAGACTTTCTGGATACAGTAATCAGCTTGAAGCACCCACCGAATTACCGCGCTGATCAGGGGGCGCAATTCGAGGTGATATACGAAAAAACCAGGCATTTCGCAGGTGAAGACGCTGCTCCTTTTCAAGTTCAATTACGCGAAGACAAGGACGGCCTCTGGTATTGGGAAATCATGGATATTGAAATAGATCCCGATGTTGTATTGATAACGGAACTGACTAAAAAAGGGTACACGATCAAACAAATTACGGAAGAAAGAAATTTGTCAAAATCGAAAGTTGAAACTCTGCAAAAAAAAGCTCGCAACCTAGGACTCCTAGATTAGGAAAATTTCCGATTTTCCGATTTCCCTGGGTTTTAAGAAAATCGGAAATCGGAAACTATTAACGCTTAGGAGATCCTTCAAGAGGATAAAAGGTTATGAAAAGTAAGGAAACTTCGACACTCACTCCAAGGCAATTGCAAGTTTTACCTCACCTTCTTACCAGCCCTTCCTATGAGGAAGCTGCGCGCCGTTCTGGGATCTGTTCTAAACAAATTCATGCATGGCTGAAGCTCTCTGATTTTCAGGAAGAACTAAAAAAACAACGAACCGCTATTTTCAGCAATGCCATCGGCAATCTGAAAGCGAGCTCTCAGAAGGCTGTCCAGACTCTGATTTCCTTATTGGATGATGGCGATCCTAGAATTCGACTATTAGCATCGGAAAAGCTCCTCTCTATCACATTCAAAGGAATGGAGCTCTGTGAATTGGAGGAAAGAATGTGCGTCTTAGAAGAATCCACAAAAAAAGCTTCCCAGCAGCAATCACAGGGATATCAAAGATAATGAAAAAGGACTTAGCTAAGCGACTGAGTTTGATCGAGGGCAATACTAAGCACCTCTATTTAGATGATCGCTTTGAAGTTTGGCTTGAGAAAAATTATCCCCAAAAACCGCGCGATTACTGGACTCTTATGGATATCGTACCCCATGAATTCCATCTGGCATGCTTATCGTTTGCGATCCGAGAAGGAAGAGAAAATCTAACATCGTCATTACCCGAAATCATAGAGCAAAACTCTGAAAAAACACAGATCGGCAATTGACCATTTTCATTTAGAGATTTGTCCATAGCACTCAATCCAAGAATCACAACGAAGATGCAAAGAAATCATTTTTACAGAATTAAAATACACGCGACTACATAATTTCGCCTCATTTGGTAAATTTACGAGGCATATATGAAGTTGAAATTATTTCTGACTATTATTCTTTCTGTACTTTCTTTTTCCTTAAACGCCTGTCCTAAAGCATCCGATACCACTTTGTCTCAGCAATACAATACCGGTGAATTGCAATGGCAAGTAGCACGAAAAGAAATTGATCCAAATACGCTAATCCATCAGGCGATATTGGAAAACGCACCGGAAGTTATTAACTTTCTCCTTTCGCATGGTGTAAAGGTTGATTATCCAGACGAAAATGGCATGTCACCTTTGACGGTAGCAATTTTGAATAACTCAACAGATGCGGTTAAGGTTTTGCTCGAGCATGGGGCAAATACTAACCCGACGGTTAAATGGAACAACATGAGTTTGCTTCAACTCGCTTTAAGCATGAAAGATGCCAAATCAACAAAACTATTGATTCAACATGGTGCTGACGTAAATGTGAAAGATCAATCTGAATGCGCACTAGCGAAAGCAATTAATCTTCGATGGGAAGAAATTGCTACGTTAATGATTCATAAGGGGGCTAATATTCATTCTGACGGTCCTGATTGCCCATTAATTTGCGCAGTTTATTATTCTTATAATAGAACGGACAGATCATTGTTAAAGCTATTCTTGGAAAAAGGCGCAAACATAAATATAGTTCAGAAATCCAACGGAATCGAATATAACACCCCATTATTTGCAGCTATTAATTGTGCCGATCTCGCCTTAGTTAAATTCCTCGTAGAATCTGGAGCCGATGTAAATAAAGGAGTGCGGCGAGGTGCTGAAACCTTCACCCCGCTTACGCAAGCTATAGCTAATGGAAGCAGTGCGATTGTTCAATATCTTTTACAGCATGGCGCTAAGCGTTAAAATCACCCGCAGCTTTCTATCTTTTTTAAGCCAAGTCCATTGCATCATGCTGCATCAGATGGAATAGTTTAGCTTGGCAGGATGAATGCTCCAAAGGGCTTCTCCTGCCGTATTTCAAAATCACAGGAAACAATTATGAAAAAATCAAGTGTGTCATTTGTCGCTTTAATCTTCATTGCTCTGGGATCGCTAGAAGCAGTGCAAGTGATAGAAGGAAAAAAACCCAATATGGGGGGAGCTTTTGGAAAGGGTTTTGCAGATGGGTTTAATAGGGGAATCGAACGAGGGATGGCTGATGCAGAGCGCAGCCAAGAGGAAGAAAGTTGCAATCAACTCATTGAGGAGTTTATCACCAACTATGATCCATCAAAGCACTCTCGTTGTATTTCTGTAATCCTGCGAAGTCAACTGTCCACTGAAATGAAGGAATTAGTCATTGCCCACTTAAACACTGTATATGAGGAATATCTAAAAAAGAAATAGGCGCCCTTGAATCCTCTTCCTCGGTTGGGCATAACAAACCGTTTCTCGTTATTCCAAAAATACGAAAACTGTTCATTTCTATTTTACAGCCCCGTGAGAAATCAACCACTCGGCTATTTCTGGATTTGCATATTTCAAAGGCGTATTTCCAAATCGATCTTTAAGATTAATATTTACACCCTTTGATACGAAATATATGGCGATTTCCTTCTCACCGAATTTTACAGCAAGATGCAGAGGACTGTGTCCATAACGATCGAACATGGATAGGTCAGCACCTTTTTCTGCTAAAAGCTTAATAGCACTTAGTTTATATTTATCAAAATTCTGATCTTCCCAGGGTTGTTTTGTATAATACATAAGTTCTTGCAAAACGGTATTGCCTGAATAATCTTGCGAATTAACTGAAGCGCCATTATCTAACAATATTTTCATGCATTCATATTTCCCATGCAACGCTGAAAATTTTGTATGATGTAGAGGTGTCATTTTATTAGCATCGATAACATCAACAAATATCCCTTTTCCGATAAAAAATGAAACACATTCAGGTTGCTCGTACCTGGCTGCTACGTGTAATAAACTTTCTCCAGAAAAATCGGATTTATAATTTGCACCGCAACTAACAAGGGTCTTTAGGACATCAATGCATCCATGTTGAGTAGCAGTATATAGAGGATTGAAGAAGTCGATGTCAGAATGTGATTGTTGGAAATTTGCTCCTTTTGAAATCAACAATCGTGCTGCATTGCTATTATTGCATTTGGCAGCAAAATATAATGGCATGCTTAAAGAATACCCTGTTCGACATTCTTGTACCTTCATGCCATTTAATATATAAGTGTTATTGATTCTGGCTCCACCGTTAATTAATAAATCCATAATTTTTAAATTTCCAACAACAACAGCATACTCAATTGCATAAAGAGGTTTTAGAACGTAAGGAATATCTCCATACTTATTGTGGCCGAGTTCGGCTATAAAGTCATAATCGCCTTGTCTTGATCTCGCATTAGGGTCGGCACCATGTTGCAAAAATAGGCTAACCGCTCTTTCATCATTTTTCATGATTGCATAATGCAATGCTGGTATCCCTTCAGAATTGTTTCCATATTTAATATAAAGATCTAGAATTTCAGAGTCCTTAATGGAAAGCGAATCGGTTTTTTTAAGATTCATCTGTATAGTAGGAGTATCAGAAGCTATTTTTCCGTTAGCCAAAGAGGAAGATCTTTTCGATTGATCGATCTCTATACCGCAAATTTTATCAGCCAATCGGGGAACTCTTGTGGAGATCTTGTCCATTTCCCATTTAAATTTGAGCATTGTGACTTGAGGCCTTAGTTGATTTGCACGAATAGCCGACATTAACATCTGGCCACCGGCTTCTAGATAATCGCCCTTTTTTAAATCATCTGCGGTTCGATATAGACCAATCAAGATTTGTGCCCCTGTTGCCAATATTGATAGTTCAAGAGAAGCCGTAAAGAACATGCCCATATAAAGAGTGCTAGCTACAATCTGAGCTCCCATTTCACAGGCCTTTTTATGGTCCTTTTCATTGAGAGCGTGAATAAGATGTGTTGCGTTCAATGTAAGATCGTGACCTGTCGTGATAAGCATGCCAAGGGGGCTAGCAAAAATCGTTCCTGCTATAGCCGCAGCCGATATAGCTGTATTGATCGTCGCCGATGCTATTTGTCCGCTATTGCCCTTTTTAGAACCCTCAATAAGAGATGATAGCGAGGAAATCCCCCGCAACCCATCCATGGCTAGAGAAAGAGGTTTGGCGAATGGTTTGCAGAG
Source organism: uncultured Simkaniaceae bacterium (assembly GCA_963813105.1). Lineage (GTDB taxonomy): Bacteria > Chlamydiota > Chlamydiia > Chlamydiales > Rhabdochlamydiaceae > JAGXTH01. The sequence goes on from CAWEXT010000001.1 coordinate 246,747, forward strand.
TCCGATAAAAGGCAGTGCGACTAATGCAATGCGCTTGCAATGGTCGAATTGCGTTTGTGGCTTTTCTGGCTTCTCAATGTCGTGATCATACTGACGGTAATAGAATGCTGGATCTTTTAAACCTAATCGAGATTGTTGAGTGGTAACTTCCCCTGCATTTATTCTCGTCATAATTTCGCCTTTTTTATTTTTTGTTGGCGAAATTATCTCAGTTAATTGAATATTAATTAACTAAACTAATTAATAGATAATTATCTAACATAGACTGTTGATTGTCAGTTACGTTTTGATGCAATAAAAATAAACTGTTATGTCTAATAATTAGTTTATTTGAAGAAATAGAACTAAACTGTAAAAATAGTCGTCTTTTATAACTTACATATCTATGAAAAATCTTACTCGCCGTTGTTTTATAGGATTGCTTTTTGTATCGGTTGTCGCTCTTTTAGCCAGTTGCGCTACAGGTTATCATGCTAACGGATTCGGCGGTGGCTATTCAGAAATTATCACCGGCTCCGATTCTTTCATCGTTACTTTTAGAGGGAATGGCTACACATCTTCTGAAAAGGTCATGAAATATTCGCTCAGGCGCGCTGCGGAACTCACGATTGAAAATGGCTATACCTATTTTGCAGTACTCTCTTCAGCCGACCGTACAAGAAGTTCTTTCTACTCAAACACTCAAGGAAACGCCAACGGAGCCATAAATACATACAAATATTCAAATTCCACCAATAGCCATCTTAATGCCTCAGGTTCATCCTCAACCTATTCTGGTGTCATTTCAAAACCTGGACTAACTATAGAAATCAAATGCTTCAAGAAAAAGCCAAGCGGCCTCGAAGTGATCGACGCTGAATATTATTTAGCAAACAATCCAGACTAATTCCATGGCAAGAAGATGGCAAAGAACTAGGAGGACCGCATGAAGGGAGTTCTTCTGATCATAAGTATTGGTGTTTTATGTTATTTCACAGGCTGTGAGTCGAAAGCTGAAAAAGAGAGGAAACTTCTACAGACAAGACTTGAGCAATTAGAATGGGATGTAGGGTATCTACTAGATAAGCTGGAGAAGAAAAGATACTAATTCAATCGATAAAACAACCTTTGGTTCATTATGACTTCTGTGCTTAAGATATATGATGATTTCACCGCCCCAAACAAAACGAGTATGGCAATTAATGCCATATCAACGGGGCAGATGATTGTTACTGCGGTTTCCTTCCCATATATTGATCCACTAACCTTTACAATCTCAGCATGTATGGGATCGGTGCTAGCTCTTTTTGCAAAAAACAATTTCATCGATCACAGAGCGTTAAAGACTCAAGGAGAAAGAAATAGTCTTTATTCCTTATTGTCTTTAACTGGATTTTTTTACACATATGACTTAAGTCAAACTCGTCGCTACCATGCATTTATGAATTATCTGTTTGAAAAACACCATGACCACTTATATACGTTTCTTGCAAGTAACGCGCGACTTTCAATTATAGGAAATGGGTTGCGGGTGGGTTTTTTAACTACACTGCTCTGGAAGCAATCCAATGAAATTTATGCTGCTCGTCGACAGCCGCATTTTTGTAGTTCTGATGGAACCCTCCCATAAATATTACTTCCTTTCCCAAATGTTATTAGGAACTGTCTGAAATTCTCAAAACCAGACCGAACAGCTCCTCTCTAAAGAAACGCGGTGCAACACCGTTCATTTGGCCCGCGTATGGACGAGAAATGAATAAGCGTTGTTTGTAATGCAAACCGTGCGAACCGGCTCCTTTAGACGGGATGGCTTACAGCCCGCCTACGAGGAACCCATCAAATCTCATCTCTTTAGCCCATTCCTTCACAAAGCTCCTGATCTTCAAGAGAAGCCCTCCCATATACGAAAATGCTTGAAGTAAGATGACTTCGAGCAGTACGCTTCCCAGCCTTAGTAAGACATTGATCGAGAAAATCTATGGACATCGCACAATTTCAAAATCTCGTACGACAACTCGCTTCTCTATCTACGGAAACCGAGTGGGCTGAATGGAAATTCAACAATGCTGAGTCACAAGAAATCGGCGAGTATATCTCAGCTTTATCCAATGCAGCCGCACTTATTGGAAGACTGCGAGCTTATATTCTATGGGGAATTGAGGAAGCAACTCATCAAATTATAGGTACTTCGTTCCGACCGCGAAAAAAGAAAGAAGGAAATCAGGAACTCGAAAGTTGGCTTCTCATGCACCTCGACCCTCATGTCGAATTTCGCATCCATGAAGGTGAAGTCGATGGCAAGTATATGGTTCTCTTTGAAATTTTTCCGGCAACTAATCGACCCATCCGATTTCGAAATGAGGAATATATCAGAATAGGCAGCTCCAAGAAAAACTACGTGATTGCCCTGAAAAAGAGAGAGAGTTGTGGAAGGTTTTTAACAAGGTATCCTTCGAAAAGGGCATCGCAAAAGAACAGGTATTAGAGGCCGATATTCTTTCTCTCATCGATTATCCGGCTTACTTTGACATCATGCATCAACCGCTTCCAGAAAATCGCAGTAGTATTCTTCAAAAACTACTTTCCGAAAAAATGATTCTCCGTTCGGATGATGGAAGTTATAGTATTACCAATGTTGGCGCGATTCTTTTCGCAAGAAACATAGAAGATTTCGATCACCTATCAGAAAGTTCCACGGGTCATTATTTACCGGGGAGATCATCGGGTTGAAACAATCAAGGAACATCGAATTAACAAAGGCTATGCCGTTGGATTCAAAGAGATTATCGATTACATCAATAACCAACTCCCTCAAAACGAGGAGATCGGACAAGCCTTCAGGAAAGAGGTGCGAATGTATCCCGCCATCGCGATCAGAGAATTGGTAGCGAATGCCCTTATTCACCAAAATTTTATGATTACTGGCGCAGGTCCCATGATAGAAATTTTTACTCATCGAATAGAAATCTCTAACCCGGGTGTTCCTCTAATCGACACCCTGCGTTTCATTGATGAACCACCAATCACACGGAATGAAATTTTAGGGTCGTTTATGCGACGGCTCGATATTTGCGAACTACGGGGTAGTGGGATAGATAAGGCAATTCTCGAGATCGAATTGTACCAGTTGCCACCTCCGGATTTTCGAGAAACAACCCAAAGTGTCGTCACGACACTATATGGCCCCAGAAAACTGATGCAAATGGATCAACAAGAACGAATCCGAGCTTGCTATCAGCACGCCAGCCTTCAATATCTTGCTGGCAAGAGGATGACTAATGAATCATTACGCAACCGACTAGGTATCAAAAAATCGTCCTATACAATGGCTTCTAAAATCCTCAAAGATTCCATAGAAACCGGCTTGGTCAAGCCTTTTGGAGGGGTTGCTATTGCCGGTAAAGGTGCCACCTACGTCCCATTCTGGGTTTGATTAGGAGAGGACGAATTGTCATTCCCATCCCCTAGCAGGGGCTTGAATTAGACCTAACCAGCTTATTTTCAGCATCTTTGAATTGTATACGGATTGTCATTTCCCGCTGTCCGTCAACAATCCTTTCCATCTGATTTCTCTGACTACTTTCAGGTCTGGGCGGTGCAGTGGCGGTGCAACGGAGACCCTATTGCACCATTTTTAATCCGCACAATCCGTTTGCATCCATTAATCAACTCACTTTAGAATCATACTCATAAAGATTGGATGGCACTGGTTAAAAAGGACTTCACCCTCACTTTTAATGAGAGGGTCGATGGTTCGAGTCCATCAAGTCTCAACTCTTTAACCAAGATCCTCAAACGTTATGAATAGGATAAGACATTTTTTATCCAAGAGATCGCTAGGGACTCTTCTTTGCATTCTTTCCATCTTTTTCCTAGGTTACTACGTCGGTCTCAAGTCCCAGAACAAAAGCCTTATCAGTCAGCGGGTGAACCTGCCTCCGTCATTCGACTCCCATCTCAAAATGACCATTGACGAATTTTTGCAATATTGTCGGCAAGATCCCGCGCAAGTGTATCAAGATATCGTGATCCAAGGAAAAACGGTATTTCGTGGGGTCAATCTTTGCCAGAATCGCTACGATCTCATCAAGCCCGTTCTTGCGAATCTCTCCAAAGAAACCTTTTCCGTCCTCGATATTGGGGCTGGGCAGGGTTATTTTTCCTTCAGAATCGCCAAGGATTTTTCAAAGTCTCGTTGCTACATGATCGAGCATGGAAATAAAAACTACGATCACCATGGAAGAATGCTCTACCAACTCTGCCTATTGAATGATCTTCCTAACGTGACTCTCTTTCATAAAGAGATCACCGCTCCGGTTCTCGAGAACTTAAATAAGCAATCGCATTTCGATGTAGTCGTGGCATTACTCGTCGTCCACCAAATCGATGAGTCCATGGATATCCGTAAAGTCGTCCTTGAAAACATCTTGAGTCTCGGAAACCATATACTTCTCGAGGTTTCCAACGATGTCGCTCCTGAACTTCGGGATTATGTAAGAGATGAACTGAGCAAAACCACTGATTACGACTGCACTTTCCTAGGAGAGGTGCCGCGCTATTATGATCCAAAGACAGCCTGTGGTGGCCATTATCCAAATGGCAAAGGCGAATTTTATTATTTTAAGAGGAAAAATCTCCAATTAGCATCGACGGAAGTGACGAAAAAAGTCTTCTCAGAAATGACCGGCATCTATCCATTTTGATTCTGTCGAGAAAGCCGATTTCCATCCGCTTTTCCCATCAAAAATCAATCCTTGCTGTGAAGGTAATCCCCTGCGTGGTCAAATCGCCTTGATTAACAATTAGCGGGGAATTGGAAAGTGGAGAACCACCAGTAAAATTCTCGCAATTAGCAATTGCTAGGAATTGGTTTTGGTTAGAGAATACATGATTCTCCCATGCTAATTGAAAGCGTAGCGCCCAGGTATTTTCACTAAAGCGATTCTGCCATCGAATCCCGATATCCCAATCCCCTACCCAACATAATGCACGGTGTTTGTAGCTTGCGTTAAAAATAACTGATTCAACCGAAGAAAAAATATCGCTATCTGAGTAATGGAATCTTCCATATAGGGCAGAAATACCAAAATCTCCAAAAAGACTGATCCCTGCGCCTAAATCCCATTGTGTATCCAATCTTACTTTAGGACCCATTCCCCAAAAATTATTCTTTAGATTTCTAAATAAATTCCCAGATGCAGGACCACTCACGAGAAGGTTGAGATACGTAATTATTCGCTTCTGGTCAATCCACATAGATCGTAATCCCATCGATGCCCGGAAAAGAAGATGCCTGCCAAGATACGATTCTCGGCCAAGTTCGAGATCTACGAAATCAATCTTTGGTTTCCAGCTTGAAAAAAGCGATGTGCCTACTTGAGTTGAATAAAAATTAGGGAGATTGGAAGAAACAAGAAGGAATTCATTGAGAAGTGTCCGCTCATAGGATCGAGTAGATGCTTTCGGGTGGAACCTAGTCCAATTTGCATAAAGATCCCAACCATCGTAGGGCATATTATAACCAGCAGCAATTTTGAAACCCCAATCCCATTTAAAGCGGGGATCTTTCACGGTACCTTGAAAAGTTGTCGTAGCATTTACAATGTTGCTATTTCCTACACCAGTGGCGTCCCCAATGATTCCTGTTTCTGTCGCTTGCCACCATAAAAGGCTTCCTTCCACAAAAACATCGGGATTTGTAGTTACTGGGTTACTTGCAGAAGTCGCTACGATTCTTTTCTGTTTTTCTTGTTTAGTGGATTTTGTTTTTACTGTTTGATCAGTTTTATCGGCTATTTGCACGTTCGCCATGGGACAATCATCTGCATGCAGTCTAGCGATTTCTTGTGGATATAGGCCTTCGTTATCGATTTCCGGCATCCCAGCATCAGCAAGTACCATCGTTGGAACTAATGCTAAAATCTGAGCTGTTTGTTTCAGTATACTCATTTTGAAGGCCTCTTAATTTTGCAATTCGCACGAGTTTTTTTGATCACAGTAGGCTGAACAAAAAAAATTGTCAAAGAACTCTGAAGCGACTTTCTATTGGAAAGCATCCTCGACAATGCGAGCGATTTGCTTCTTTAGACTGCTTTTATAGTTCATCCACCACTCATAACAGTCCTTCCGAATCTGCTCGAGGCATTCTGGATTGGCGAGGAGATCTTCGATACGACCAGGGGCTTCTTCCCAGGAGTTCACGGAAATGAAAGGATACTTTCCCAGTAGGTTGGCAAAATAATCAGATGGGGTCTTTTCGACAATTGGCAGACAACCGCACTCGAGCGCCTCATAAAGTCGGAAAGAATCCAAGTTGGTAAAACCCATGGGACATGGGACAAATAGGGTCTGCAAGAGAATATCTCGATACTCACCAATCGGAAGGGAATTCGGCCCGTTAAAGGATTCGATCTCATGGAGAAAATAGCCGGGGACCTTACGCATATTGCTGGCCATCGATTCTCTCGTCGATTTCTTAATCTGTCCTGCAAAACTCCAGGTGTATTTTCGATGAAAGGCATCGGCGATCTGTTTATTGGAACAATTTCTCCAAAATTCGTTCTTATATCCTAAAGGAATCGCTCTTACGTTTTCTTGCGAAAACTGCTCATGCCAATAATTTCTAAGGACGAAAACCGCCCCAGAATAGAAGTCAGTACGATGGGCATAAGCTTCATCGCTGATATGCACTACACCATATTTGTATCCTCTTTCTCGGAATTTAGCAAAATACTGCTGGTATTTTTCCTCATCAGGACACGGAATAAAAATGATGGAATTGTCCATCACGATTTCATAATTCTTATCGATCAGTTCATTTAGGTTATAAGAGACTTCAGAGAAGATTTCCTGAAGCCAGTCGTATTCGCAATAATAATGCGCATCGAATAGCCAAATGAGATTGAGCGTCTTTTCATGGCATTCTCCTCGCACAAAGCCGAAGAGCAAAATAACTATCGAAGCAAATTTTTTCATTTGGGTCTGATTTGGAGATCTTCTTTTGGATAGAGCAAAAGCATGAGGAACGCTCCAGCTATGACGCAGAGAATACCGATAATGCTCGTCATGGAAAATGCCGTATGCCAGAGAATTTTATCGAAAATGAATGTGAAGACGACCGCTGTATAGAGAAAGGGACTCAAAAAACGGATTGTCGCAAATTTCGCTGCAATGGTCATGCAAATCTGATAGAGAAAACCAAAGATTCCAATGGGAATCAAGTATTTGAAATCCGCCCACGTCAAATGCTCCCAACTGTTCTCGACGGAAAATAACGTCGCCACTCCGGAACATCCTATGCAAACGACAAAAAGATAAAAGAGCATTCGTCCCGAAGGCTCCGTATAGTGTCCAATCCTCAAAGATACGAGAGAAATAGCTCCGACAATACCCGAAAGCAACGCGAGCAGTGAAGCATAGTTGAAGATCTTTGCGGTTGGGTCGAGAACGAGAATGATCCCAATAAAAGCCAGACCGATCGCCCACCACAGCCGATGATGAATCGCGATGCGATGCCAAATAAGCGCGATGATCGGAATGAAAATGGGAATGGTATTGAATAATACCGTTGAGTTCGTCAGGTCCAAATATTGAAGCGATACGTAGTAAAGATAGACGGAGAGAAAACTTGTGAACCCTCTAACTAAATGGAGTTTCCACTGAGTCGTATGGAGCTTTTTTTGAAGAGGTAGATGAGGTGTCCCCCAGACTAACCAAGGCAAAAAAACCACGAGGCTGATGAGATTTCGCCAGAAGACCATCGCAGCACCTGTGAATTCTGAAGCCCCCATTTTGACAATGGTCGCCATAAGCGCTGTGAACAATGACGCAAGTAGAACTAAAGGAATCGCATAGCCATGCCGTTTTCCTGGACGTTTCTTGATATTTAAAACCATGAGTTCCTAAGGATTTTCAATTGATTTTAAAAAACTATTCGCTATCATCAAGAAAAAACTGGGATATTTATGTCTTTGCATAGAAGTATTTATCTTTTACCAGGAATTCTTTATTTGTTTTTAGGAAATCTTCTAGCAAATCCTCAAGATCCCCAAGTTACTTTTGGAAAAGCTACCATAAATTCTTCAAGCAATTCCGTTCTTGAAATCACCACCTCTGAAAAAGCAGTAATCCATTGGAAAGAATTTTCGATTCAACACGGCGAAACTACGCGCTTTATCCAGCCGAGCGAAAATTCCTTAGTTATGAATCGCGTCGATACTTTCACTCGAAGCATGATCGATGGAATGCTCGAGGCCAATGGGAGAGTTTATTTAATCAATCCCACTGGGGTTATTGTCGGTCATGGCGCTATCGTCAATACCGCTTCTTTTATTGCAGCAGCATCGAATATTCTCGATGCAGAGTTCATCGCCCAAGGCGATCTGAATTTTCAAGGAGATTCTACAGGCGTTGTGATCAACTACGGAACGATCAATGCCTGGGATGGCAACGTCATCCTACTTGGCTATCAAATCGAAAATCAGGGAATCATCACAGCACCAAGCGGCATGGTAGCCCTTGCTGCTGGACAAAATATTCTCCTGCAAACCGACGGAAACATCCTCATCCGTCCTTCCTTCAATCAAAGCCAAGACACTGGCATCGTAAACAGCGGCAGGATCGAAGCCGTACGAACCGAACTTCTAGCCGATGGCAATGCCTATGGCTATGCCATCAACCTCGAAGGCTCGATCGATGCGCTGAATCTCGAGAACGTAAATGGAGAGCTTTGCTTACGCGCTGAGCATGGAAAAGTCCTCATCGACGGCTCGCTCTCCGCCCCTGGCGGCACCATCGAAATCCTTGGAGAACAGATCGCTCTGCTCGATCAGGCAAGAATTCATGTCGATAGCGATCTACCCGGAAAAATCCTGATCGGCGGGGATTATCAAGGCGCAAATCCTGATATTCCCAATGCGAGCCAACTATTTGTAGCGCCCGGTTGCGAAATTACCGCAGACGCATTGAGTACCGGATCCGGCGGACGCGTCATCCTTTGGGGCACGGAAGCTAATCGTTTTTATGGCCAAGTTCTGGCGCGAGGCGGAAATGAAGCCGGAAATGGCGGCTTTGTCGAAGTTTCGAGCAAAGGACATTTCGATTTTCAAGGTAGAGTCGATACATCAGCGCTCAATGGCAAAACAGGAAGTTTGCTACTCGACCCTTGCATGGTGACGATCGGTGGAGTGGATTCTGGAGTTCCTCTGGTGCTCGGAGGCTGCGGCTTTCTTACCGATACAGCCTTTAATTTTGCCGGATTTTCTTCAGCCAATATTAGCGTTGCGGTTTTGCAGGGCCTTCTTGGTTCGAACGATGTCTGCATCGACGCGAGCCATACTGGAAATTTGTCCCCGGGACTGGGAACGATCACAGTGATCGACGACGTAACTTGGCCTAGTGGTCATACTCTTTCTCTTGTCGCTGATGATTTCATCACCGTCGATGCTACGCTTCAAAGTACCTTTGCATCGTTTCCCAGCGCTACGAATTCCATTTCTTTGACAGCGCCGACGATCAATGTTGGAGATGGTAACCAATTGGTTACCGAACGCGCGGCCGTAATGGCAGCTTCCGGTACAATTGACATCACTCTCGAAGGCGGCAATTTGAACATGCTTCCTTCAAGTCCAACCTCAATGAGCATGTTTGTAGGCACACATGGCACCACCAATGGCACAAATCTTACGATTTCAGGAGGGGACAGTATTATCATCACTGGCGGCACTGCTAGCAGCTCTGAACTTGGGTTACAAGTCGATGGCACTTTGACCATCATGGATATGACGGGTGCTATAATGATGACCGGTGCGACTGGAAACGCCAATCAAATATCCGGCGCAACCGTGAATATCACCATTGACGGAGATATCATTTTAGATGGCACCCCTACAAACAGTAATCCTGTGGTCATCACCAGCCTCAACGATATGATGGTCAGCGCGCAAGATCTGATGCTCACAGCAGGCTCTTCAGCCAATAATCCAGCAGCGGCAATCACTGCAGGCGGCAATATGACATCTGGATCCGGCCGTATGACCATGAACGTCCGTGATATCATGATTACAGCGGGGAGCAGCATGAGCGGGAATACTGCTGAAGCGGGAATTGCCGCTGCCTATCTTCCCGGTACATCTGGCGATTTTATGCTCATGGCGCGCGATATCACGCTGCAAGCTGGAAATGCCGATGTTAACTTTTTTACTGGCGCCACTCTTGGCACAGGGAAAAATAGCTCTGACAATATTATCACATCTGGCCCAGGCGGCAATGGAAAACTCACGATTATAGCCAATGATATCACACTCATCGGCGGCACAAACCGCGGCAATGCATCTTTTATAGGCACCTCGGGAACTCTTCAGAATGATGTCTCGATTACCTGCAATAATCTTACTATGTCCGTCATTGGTCCCCCAGCTCCTATGAATACGTTCGCATTCATTATTGGTGGGGAACCCGACATTGCAGAAGGCGGCGGCGCGATTTTTATTCAAGCAGCGGGCAATATCACGATGACAGGCGGTGATGCTACGCATCCCGTGGGGATCCTCAATAGTTCGACTTCAGTAGGAGATATCACCGTCATCGCAGGCGGGAATCTTTCGACGTCTGCGGGCGGCCTTATCGCTACGCAAGGGTCGGGTAGTATCTATATAGTCGTCGACAATGCTCCTCCCTACAACACTCCGCCGAATATTGGCCCGGGAATGCTCACTCTAGGGGGTACCGTGGGGGGGGAGATGGGCTTCGTTCCTGTGCGCATTTTCTCTTCGACATTAGCGCAAACCTCGATCACGGCAACCTTGAATGGACAAAGCTTTGCTCCTCCGGCCAATGTGGTCGAGGGCGTTTGGTATTCGACGTTTTCGGGAGGAGGAGGGAGTCCTTTCACCGTTTACGTAAAAGGCGCTATTTCGCCTCCTACCCCTAACATTCCAGCCACGTCCGGCTTTCTTACGAAATTCTCTCCTGCGAGCGTGCAGGCTCTCCGCAATTGGGATATTTTTTACGATTACAATTCCTTCTCCTATATCGACTACCAAATCGCCTATAATCGCGAAGCTTATAAGTCTGTATTTTCTTACCCTTTCTCGAGCTATCTCGTTTGCCCCGATTCGACCTACCAATCTGTACGCGAGGAATATCGCAACTACAACCTTCTTAAATTGGACCAACTCTAAACCATGTTTATTCGAATTCTTTGCTCGATCATTTGCCTGCTGAATATAGGATCCCTTGCCGCAGATGATGCTATTGTGGCTAATGACGCGCTTCTAGAAGAACTCACGAGGCATCCTCTTAGAGGCGTTCTTCTCGTACCCAATAAGATGGAGTTAGTGCCTGGAGGAAGAGATGTCGTAGGTTTTGAAGCTAAAGGCCTCGAAGTTCCCGGCGGACTTTTTGCCTTGAATAAGACATTAGGGCCTCGTTTCATCGGAAGATCGATGACCAACTCCCTTTTAAAAGCGCTTAAACGCGACGTCATTCTCTATTACCGCGATCGAGGCTTTCCTGTCGTGATCGTGCAAATCCCCGAACAGAACGTGAGCAGCGGAACTGTGCAACTCCTCGTTACAGTTGGGGTTGTTGGAGAAGTGATTGTACGGGGAAATGAGCATTTTTCGACGCAGATGCTCACGGACTATATCCGATTAAAAAAGGACGATCCGATCAACTCGAGAATCCTTTTGAGTGATGTCGCTTGGATCAACAAAAATCCCTTCCGTCATGTCGATCTTCTTTTTTCGCCCGGTGAAAAAAAGAAAACCACGAATATCGAACTCATCGTCAAAGATCGAAGGCCCATTCAAGTCTATGCAGGTGTCGACAACACAGGGATCGTTTCGACAGGAAGTACACGGTGGTTTGCTGGATTTCGTTGGGGCAATGCCTTCTGGCTCGATCATACCTTGAGCTATCAATTCACAATGGCCTCGAACTACCATAAATTCTGGGCGCATACCTTCATGTATAATGCCCCTCTATCTTGGCGCCATGTCTTACTCCTCTATGGAGGCTTCTCTCAAATCAATCCCGACATTTCGAATTTCAAAAGCCATGGGCACAATACGCAGGCGTCGCTCCGTTATCAAATGCCGCTGGTTCCTTTTTACAATCGATTCATCCACGAACCCTCGCTGGGGTTCGACTTTAAAAACCTCAATAGCAACCTCTTTTTTGCCGAACCGAATGCGTTTCTCCCTGTTGTTACTCATGAAGTGAACATTACACAGTTTTATGGTGGATACACCATCGGAAGGAACTGGGAGAAAAATATGATCACCTTCCGGCTCGAAGCATTTTGGTCTCCCTGCGCGATGATCGGCAATCAAGACAATTCCAATTTTTCCGATCTCCATCCGGGCGCAAAGAATCGCTATTTCTATAGCCGGCTTTTACTCGCAGATACATGGACTTTGCCGTACAACTTTATGCTCATGGGGCAATTCCGCGGACAAGTCTCTACGCAAAACCTCGTGCCGAGCGAACAATTTGGTCTTGGCGGCTATGACACCGTACGCGGTTATGAAGAACGGGAGTGGAACTTTGACGATGCGATCTGCATCAACTTAGAAGGGTATTTCCCTTCTTTCTCCTTGCACCCAAAGAAACGATTGAAGGATGAATTCAAATTCTTAGTCTTTTTCGATTACGCCACGGGCCGAAATGTGCACAGTGAAGGCGAGCCTCAATGGCAACATTTAATGGGCGTAGGCCCAGGACTCCGCTACAAAATCACCGACTATTTTTCCGCACGCCTCGATTGGGGATTCCGCTTGGATAAAACAGTCTTTAGCGGCTACGGAAGCAAACTTCATTTCGGCCTCATGGGTTCTTACTAGCAATAAAAAAGCCGTTTAAGGATCTCTTAAACGGCTTCGTTAACCAATCTGTAGAATCAACTTAAACAACCGTATCATCCCCAAGAACTGTCGCTAATTGTTCCTGTTGAAGTCTTAGCGGAAGGCCGCGATTTGCATCCCTTCCGTGAGGAACAACGAATGTTGTTGGCAGTCCATCATAATTGACGTGCGAACCGTCTTGTCGTTTTTTAAGAGTTTCAAGTCGAGTATTGAACCTAGCTTGGATGGCTTTTTTGACGACCCCTTGATATTCGCGTGCATTGAGCCGCTGTCCCTCTCGTATCGCTTCAATTTGTCTTCGTGTTTTGCTATTCAATTGCAGGTCAAGCGGTCGATGATCCACAGGAACTTGGAAAGATGCTGCTGCCTGGGCTGCTCTTTTGCCCGCTTTAGCTTTTTTAAATTCAAATTCTCGTCGTCTCTGTTCTTTTGCAGCCTCCTTTTCTGCTCTTCTCTGAGCGTCTGTATCAGACATAGATTCTTTTTCATCAGGAATGATATCGGCTGCATCTTTTTCTAGTACTTCAATCCTGCTTTTTGTCTGCGCAATCAAACCCGCGACAATTTCAGCTGGTTGAAAAAGTTCCTCTGCAGACACCTCCTCAACAACGCCGTTTGCTGGGGCTTGGAGCTCTACAGAAGCTGGGCCCGGTCCTTGCAATTCAACATCTGCAACAACGACGGCAGCAGCCATTGCTGGCGATGCTGAAGCGTTTGCATCATCGAGTACTGGAGGCTCTTCATCTACGACCTCCTCGACAACGACTGCAGAAGCCGACGCTTTTAGTGCCGGTGCGCTTGGTGTCTCGAGTAAAGGCTCTGAAGAAAGTTCTTGAGCTGCCCAAGCGATAAACTGGGCATTTTCTTCAGAAGTTGGATCTTTTTGTGCATCTTCAAGCAATTCAAGAAAGGCCTTCATCTGCAAGAATTCTCTTTGCTCTGGGGTTGCAGGGATAATCAGAGAATATTCATAAGTACCCTTTGCATTAGCGAGAAGATCATTTCTAAGTTTCTCTGTAAGTTGGGTCACACTTTCTCTTGCAAAATGAGCCAATTCCATCCGGTTTTTTCGAAGTTCTGGAGGAAGGGATTCTAAATTCGGAACCGAGAAGAGCAAAAACCGTCCATCGGATACTTGGACAACGCCGTTGATTTCAATATAATTGGATCCTTGCTGATCGTGAGGTCCTAACCCGTAGCCAACGACAAACTGCGCTTGCAATCTATTCGCTAAATCTTTGGAAATAGGCTGTTTTGTCTTAATGCAAGTATCGAGTTCTTTTTGGGCTCCTATATCTTGGCCGGCAAGCATGAATCGGACTTGGATCACAGGATTTGTGACAAAGTGAATATCTTCTTCAATACGCTGACAAAATACTCGTCTAAAAGTACTTTCTTTCATGAATGTCGATTGATCTTTGCCCAAAGAATCTAAAATTCGCCATTTTCCATCTTTATTATAACAAACATAATCATACTTCACGTTTGAAGCTCCATAATTGATGGTCACTTCAAATGTATGATAAGGAAAGTTCGTTGGTCCGGAGATTTCTATGATCCGCTCTATGAGAAGATGCTGAAAGTGATAGATCACGTCGAGTTCAGCATCGACATGTTGACGATCACTCATCATATTTTCTACGATGGCTATTGAGCCAGGGTTTGCAACTACTTGATCCGTAAGAGCGTCATGATCCACAAACATGCCGGATCGGTGAATATCGAAGGTTTTATACATACTAGATAAGTCACCAAGTTCCGATACCATCGCATGAAGTTTTAATAGGGAAGTTTCAGTATTCTCCTGCCAAACTTTTCTTCCAGATGGTTTAATGCTATCTATTTCTTCCAAAAACGCATGAAGTTGCATTCTCTGTAATGGAAATTTCGCGACTGTTTCTTGGAAATTTGCACGTTGCGCGCTGAATTTTTTTGCAGCGGCCGTATGTTTTGCAACATCAGTTCGAATTAGAGCAATTTGTGTCCCATCAACATCTGGCTTTAATCCAGGAAGTCTCGCTAGTGACGCCCCTTGTGCTTGTTTAGAGACCTTTATCCGTCTATCGCAATCTTCGATCGCTTTGGTATAAAATTCTTCTCGTGGGGCTAGATAATGGGAAACAATGTATTTTTCCCACGATTGCCCATTCATCCCCTTTTTTTTCAGGTCCGGAAGCGTCAGTTTAAGAAACTTCGTTTTGTCAGGATCTGGAACGGCGAGTGCCATCGAGGGTTGGGAAAGGAGCGCTACGGCGCGCGAGGTGGGTGATACATCTGATGCCATAAATTATTTATCTCCATTTTTTAGTTGGATTTTAACACTTTCTGAAATTAACTAAGATGTTAATTATCAATTAATTTAGTCAAAATTATAGCAAAGCAAATACTTTAAATCAAGTTGAATTATCAGGGTTTTGTGAGAACGAATTCTGCCTTAACTCATTGAGTATAAAGAATTAACGTCGGATTTCGGCCACGTTTTCGAACTTTCGGGGACGTCGTAAGAGATCGAGTATCTCCTCAGCGACCTCCTCGGGGGAGAGCAAAAGGTCCCGATTTTCCTCGGGAAATTGGGCCCTTCGCATGAGGGTATCGGTCCTGGCGGGGGCGACGACATTGACGATGAGGTCGGGTCTTTCCTGGGCAAACCCTTGGGAAAAATTGACGATTGCGGCTTTAGACGCTGCATAGACCGCGATATCCCCCCGCCCGCGGGCATAGGATGAGGAAGCGACATTGATGATCTGTCCGCCTTCTTTAAGACAGGCATGTTTACACGCAAAAATGACGCCTCGAAAATTGACATCGATTTGCGCATCGATTTGCTCTTCAGAAAGCTCATGTAGAGACCCGCGATCGAGCTGTCCAGCGCAATTCACAAGCCCATCGAGGGGGCCAACTTGCTGCTCTAGACTTGTAAAACAGCTTTTGATGCTTCCAGCATCGAGAAAGTCGACAGCAAATTCCGTGGACCGCGAAAGAAGGATGGGATGGGCGCCTTCTTGCTCAAGAAGTTTCGTGAGTGCCTGGCCAATACCGCCCGTTCCACCGGAGATGGCAATCTTCATTCCTCGAAGGTTTCTTGTTTCCTTCACGATTTCTTCGACTTCGCCATGCCGGAGCAATTGTTCCGCGAGGATGACATCCTGGGGCGTCGTGATTTTGATATTGCTCTCTTCGCCTTGTACGATAGCAATAGTGGCGCCGATTTCTTTGGCAAGGCGGCAGTCATCGGAAACACCTTCAAGAGAATGCATGCGCGCATGAAGATGCGCCTTGCGTATGAGCGGCAAATTGAAACTCTGGGGTGTTTGACCCCGTAAATATTCTGCGCGAATGGGAATATTCTCAATAAACTGGCCATCGGGTGCATAGACAAGTGTATCGGCAGAGGGAATGCAGGTATCAGCTGCCCCGAATTCTATGGCTTTGGCGATATTTTCTTCGAGAATTCTCTTACTCACAAATGGCCTTACTGCATCGTGGATGACGACAATGTCTGTGGAATCGGGACAAGCGAAGATGCCGAGAAATGAGGATTCCTGCCGGGTTGAGCCACCCTCGATCACGCGAACATTTTTAGAAAATTCTTTTATATCCTTCTGCACTTCCTCGATCCATGGCAAAGGAGCTATGAGAAGGATTTCTTGGAAAAGACCGCTTTCGAGAAACCGTTCAAGCGTATGCAAATAGGTTTTTTTTCCGGCGATGAGGTGAAATTGCTTGGGGCGCGCGCTGCCAAAGCGTTCGCCTAGACCTCCCATCAAAAGAATAGCTCGAATTTCCATTAGATCGTCCTTGAGGGAAATTTTGCGCATGGAGTACATTTTTGCGCCATGCCTAAGTAGCTCAACTGGCAGAGCAATGCTTTCGTAAAGCAGAGGTTGTCGGTTCGATTCCGGCCTTAGGCATTTCCCTTAATTATTTAAATTCCCTGTCTGCACATAACTATTTATTGACAAAAACGCTTGATAGTTATATGTTGTTCGCCTTTTTGCAATAAAAGGCTTAGTATGTCTGTACAATCTCCGAGATCGGTTGGGTGGGTTTATGCTTCTGTTGATTTGGCCCAAACCAAATTCCCCGTTCATGAAATTGATGCATCACAAGCAGACACTGTCAGAGTCCTCGATCGAGAAGATGGCTTGCCCAATGGAAGGATTACTCTTATCGCAATCAAGACGCAAAGATTTGGAGGGGATTTAATTACTTTATCATCCTCCACTATCTCAGTGAGATTCCTGCAAAATGAATTTCAAGGAAACAAACATTCTCTTGATATCCCCATTCCTCCAAATGCTAGAGCTTTTTTCCTCACAGATTTAGCAGCATTGATGGAGAGGCATAAATTGTCGATCAGCAATAAGTGCCGTGCAGCAAATCATCTTCCTATGAAGGATCGAGTAGTCTTCAAACTATGTCTTGCACAGCCTAAACGACATCATATACGTCTGAATGAAGCTGGATTAATCAGCTCATCCAATTTCAGTCCTCCTATCCACAAAATTAGTGCTGATCCAACTAAAGTAGAGGTCAGTCAATGTTCACAAGAAAAAGGAATTTTTGGTTTGCGGATTCACTATGATCAACTTTCACAAAGAGAGCGTACTGTGGGATGTCTTGAAAATATACAAATCATTCTTCGTGGATCTCTATCGCAAAACCCCTCCTTACAAACAACCCATCTTTTTTTCCCTGTTCCCCTGCAATATTTATCGGATGAGGAGCGCGTAGTATGCGATTGGCTAACTAAAACGCTCATGCCCGAGTCTTTCGATAGGAAAAAAATGGCTGAAATCTGTAAACAATTTGCTTTAGAACTCAGGGAAATCCACGTATAAGCATGCAATCCTTAACTATCCAGATTCTAAAGCAAATTTCTTCAAGCTCCGGCAAAAATCTATTTTGCCGAAAAAATACGGCATTGTCTTTCACAGAGAGGACGAGGTCGGTTCTTCTAGAGAATCGCTTTCGATTGCAAACACTTTCCAAAGAAGAAGAGAATGCCCTTGTCGCCTTTACTACGGAAAAGGCTTTAGAGAAATTCTATGAGACGAATCAATACTACGCTTTTTCTTCCCAGCATGTGCAACAGCTGCAATTGCTATATGTCGAACTCTTCAGCCGATGTAAATCCTGCTATCCAGGGCGTTTAGAGAAACTTGCAGACGATCATTACTCCAATCTACGGTCTTGGCTTCGGCAGTCCAATCCTTTCGCAGAACAATTTTACGGAACGGCAGCGCCGTATCTTGAAAAAACGGTTGTTTGCGCTGAGTATTCCTTTCAAATACAACTTTCCATTTTGGGAATTCAACTAGGCAGCCTGAAAGAGCCGATCCTCGATCTGGGATGCGGAAAGCATGCAACGCTCGTCCGTGCCTTAAGAGATCGAGGATTTGATGCCTATGGGATCGACCGGATGGCTACTGCGGAACCCTATCTCACCCAAATCGATTGGTTCGATTTTGCCTTAGCTCCGAATTCCTGGGGAACTATCATCAGCCATCTAGGATTTTCCAATCAATTCCATCATCATCATGTTAGGAACGATGGGCGTTTTGTCGCCTACGCACAAAAATATCGTGAAATCCTCGACTCTCTTAAGCATGGCGGAAGTTTCTTCTATGCACCCGATCTGCCTTTCATCGAGGGATATGTCGATAGGAAACGCTTTAACGTTTACAAACAAATCATCTGCAGACTTAGTCAACGATCGACAAGTATTCAGCGCATCCATTAGGGCATCATTCACGCCACATCTTTTATCCTTAACGTGGAAGATTTCTTATCTCCTTTTTTGCTCTTCACTCGTTAAATATGCTGAATTTCTGGCAGAATCACTCTTGCTGATCAAAAGGTGATGGCTTGAGAAGACTCTGCATGATTGCTGGACCAAATGGATCCGGTAAGACTACGAATGCTAAAGCGTTGGTCGATTTTCTCAAGCTGGATGAATTCATAAATGCCGATGAGATTGCACGTGGACTCGCTCCTCTTAATCCTGAAAGTGTTGCTATAGCCGCTAGCAGATTAATGATTCTCAGATTCAGGGAACTTCTGAATGCTAAAAAAAGTTTCGCCTTTGAAACAACTGCAGCCGCTAGAAATTTTTTGAAGTATCTAATTCAGGCAAAAGATCAGGGATATGAATTTAACCTGTTGTTTCTATGGCTGCCGAACCCTGAGCAAGCCATCAAACGCGTTGCTCAAAGAGTGCTGCAAAATGGACACCATGTTCCCGAGGAATATATTAGAAGACGTTACTATGCTGGGATCAAGAACTTGCTGAAAATCTATTTGCCCCTTGCAGATAGTGCGCTAGTATTGGATAATTCTTCTGAAGCGAAGAAAGTAATTGCTATAAAAAATATTAAGTATCCTCTAGAAATCAAAGATAAACTGATTTGGGAAGAACTTCAAAGAGTCTCGAATGTCTAAGAAAAAAAATGATATCAATCAGATTCTATTAAAAGCTCGCAATCGCAGCGTTAAACAAGCCATTGATGTTGCTGCACGTACAGGAACTTCTCTTGTAGTCAGCCGCAATGGCAGGATCGTTCAGATCAAACCTCCTTATAAATACATACGCGTTTCAACAGAAAAAAATAAAAAAAACAACATCTCGGCACATAAAAAACAAAAGAAGAGCTAAGTCAATTCAGCTTTGAGCTGTAGGTCTTTGAGTTTTTGATGCAGAAACTCTGCGCGGTGGTGATGCGTTTCTTGCTTTTCTTCAGGTTTTTGCCCGAGAGTTTTGAGTAGGTGAGCCCTTCGGACGAGAAGAAATAGATGGTTGACCGCCTGATCATTTAAGCCGGCAAGCCATCCCAAATCGAGGCCGAGTTTGATGAGGCTTAACGAAGAAAGCGCTTCTTTCGTGTTGAGCTGATAAGAATGGATGAGAAGGCCATAAGCACGGGCGATGAGGTCTTTCATCTCGGCGCTGCCATCTTTTTGGATCTGCGTACGCAAACTTTTTTCTGCGCCGGCGATTTTCGTCGCGGATAAATGCACAGAGCGGAGGATTTCTTGCTCGGAGACCCCGAGGGTATATTTGTTTTTCACAATGAGATAATCAGCGATGAGATCTTCCTTGGGACCTTCGAGTCCCCCGATTTCGACTTCTTCAATTCCTGCAAGAACGGCATCGAGCGTATTGGAATGACGCAAAGCCGGCACATGTAAATAGGCTGCGATGCTGAGCGCAGTCCCGCATTCTGCTGGATTGGCAGTCAAAAACCCAAATTGCGGCGTAAAAGCAAAGACTAATTCCTTGCCAATCGCTTCTTCGCACCTTGCGAGCTCATTCCATGTCTCATCCCAAGAATCGGCGACATCCACCCATTGCAAACACAAGTGATCTTGGATATTCAATAGTGCAAAAAAGCGACCCTGCAAATCGAGAGCGAATCCCTGTCCGACTCCTGCATTTTGAAAACCTTCGCGACAAAAGAAATGCTCACAGAGAAATTCCTTATCTGTAGGCGTCAGTTGTTCCGCTGGGAGGATTTTGCATCGCTCTTCTCCGAAAAACTTCTTCACGGCGCTCTCGAGGATCTGAAAGAGCCTCTGTGACTCTTCAGGAGAAAGCCTCGAGGGAAAACTCGACCGTGCGACGTTTCGTTTACATTGAAAAATCGTCGCAGGCCAAACGGGATTGCTTGTTTTTAGCCATGGATTGTGCTGGAGAAAAGAGAGCGGCAGCTCAACCGGTTCCTTCATGCTCACCTTTTTCGGTCAGCGCTTTGATCTGGTCGCGAAGCCATGCGGCTTGCTCATAATTCTCTTTCTTCAGAGCCTCTTTGAGCGCTTCATTCAAGCTCACGATTCGACTCGTCGAAGATAGTTCGACAGCTTTATCGGGGGTCTTTCCTGCATGGAGAAATTGTTTTTTGCTGTTTTCTTGCATTTTTCGCATCCTATTTGGAACTTTTCCCTGTGAAACTAGCTCATGAACCAGAACTTCATCGAAAACGGTATAACATTCGGAACAGCCGACAAGTCCTCCTGTACGAACAGAAAGAAGCGTTGTTCCGCAACGGCCACAACATACACCGGCTTCCGCTCCGGGCGTTTGCTTGCCAGAAGCGATAGAAACGGTGCCATAGAGTCTAGCCTGAAGAACAGGGCAATCCGCGCACATTTCTGTGCATGTAACGAGATCCGAGACGATTTCCTTATAGACAGCTGCAATGGGCTTGCGGCACTGGCTGCATTCTTCAGGACGATCGGCCATGATCTCCCCCTATAAAAATCGGATATTAGGAATGGGGCTATTTATTGGCTATCACTGTTTGTACGACTTCCTCTTCTTTCGGCATAAATAGCGTAAAAATGAGAGGCAACAGGATGATCATGCCTAAGAGTTGCATGCTTCCATGACAACAGGCGTTGTCGAAGCATTTTGTTAAAGCGCCGGAGACGATCGTGACAAGGTGAGAAATACACCAAGCCATTCCCATGAGAAGTCCTGAAACGAAACTCGGGCTTTCGGGAACGAGCTTATTCCCCCAAGTGACAATTGTTGGATTGATCATCCAAATGCTGGCGCCGAAAGCAGCGAGAAATAGCGCCGTCACCCATGAAGAAGAAACGGGCAAAAAAAGCACCGCATAGAAAATCACGATACTCAAACTGCAAACGATAAGCATGACCGGTTTTAGCCCAAAACGATCGATGATAACGCCCGTCGGAAGCAGCGCAAGGCTCGCCCCTAAGAGAAAGACAAATTGCCCTCCTCCATGACAAAGCCAAATATCGCACGATTTTTCCTTAAGCAGATCGGGCAGCAAGAATAAAAAGGCGAGCACAAGTCCTTGGGAAGCGATTTGAGAAAAATAGAGAAGTAAGAGCGGCCGCCGTTTTGTCCGGAAGGGAGCGAAAAATTGCTGCAAATTCAACTTTTCTCGTGAAGGAGGAGTATGCGTGAACCGATAGCGATAGACAATGAAGAGAAGAATGGCGATCAGCATGAAGACCCAAATCGTCCGTTCAGGATGATCTTTAAATAATGAAACATAGAACAGCTGGGAAGACCCTTGCCCTAAGGCGCCGGCAAAAGCAAATCCCAAGATCAGCTTCCCTTTATTTTTATCCGAAAGGCTGCCGATGAAACCGATAGCTGCAGGATGAAAAGCTCCTGATCCGAGCATCGCAGATAAAAGAATGAGGAACGGCAGGAAAATGCCATTTGCTAGAGATAAGAAAAAAATGGCGGAAGAAAGCATGACTCCTAGAATAAGAATTTGCTTGCGTCTGCCCCGATCACAAAAATAGCCGAAGATCACTTGCGTACCCTCTCCGACAAAACCACAAAAGCCGGCGATAAATCCCGCCACTTGAAGGTCGATTCCGGCCATTGTTTTAAAAAGCGGCCAAATTCCCACCGATGTATCGACGATAAAATGCGCAAGAAAAACGAAAAGAATTGTGAGGAACATATGGATCTTATCTGAAGTAAATCGAGTTTAAGAGCCTGTCTACGATTTTTTTAGTTTGTAGGAAAGTTTATTTTTCGATTGGATCGATTATAATAACTTCACACGACTTAAAAAAAAAGTCGAATGAAGTTATTATAATCGATCCAATCGCAAAAGAAATCTGTCCCACAAGCAAAAAAAAATCGTAGACAGGCTCTAAGCGGTTGGACAAAAAATTGTCTCTTGAATATGTTGATTTCATATCAAATGTTATTTGAATTATTTTTCAACGAGGATCTTTAGTATGAAAAACTTGTTCGTTCCCATGTTCTTATCTTTAGCTTTCAGCTGGGCTTGCTACGCGGAAGATGCCGCACCCGCCGAACAAGCACTTGCGAAAACAGAGCAAAACGATGTCACCGCTCAAAGCTATGGAAGCAGCACGACGGCCCCAACCAACACAGCGCCTCCAAACAATAACAACATGATGGCAGCCCCCCAGGCTAACTGCACAACCCTACCTGCCGACCAGCAGAATTTCTCTATGCAGCTCAATGCCGGCAATAAGACTATGTTCTGCAGTACTTTCACCATGGATCAGCGCAGACAAGCTATGTCTATGATGGGCAAAACCGGATTGAATGGCGTAAAAATGAATGCTGACCAAGCCGTAGAGCAAGTAGCAAGAAACAACAACATGATGCCGGGGGCGACGCCTTCTCAGCAGCCAGCTCCGCAAAAAAATGCTAGTGGCTGCCCCGTTCGCTAAGAGCCTGTCTACGATTTTTTTGCTTGTGGGGCAGATTTCTTTTGCGATTGGATCGATTATTTTAACTTCATTCGACTTTTCTTAAGTCGTGTGAAGTTAAAATAATCGATCCAATCGCAAAAGAAATCTGCCCCACAAGCAAAAAAATCGTAGACAGGCTCTAAGGCTTATACAAAGTCTTGAGCTTGAATGATATCGTCATGGAGTCTTTTGGTCACTGGACCGGCGTCTCCTGAAGGAAGAGCCTTTAAATCCTTAGCGATTTGATCATTGTATTTGAGAAGATCATCTCGCTTCATCCCACGCGCCGTTTCATTCAAGACCTGAAGGGCATTTTGCATCACATCTTGGAATGCCGCTTTTTTGTGCATCTCATCAGATGTATTATACTCGAGAAGCGCACGTTGGAAAAGATCCAAACCATGCTTATATTCTTGACGGTAGGCTTCAATATCCCTTGGGCTCGGGCCTGTTCCTTCGATCTTATTAGACATAGGTACCTCTCCTTTTCTTCCTCCTTCCCAAAAAAAATCGTTATTATCAAATAGAAAATTTCTGCTATAGATGATTCTCTTAGCTAATTAGAAGAGGACTCTTATGAAATCCGCCTTTTTCTCCGCGCTCATCGCGATGTTTATGCTTTCCGCAGATGAGCCTAATTCCGTGCAGAATAATTCTACGGCCTCTTTATCCATAGCTGATGAGGCTGATGATTCATTATCCGTAGCAGATATCCTAGAGATTCAACCTGACATAACTGAGCCCTCTATACCCGTCATAGAAATCGTAGCTCAAACTGATGAGGAAGAGGACTCTCTCGATGAAATCGCAGATCTGAATGATGCGGGACCCTCCGCCTCTGAAATCCTAGAGGATCTTCCTGCCAAGGTTGAGACCCCTCCAGCTATCCAAAAAACCGTCGTTCAAACTGATGACGATGACGACTCTTATTTCGATGCAGAAATCGTCGATCAAGTAGAGGACTCTGGATTAGTTGCCGAACTCCTAGATCCTAGCCTAGCAAAAGAGAATGCTTCATTTGCGCCGGAAGACTATTTATTAGCACAAGATGAGCGTCAAAAGTCTCCTGCCGAAATTGAAAAAGAGCTTCAGCATGATGAGGAACTCTTCAAAGAAGCCAAGGAGATGTTCAACCCCTGGTATGCAGGACCCCTGCTCACAGGCGGCGCGCACAATATGCCTCCTGGTTCTGCCAACCTCCAGCCTTATGTCTTTTACACGAATAACTATGGGCTGTGGAACCATGAGCGAAAAAAGGTTCCGGTTCCCCATAAGGGCAATTTGAACCCTTCGATCAATGGTTTTAACTTCGGTCTTACCGATTGGCTCGATATGTCCTTCACTACCCAATGGGATGTCAATTGGCTAGAGGGTAGACGCGGCGGAGGCTGGGGTGATTCAACCTTGGGCGTCGGCTTTCCACTTTTGAAAGAAGGACTTAATTGTCCGGCCCTTCGCCTTGTCGTCACCGAGATCTTTCCTTCAGGACGCTATCAAAGGCTCAATCCCCATAAACTTGGAACTGACTCGACAGGTGGGGGATCTTATCAGACCCAATTTGGCCTTCGTATCAGCAAGCTCGTTTTCTGGTCCTATAAACACCCCATGAACTTGCGCGGTTCCTATAGCTATCAGATTCCTGCAAAAGTCACTGTCCATGGTTTCAACGCCTATGGAGGCGGTTACGGAGCAAAAGGAAAGGTCAACCCGGGAAATACCAACCAGCTCAACCTAGCGGCGGAGTATAGTTTTACCCAAAGATGGGTCTTTTCTCTCGATGCTGTCTATGTCTGGCAGAATAAAACGAAGTTTAAAGGCTTTCCAGGAACATTGGCCGATGGAACTCTCTCAGTGAATAAATACGGCTCCAGCGATCAGCTTAGCTTTGCTCCTGCGATTGAATACAACCCGAACGCCAACCTCAGCTATCTTGGCGGCGTTTGGTTCGATGTTTACGGACGTAATACTTCGCGATTCATCGCTTACATCGTCAGCGTTGAATACACCTGGGATTGGTAGAACATAAAGTGATTCGCAAGAAAAAAGGGGCGATAGAATGGCTGGAATTCGAGCTATTCGCCCCTTATCCTGAAATTCAGGCCGCCGTGTTCTTAAGGCATGGCGGCGTCAGTAAAGATTCCTATCATTCTCTTGATATCGGAAGCAAAGATGGCGACGATGATTGCATCGAAGAAAACCGCCATCGCATAGCCGAAGTTTTGGGCTTAAATGGTTTCAGGACCTGCTATCAGCCTCATCAAGGGAATGTCGCTTTTCTTCCCGATGCCACGCAAGAATATCTCTTAACTTGTGATGGAATGATCACTAACCGTCCTGAAGATGCGCTCCTCATCAAACATGCCGACTGCCAGGCTGCTGTATTCTATGACCCTATCACAAAGACCTTAGCTGCAGTCCATGCCGGCTGGCGCAGCCAAGTGAAAAACATCTATCGAGAAACAATCGAAAAATTCAAAACTACTACAGGGACTAAGCCGGAAAATCTTCTTGTCGCAGTGTCTCCGAGCTTAGGGCCTGACCATTCTGAATTCATCCATTTCCGCAAGGAATGGCCGGAAGAATATTGGAGGTTTCAAGTAAAGCCCACCTATTTCGATCTGTGGGCGATCGGCAAGCATCAATTGATCGAAGCTGGCGTGAAGCCAAAGAATATCCAGTATGCGGAAGTCTGCACCTATTGCCATCCGGATGATTTCTTCTCCTATCGGAGACAAAAACCGACCGGCGGCCATGCCACAGTGGCTTTTTTAAAAAGGCTATGAGCCCTTTTTATCATGCCGATGATTCTTAATCGGGCCGTAGTAGTTCAGGGCGATAGCAAAGCTAGCAAAATCGAAGGTATTGCGTCCTGCTACGGTAAACCAGACGCCGGCGATGAGTCCGAGCTCTTCGCTCCAGTTATATTCGATAGCGGGAGCTAAACTAAATTGCGTATTCGAGGGATTGACGTTGCTCGCAGGTGTTCCATCTGCATTCACTCCATTATACCCTTTAAAGGTCTGTTTCGGGTTGTTTACCCCCACATAATCGCAAGAAAAGGCCCAGTTTTGCGTAAAATTGAGTTCTGTGGACAGCACAGCGTAAAATTGCTGGCCTGGGTAGATATAGCCATTCGTTCCATAGCCTCCCCCATAACTATTGAAGCCCTTGACATGGACCCTAGACGGCCAAGTATAAAACCAACCCGATCGAAATTGCAGAAAGTGGATCCCCGTTAGATGAAAAGTTCTTCCAAGCGCTAACCCTATAGTCGTTGCAAAAATCCCTGAGCCTACTCCGTCGAGTCCCAATTTAGAAGGATTGAGTTTTCGGTATTTGCCGGTTGGAAATGTTTCTTTGACGATCAATTTGATGTTGAACGGCCACCAACTGGGTTTTTTATACGTATAGAGTTGGATGTCTAGATTGATGGGGAAATCACCGAATCTTGTCGCCGATTTCGATTCGGTATGCTCCCAAAAAAACTGGGCGGCGAATTGCACATCCATCCAAGATGTCACGCCAATCTGCATGGAAAATTGCGTATTGAGGACATACATGTTGGGCATCGACTCTGGTCGCCAATGCTGATTGTAGAACGCATGATCGATCGTGGCGAAAATATTGGGTTCGACGTTGGTATAGCCATAAGGTACTGCCAGACTCGAAGGAGCAAAAAACGGACCTGTGAACCAGGGACGATTTGGAGCAAGAAGACCGCCTTCTTTAGCATGCAAGATGCCCGATGCCATGAAGATCGCAACGACAGCTACTAGGAGCTTTTTTCGCATCGTCATCCGAAGGTCGTTTTTAATTGTCTTTCTTTTTGCTTTCTTTCGAGAGCAAGTTCGATCAGCTTATCGAGGAACTGGGGAAAAGGGAGTCCGCTGGCTTGCCAGAGCTTAGGGCAAGCGCTTGTCTTCGTAAACCCTGGAATCGTATTGATCTCATTGATGATGATCTCGCCATTTTCTTTGACAAAGAGGTCGATGCGCGCAAGACCCTCGCAATAGAGTGTATGGTAGGATTTGATGCAGAGTTCTTGAATTCGCAGGATCGTTTCTTCCGAGACTCTGGCGGGAATGATGAAATCGGCTCCATTTTCTAAATATTTAGCATCATAGGTATAGAACTCAAAATTGGACAAAACTTCTCCTGGCAGCGACGCGATAGCATCGTCGTTGCCCAAAACCGCACACTCGATTTCTTTTCCGACGATCATCTCTTCAACTAGAATTTTATGGTCGTATTCGAAGGCATGCTCTAAAGCACTCTGCCAATCTCCCCTTTGTTTTACTTTGGAAACGCCTACGGAAGAACCGAGATTGGCGGGTTTGACGAATAGAGGAAGTCTAAGCTCTTGGACGATCTCATCGAAATCAATATTCTTTAACTCTCTGCGATGGATCGTACGGAATTTCGCAATAGGAATCCCTGCGTCTCGAAGAAGACGTTTCATCGCGTCTTTATCCATGCCCACCGCCGAGCCTAAGACACTGGCTCCTACGAAGGGGATGTCGGCGAGTTTGAGCAAGCCCTGCACCGTCCCATCTTCTGCATAGGTCCCGTGCAAAACCGGAAAGATCACATCGAGAGGTTTCGCGGTGTTTTTTTGGGTGAGGCTGACGAGGTGAGGCTCTTTTTTTTGTGGAACAAGACTGACGTTATCGCGGATTCCATGCATTTTGACGAGTTTGGGATTCTCATGATGGAGCAAGTAGTCCGCTTCATCGCATAAGCACCAGTGTCCATCCTTGTCGATGCCGATCAACGTCACTTCATACTTTTCCTTATCGAGCGATTCGACGACATTGCGCGCTGAAAGAAGAGAGATTTCGTGTTCGGCCGATTTCCCTCCAAAAAGTACCCCGATACGAATTTTACGATCCATAATCTATTCCTGCTCGAAGATAAACGTCGCTTTTTTTTCATTCATCGCCGCAGAGGCGATTCCATTTCGGGATAGTAGTTCATAGGACTCTTCTCCAATAAGAACAATTCCCAGATCCGCTTTCTTTAAAAGAAGCTGGGTTTCGGTAGCATCCAAAGGCGTTTCGCTTACAAGGAAGATCCGATCATAGCGCTCTTTGGCTTCTTCAAGAAACTTCTCGAAGCGTTCGCTTCGGAGCAATTCCGTAACATAACGCGTCGTTCCACCCGATAAAAGCTTGTCGAATCCTTCCCGCTGCACGACCGGCCATTTGTCGCTTTTTCCATGGAGAAATTGCCAAATACCCCCTTCTGCATTCGAGGAGATCCTCTGCGGGAAGGAAAGATCGACGACTAAGACGCTTTTTCCCTGACGAGAAAACAAATGAGCAAGATTATCGCACCATCCGTGGAGACGAGTTCCGAAAATTCCGATGGCCGAGCTTCCCATAGGCCTAGCATGCGTTTCGACAAAGTCGACGAGTTTCCTCATCGTCTCTAAGTCGTATTGCGGAAGCTCTTCAAAAGCAGCGCTACAAAAAGGAGAAAGCTTGCCCGATGAGGCCAGCCCATAAGCTCTCGCAGCGGATAGGGAAAGTGGAAATCCGCTCTTGATCCCTCGGAAAAAAAGGAAGAAATATCCAAAAAAAGCCCCGAAAATCGAGAAAAGCACAATCGATTTTACGATGCCAAAACGATCAGGCGCAAGAGGCGCCCTCGCTGGATCGATGAGCTTGCTGTTGAAATTTTTCAGATGGTGTTCGACGATTTTCCCTTCGATGACTTGCGCCATTCCTTCGACCACTTTTTGCATCATCTCGCTTTTTGCCTCGATCAGCTTTTCAAACCTCCATCTTTCCGGGATACTGGAGAGCATTTGACGGAAGTGTTGGAGCTGTTCTTGAATGACGCCTTTTTCAGAGTCGACGAGTTTGAGCATGACAGCTCTAAGCGATGCGAGCTTATTTTGCAGGATGCTCGATTGCTTTCTATAGAGGGCTAAAGATTGATGCAAATGGGCTTCGATGAATTTTTTTTGTGACTTGAGCGATTCATTCAAGCGATGAAGATCTTTTTGGCTATAGTTTCCTTCTTCTCTTAGCGACAAGGCCATTTGGCTCGCCTTACGAGACAGGGATGCCATGACTTCGTCTTGGGCAAGCGCAATAGCGGAATTGAGTTCGAAGGCTTCATCTTTCATTTTCGGAAGAAGAAATTCGAGACGATCTATCTTACTTTCGATCTGATCGAGTTCTCTCTGATAACCATTATGCAACTCTTTTGCTACAGAGAGATCGACACCCGCGAACTGCTCAGGCCAAAATCGGGTCCTTTCAAATTGCCAAGGCGCCCCTTTTTCCTCATCCGATTCAACAAGTAGCTTTTCTTTGGGCCTAAGCGGCCACCCCATCGTCCTCGCATACGTCGCCTGGACTTCTTTGAGGTTTCCTTCGAGCGTTTTCAAGTCGGCTAGGCGACCTTGGAGCTCTTGCTGGGGTTTTTCCAAAAGTTCGATTTGCTGCTGTACTTCGACGAATCCCGAATTTGCCACGCTATCTTTAAGATGTTCGACATGCTGGCAAAGAACTTGGTCGAAATCGCTTTCCAATTGCTTCTGTCTTCTATCTAAAAAGGCGACTTGCTCTTCAGCTAGTTTTTGGTCTTCCTTTTTTAGATAATGGAGAAAACTCACCGCCAGTTGATTGATCGTCTCTGCGGCACGGATGGGGTCGCGGTGTTTGAAGGAGAGCCAAAGAATGGATCGGTCTTTTCGATCGGGCCGAATCACGAGATGCTTTTTCAATTGGCTTACTGCTGCGGGCCAAGGAGAGATTTTCAATCGATAATATCGCCCAAAACTGGCCTCGCTCGGAATATTTTTCACAGTGAGCGTAAAGTCAGGGGCCTCGATCTCTTCACCCATCCTGCCAAGAGCCAACGGATGTTTTTTTTCATCGAAAAATTGGATTCGCCCTTCGCGGTCGAGATGAAAATAAACGGTCTTCTCTTCGAGTCCCTCATAATGGACTTGAGAAAAGGCAAATCGTTCTTTTTGTGCGAGTTTCCCTAGAATTCCACACCGCAGGTTATCAAGAGTATTGCGAAACAAGCCTTGTCTAGGCTCGACATCGATCCGCGCCTGAAATCCCATCTCTTCAACAACGTGCTTGAGTACAGCCTCTGATTGCATGAGAAATTGCGCGCTGCTTTCTTGATTGTTCCCTAAGTAGTTGGAAAACACATTGGAGAAGGAAAAAAGTTGTGCTTGCACGGCCCCTTCTTGCAAAGAAGCTGTCGCTTTGTAGTGCACAGGCCTAAATAGGGAAAAAAGGAGTCCTGCAGCTGCTGCCAAAAGAATGGTCCGAAATAGAAACCGTTTTTGTTTTTTTGCGAGGCCGATGAGGTCTTCGAAAGTGATGAGGAGTGGAGGCGTCTGCTCTTTCACGGAACGTTCACTCCTATGCCTTTTATCCCTTTTGCGACCAGGTCGATGCCGATGAATGTTGGGAGGAGTTGGGAGACAAAACGATTCCATTCAGTGATCGGCGTGGCTGCGACATAGACGATGTCTCCAGGAATGAGCAGCATACTGTCGCTTGGCAGCGCGATGACATGCTGCCAATGAAGCGTATAGATTTTGGGATGCAGAATATTCCCGCGAATGACTTGGATATAGGCTCTGTCGCCTGTGGGAGCGATGCCTCCTGCTTCTCCAAGAGCATGCCTGAGAGTCATAAATCCATTGGGTAAATCGACGACCCGCTCTCTTCCGACTTCTCCGAGGACCATGAGCGAGGAAGCAGAGGCTTCAGCAATATAGACCTTATCGCCTCCGCGCAAGACGATGTTTTGACTCATATCGCCTTCTTTGATCAACTTGAAGATATCGACGGGTAGAAGCTCATTGTCGCGGACCATGTAGCTTTTGAAGAGATTCGCATTGGCTGGCACCTTGGCAATCGCCAGAGCTTCATAAAGGCGAAGTCTTCCATCCACAGGAATTACAGGAACTGTGACAAGGCCGGCGAGTTCGACTTTACGTTGGATTCTTTCCATATAATCGACGAACACATCGATATCTTGGATTTCTTTGCGATATTCCTCTTGGATTTTGAGGCGCGCTTGATCGAGGTTGAGTCCCGCAACATCGACGGTTCCTAATTGCGGCAAAACGACATGCCCGTCGAAAACTTTGAAACCGATCGTATCAGCGACGGAGGACACGGAACGTACGAGATCTTCTCTGCTTGGATGATAGACGACGATTCTCAGCACATCGCCATCGTAGATCTGGTCGCCATATTCTTGCAGAAGCTCTTTGGAGAAGGGCAGCATATCGACCCCCTCCATGTGCAAAATCGCGAATTTTCCTTCGCGGATTTTATAGGAATCGATGACGAATTCGTCTGCGCCGACGACATTGCGCCCTCGATAGGGGGGATTGGAACATGCTCCCAATACCACCAGAAAAAGACAAAAAAACCATCGCATGACAATCCATCTAGAGAGAAATGCAGAGTGTCTTTATCTTATTGGGAAGGCGAAAACAACACAAGCAACTGAAGTGAAAAAAGTCTTGATAACCGGTATTGCCGGTTTCATTGGGTTCCATTTAGCGCAGAAACTCCATAAGCGAGGCGATCTCGTACTTGGTCTCGATAACTTCAACGATTACTATGCTGTTTCTCTCAAAGAGCAGCGCGCAAAACTTCTTTCGCAGCACAACATTCAGTGTGTGAAAGGCGATATTCGCGATGCTGTATTGCTGGAAAAACTATTTCTCGATTTTGGGATTACCCATTTCGTGCATCTCGCGGCGCAGGCAGGCGTTCGCTATTCCCTAGAGCATCCTGAAAGCTATGTGCAAAGCAACTTAGACGGTTTTGTCACTGTGATGGAAGTCTGCAGGAAGCATCCTGCTGTAAAATGCATTTACGCCTCTTCATCTTCCGTATACGGAATGAATCGAAAACAACCTTTTTCCGAAACCGATATGACCGATTCACCAGCGAGCCTGTATGGCGCGACCAAAAAAGCGAACGAAGTGATCGCCTATTCCTATCACCATCTCTATGGCATTCCGATGACGGGGCTCCGTTTTTTCACCGTCTACGGTCCCTGGGGAAGACCCGACATGGCCTATTATCTTTTTACAAAAAACATCCTCGAAGGCAACCCGATATCCGTTTACGATCCCGGCAAAATGCGGCGCGATTTTACCTACATCGACGACATCATCGACGGCACGATTTCCGCGATCGACAAAGGATACGCTTGCGAGATTTTCAATTTAGGCAACAATACGCCTGAAGATGTTCAAGAGCTCATCCGCCTGATCGAACTGGCTACTGGACGCAAGGCCGTACAAAAGCACCTGCCTATGCAGCCAGGCGATGTCCAAGTGACCTTTGCGGATATCGAAAAAAGCCAGAAAATGCTCGGCTTTTCACCTAAAATATCTCTGCAGCAGGGAATAGAAAAGTTCGTCGAGTGGTACATTGCTACCACTGTAAAGTAGCGAATACTTTGGGAAGCGCATCTAGGATGTCGGACGCGATCATCGCGCGCGAGCTTTTTTCACTTGCTGCAATTTCTCCGGCGCTACCATGCAAACAGACCGCGGCGATCGCTGCATCGCGGGGTTTGAGTTTTGCTGCCAGCATCGCTGCGACAATCCCTGTGAGTACATCGCCTGCGCCCGCAGTTGCCATACCAGGATCGCCGACGGGAAGAACGAGAGGCTTTTCCCCTGGATGGAACACGAATGTCGGCGCACCTTTGCAAATGAGCGTCACCCCTTTTTTCTCCACATAGGCTTGTGTCAAATGGATCGCTTCTACATCGAAGGTACTATGTCCCAATAAGGTTGCAAGTTCCCCACGATGCGGCGTTAAAATCGAACCTTGCGGAATTTTTTGCTCGGGGTTTTTGGATAGAATATAAAGGCCATCGGCATCGATGACGAGGGGGATTTCGATCTTATCGAGCAATTTGCAGAAAAATCTAGCGACATCGCCTCCGCGGCCCAACCCCGGACCAATGAGCATCGAACCTGCACGCGCCGCTTCTTCGAGGATTTCATGTAGACTGGATAGCGGTTCTTTGATGATTTCCCAGGGCGCTGCAGCGAGCTGCAAGGTCATCTCTTCATCGTGAAAGAGCCTCACAATTCCCGCTCCACCACGAAGAGCTCCCATACAGCAAAGAAGCGCTGCTCCCGGCATTTCCGGAGAACCCGCCCAAGCCAAAACATAGCCTCGCTCATACTTATGCTGCGTCCTGGAAATTCGCGGAAGAAGTGAAGGCCAATTAATGACATCCCCTAAGATCGCTTCTTCTTTGGCGTTTTCGAGTTCGCTTTCTTTGAAGCCAAATTCCACTTGCCTTAAGTATCCGATATGGTCGTATCCTTTTCCTAAGAAGAATCCGAGCTTTGGAAGACCTAGATAGATCGTCATACCGGCGCGGATTGCGACACCGGAAACCTCGCCGCTATCGCCAGAAACGCCCGATGGAATATCGATCGCGATGATGGGAAGGCCGCTTTGGTTGGCTTTTTCAATGACCCTAGCCATGTGATTTTCCAACGGCCCTTTGAACCCTGTTCCGACAAGTCCATCGAGAACAATTCCTTCGCTGGGAAATGTGAACGCCTCGTTCTCACGAAGTTGATGAAGCTTTCCGCCAGCGCTTTGAAATGCCTTGGCTTTTGCTTGGCATAGCGGATTGCATTGATCAAGTGGATAGAGATGCAGCGCTTCGACAGAAAATCCTCTCTTTAAGAGTTCGATGCCGGCTGTGTACGCATCTCCTCCATTGTTTCCCTTGCCCGCAAGCAGTGTGATTTTTTTGGGAAGTTTTACCCGTTCGATCGTTTGCTGTACATAATCAGCGATTGCATGTCCTGCTCGGTCCATGAAATTTTCTGCCTTTTCGCCTCTTGCGAACGCAGCATTTTCAATGCGTGTCATTTCGCTAGCTGTGACGATTTTATTCTTGTTCACTGGACTATCCTCAAACTCTCACCATACGAGATTCAAAGAAATTTTGTATGGAAAAAAGAGGCTTTCTTAGAGGTGCTCTTCTTTGATGGCGCGTTGGAGGAGTGTTTTTACGGTGTCACGGGGATTGATGCCCTCATAGAGGATAGCAAAAACCGCGCGCGTGATCGGCACATCGATGTGCGCTTTGTCGGCGAGCTGCAGGGCGGAAATCGTCGTGTAAGCGCCTTCGACGACCATGCCGATTTTTTCTCTCGCCGCTTCCGGGCTTAAGCCCTCCGCGATGAGTCTTCCGAACATGTAATTTCGGCTGAGTTTTGACAGGCAGGTCACACAAAGATCGCCCATGCCAGCAAGACCATTCAAGGTTTCGGGTTGCGCCCCTTTCGTTACAGAAAGTTTGCGGATCTCGTGCAATCCTCTCGTCATGAGCGCAGCTTTGGTGTTATCGCCAAATCCCAACCCATCGGAAATTCCGCAAGCGATCGCGATGATGTTCTTCATCGCCCCGCCAAAAGCGACACCAGATAAATCCTTATTTGGATAGACGCGGAAATACGGTGTGTTGAAAAGTTCGCAGATTTTGAAAGCGATGCCGGGATCAAAAGAAGATGCGACTACAGAAGTAGGTAAATGCTGAATGACTTCTTCGGCATGAGAGGGGCCGCTTAAACAGCCGATCTGATGCCGGCTATTTTCTCCGAGCACATCGAGAACGACTTCTGGCAATAGAAGTCCGCTGTTTTGTTCGATGCCTTTAGATGTGATGACGATCGGTCCACGAAACCCGCCTAAGGAAAGGACTTGTTCGAAAACCGGACGAATCCCTTTCGACGTGACCGATTCGATAAGGACATCGGCGCCTTCAAGAGTCAATTGGAGATCGCTAGTAAAGAGAACATTGTCCGGCGCTTTATGCCGCTGCAGTTTCGGATGTTCCCGCTTCTTAAGAAATTCCTTAACGTCTTCCGGACTCGTTGTCCAAAGACGCACTTCAAATCCCTTTGATGCTAAAAGCGATGCAAGACAAAATCCCCAAGTGCCCGCACCCAGGTAAGCAATTTTCATGAACTCCCCATACCCTCTGGAACGGGCATCATAGCAAAGATGGTAATTTAGACACCTCTTAGATGCGCGCGGACTGTTTCGGGACTCTTATCGCCTTCTTTGTTTTTTAAAGGGGCGTAGGTGGAAGTTCTCGGATAGAGGAGTAGTTTGGGATTTTTTGCGTAAGGAAGACCATCGAAAAAAAATGTTTCACATTTACCGACGGAAATTTCTCCTCGCTGCCAAGCCTGTGCCTTTTTTCTGGCGATGTGCATAGGCAGTTCGTGATGAGAAAGGGTTTCCATAAGCTCCATCGAAAAAACAAACTGGTTGATGTTGGCATGAGGCCAAATGAACTCTCCGCTTTCTGTTGTGGCGGATTTACACGCATCTGCTAGCTCCGAGTATTCCACGATGGATAGTTTTCCCTCGACTTCGGCAAAAACACCCACTTTTTCTTCAGGACTTGTTCTTTGTACGCATTTGGCAACTACATCAGCACCATGCTGCAAGACATCGAGCGCTTGGGCATCGAAGGGTATTCCAAGCGGATTGTCGATCGGGAGGATTGCGAGTGCTTTGATGCCGAAAGATTTCCATTTTGCGAGGATGCCTGAAGTTGCAAGAAGCTGAAAGACCCCTCCATTTCCATCAGGGCCCATCGCAATAGATCCGGGATTTTCTAGGAACCAGTTCCCTTCTTCATCTAAAAGCGGGAGCATTTTTTGGGAAAAAATGCTGAGCTGTTTCTCTTGCAATCCATAAAAGCGCTGCTCGATGAGATGTTGATGAATCGCTTGCTGATTAAGCGGCGATGCCATGAGGGCAACGGGAAAATCCTGTTCATAAAGAGCGCTGGATTTTTTCACTTTTTCGAGAAGGATTTGCAGCATGTTTTTTTCCGGCAGAATCGGATACAGCGCCTTGGGACCGCTCCAACCAAGTCTCGTTCCTTGTCCACCGGCTAAAATAACACAGCCGACTTGTCCTTCTACAAGAAGGGATTCTCCAGATTCCGTGGTTGAAGACTGCTCGACTTTTGACCATGGGGAAAGTTGTTTTTCCTGCTTTCCTATGAAAAACGCTTCTCGTTGTTTTGCAAGAAGCTCACTACTGAGAGTTTGAAACTGCGCGTGAAATGCCTCAAGCTCCTGGAATGAAAGACTATCGAGAGCCTGTAGCAGATGCTGCTGGCCGAGTACGCCAGCCTGCTTATGGAGACTGTCTAGAAGCTTCTGACGTGGCATACGCTATTTTCATTGCGCAAACATTCCATAACAGCTTCAACAGGGATACGGCTTGTATCTTTGCCTTTGCCGATCATAGGATAGTGCTTGAGATTAGGGTTTGGAGAGGCGACTTTTTGTCTAAGCACGCCCTGCTGTGGATCAGCCCAAAGCGATGCAATGGTAATCGGGCGATCGACATCGAGATAATAGGTCATGCAGAGAACGCCTGAATCTGGCACCACGAGATGCGTGCAGCAGTTTTTGATGATCGACATCATTTCGATAAAGCCCGTACGCCCTCGTAAATCGATAATTCCTTCACCTTCGAATCCAGGGGTTGGCTGAAAGCCGAAAAGTAAGATTTTAGCTCCCAGTTCTCTCGTCGCCTGCGCAAAAAATGTTCGCCAATGTTCCTGCGGCCAATTCTTTTCGTAGTTATAGTTGGTTTCTGTCTGCACATGTACGCCAATGATCGGACCGTCGCCTTTAATGCAAAATCTATTGCAAAGGACATCCCATGCGGGATCCCAATGAAGCTTCGGAATTAGCGTCCCGATTTGCCATTTTAGCCATCGTGTTGGATCGAGTTTTTCAAAAATATGGTCGAATTCCGAAGCGCTATGCCCTAGTTGTGCAAGAACTTCGTCTAAAGAAAATTCCTGCCATCTTCGAATATTTGGATTGACGAGGATTTCCACTCCGCCGAGAAGCGCAAATCCTTCACGTAAATCGGGTCTTGTGAGGAAAGTGATTTGCGCATCTGGAACGAATGCTCGCATCCGATAGACAAGAGCATAGAGTCCGAGAGGGATATCGCCTAATCCCCGATTCCATATGACCAGGAATTTCTTTTTCCCTTTTGCAGCAGCTTCGCTCATCGCGAGGTCGAGGGGATTGCGGAACAAATACCTTTTGAGGTGTTGCAACATAAAATCCTAGACGATGGCAAGTTTGGGGTTTTTTGTTTTGAGACTAGCGAGAAGAGCTTGAATGACCTCTTCCGAAGTGATTTGTTTCATGCACCGAAAATCGATAGGGCATATCCGTTTAAAGCAGGGTGAACAGCGCACGTGCTTATGGATCACTGTGCCCATTTTGTAAGGCCCTGTGGCAATTTCACTTGTAGAACCGAAAAGCGCTACGACATCCGTATTGCATGCCGCAGCAATATGCATTGGGCCGCTATCATTAGTGAGCAGCACATCGCAGAGGCTAATGAACGCGATGAGCTCTCTTAACGACGTGCCACCTGCAAGATTGACGACACGGCCGGGCATGCCCTGGGTGATTTCTTTGACGAGTACGGCGCCGGCTCTATCGCCGAAATAGAGGACCGTCGCATCGGTTTTCTCTAGAATCTTCAATGTGACTTCTCGGAAACGATCGGGAAGCCAACATTTTGCCGACCCATAGGCTGCGCCAGGATTGATGCCGACGAGAGGAGCGTTGGGGTCGACTCCCAGATCTTTGAGAGTTTTTTTCGCAACTTGGAGTTCATCGGCGCTTAAGAATAGTTCCGGTCTCCTTCCTGTGGTTTCTATTTCCAAAGGTTGTAGAAGCTGCTGAAAGGTTAAAACGTGGTGCTGTTTTTCGAGATTTACAGGAAGAGGAACCGAATCGGTGAGCAAGAAAGATCGGCAGTGCATGGAATACCCAATGCGTCTTGGAATTTTTCCTTGCCAAAACCACCAGGCAGAACTGAAGGA
This sequence comes from uncultured Simkaniaceae bacterium, assembly GCA_963813105.1. GTDB lineage: Bacteria > Chlamydiota > Chlamydiia > Chlamydiales > Rhabdochlamydiaceae > JAGXTH01. Next base: position 284,714 of record CAWEXT010000001.1, read on the forward strand.
ATTCGCGAGCAGAATGCCGAGATCGTACTTCCCTTGGCGGATCTTTTCGACGATACTGCGGCGGTCATCGCGCCGCGCGAACCCGCTTGCTTTATTGAAACGGAAAAGTTCGTCGATATGAGGATCTTTGACCAAAAGGTCGCCTAGCGGATTCTTGACCATCGCGGTCAATTTCGCATGGGGGTACGCCTTTTTTAATGCAAAAAGGACGGGCGTTGCCATCACCAGATCGCCGATCCAGTTAGGCATTCTAACGATGATGTTAGAATAACTCTGCATACCGACTATCATCCCATGGAGAGCCGAAAAAATTCAATTGCTAAAGGGGCTTATGCCTAAGTATTGTGAGGTGAAGTCGGGGTAAATTATTACTATGAATAAACATGTCATCCTAGGCGTCGATCCAGGCACCCGCATCACTGGCTATGGTCTTATCGCCTGTCAGGGCGGCAAAACTATACCCATCGATTTCGGATGCATCCGCCCTCCTCTTCGACTCTCCTGCCACGACCGGTACCTCGCCATCTTCGAGGGTTTGGAGGCGCTGATCGAGCGCCATACCCCAGATGCTATTGCGATCGAGACGCAATTCGTCTACCGCAATGTCCAAAGCGCCATGAAACTGGGAATCGCACGCGGCATGGCGATTTTGGCCGCCTCGAGGAAAAAAATTCCCATCTTTGAATATGCCCCAAAAAAGACTAAGCTAGCCGTCGTCGGAACTGGAGCGGCGAGTAAGCATCAGGTACAGAGAATGATCCAACTTCTCCTTTCCCTATCGAAACTCCCCGAACCTGAGGATGCCGCCGACGCCCTTGCCGTCGCCATCTGCCATGCACATACCTTAAAACCAATGATTTATAGATAGATGGCTTGGCTCTTCCTTGCAATATTTTCTAGCCCATGCCACTTGCCAATTATAAACAAGTCTGTTAATAATTAAGGGCATGAAGAAGCTATTTACAAATCCATTTAAATTCGGCGACCCGGTGTACGGCAAGCACTATTTGCCCCGATCCGAACTCGCTAGAACTGTCACACAATTTCTTGAAAATCGCATTCATGTTGTATTAATTGGTCCCAGACGCTTCGGCAAGACTTCATTTGTTTTAAATTTACTCAAGGAGTTCGAGGCTCGTTCATATACTTGTCTTTTTGTTGATATCTTCAATATCACATCCCATAGAGACTTTTTCCAGCAAATGGTAAGAGCTCTACGATCTAAAAAAAGTTGGATGAAAGAAATTGCTGAAGCAATCCCAAAATTGCGACCAAAAGTATCCGCTGATTTCGATATGACCACTGGCTCTTCATCCTTCGGACTTTCTCTTGATAAATCCTCCGACAAAGATATTAAAGATATGATCCAGGATTTATTAGTAGGTTTGGAAAAATTAGGAGAGCGAGTGATTCTCGTGATCGACGAGTTCCAAAAAATCACTGAGCTTGATGATCAGGGATGGCTTGAAGCAACTTTGCGTACTCACATGCAGCAATTGAAGAATACTTCTTTCTTATTCACTGGTTCTAGAAAGCGTATTATTTATGATATGCTGAATAATCATGCTCGTCCTCTCTATCGATCTTGCCAACCTATAGAATTCCCCTCATTTGGTGAAGAATTCTCAGACTGGATCCTCTCTAGATTTTCAGAGGTTGGAGTCGAATGCGAATATGAAGCAATCCAGCATCTTAGAAAATTAGTCCAGGATACTCCCAACTATGTCCAAATGGTTTGTTTTCATCTTGTCGCAGAGGGTAAAAAGCAAATCACTCTTGAAGAAGTTGAAAATACTCTCGGGACAGTTGTAAGGCAGAATGCCTATGCTTATCAAACCCTTTTAAACACTCTAACGCCAACACAACAAAGAGCTCTAAGACTTGCAGCGAAGGAAGGAAAAGAAATTTTTGCTAAAGATCTGTTGATTAAATATGAAATCTCAAGTGGACCAGCTTTAGCTTCGGCTATAAATTCTCTTAAAGACAAAGGAATTCTCGACGAGCAAGGAACAGCAAGAGGAGTTGTAACTTTTGATGATCCCCTCTTTGCAAACTGGCTTAGGCTTTCATACGAGGGATAACAAAAAAACTAGGATCGTATATGTTTGACTATATCCGTGGAGAACTCATCGAAACCTCGCCGACAAAAGCCGTCGTCGATGCCGGCGGCATTGGGTATGCCATCCTGATTCCCTTGAGCACCTTTAATAAATCTCCTGCAATCGGATCCAAAATTTCCCTTTACCTCTCTCTTGTCGTGCGCGAAGACGCCCATACGTTATATGGTTTTTTGACACGCGATGAACGCGATCTTTTTATTACCCTTTGCGATGTATCGGGAGTCGGTCCTAAAACCGCTCTTGCCTTAATCGGGCATCTGGAAGCTAATGACCTCTTCATGGCCATCGCCCATTCACAAGTCGCTGTTCTCTGCAAAATCCCCGGTGTAGGTAAAAAAACGGCCGAACGGCTCGTCGTGGAGCTAAGAGATCGTATCAAGGCTCCAAGCGGTAAAAATTCTCCTACCACTTCTCCAGCAGGCGGAGGTTCTGTCATGAATGACGCCATCAGCGCTCTTATCCATCTCGGCTATAATGCCCTCCAAGCCCAAAAAGCGGTCCGCACTGTTCTTGCTACCAGAGAAAAACCGCCGATTCTCGCAGAACTCATCACTGCTGCTTTGCGCCAAATCTAAGGCGCTCTATAATGATTCCCTATGCAATTCACACACCGTCCTTGGGACCCTAAAGAAACAATTGCCGCTATTGCGACTCCGCCCGGAGAAGGTGGCGTTGCCATTGTGCGTATTTCTGGAGAAAATGCGATAGCCGTTGCCTCCAAGATATTTTCTCGCCCTGTTTCCAACCTTCGTTCTCATACAGCCTATTTTGGCAAATTCTTGAGTGAGCATGGGGCGACAATCGATGAAGGGCTTCTTCTCGTCATGCGCGCTCCAAAATCATTTACGGGCGAAGATGTCGTCGAATTGCATTGCCATGGCAGCAGCTTGATCGCAAGGCATCTTCTCGATGCGGCAGTCAAGGCCGGCGCGCGTATGGCCGAACCGGGAGAATTCACCAGGCGTGCTTTTATGCATGGGAAAATCGACCTGGCCCAAGCGGAAGCGGTGCAAGCTCTCATCGCCGCAAAAAATATTCTCGCCCTCAAGGCTGCAGAAAAGCAACTAGAAGGCCGTCTTTCTGAAAAAATCCGCGGTTTTCAACAAGGCCTCACCGATACCGCCGCCATTCTCGAGGCCTGGGTCGATTTCCCAGAAGAGGGGCTAGAATTTGCCAGCATGGAAGAAATCATCGAACAGTTAACAAGCCTTCAAGAAGAGATGAAAAAGCTTGAAGCGACATTTCATCATGGCAGGATGTTGCAGCAAGGCTTTTCTCTATGTCTCGCCGGCAGACCGAATGCCGGCAAATCCTCTCTGATGAATGCGCTTTTGGGGTTCGATCGGGCCATTGTCACACCGATTCCCGGAACAACACGCGACCTTCTTCAAGAAGATGTACGCATCGGCGCACTCCATTTTCGTATCACCGACACAGCAGGACTTCGCGATACAGAAGAGCTGATCGAACAAGAAGGAATCCGCCGCACCAAACGGGCGATGGAGGAAGCTGATCTCATTCTCTATGTCGTAGATGGCATGCAAGGACTTGCACCGCAAGATGAAGAACTTCTTTCTGATTCACCCCAGGAAAAGCTCCTTCTCATTTGGAATAAATCCGATCTTCCTACGATCGAGCCGCGAAGTTTGCTACCCATCGTCAAAGTCTCCGCCTTAAAAAATGAGGGGATCGAAGAACTCAAAATCGCCATCTCCAAGCAATTATGGGCAGGAAGGCTGCCTGATAAAGAAGAAATACTGCTCACGAACGCTCGTCATTACGAAGCGCTTCATCGTTCGATTGAATCTCTAGAAACGCTTTTGCATGGTTTGAAGAAAGGAATCTCTCCGGAATTTCTCGCATCCGATATGCGTTCGACATTACGAGAGCTTGGCCAAATCATCGGAAGTGATATTACAGAAGAGATTTTAAATGCGATTTTCGCTAAATTTTGCGTTGGCAAATGAGAGCCAATGAATACCCACGAAAAAGTTAAGTTCATCCAAGAGACTCTCGATCGGTATTTTCCTAACCCCGAGATTCCTCTCAATTTCCATGACTCTTATACGCTTCTGATCGCTGTTTTACTCTCTGCGCAAAGCACCGATATCCGGGTCAACCAAGTCACGCCTGCACTTTTTGCCAAGGCAAAAACCCCTGAAGACATGGTGCGTCTTACCCCTCAAGAGATCGAAGATATCATCCGACCTGTCGGGCTCGCTCCTAAAAAATCGCGTGCGATTTGGCAGCTTTCGAAACAACTCATCGATAAGCATGGCGGTAAAGTTCCAAGGAGTCTTCATGAACTCGAAGAACTCGAAGGCGTAGGGCACAAAACTGCTTCCGTCGTCATGGTACAAGCGTTTCATGAACCGGCTTTTCCCGTCGATACGCATATCCATCGTTGCGCCAAACGTTGGGGGCTTTCGAAAGGCACCAATGTGGAACAAACGGAAAAAGATTTAAAAAGACTATTCCCTAAAGACCAATGGGGAAAAATTCACCTGCAAATCATCTACTTCGCACGCTCTTTCTGCAAAGCTCGCGGACATCACGTCCAGCAATGTCCGATCTGCAGCAAACTTTAAAATGGTGTGAATGAACGGCCTAGCGTTTGCCCGAGAAGGCAGCGCGTTTCCATATTTTTTTGCGATGCTTCGAGTAGATCTTGATCGAATTGGATTCGGCCATGCTCGAATAAAAGGACAAGGCAGGAGCCGCCGAAAGAAAAATAGCCCTTCTCATCGCCTTTCGCATACGGTTCATTCGGGATGAACGTCTGATGGATCGTGCCTACATAGGTTGCGCCGACTTCGATATACAGCACTTGTCCAAAGGATTTTGTCTGCAGCGTAGTGATTTCCCGTTTATTTTTCGTAAGAATTTCGATGTCTTGTTTGAGAGCTACAGGATTGACTGAATACAGTGTCCCATCGACTTGTTTTGGAGCTGAAGGCAAGCAATTGAAAGGGAAATGGAACCGATGGTAGTCGCTTGGGCAAAGCCGTAGAATGGCCATCGAGCCTTGCTTATAACGTTCATAAAGCGTGTCATCGAGGATAAACTCGCGCAGGCTAAACTTCACCCCTTTGATGATGAATCCATCGCTCTTTTCGATGTTATCAAAGACAAGGCATCTGCCATCTGCGGGCATGATGGCGATATCATTTCCCTGAGCAAGAGGTCTTGCGGAGGGTTTTAGCTTTCGGATAAAAAACTCATTGAATGAGCGATAACTCTCAATAGGCTCTAAGAATTCTTCGCGATCGACCCCGAATTTTTTTACGAAAGGGGCGATCTTAAAGCGACTCCAAGAGCTTTTTTGGAGCCACCCGTAAAAAGCTGAAGACCATCTCCATTTTGCGCTTATATGCTTGAGAATGGGCGAGAAGATCTTGCTTTTCCAGCCTTGACCATAAAGCAGATCGAGGAAAGTGCCGCCATAGACCCTCTCCGCTTCGACTCTCTTACTGATGCGATCTAGATAGGCAATATCTTTCATAGTTTTTTATCTTTGACGACGATGCTGGTTTTATTGGCAAAGATGGAAAACACTTTGAGTTCTTCGAGAAACTCCAATGTGAAAAGCGTTTCGAGATGCTCCCGCTCGATTAGCTTGATCATTTCCGAAGATAGTTTGACCATCCGCCATGCCTCGTTCTTCGTCGTTGTTTCTTTGATAAACCTTTTTTTAAGATCTGTGAACTCGAGGAGAAGATTTTTGATTTTTTTTTGCTCTTCGAGTTTCTTCCCTGTGCATTCTATCGTCTGCTCCAACGATTCTAACGCATCTGCATTAGGAACTGCAAAAGAACTCAATGCTGCAAGTACGTAAAACATTTTTTAATTCTCTTTGTTGCATTACTTTTCGCTAAAAACGAAGATCTCTTCAAGAAAGAATTTTAATTTGATAGGGATTATTGCGTGTTGGAAAACACGGAAAGGGAGGTGCCCGGTTTTTAGAAATGTTAGTGGAAGGAATCCAAAAACACCGTTATAATGAAAGTCCAATTGTCGAATAGACACCTAGGAACTCCCTCATGTTGAATATTTTGAAACAAATTTTTGGCACTGCCCAGACAAGAATCTTAAGCCGATTTCAAAAAATCGTTGGCAAAGTCAACGAATGGGAAACACAGTTTCAATCTCTCAGCGATGATGAGCTGCGCGCCAAAACCGAGGAGTTCCGCAGTAGACTCGAACAGGGAGAATCTCTCGATGATCTACTTCCAGAAGCCTACGCCGCGGTAAAAAATGCCTGCCGCAGGCTTTGCGGCACCGAAGTCCACGTCTCTGGATACGACCAAAAATGGGACATGATCCCCTATGATGTCCAGATCCTCGGCGCGATCGCGATGCACTACGGCGCGATCGCCGAAATGCAGACGGGCGAAGGGAAAACGCTCACCGCTTCGATGCCCCTCTACCTCAATGCGCTGACCGGAAAACCGGTCCACCTCGTCACCGTCAACGATTACCTCGCCAAGCGCGACTGCGAATGGGTCGGCTCGATTTTCCGCATGGCTTGGGACTCACCGTCAACCCGCTCACCAACGACGTTCCTCCCCACCAAGCGCAAAGGTTGTCTATGCTGCCGACATCGTCTATGGAACTGCTTCCGAATTCGGCTTCGACTATCTGCGCGACAATTCGATGGCGCAAAGCAAAGAAGAGCAGTGCCAGCGGGGCCATTATTTTGCCATCATCGACGAGGTCGACTCGATCTTGATCGATGAAGCGAGAACGCCGCTCATCATCTCCGGTCCCTGCCGCTGTCAGCCGCCAAATGTACGATGAACTCAAAGAGGGCGTCGCCCACCTCGTCCGCATTCAGCGCGACTTCTGCAACCGACTGGCCACCGAAGCGCGCAAAACGCTCGAAACGCTCGGACTGTCTCGAAGAAGCGCCGAGAAACGCAAAGCTGACCAAAGAGCAAGAAGCAGAAGCAAAAAGAAGCGCTTCGAAAACTCTGGCTCGTCAGCAAAGGAACTCCGCACAACAAAATTCTCAAAGCGGCTCAAAGAAAATCCCGATCTGCGCGCCGAAATCGAAAAATGGGACACCTACTTCTATCGGCGAGCAGCAACAAAGAAGAGAAATGCGCAGACGCTCTCCGAGCTCTACATCATCGTCGATGAGCGGGCCAACGAATATGAACTGACCGACAAAGGGATCCAGCGCCTGGGGCGAATTCAAAGACAGAGCTAGTCCGACGATTTCGTCATGCTCGATCTCGGCCATGAATATGCCACACATCGACCAAAATCCGATCGTCTCCGACGCAAGACAAAATGCAGGCAAAAAGTCGCTCTGCGCGAAGAAGATGCCAAGCGCAAAGAGCGCGCCCACAACTTGCGCCAGACTGCTCCGCGCCCATCTTCTCATGGAAAAAGATGTCGATTACATCGTCGCAGGAAGACAAGATCGTCATCATCGATGAGAATACCGGCCGTCCTCAGCCAGGCCGCCGCTTCTCCGACGGCCTCCACCAAGCGATCGAAGCGAAAGAAGGCGTCGCGATCCAAGGCGAAACGCAGACCTACGCGACGATCACGCTGCAAAACTACTTCCGCATGTACGACAAGCTCGCCGGCATGACCGGAACAGCGATGACCGAGGCGAACGAATTCAAAGAGATCTACAAGCTCGAAGTCCTCGCGATCCCCACCCACCGCGACTGCCAGCGCAACGATGCCGACGACGAGATCTACATGACCGAGCGGGAAAAATACAACGCGATCCTCAAAGAGATCCAAGAGATCCACGGAAAGGGACGCCCCATCCTCATCGGAACCGAATCGGTCGAAGTCTCTGAAAAACTCTCCCGCATCTTAAAGCAAAACAAACTCGAACACACCGTCCTCAATGCCAAAAACCACGCCAAAGAAGCCGAAATCATCGCCGAAGCGGGAAACCAGGGCGCGATCACCGTCGCGACCAACATGGCAGGCCGCGGAACCGACATTAAGCTCAAAGCAGGGCGTCGCAGAACTCGGCGGCCTGCATGTCATCGGCACAACGCGCCACCAATCGCGCCGCATCGACCGACAGCTGCGCGGCCGCTGCGCGCCGCCTAGGCGATCCCGGCTCTTCCAAATTCTACGTCTCCTTTGAAGACTCCCTCATGCGCCTCTTCACCTCTCCCCGCATCACCGCCCTCCTCCAGCGCTTCCGCCCTCCGGAAGGAGAGCCGATCTCCGCAAAAGTGCTCAACAAATCGATCGAAACAGCCCAAAAACGGGTCGAGCAGCGCAACTACACGATCCGCAAGCACACGCTCGAATACGACGATGTGATGAACAAGCAGCGCGCAGAGATCTACGCATTCCGCAACGAAGTCCTCCATGTCGAAGATACTTTTGCTCTTGCCCGAGAAGTCATGGAAAGCGTCACTCTGCAAATGGCGGATAAATTCTTTGTAAGCCGATCGGCCGAAGGCAGCTGGAACCCTAAAGGCTTTTCAGAATGGCTCGTTCATCACTTCCCTGTCACCTTTGATTCCAATCTCATCGAAAGCGATTACATCACCCGTGAAGACATCCAGATCAAAGCCCGCGATATCGTCCTACAAGCTTTCACCGATAAGCTCGCCCTGGAAGAAAGTTCTCTTATCCAATTCCAAGCGCTTTTAGAAGGGAAAATGGAAAGGCCGATGGATCCTCAAGCGATCTTGCGCGAAGTGATCCGCAATATCCTCATTCGCAATATCGACCGAGAATGGCAAGGACACCTTCTACAAATCGACCATTTGCGCACCGAGGTTTCGATGCGCGCAGTGGGACAAAAAGACCCTCTTCTTGAATTCAAACAAGAAGCCTTCTCTCTTTTCGACCGCTTCACTACGCGGCTCAAAACGGCGATCTGCCACTCTCTATTCAAATTCGAGATGATGGCGCCTCGCTTTACGCAAAGACCCCCGGAAGATGAAATCCAGCCTGAGCTGAAAGCGACAATTACGACCTAGGTTATTGATAGCTCTGTGGATTGCAAGCCCCGCCCCATTTTGCGTCGAGTTTGATCCATCCATCCGGCCAAAGATCCTGTGTAGGTAGGTTACCTGCCGGATTTACCCATAAACTTGGCGTAATGATGATTTTATCCGGATTTTGATTCAACCAAGCTGCCCACCACCCAAAAGAAGAATTCGTAATAATGTTGTGTTTACAGAAACTCAGCAAATAAAGGTTAATATAGTTCGGTTCATCGTCAATAAAGACCACATTCTTCACCCATTCTGGAATGTTTTGACGCGCAAATTCCATATTGTTGCTGCTTACGATAAATAGAGCTGTATCAGGAAAAAGACGCATGGCCTTATCCAAATAGTCTTTGCCGTATTGTATATGAATATTTCCAGTGCGATCATCCGGCAAATAATCGCGGAGCTGCACCCCTACCGTACAAGAATGATCCATCAACCATTGGTATTTCCTTTGCATATAGCTCTGGTCCTCAGAACAAGGGGCAAAAAGATTGAGCAACCGCTGACGATGATGCACAAAATACTTCTCCGATTGAAAATACCCATCCAGGGCTAATCCTTGAGAATAGGGAATTGGATGGTAGGCGAATGACGGTTCTTTCCATTCTGGCAAATCTTGAGGAATTGGAATGGCGCGACACCGGAAAAAAACATGCTCGTAGTTTAGCGGATTATTCTCTCCTCTTTTCGTAGCCAAATCGGGGAAAACAGCTAGCGCATTATGATCCCAAGCTAACGCGCAGGCCGTTGCCACTTGGAACATATTATTGCCAAGCTGCCCAAAAATATGCGCGCTTACATAGTCTTTGATCTCTCTCTCAGAAGAATGAAGATCGCTCAATAGAAGGCATAACGAGAGGCTGAGAAATCGTACTAGATAACGGTTCAAATCGATTATTTTGGTGTTAGAAGGAATATGGGTTGGTAGGCCCACGTCTCAGTCTGATTCAGTCGATCGGGCGTGAGTCCAAAAGTTTTCACTATGTTCCAATCTTGAAGCAATAAAGGAAGTCTCTTATTTCCATAAATACGGTGGGCATTCCAATCAATGCGATCGGCTCCAATAGGAACAGCTAAAAGAAGCTTACCACCGGGGTTTAGCATTTTCTTAAATGCTTGCATCGATTTTATATCTCCATCAGGATCGATAGGGTCCCCATAACGACCTAATCCATCGTGTTCTGTACTAGAAATGCTTAGAAGAAGATCAAATTTAATGGGATGTTTCTCATACTGAGCAGGCGTGTAGTACTTTACCCGAGGATCATCGGTCTTAATCATATGATATTCGATCACTACAGGATAGGCACCATAAGATAACACAATTCCTTCATACCAAGGCAGCCCAGATCCGATAATTCCGATCTCTTTGCCTCGTATGTCCTGCGCCATTGCATCGAGCACTCGATACAATTCCCTGTCAGTATCAGGGTAATAGCCCAATTCTCTTCTTCGAGCCTTTTGTAGATACATGTCATAGTCATTCGAACTGTAGATTTTCGGTTCGCTACGTGTCTCATCAAAATACATATACCGAACAGGGATAGAGTCATTGAGAGTGAATTCCTTCCATAAATGCTCTGGAATCGTTCTTGGCGGGGTTTTATCTGATACCACGCTGTTAGCATCGGACGTTTTATCTTGTATCTCAGGTTCAATAATATCGGAATCAGATGTCCGATCTTGTGTCACCATGGGATATCTCAACATGAACAAGCGTATATCCGGCGCCCAGGCAAGCTCTAAATCATAAGGGAAGAAAATACCGTGGCTTTTTTCGTAATCGAGAATTTTTTTCATCCCCGAACGACGGATCACCATAGAAGTCGTTTGCCACCTACAGCCAACTCTCGTAAAATCTTCGCTGATTTTCTTTCGTTTAGTAAAGATCTGGGGATCTAAAGTTCCCATATCGGGCCTCCATGCCCATGTCTGTTCATTTTCAAGATCACTGTCCTTCGGATTATCCCCAATTTCACAATCTGTATATAGAACGTCCCAACCCTCCTCTCCAACAAGTGCATCGAGTCTGTCGATGAGTTTGGCTATTGCATGAGGATCGTCTTTCACCAAGAAATCATCTTCGAGTACCCAAATGGTCTCATATCCCATGTCATAAGCATCTTGTAAAACGGATAAATGACTCAATGTACACCCGATCGCACCGCGCAAGGTATATTTCCAAAAACAATTCTTGCCAAAACTGGCTTCTGTCAAAAATTCAGGAATGCACTTCCCATCGGAAGTATAATGTTGAACCCATCGCCGACTCGCCATCCCTGGAATAAATTTCAAACCGACATCATCGAAAACATTAGGAGAAAGATTTTTCGCAAAGACTGCGGAGACTCGTTGTGGGCGAATGCCAAAGGGGCCTAATTGCTTTAAGGAATTTGCCAAGCGATCTGTTCGATGGTCCAGATTGATAAGATAAACATAATCGATATTTCGAATCTGATGACTTGGAACTGTATGTTCAATCCTTTTTAAATGCCTTTCTAAAGTGTTTGAGACAGTTTCAGTTCCGCGACGAAACACCATGATGGTATTTTTGAACCAAGAAAGCATTGCTTCCGTTCTCAGCATAGTTTCCGCTACCAGATCATTTTCATATCCATAATCCGCCATGATCTCTTTGATATAGTCATTATTTTGGCAATTGAAATGCCCGTATCCTCCTTGTCCTTTTACCGCCCAGCTCAGAACAATGCCTTTCGTATTATGCTGATGGAGATTTTTGATAAAATTTTCTTCAAATTCTTTCGGAAGATGTTCACCAACCTCCAAGCTGAGCACCCAATCATACGTTTTTCCCAAATCTATCACTTGACTTAAGTCTGCTACTTGTCCGTATCCACCCGTTAGGGCGGGAGTATCTGGATTTCCATCATATCCTTCGCAGTCAATCCCAAAGTTCATGACTACGATTCCATATAACCCCATGCCGCAGCCTAAGTCGACAACGCTTCGGGCCTGTTCATTTTGAAAAAAAAGGGCAATCGATTTTGCAAGCGCAGGATCGAATTGATGTTCTGCATCAGCACCCGTTCCCACCCAATAACCATGTTCATGAATGGAGAGAGAATTGCTAAAACCGAAAAGGCTAAGGGTTCCGAAAAGACAGGATATAAAAAAAGTTTTCATGCGTTTGTTAATTTTTTATTAAGAATGGTAAGGGATTTTTGTATTTTCTACAAACGCTATGGCTAAGAAATGAGTCCTAAAAAAGAGGAAAAGAAAAATTTGGGCGCAATTAGGGTTAGAGAGAGAGTTCCTCTATTCTTTCTGCTCGGCTCTTCGGTAGCCGAAATAGAGAAGGGGAAGCGCAGCAAGGGTGTAGATAAACCAGTGCCGCGTACTCCATTCAAGCCTTAAAACCCCTTCATCTGAAAAGAAAATTTGAAGAAGTCCTAGGATAAAAAGAATACTACCTAAAGAGAGGGACAAAATCGAGAGGAGGATGCTTTTCCCGACTTTATCTTCTGTTTCATCGCGTGGTAAAGCGCCTGGAGCCGCCGCGGTTCCGCCATGATGCGCTGTCGCTAAGACGCGGGCCGCTTCTTTAAGCCCAGTCTTCGGAGTGAGCTTGGGAGATTCGTTCTTTTTCCCCTTGTAGGGTGGGGCATAGAGCGAAGTGAGAGAATCTTGAATAGCTTGGTTTCTGGAGAGAGAATCGGGCCTAGGAGCTTCAGCCTCAGGGGCCGAAGAAAGGTCGGCCGAGCAGTAAGGGCAAACGATCGATTCATAAGGGACCCTGCCATCGCAGTTTACACACATCTTCTGACGATCAACCGGTTTCATAAGACGCTCCTCTCACTTACTCTCTTCTTAACAATGGCATATATTCCATAATTGTTTCTATGGAAATTCATCCGAGGGTTCTTTACTATTTAGTGGGTAAGTTTAAAAATTTTTGACATTGAGGAATTTGTGGAGAACGAACGATTCGATATAGCTGTGATCGGTGCAGGAACAGGCGGATATGTCGCCGCCATTAAGGCTACGCAATTCGGAAAAAGAGTCGCGTTAATCGAAAAAGATCTTCTCGGTGGAACGTGTTTGAATGTCGGCTGCATTCCGACTAAAACTCTTCTCGCTGGAGCAGAAGTCGTTCATAAAATCAAAGCCGCCGCGGACTTTGGCATTTCGACAGGATCCGTCACTTTTGATTACGCCAAAATGAAAGCGCGCAAAGACAATGTCGTCGAATCGATCCGAAAAAGTTTAGGCGGACTTCTTCTGTCGAACCAAATCAAAATCTATCGAGGAACAGCGGAATTCATCTCGCCACAAGAGCTCAAAATCAAAGGCCAAGACAATCTTCATCTCACCGCCGATAAAATCATCATTGCGACAGGATCGGAGCCCGCTGACATCAAAGCGTTTCCCTGCGACCATAAAAAGATTTACAACTCGACTTCGATTTTGGAAATGACTCAGCTTCCAAAAACGCTCGTTGTCATTGGCGGCGGTTATATAGGCTGCGAATTTGCTAGCCTCTATGCAGAACTCGGCGTCAAAGTCATCATTCTCGAAGCTTTGCCAAGCATTGTCATGCTCCAAGGAAAAGCCGTTGCCGAAGCCCTCACTCGCGCCTTCATGAAAAAGGGAATCGAAATTCGCACGAATGTCATGGTCGAAGGAATCGATCATGACGGAGATGGTCTTAAAGTTCGATTGAAAGGGGGCGAAAATGTACTCTGCGATCGAGCGCTTGTTTCTGTCGGCAGAAAAGCCATTTCGAACAATCTCAATCTCAATGCCGCAGGAGTCATTGCTGACGAGCGAGGCACTGTCCTTGTCGATGAAAAAATGCAGACAAATGTTCCAGGAATTTATGCCGTCGGCGACGTGACAGGAAAATTCATGCTGGCCCACGTGGCTTCGCATCAAGGCATTGTCGCTGCGGTGAATGCCTGTGGAGGCGATGTCGTGATGCACTATGACGCAGTTCCTGCCGTCATTTTCACAGAGCCGGAGATCGCTACAGTGGGCATGACGCAAGAACAAGCCATCGAAGCGGGTTTTCAAATTTCGCTTGGAAAATTCCCCTTCCAAGTTCTCGGCAAATCGATTGCTGCTAGAGAAACGGAAGGTTTTGGACAAGTCATCATCGAAAAGAAAACAGGTCGCATCCTCGGCGCACAAGTCGTAGGACACGAGGCTTCCGTTCTCATTGCAGAAATCACCGTGGCCATTGCCAATGAAGTCACTGCAGAAGGACTCGGCGATACAATCCATGCTCACCCAACTGTATCGGAAGTTTGGTCGGAAGCGACGCTCATCGCTCTCGATATGCCCATCAACTTTCCTCCAAAACCCAAAAAAGTGAATGTCTGAAGAATTGAAGGAAACTCTTCCGCGCAAACGGCTCAACATTCTGCCGGAAAATCCCGAGGCAGAAAAAGCGGGACGTTTTCCTTCCTGGCTCCATAGAAAATTGCCTAAAGGCGGTAATTTCTTTAAGACCAACTCCCTATTAGAAAAATATCGTCTCAATACTGTTTGCGAAGAAGCTAAATGCCCAAATCGTTTTGAATGCTACACAAAAAAAACCGCGACGTTTCTTGCTCTCGGCAGCGCCTGCACACGCAATTGCGGATTTTGCACCATCGATTTCTCCAAGACCCCTGCTGCTCCGGAAGCCGATGAACCTGAGAGAATCGCCGCTTCTGTTGCAGAACTGGGACTTAAGCATGCAGTGATCACCATGGTTGCCCGCGATGATTTACCCGACGGCGGCGCCTCCCATATCGCAGCGATCATCCGCGAAATCCGAAAAGTCAATCCCGCTTCGACCATCGAAGTCCTCACGTCCGATTTTTCTGGGAATCTCGAAGCGCTTGACATCGTTCTAGAAGAACATCCCGAGATCTTCAATCACAACATCGAAACAGTCCGCTCCCTTACTCCTCGAGTACGCCACAAAGCCACATATGACCGAACGCTGATGATTCTCAAAGCCGCTAAAGACTCGAGAAAAACTCTCTTCACTAAATCGGGGATCATGGTGGGACTCGGTGAGAGTATAGAAGAAGTATTCCAAACGATCCGCGATCTGCATGAAGCAGGCTGCGACATCGTCACGATAGGACATTATCTACAAGCCAATCAACGTAAACTCCTCGTGAAAGAATTCATCACTCCTGAGCAATTCAAAGCTTACGAAGAATTCGGTCTTCAGCTCGGGATTAAGCAGGTTTACTCCGCGCCTTTTGTCCGCTCAAGTTATAATGCTCAAGAAATCCTAGCCTCGGTATCTCAGAGACTATCTCCGAATTAAGGCTTCGTCAATTTTGGGGATTATTTTGGACTATTTTTGTGTCCTCTATCGAGGGTAATATACTTCAGGTCGATATTACCCTCGATAGAGGACACAAAAATGGTCTCAAAAAAACCTCAAAATCGACAGAAGCTTAATTTGGAGACAGTCTCGTATGGACTATAGCGACGAAATGGATCATCAGATCCTCATGCACCGTAATACGCATTTTGGCGGGAGTTTCTCCGCCATGATCGAATATTACGAACGCGAAGGAAAAGGTTCCCAGCCTGAATTGGAACTCAAGAGAATCTATCAACTACAAGATCTCGAGCAATCGAACCCTTCTTGCTTTGAAGGCTTTTTACTTCCAGAGGAAGAAAAGCAAGTCGAACAGTCGATAGAGCTCTATAAAAAATTCCAAGAACTCTATGAAGATCCTCATGCGCCTGAGATCGGCATTCGCATTGCTGATCTTGTTCTCAGCGAAGAAGAAGATCCTACTCAAGAGATCAACCGCATTGTCGAGCTAGGCTCAGCCGCTACACCCGCCCTTATCGAACTACTCCGTTCAGACGTCTTCTGCGATCCACTGTCGCCCGGTTATGGCTATAGCGCCGCCTATGCTGCCGTTGCCTTAGGAAAGATCGGCGACCCGCAAGCGATTGTTCCTTTATTCGAAGCCATGCGACGCCGCGATTATTTTCTCGAAGCTGCAGCCATCGATAGCCTAAGGATGTTTGGCCATCAGGCTAAGGATTTCCTTTTAAGCCGCCTTCAACTTTCTCCCATCAGCGAGGAGAATGAGCGTGCAGCTATTGCCCTTACGAATTTTGAGAATGATGAAGAGATTGCGAAAGCGGCTTTGGAGCTTCTTGAAAAGATTGCGAGAGATAAAAAACAACTCAGTTTTTCATCCTATTTGAGCTTGAGTCTAGGCGGGCTAAAACTCCAAGCTGACAAAGAAAGAGCTCACGCTCTTTTGTTAGATGAAACTATTCCTAATGAATTACGGAAAGACTTGAAAAAGTCTCTGGATGAAGGGAAAAACCTTTAAGAGATTACCTCCGAATTAAGGCTTCGTCGATTTTGGGGATTATTTTGGCCCATTTTCGCTTCATTAGTCAGGGGTAATATCGACTCAAAGGTATATTACCCCTGACTAATGAAGCGAAAATGCGCTCAAAAGAACCTCAAAATCGACAGAAGTTTAATTCGGAGATAGTCTCTAAGCTTTTGCTCCAATGACTTCGGTAAGAACTTGGAGACGAAGAGTATTATCGATCTCGTAATCTTTAAGCCCAAAGAATGCTTTTTCCCCAAAATCAGGATCGCTTTTTTTGCCGCTGAATTCCTGCCCTGCTTTTTTATAAATCGAGTAGTAGACTGCTTTCCGAATATTTTCGGAAAATCTTAAAAAGCATTGTTGCCCATACTCAGGATAGTCATGTCGATATAGCCAGGAGATGTAGTTGAGGCCAATGAGGAAAAGGGTATCTGCATAGAGCCTTTGCATTTTGCCCATTTCCGGGTTAGGTCCCAGATTCTTTATATTCTCTAGGATCGCCTTCCGTAATTGCTCTCTAAATACCGGAGGAAGGATTTCAAATATTCTGTTCATTTCTTTCAAGTTACATTTTTCCAACTCGCGTGAAGCCGATACTATTTCCTCTATTTGTTGCAGGATAAACACCATGAGGCCATCGAGATCATCTCGAGGACAAGATAGTTTCCCAGCGAATGTTGCGAATTCAGAAGGAATCCCATGATGGAGCATATACCCAGAAAATTCGATTTCCAGAAGACTTCTCGATTTTGCTAGTGCAGCATGCATGCCTGTGATGGGATTTTTTCCGAGTAAAAGATATTCCAACTTCGGCATCGAAGCCACTTCCTCTCCAATGCTCTGAACCTTGTTCTGCCTTGCATTCAACCAGCGCAACTTGGGAAATCTCGGAATGCTCTCAAGTGAGTTTTCAGATACATCGAGATAGGCCAAAGAAGGGAGTAATTTTGGGTCTATAGGAAACGACGCAAGCTCGAGGTCATGCAGATTCAGAGAAGTCACTGTAGCTAAAGCCACTTTAGCTTCCTCCTCTTGCAGCCAATCCCTTACCTGGAGATAAAAATCCGACATGACATCGGCTTGAAAAGCGGGAGGTCGTTTTGCAGTGGGGATTTGTCTCCAAATTTCATTGAAAATGACGAGAAAATCTCGCTTCAGGACTTGATCGCTTGCAAAATCTTGAAATTTCGGATGAAAACTCGGCCCAAAAACGATTTTGGGCTGGGGGACAATACGGCGAGAGCGTTCGAGAACCTGCTGCAGCCCTCCAGGAGGACCCCGCGTATCGATGAAAATTTGTTCGGATGCCTGATGCCGCAATGTAGCCGGATCGGGGAAGTCTTCAGGTTTACACAGTAAGCCTCGACGTTCCTCGCTATTTGAAGAAACCCATGCTTCGACCCTTTTTTTAAGAGGTTTATCGCGCACGAGACCTACGATCTTCCTAGATACAACTTTAGATCCATTGGACTCCGTAGCGACTCCCCCATTTTCTTGGGATATCACGTTGATCCTCTTGCGACATAGAGGACAGGGAATGGTTTTTTTCTCAAAAGGAAGTCTTGCGAGCAAGGCGTTAACCGAAGCTTGATCAATATTTTGCTTACAGCAGGGCATTTTCATGGGTGCAGACATCACCGTCCCTGCAATAGGGCAGTACATCTCCGAAGGAGCGCTTCTATCTATAATGACAGGCATAGCGTACCTATTTTTTTAACGACCTCCTTAATTATGCCTTAATTCGCAGAATCGATCAACGAATTCACCGAAGAAGCTAGGAGCAATCTTCTACGAATAACCCATTATTGCTCCTTAATTCCGAAGTTGTTAATAGACCGAGTATACGCGTTGTTAATGAAAATTTTTAATTGCCAATGGATTTTCAAAAAGATGTTATGGCAGTTGTCCTAGCTGGAGGACAAGGCACCCGCCTTTATCCTCTGACGCAGACCCGCTGTAAGCCCTCAATGGCTTTCGGCAGCCGCTACCGACTCATCGATGTTCCTATTTCCAATTCCCTCAATTCGGGCATCCGCCATATCGCAGTAATCTCCCAATACTTTGCCTCAGAACTAAACCAGCATATCTCTTCCACCTTCCGCCTCGACCAATTCCAACAAGGGAGCTTCGATCTTTTAACCCCTGAAGAGACCCCGAATAAAAAAGTCTGGTTTCAGGGCACTGCCGATGCTGTCCGGCAAACTCTCGAGCATTTACTCGCCTCTCCTGCAGAGTATTTCCTGATTTTATCTGGAGACCAGCTCTATACGATCGATTTCCGCCCACTTTTAGAGTTTACCAAGGAAAAAAAGGCAGATCTCGTCATTTTATCTCTGCCGGTCTACGAAAAAGAAGCAAAGCGGATGGGGCTTTTGAAAATCGATAACCAACACCGCGTTATCGACTTTTTCGAGAAACCCTCCGACCCTGGCCATCTAGAGAAATTTATCCATCGAGAAAGTCCTAAGCACCCGCCTTCGGACCCCCGCTATCTGGGTTCCATGGGAATCTACGTCTTCAAAAGATCGGCCCTTGTGTCCATCCTGCAAGAAAAAGGGGATGATTTCGGCAGAAATATCATCCCTCTGCAGGTACAAAGAGGCGCAACATACAGTTACGTCTATGAGGGCTATTGGGAAGACATCGGCACGATCGCTTCCTACTACTATGCAAATCTTGCACTGACAAAACGCGATACTCTCTTGAAAACTCACGAGTGCCTCGATTTGTATAATGAAAAATGTCCCATCTATTCCGAGCCTTTGCATTTGCCAGGCTCCCGCGTCACAAAAACTCGCGTTGAGCAATCGATTTTAGGGCAGGGCAGCGTCATCTACGCAGACGAGATTTTCCAGAGCATCGTGGGATTACGCGCTTATATAGGTCATGGCACGGTTCTTCGAGAATCGATTGTCCTCGGGGGATATTCTGCCGTTTCGATCGGCGATCATTGTCATATTGAAAAAACGATCGTCGATGAAGGCGCCCATATCGGGAACAATGTCCGCCTCATCAATAAAGGCAAACTTATAACCTATGATGGCGATGGTGTTTTTGTGCGCGATGGGGTTATTATTGTCGCTAACGGAACTCATCTACCTGATGGCTTTACGCTTTGAGAAGCTATTTTCGAATTAAAGCTTCTTCGATTTTGAGGTTCTTTTGAGCATTTGGGCGCTTTCTGATCCTCATCTTTCCTTTGGCACAAAAGACAAGAGCATGGATGTCTTCGGTCCTACATGGATCCGTCATGCTGAAAAAATAGAAGAATCTTGGCGTAAGGCTGTCGCACCGCATGATCTCGTCCTCGTTCCAGGCGATATCTCATGGGCTATGCGCCTCGATGAGGCCATGCTCGATCTCGAGTGGCTGGACGATCTTCCAGGTAAGAAATTGCTTTTGAAGGGCAACCACGATTACTGGTGGCCTTCTTCGTCGAAACTCAAAAGCGCGCTACCCCCTTCGATCGATTTCA
This sequence comes from uncultured Simkaniaceae bacterium, assembly GCA_963813105.1. Taxonomy (GTDB): domain Bacteria; phylum Chlamydiota; class Chlamydiia; order Chlamydiales; family Rhabdochlamydiaceae; genus JAGXTH01. Next base: position 304,620 of record CAWEXT010000001.1, read on the forward strand.
TCCAGAATTCAACCTTCCTTTGGAAAGACGTCGCGATCGGGGGGACGAGGCTATGGGATACCCCTGAATATTCTTTTCAGAAGTTCATCGATTTCACGCCCAACCCCAAAGCAAGAGAAGAAGGGTCTTCGCAAAATCCCGAACAAGAAGAGAAGGTTTTCGTACGCGAGCTCGAAAGACTAGAGCGGAGTTTAGCTGAGCTTGATCGCAGCGCTAAACACAAGATCGCCATCACGCACTATCCCCCTATCGGAGCCGATCTAGCGCCTAGCCGAGCTTCAGCGATCTTAGAAAAATACGGCATCCAAATTTGCGTGTTTGGCCATTTGCATAATTTGAAGAAAGCTTGTCTGCCGTTGTTTGGGGAAGCTAGAGGAATCCGCTACGTACTCGCCTCATGCGATGCAATCGATTTCACGCCCGTCAAAATTCTTTAACTATAAAAATAGTCCATTTCTTCGTTCTTTTTAGGACCGATGACCCGCCAGTTAAGCCTTAGATAATGCTGATTGCAGAAAATCTGCCCAAAATAGGCATCTCCGCCGCATAGATGAGAATCTGTCGAAGATAGGGAATGGTCGTTTGCGCAAGAAAGATGAAAAAGAAATACAGGATGATGATAGCCCCGCCGCAAATGTTCTAAGGAAATCATCAAGGTCTCGCGGTCGAGCGTCCAGCGAAAGAGATTGCTGAAATTGACCTCGCCTGCTTTTTTGCCCTGCCAGGTTCCCTTTTCATGAAAAAGCAAAACATTTTCTCCTTCTTTGGTTACGAGAACTTCCCCATTCCCTTTTCCATTCCATCCCCCTTCATCTTTAGATTTGGTTTTCGCATGGAATGTGAGCTGCCCGACATTGCCCAGCCTTTCCCAGATGGTCAATAACACTCTTTCTTGGGCTTCAGGGCTCAACCGTTTTAGCTTGTCTTCCTTCATGACGCTGTATTGCTTCTTCTCTTGAGGAGGAAGCAGCGTATAGGCCCTCTTAAGAAGCTGCTCGAGCTCCCCCAAAAGAGGAAAGGCAGGATTGAACTGATAGATACGGGTTTTCCCTTCATAATCGCTTAGGATCACTCCTCCTCTTTCCAATCGAAGAAGGGCTTTTTGAATCGGCGTCAGGGGTGTCTTGAGCAACCGATGAAGCTGAGTGCCGTAGCATTTGCTATTGACGAAGAGAAAGAGGAGGATCTTCTGTGTATTTTTGCTGCCGCAAAGAACTTGGAGCATGAGACTATCCCGCTGTTAGGATTTTTGATGATTTTCGATATTTTTGAGCAGATTTGAACCCTGCTTTTGAAACACATGTGAAGAACACATGGGTGAAAAAGCAGGGTTCAAAAGTGCTAAAAAGATCCAAATCAGGAAAATTCGAATAGCGGGATAGTCTCAAATTAATTCCAACCTCCAATCGAATGCTTTCACCTATTTTAGAGATATACCCCAATTCCTGCAAAACTTCAATCTTTTTGAACCAATCGATAACTTACATAAACTCGATTTAGGTTTAATCGGCAGGCAAATCGCAAAATAAATCGATTGCAAAAAGCCCTAAATTTTCCATAAAATCCTTGATTTCGACAGAAAACAAGCGAAAAAACCTTGGAGGAACTATGTTACAGACTAAACAAGCCATCGCTCGCTTTTCCATTCAAAAAGTTGGGGTTGACTTCATCATCGCTTTTTTGGGTAGCGTCTTTTTAGCTATTCTTTCCCAGCTTTCGATCCCCCTTCCTTTTACCCCTGTACCACTGACTTTACAAACCTTCGGCATCTTCATCCTCGGAGGCATTTTAGGCAGCCGTCTTGCTGTGTATAGCGTGCTTGCCTATTTGGTTCAGGGCACTTGCGGACTCCCTGTTCTGGCGGGAGGAATCGCAAATCCTCTGTGGTTTCTCGATCCTAAAGCCGGGTTTCTCGTCTCCTTCGTCGTCGCTGCCTATCTCATCGGCAAATTGCTGGAGAACCGAAAAGAGGCGAGTTTATTCATTTTCCTACTCTCTCTTGTAATAGGCCAACTAGCCATCTCCCTTATCGGAATGTTTTGGCTGGCAATCTATGTGGGTCTTTCAAAAGCCTTTCTATTCGGTGTTCTTCCCTTTTTGAGCGCTGCAGCTATCAAAATCACCGCTGGAGCTCTCAGCCTTAAAGGTTATGGGATGTGCGTAAGAACTCTTTACGCTCCAAAAAAGGGCTGATATGACTTTTCCTTTGCAAGCCTTGATTTTTCATGACAAAGGCGTCAATGAACAAAGCGTCCTGGCTTTAGAACATCAGCTCAAAGAGATCCTCGATCCTAAGGTTGTCATTAACAAGGTCGATGCAAAATACCTCGCTACCCAAGCTTGGGAAGAGAGAACCGTCGTCCTCGTTATGGGAGCTGGAATCTGCAGCGAGTGGGACATCCTTTTGGGCGAAATGGGAATAAGAAAAATCGAGCAGTATGTTCGCAAGGGGGGAAAATTCATCGGCTTATGTGCAGGCGCCTATTTCGTTTCGGCCGAAAGCCGCTTTGAAATCCCCAATCAAAAAGCCATTGAAAAGAAACGGAGCCTTCGTTTTTTCGATGGCAAAGCAATAGGCCCTCTTGTGCATGCAGAAGATTATCTTTCTTCTCTAGCGGCCCGCGCTGCAGAAGTGTGCTTCAAAATACAAGACCATCTAGAGAATGGCTCGCTTTACTATCAAGGGGGTTGCTATTTCTCAATCGATCACGATACCAAGCATACGCAAATACTCGCACGCTATCGCCATCTCGCGTATTTGCGAGCAGCCGCTATCAAGTGCAAGGTAGGGAAAGGAGCTGCCTTTCTCTGTGGACTCCATCCGGAATTTTCATGGCCAAAGAAGTTAAAAGAATCGGGGGACCACGCCCTTACAAAATTGGCCAAACTTCTCTGCGATCAAGAATCTTTTCGAAAACGGATATGGAAACTCATCGGGAAGACTTTGAAGCTTCCGCTTCGCAGCTAAAGAAGTGTTCGTAGGTGTATATACTAAAACAGGAAAGTCACTATCTGCTATATACTCTCAGGAAAATAGCAGGGCACATTGAGTATTGGAATTTTCTACATGATTTTGGCCGCTCTTATGCAGGCCTTCATTTCGGTAATAATAAAATGTGTTTCAAATACTACCCCGATTAGCCTTCAAGTCGCGTTTTATTATCTCATCCCCGTTTTTTATTTTTTCCCCCTCTTCTTCAAAAATGGCTTCAACTTATATAAGACTAGGAAATTCTGGGTTCATTTTATCAGGGGATTTTTTTCTTTTTCTTCTGTTTGCTGTTTTTTCTATTCAGTCAAATATATCCCATTGGGTATTTCCACGACATTGTTCAACATGATCCCGTTCTTTGTCCCGTTAATTGCTTATTTTTTTCTCAGAGAGAAAGTCAGTCTCAGAACCTATTTAGGACTTACTATTGCTCTTCCGGGTGTTCTACTCATCACCAACCCACGGTTTTCGTCGTTTTCCATGTTCTATTTCATGGTGGGATTATCCGCAGCGATATTGATGGCCACATCCATGGTGCTACTCAAATACTTGGTTCGAGAAAAGGAATCAGTTAATCAAATTGTTTTTAATCAATATTCAAGCTGCTCTTTAATATCTATTTTATTTATTAGTTTAGAAGCTCTATTAAGTCCCCAAAGTTTTGTGTTAGCAAAATCCCATATGAATACTACAATGCTATGTCTCCTCATCGGATTGGGTATATTGAGTATTGGAACCCAATATTGTTTTTCGAAAGCCGCGCAACGCATGGCGGCATCCCAGTTCGCACCCTTCTTATACCTTAGCGTCCCAATATCCAGTGTGTTAGGGTTTTTAATTTGGAAGCAGAATCTAGCATTATCTATGATTATTGGTTCATCTCTGATTTTTGTTGGGTTGTGTATTTGTTCTTTAGTAAGAGAAAGAATAGCTGTATTGCGATAGAACGAACCCAGGCCTTAATGGCTAGGTCTCGGCGCAGAGTCTAAAAAAATCTGGCTACCAAATTAATTCGGAGATCGACTTTTACTATTTAAAGCGCAGACAAATGATTTATCAGATTGGATAAATAGAAGCTGTTATTTTGGTAAAATTCTTGAACGGATCCACAGCCCCTCCTCAGATTTTCGATCTCTTTAATGGCTATTGTCAATGCCTGATTTAAAGGAGCCTTTATTCCTTTTCCCTCGGCAATCAACGAAATCGCACCATTAATGTACTCGATCTCGGTTTTCTGCCCAGCCACATGATCAAGATACATCGACGAATAATGACTAGAAAATTGGGACATTGTTTCTAAAACACTATCCGCTAAATGCTCATTAGATTGGAGATCGAATCCCTGAGCATAAGCGACAGCATAAATTTCATTGCAAATTCGTCGAATTAGCAGTTCGTAGTGCATTCGTATAGATCCCAGATTTTGATTTAAAATTATAGTCAATGGATTACAAACGCAATTGACGGCTATTTTTGGGTATATCGATTGCAGGATATTCATTGAAATTTCCAAATCGAAAATAGTTTTTGGCTGCTTTGTAAAAGCTGAATGTAGTCGCCTCGAGAAACACTCATTAACCCGCTCAACCATGATTCTGCCTCTATAGGCAAAGATAGTGTCGTCTTTTTTATGAACGGCCCCAAATATGTGTCCTTTTAAAACGGGTACATCCAATGCTTTGAGATCTTTACGAACTTCGTGCTCAACACCCAATCCATTTTGTAAGCAAACAATGGTTGGTGCTATTTGGCTAAACAAACTTTTGAAGGGATATAAACTCGCAACTGCGCTATTGGCTTTCGTAGCCAGAAAAATAATTGGTTTCGGGGACAAATTGTGTTCCGCGAATTCGCTGAAAAGTCTATCGGAAACAATCAATCGTTTGCTAGGAACGAAATTTTCTTCGACAGCTCCCCGTATAGTTATACCGGATTTTCCGATTGCGTTCGATTGAGCCAATGTATTGACAGCCAAGAAAACGCGGTTTCTCTGATTACTTTTCAGTAATGAAGCAGTTAAACTCTGCCCGATACAGCCTGCCCCAATCACGACAATATCATTCAGCCTCCTCCTCTCTAGAGTCCTGGTGTATATATTCCGCCACGACCCGTGAAAAGGAAGCCGAACATTAAAACGATATTTAACTCCTACACCAATTACTAATTGGCTTGAAATAGTCATATAAATTGTAAAAAAATAATTTATGGCGCATCTACTTTATTATAAAACAGTAATAATGAATAGGAGATTTTTTGCGGAAACTTAATGGAAAAATCTACGTTTCTTGACTTGGTGAAAAAATTGCGACTTTATTGTTTTATGAGACGCGGTTGAGAGAATCGATCAGAAGAGTCATATCCTCATCGGGCCGCTTAAAAGGAAGGTCGAGCTGGAAGTGTTTTCTTCTCGCAAAAAGCGCTTCAATGGCTTTTTCTTCAAGTTCTTGATCCAAGCAGCGGTGGTAATTGGCGACAATGGCAAGAACATCTTGGAAATCTTCTTCGGTCCTAATCAAATTCAGGCAAAGCAAGACGATCTGTTTGAAGAGTCCCGGATCGTCGCCTTCATGGGCGAGAAAAGTTGCAATTTCAAGCGCTAGATCGAGATCGGGCTTTTCTTGAAGAGTTTCGATGATCCTCGCCAAAGCATCGGCACATTCTTTCGCGCCTGTCCGATAAAGCACTCTGGCTCGCAAGAAATCAAACCAACGCACCTCTCGGATATAATCGTAGAATCCATCGATCCATTCGGAGGCTGAGAGCTCTTGGCCGGAGTGGATGATCCCCGAGATGTAATCATAGATAAAGCTATCTAGATCGTGGGCGCAGAATTGCCCGATGAGATCGAAGGCTTCTTTGGGCTCCAATCCTGCATCGACGCTCTCGTCGAGGATTTTTTCCATGTCTTCGAGCGCTTCTTCAATCGAGCGAAAAATCGGAGATTTTTTCTTTATCGAATTGATCGATCAAATGATCGAGTTCATCACAAAAAATGGAAAGAGTCTGACGATCAGGCAACTTCCTTCGCCAGAGCTCGAAAATGAGCAAATAGATTTTTTCAATCTGGGCGGCGGAATATTCAGGACCCGTCAGCAAATCGACCAGTTCTTCAGGTCCATCGCTTTCTTGAGCAAAAGCAGAAAATGTTTCGAGTTTGAGAGAAATTTCAAGCTCTTGCAATCTGTCAAAGAGTTCTTGATCGGAGAGGATGCGATAGTCTTCAACTTGCCAGTTTTCGACCGAGATAGAGGGATCCTCGAGCCAATTGCCTCGCAGCAGATTATAAAGCGCTCTTCCTGAAAGTTCCATAGTCTCATAGAGGATACGCCGAAAAAGGGTATCTCGTCAAACTGCCCTCTTCGTTATACTCGATTCCGCACCATGAAAACCCGACGAAAAAAAACCTTTACCCTGTTCGAAGTCCTCCTAGCAATCGCCATCGTCGCTATTGCAGCGCCCTTGCTTTTTAGCCTCCCTTTTCGTTTAGCAAAGCGTGAAATCAACGGCTTATATGAATGCGAACTTTCTCGCTTAGCCGATCAAGAATATCACAAAACAAGACTCTCTTTTCTCCAAGGCGAAATTGAGGAAACATCTCTCACAAAATCCGACGGGAAACCCATTCTCCTGGAAGAAAAGCCCGTTTCTATCGCCTTTTCAGATAAACATAAGCGATCCTTCGTGATGAAAAAGCAACTCGTCTTACGCAAGAAAAAGAACCTTCCTGCCAGTAAAGAAGGATGGCTGCTCGAAGTGAAGATCTCTTTCTTGAACCCTAACAAGAAACTGCTCAGCTCTTTTTCCTACCAATTCGCCAGAAAAACCGATTCTCCCGCTTGATCTTTTGCCAAAGGTATGTTAGCTGGGGGATATGACGAAACGTCCCTCCAAAAAACGCACTGCGGGCAAAAAACGCAAGCCTCTCCAGAAAAAATGGCTTGGCCAAGCCCATCTTTTTGAACCTGCCGATCCGAAATTGCGAAATCGCTCTGGTTAAAAAAATATTTACTGTGCATTTTGAGGATAAACTTGCAAAACGATTGGGGTATTGGACATGGCTGCAGGATTTAAGCCTTTCATCACCACGGAAAAGAAGTTGCCGGAGTTTACCTTCCGCGCAATTATCCTCGGGTGTGTTTTGGGATTGGTTTTTGGTGTTGGCAACGCCTATTTGGGGCTGAAGGTGGGGCAGACGGTTTCCGCCTCGATTCCCGCTGCTGTCTTGTCGATGGCCGTTTTGCGCACTTGCTGCAAACATGTCTCGATCTTAGAAAATAACCTCGTGCAGACGATTGCTTCGGTCGGCGAAGCCATTGCCGCAGGCGTCATCTTTACGATCCCTGCTCTGTTTTTACTCGGCGAGTTTATCCCTATCCACAGGATCTTTCTCCTATCTGCGCTCGGCGGCGTCCTCGGCGTACTGTTCATGATCCCTATGCGCCGTTATATCATCGTCCAAGAACATGGCGTTCTCCCTTTCCCGGAAGGAATGGCCTGTGCAGAGATTCTCAAAGCGGGCTCTGCCCATATTTCGAAAGCGCTTCTTGCAGGTGTCGGCCTTCTGACCGGCGCGATCTACCGCGTTTTCGTCGGAGCGATTTACCTCTGGAATGAAGTTCCGACATGGATCATCGCCCCTTTCCAAAAGACGGTGTTCAGCATGGACGCTACTCCTGCTCTTCTCGGGGTAGGTTTTATTATCGGGCCACGGATTTCCAGCGTTGTCTTTGCCGGCGGCGCGATTGGTTGGTGGGTACTCATCCCGCTGATCAAAATGTTCGCCCAGGGCGATGTGACCGTTTTTCCAGGGACAGTTCCAATTGTCCAAATGTCGGCGGATCAGGTCTGGTCGAATTATATTCGCTATATCGGGGCTGGCGCCATCGCTATCGGCGGTATTTTAAGCCTTTTGAAAATCGGTCCTCTCCTCGTGAAAACGCTCAGAGTCAGTTTTAAGGAGCTCTTTCAAGGTGGGCACAAGAAAGGAATCCTCCGAACTGACCACGACATTTCCCTGAGATGGCTCATTCTTGGTTCCATTGTCGTCGTCCTCTTTTTATGGCTCTTCCCCAATTTCAATATGAATTTCCTCACGATTATCTTGCTCGTCATCTTAGGGTTTTTCTTTGTTGCCGTGGCATCGCTCACTGTGGGGATAACAGGAAGCAGCTCTAACCCTACTTCCGGAATGACGATCACGACACTGCTCATCACCTGTTTAATTTTCTTAGCGCTAGGCTGGACCGAGAGGCTTTATCTCATAGCTGCGCTCACGATGGGCTGCGTCTCCTGCGTCGCGATCTCACTTGCCGGTACCACCTCGCAAGACCTCAAGACAGGATTTTTACTAGGCGCTACACCCCGCTACCAGCAGATCGGCGAGCTCATCGGCGTCCTTTTGCCTTCGCTTGCTATCGGCGGCACTCTTTACGTCCTTAATGAAACTTATGGGTTCGGTTCAGCGACGATGCCCGCGCCTCAAGCCACGATGATGGCTCTCGTCGTAAAAGGGGTCATTGCACAAGACATTCCTTTCACTCTCGTCATCGTCGGCGTAATTCTCGGCATCGTCATGGAGCTTGCAAAACTCCCTGTTCTACCCTTTGCCATCGGACTCTATCTTCCTCTCTCGCTCAGCACGCCATTTGCTTTAGGGGGACTTGTCGCCTATATGGTAAATAAATATTCTAAGGATTCTCAACCCAGAGACCGAGGAATCTTGGTCGCCTCAGGACTTGTCGCCGGCGACGCCTGTATGGGTGTGCTCGTGGCTCTTTTCACCGTCTTCGGATGGGTTTCCGCCGAGGGTAAAGGCTATTTGTCCGATTGGTTCAGCATTCTTTTCTTTGTTCTGCTCGCGCTAGGGTTGTACTGGCTTTGCGTGAAACCGCCCAAAGCTCTTCACTATAAGCACTAGACGGCGTAAAATGGCCGGCATGAAGATACGCCGGCTTGGATTTAGCTTACTTGAAATCCTCATCTCGATCAGCATCGCGGCTATATTATTTGGCGTGCTTTTTTCCAAAGTCCGCGAATTTGCTTTCTTGAGAAAAGAATGTAAAAGCTTGGAAGCCGAGTGCCTAGAGCGCCAAGCTGTGCAAATCCGCCTTCAAGAAGTATTCTCCTCGCTTGCATCTTCCGAAAGTGCAGGATCCTTCTATACGCAATCCTCCTCGATTCATTTTCAAATCGAAAAGACGCTCGATATCGATCCATCGTTCATTGGCAAAATGCAGTGCTCGCTTTCCCAGGAAGGCGAACAACTGCAATTCAAGATGGTGGGCAAAGCAGGACAAAGTCGAAGTGAGGTTCTAGCTACGAAAATCAAAGGCTTATCGCTCCGTTTCTTTTCAGCAAAAGAAAAAACTTGGGCGGAAAATTGGTCGAAAAGCAGCTTGGATTTTCCCGCTTTCCTTTCCCTTATTTGCAAAACCTCGCGCGGCGATATCGAATATTTCCTTCCGATCGCCTCTACCCAACCCCTAGCTCTATGAATATCCTCGTTACGACCTTTGCCTTGCTTCTTGTTTTGAGCATCGGCGGAAGTATCTTCTGGAAAGATGCGATCAGCTCTTCGTCTGCCATTATGGCCATCAAAGGTTTTTATGAAGCCGGGCGTATGGCCCAAAACAAAGCCGAGCAAAAACGCTTTAGCCGTTGGAAGGACGCTACGAATGCTTCGTCCAAAAAACAAAAGGGGACAGCTCTTAGTACAAAGTCGTTTGTCAGTCACAGAAATATTCAGCCGCCTTTAGAACAAGGCCGGCTTCATATCGCGCCTCTTTGGCAAGAAGAACATCGTCAGCTATTTCAGGGCATTTTGGAAACTCTAGTGAAGAATCTCTATGGCCACACTACTTGGTACAATGAAACCCTTGCGAAAAGCCTTATCCAGCAATTAGCGGACCTCAAAGATGGCTATGACGAAATCGCTTTCATCGAAAAACTCGACCAGCCTCACTATGCCCTTTGGTATCACATAGCCAAAGGTACGCAAGGCTATGCCATTGAAAATCATTCTGGCTATCCACCACTTACCGATTACCTCGATTTTTCTGCTTCGACCTCTCTTAAACATACTTGCTATTTCGCCTTCGCCTCGATCCCCGTACTCGATGCCCTCTTCGGATCGGATGTGACCAAAAAAATCCTCGAGGCCGAGCAAACTAAATGGGAAGAAGATCACCGCCATCATTTTTGTAGGAAAAAAGAGCTGCTCTCTCTTCTAGGGACCAATAGGCAGGGGGGGAAATTGACAAATTTCGTGGAGACCTACTGCTTTTTCGGACAATCAGTCGGCCGCCGCTCATTCGTTCAAGGGGAAGATTCTACGAGCAAAATGTCGAAACGAATTTCACTTCACCAAAACCCTGACCCCTTAACGGTGAAATAAGGGAAGGAAAATTGTAAATGTAGTGCCTTTGCCAATTTGCGAGGCAACGGTAACCGTTCCATCATGCTTTTCAATGATGGTTTTCACAATGGAAAGTCCAAGTCCTGCGCCGCCAAGTTTCCGCGAATGGGCTTTATCGACCGTATAGAAGCGATTGAAAATTTGATCGAGGTCGCCCTCGGGAATACCGATTCCTCGATCGGAAACAGAGATTTTTGCCATATTCTCTTGTTTCCTGACGCTGACGATGATCGGAGAACCCGGAGGCGAGTATTTTATCGCATTTTCCAGTAGATTGGCGAGCGCTAGTTCCAAAAGATCTCTTGCCGCTAGGGCATGGACCGCTTGCTCTCCCTCGATCTTGATCGGGGCGCTCGGATGACCCGCTAAGATATGCTCGCGAGTATCTTCTACCAACTGAAAAAGATCGCATTCCTGCAAATTCGCAAGGGGCATATTTTCGATATCGGCCAGCGTCAAAAGGCTCTTGACCAAATGGTCCATTCTTTGGCAATTCCGCAGGATTTTATCGGTGATGTCATGCAGCATCTCCTCGGAAATCTCAGGAAGATCCTGCAGAGTTTCAGCAAAACCTCGAATGACCGTAATGGGCGTGCGAAGTTCATGGGAGGCATTAGCGACGAAGTCCTTACCCATCTGAAGAATCCGATAATGATCAGAATTGTCTTGAAGGACGATGATCGCTCCTCGTTCATCGGCTTTGGGTGCCGCGATAAGATCGAGATAGACTTTTCTAACGTCGCCTATACTAAATGTATCGGTGACGATCGCTCTTTCCTGCTGGCAGCGTAAAATAAGCTCTCGGCATCTTTCGATCAGAGGTTTTCTATTTGCGTCGGCAACACTTGTTATAGGCTGGCCAATGAGCTGTTTCCGAGGAAGTCCCAGCATTTTTCCCGCCATGAAATTGACGTATTGGATCTTCAAATCGGCATCCACAGCGACTACCCCTTCGCCTAAGGACTCTAAAATCGCCACCTTTTCATTGCGTTCGTCTTTGATTTGTTGCATCTGCAATTTCGCTCTCGACGAAAGGGCATTGAGAGTATTGGCCAATTTTCGGATTTCATCGTCTTTTTGCAGCTTTTCACTCAGAGAAATAACCGGCAGCTCCTCGGTCTTTCCTTCTTGGAAAGGCTTAATCTCCGAGATAATCTGTTGAATGGGTTGGCTGAGCCGAGCAAAAACGAACCACATCATCAGCATAAAAAATAACAGTATCAAAGACGCTAGGATGATGAAGCTCGTTTGGAAGTCCTGGATCATCTGGTCGACTTGGTAATAGGGATACGAGGACCGGAATACATACCTCTCCCCATTGGCCGTAAAGGCTACGGCGATAAAGACGACTTTTTGGCCAAGTTCGATGGAAGCCCTTTCGATATAGGCTTGGCCAGTCAGCAATGCCTTTTGAACTTCCTCGCGAACATCAGGACCGGCAGGATAGGGACTCTTCCCTGGCATGTTGCTGTCGTAAATTTCGTCCCCGTTACTATTAAAAATACAGGCGTTGACTAAGACGAACTGCTTTCTTTGCTCGACGAGTTTAAAAATTTCCTCTTGATTTTGCGCAGTCTCTAAAACCTTAATGATATTTCTGGTTTCGTTGAGAAATGTCCTTTGGACGATCTCCGCCACGGTGTTTTGGATGAATGGCAAGAGCACAGAAAAGAAAATGACAAAGAGAAGAAGCTGGCTTAAAAAGATTTTGGTGCGAAAGTTCATGAGATGATGACCTCGTATACGGCTACTTCTTCAGTAAAACCCTTGAGTTTTTCTTTGCCTATTTCTCGTATCGTGAAAGTTTCTTTGATTCTGGGGAAATTAGCAACTGCTTCAGAGATCAGGATTTGTCCTGGCGCAGCCATCGCGCATAAACGAGAGGCCATATTCACGTGCTTGCCTAGTACCGTGTAATTCTGGCGATCTTCCGCTCCCATATTTCCAGCGACCACATCCCCTACATCGATGCCTATTCCCATATGGATTGGAATTTTGCCTTGAGCCTCTCTCTCTTTATTCCATTCGGCAAGCCGTTTCGTGATCTCAATGGCTGTTTTGATCGCCCCTAGTACTTGCCCTTCTTTTAGTTGAGGGATGCCAAAAAGCGCCATCGCAGCGTCCCCGACATATTTATCGATGATGCCCCCATTCTCATCGACGATCCTCGAAACGTGCGTCATGCAATGATTCAGCATTTCGATCACGGCTTCGGGGTCCATTTTCTCGGTCATTTGCGTGAACCCCCGGATATCCCCAAATAAAACGCAGACTTCTTTTTTCTCCCCCCCAAGATGCATATCGCTTTTCAGGATTTCCGCTGCAATGACAGGCGAAACAACCTTGTTCAAAGCGGCGCGTACTTTTTCTTTGTCCTTAAGCGATTGTAACATCTCATCGAACGCTACATAGAGCGCATGCACTTCATCGTGCCGGTTAATAGAAATTTTCGGTAAATCCACCGCGGCAAGCCTTCCTTTTCCAACAGCGCTCGCTGCGGTGGCGAGCTTGGAAATCGGATCGGTGATTTTTTTTGCCATCCGACTCAAAATGAAAAGTACGATCAAAACAGCAATGAGGGCATTGATCCACATTCTCTTCAAAATTTCTTCGACAATTTCATGCGAGCCTTGCTCAAAAGTATCGAGAAATTGGAATTCTCTAGAGGCTAGATTGACGACATAAAAATTCAAGTCGATTCCGGGTATCGGTTGTATCCGTATATAAAACACCTTGCATCCAGCAAGGGAAATGATGCCATCGCTTTTATCGATAGTTTCTTGGATAGGGAAATCCTTGAGAAGATCATCATAGGAGGAGCCGTGTAAAAAGATTTGATTCTGAAAACTGCAGAAAACAGGCAAATCAAACGCCGATGAAAGTAGTTGCATCGTCTCGTTCAAGGAAATTCCCAATACGAGCTGAGATTTCGTATTTCCCTCATTCAAAGAAAGCTGGCTTGTTAAAAATAGCGTCCCATTCCCATCGTCGATGACGGAAGGTTGAAAGGCCAAAGTTTTTGATAGAGTGGCGCTCGCCTGGCTTTTCCGATAGGGTTCTTTGAGGAAAACCGCATCGGTGTATACCATGAAGCCTTCCATGGTATTTCCTTGAAAAATTGCGAGTCCCACGGGAAATTGCGCATCGAATGGCGAGGTCCCAAATAACTCCGGGGAGATTAAATGGGTGAGCATGCGAATCAAAGAAACTTGGTCGTATCGATGCATTAAGATATCGACTTCCTCCTCGAACGTGCGATTTGCAGTGTTGGGGGTAATCGTCGCAGAAGATTCTCTATTCTGCGTTATCCAATGCAAAGGTCCGCTTGCTTGATGAATATTCTGCTCGGCCTGCTGCAGGATTGGAGCAACATCTTCAAAGCCCTGGGTATTGAAATGAATATTTGCAAGCGAGGGAATCTGCGACTCATTGAAGACCATAAAGAGATTGGCGATTTTCTGGTTTTCTTCGGGAATGGGAACTTTGAGCATTTCTATGGGAATGAGAATGGCAAGTTTTTCCTCTCCATTTGTACGAATTTTGACGATGGAGGAATTTTCCTGGGCTCTAGCGATGATTTCTGTAATCTGAAGCGCCTTTTTATGGACCACCATGGAGGCGCCAAGCTTACCGTCTACAAAATGCTCTAACAAATCGATCCATTTGTTTGAAAAGAATAGATCGCTAGCTGCCTCCCAACTCGATTCTTGCCCCATAAAATTTCTGGAAACAAGGGGGTAGGAAGCCACGCTGGAAAGTGTCGTATCGATTTTTGCGAATTTTTCTGCGACAGTTTCCGTGAGGAATTGATCCGCGCGTTCTCTTTTTTCAGCATGGGCCTCATTGATATGCTGGATGATCGTTGCTTCGCCTTCCTTGAGTACTCTTCTTGTCAAATACGCTTCTACGAGGACCTCTGCGATAAAGCAGAGAATAAAAAGCGTGCCAATCCAAAGAAACATGCGGTAACTAAGCTTCATCTAAGGCCCTCATATTGCCAATATATAGAGTCCTCGATTCCTATGGAAGGTTGCAGGATCAAGTTTTTCTCAGGCGAGAACCGAACATGTCGATGCAAAGTCCTACGATCACAAGAAAGGAAGCGATGATTTGCACAGAATGAAAGGGAATGGAAAAAACTAGCGATGCGCCCAAAGCTCCAAAAACGGGCACGAGAAGCGTGAAAGGTGCGATTGTCGCTAGAGGATAGAGATAGATCAAGCGGCTCCAAAGCCAAAATCCTAAAAATAGCGAGCCATAGGTGAGATAAAGAATCGCTCCTATGGAAGTAAGGTTTAAGCTGGCAAACGTCTGCTCGATCCCATGAACGCCCTCGATGAGAAGCGAAGCAAGCAAAAGCGGCGGCCATGCAACAAGACTTCCCCAGATGACCAAAGCGACCATATCGACTTTCCCGATTTTCTTCGATACGACATTGCCCACTCCCCATGAAGCCGCAGCGGCAAGAACGAGGATCAATCCCCAAAGAGTCGCACTACCTCCCGAATCTATGCAAACAAGAGCAATTCCCGAAAAAGCCACCAAGGCTCCAATGACCTGCCATTTGTGCAATTTTTCCTTCAAAAATACTAAGGCTAGGGCAGCGGTAAAAAAAACTTGTGTTTGCAGAAGAAGAGGGGCTAGCGTCGGGCTTAAGCCAGAATATATACTCAAAAAAAGAAATCCAAACTGCATAGTAAACATCGTCAAGCCGTAGAACATAATCATCTTGAACGAAGTTTTCGGCATTTTCACAAAAAAAATCGCCGAAATAGACATTAAAAAAAGTCGCGAAAAAGAAAGAAGAAGCGGGGGGATTTGTTCGAGTCCGAGAGGAATTATGACCCAATTGAATCCCCAAAGGGCCATCACAAAAACGCAAAGAACAATATGAATGGGACGCATGTTCTTCCCTATACCCTAAAACTCATTTTAGAGCAGTCCGACATAGAAATTCTCGAGGCCATCTTTGGTCAAGCATACGGTATCTTCATACCGAATGCCTCCGATGCCAGGAATATAGAGCCCGGGTTCGATCGTGAAGACCATGTTTTCTTGGAGAACCGTATCCGCAAACAGTCTTTTAGAAGAAATCACCGGAAACTCATGAATTTCAAGACCGACCCCATGACCAAGGTTATGGGTAAAATAGTCTTCCATCCCCGCTTTGCGCATGGGTTCTCGTGCAGCCTGATCAACTTCGAATACTGTGACTCCCACCTTGCACTTTTTACAAGCCGCTGCATGCGCTTCTTTCACAATCTCTTCCATCCGTTTCAGCTCTTTGGGAGCCTCTGACCCAACGATAGTTCGGGTCATATCAGAAAAATATCCTTCGCGCACGCATCCAGCATCGATGAGCACCGTATCCCCGCGTTTGTACTTCCTACTGCCTGCTCGATAGTGAGGGAAGGCGCTATGATCGCCAAATGCGACGATCGTATCGAAGGACAGTTTACTTGCGCCATGTTCACGACAATACTTCTCGAAGGCCCAAGCAATTTCGCTTTCCATCACGCCTTCTTTGAGTTCCTCTACAGCAAAGAGATACCCCTTCATCGCGATATGCGCGGATTGACGCAATTTCTCGATTTCTTCAGGACTTTTGATCGTTCTTGCTGCCTTCGTCATATTCGGAATAGCGGTCCAATGCACATGCGAAATTTCCTGTTTTCTTTGCTCAAACTCTTCAACGCTCGTCTTAGAGCTGTCAAAGGCAAGCGAAGCGATGTGTTTGTTGCGAATAAACTCCTGCATCCAGTTGCCTTCCTTGAGAAGGACTTCGATGTGCCCTTGTTTTTTAGCCGCTTCGAAATACCGGCCGTCGACGAAGAGAACCGCTTCTTTTTGACTGACGAAAAGAGCACCGGTGGAAAGCTTCAATCCCGTTAAATAAAACAGATCGACCGGGTCATCGATTAGATAGGCTTCTGCAGGAGTTTCTTTAAGAGTTGCAAGAAAACTAGAAATTCTATTTTTGAGCATGGGCAAATAACCGAAACAAGTCGCTCTCCTGAAGAGGCGCAAGTATAGGCGCTCCGAAAGGAGAAGTATAAGGAGATTTGCTCTTCAAAAGAGCGTGTAGGATCTCTTCAGCTTCTTGTAGCAAAAACTTCTTTTTGGCGCATCGCCGAAAGGCTGCCATCCCTTTAGCCTCTGATTTTTCTTCGCTAAGAAATTCATGCAGAGCGCTTTCCACCTGTTCGCATTCCCATCCTTCAGGGATTCTCTCAATAGAAAACAGGCATTCGCCATTTTCTTCAAAACTAAGCCCTAGCTTGGCCAGTTCTTCTTTTTTTCTCCTCAGTTCCTGGGCTTCTCGTTTAGTTAGCTCCAACCGAATAGGAACAAGGAGAGTTTGCATAGAAAGAGTTGGCTGAGGTTGCGGATTTGTAAAATAGTCATACAAGATTCTCTCGAGAGCGCTCCTTAGATCGATCACACCGACCTCGCCTTTAAACGGAAGACCGGGATGCGCATCGACGATCAAGTATTGTCCCATCAGCGCGAGTATCCTCGGACTATTTTCAAGAAGCGGCAGATCGATTTGTTCATTCGGAAATGCAGGGGTTTCCTGCAATGTCCATGCAGGTCGCTCTATATCTTGGAAATCGACATATACCGGCGCATTAATTGTTGGAGACCCAAATAGATGCAGAATGCTCTCCCGTAAAAATTGCCTGATCTTCTCTTCATCGCGAAAACGGATTTCTTTTTTCTGCGGATGCACATTCACATCGACCTCTGTAGAGGGCAATTGAAACTCGATGACAAAAAGAGGGTATCTTCCTTCAGGCAGCGATGTCGCATAGGCTTCTCGTATAGAGGAATTGATGAGAGGAGCATGGACGAGCCTTCCATTCACAAACACGACTTGCCCGCTTCGCTGAGGGCGATGCATCTGTGGAGGGCTGATCGCTCCTCGAAGAATAAAGCCGTCTCTTTGTTGTACTAGAGAAAGCTGCTTGTCTGCAAATTCCTGGCCAAAAACATCCCGGATCCTTTCTTGCCATTTGCCTTGAGACAAGAGCACTTTTTTTTCATTCTCCTGAAAAGAAAATGCCACCGAGCAGTGGCCTAGTGAAAACAAGGAGATCCAACGTTCGATTTTGCCGCTGCTACTTAGGATAGATTTCTGGAATTTTCTTCGCGCAGGAACATTGTAGAAAAGATCGCGTACTTCGATTGTGGTCCCTTTCATTCTTGCACAAGGTTCGACCTTGAAAAGTTTTCCGCCATGGAACTCGATGAGAATCCCCATCCCTTCTTTTGTGGCTGTTTTCAAGGTGACTTTGCTAATCGCTCCTATTGCCGCAAGCGCCTCTCCCCGAAACCCCATGGTAGATAATTTTTCGAGATCGCTTGCGCTGCGGATTTTCGAGGTCGCATGCCTTTCAAAACAGAGAACCGCATCATCTTTGCCCATCCCGCATCCATCATCGCTGACGCGAATTAAACGGTATCCCCCTGCCATTAGCTCGATATCGATGGTTTGTGCCCCAGCATCGAGTGCATTTTCGATGAGCTCTTTGACGACAGAAGCAGGATCTTCGACGACTTCGCCTGCAGCAATTTGATTGATGAGATGATCAGGGAGGATGCGGATGTTCATAGAAAAAAAGGGGTTCTATCGAGCATATTTATTTTGCCATGTCGAAAACATCTATCGCAACCGCTATCGTCAAACGCCTAAAGGATGCAGGGCACATCGCCTACTTCGCCGGAGGATGGGTGCGCGATCTCATCATGGATCACCCTTCCGATGATATCGATATCGCAACGAGCGCATCCGTCGAAATGATCCAGAAAATCTTTCCTAAGACGATTCCCGTAGGGGTGGCTTTTGGCATCGTGATCGTCGTGGATGAGGATTGCCAATTCGAAGTCGCCACTTTCCGAAAAGATCGCCACTATGTGGATGGAAGAAGGCCCGAAGGTTACGATCCCTCCACTCCTGAAGAAGATGCCAAGAGAAGAGACTTTACGATCAACGGAATGTTCTACGATCCCCTCACAGAGACGATCTATGATTACGTCGGAGGGAAAAAAGATATCGCCCTCAAAATGGTTCGAGCGATTGGCGACCCTCATGCCCGTTTCCGAGAAGACCGCTTGAGAATGATGCGCGCCGTTCGCTATGCAACCCGGTTTGGTTTTACGATCGATGAGGCTACGAGAAATGCGATCCTCGATCATGCAGAAACTCTTCTTCCTGCTGTGGCCATGGAACGGATTTGGCAAGAATTCAAAAAAATGTCGCAGTTCGCCCACTTCGATGCGGGACTTGCGGAACTGCAACGCCTAAAATTGCTCTCCACGATTTTCCCCCAGCTTCGCGGTATCCCCGCAGGCGAAATCGAACGAAGGCTTTCTTGTGTAGAACAATTTCCTGAAGGGGCTCCAGCGATCGCCGAATTACTAGAAGTTTTTCCTCAAAGTTCTCTTGAGGATTGGCACAATATTTGCGACTATCTCAAACTTTCTCGAGAAGAAAGGGAATTCACCCGCAAGCTACATTCTGCATTCGAAATGCTCAAAATGCCCTTCGATTGGCAGTCGAATCTCGAACCGATTGAATGGGTCCGCTTCTATGCGGACAAAGACTCGGATCTATGCCTCAAGATCTACGCCGCGCGGCTTTCGATTGAGGAAAAAGAGAATTTTTCCGCTACGCACGAAGCCCGAAAAAAGGCTCTTTGGCGTTACATTGAAAGAATGAGGCAAGAAACCCCTCTTATCACTTCGCAAGACCTGGTACGCTCTGGGGTAACTCCTGGCCCCATCATGGGCAAACTCCTCAAGGAAGCCGAGAGATTTGCTGCGAATTTTAGCATCGACGACAAAGAAGAACTCCTGAAACTTCTTCGAAGCTCCCCTGTTTGGCCATTGTCCAATTAGATGTCCTTTGCTACCCTCATTCCCCTATGAAAACTCTTCTCAAAGCCCGAAATGTTTCAAAAGTTTTTTCCTCCGAGGGAAAAACCCTCCAGGCTCTTTATCCAATCAATCTCGATGTTCATGAAGGGGAAATTTTTGGGATCATCGGACCAAGCGGCGCCGGCAAATCGACACTTCTTAGATGCCTGAGCACTCTTGAAAAGCCTTCTGAGGGAGAGATATTTTTTGAGAGTACCGAAATTACTGGGCTGCAGGGACCCGAACTTCGGCAAATCCGCCGAGAATTCGGCATGGTGTTTCAAAATTTTCAGTTGCTTTCCTCGCGCACCGTCTTTGGAAATATCGCCTTCCCTTTAGAAATCGTCTCGAAAGATCGCGACTTTATCCAAACACGCGTCGATGAACTCTTAGAATGGGTTTCTCTTGCCGATAAAAAAAACTCTTATCCATCGGAACTAAGCGGAGGCCAAAAGCAACGGGTCGGCATTGCAAGAGCCCTTGCGACAAGTCCCAAATTGCTATTTTGCGATGAAGCCACTTCGGCGCTTGACTCCTCCGCCACTAAACAAATCTTAGACTTGCTCAAACGGTTGCAAAAACAGCTGAATTTCACCATCGTGCTCATTACACATGAAATGGAAGTCATAAGGCAAATTTGTCATCGCGTTGCAGTTCTTTCTCATGGGCAAATTGTCGAGTGTCAGCCAACGGTCGACCTTTTTACCTCGCCTCAGCACAGTATTACAAAAAAACTCCTGCAGATGACCCATCACCAGCTTCCGGGTATTTCACCGCCAACGTCTACAAGAAAAATGGCTCGTCTTTCTTTCCACGGCGCAAGCGCTCAAGAACCGATCATTTCCACCATGGCCCGAGAATGCCATATCGATATCAATATTCTCTCGGGATGGCTCGATGCCATCCAAGAGGAAATTGTCGGCACGCTTATCGTCGAGATCTGCGGCGATGAAAATCAGCTCGACAAAGCCCTCCGTTATCTTGCCTCCAAGAACGTCGGCATAGAACTCTTAGGAAACTGACATGGAACTTTCTTTGCTTTGGCAAGTCTTGCCGATCGAAACCTTCAATACGCTCTACATGGTCCTCTGTTCGGCTATTATCGCCTCGATCCTAGGTCTTCCTCTGGGAATTCTACTTTGTGTAACAGATCGAGGAGGCTTATTCCCTCATAGAGGCTACAATGCCTTTTTTGAATGGCTGGTGAGTATCGGGCGCTCTTTTCCTTTCGCCATTCTCATGATTGCGCTCATCCCTGTGACCCGTTTTATCGTCGGCACAAGCCTTGGCACAGAGGCCTCCATTGTCCCACTCTCGATTGCTGCGGCGCCCTTCATTGCAAGACTTTTTGAAGATGCTTTAAAAAATGTCGATCGTCAAACCGTTGAAGCCTCTCTTTTGATGGGCGCAACGCCACTTCAGATTGTTCTGCGCGTTCTTTTACGAGAGTCCTTGCCTGGTTTGATTCAAGCTTTTATAACTACTACAGTGACTCTCATTGGTTACAGCACAATGGTCGGTATGATTGGGGGTGGGGGGCTTGGCAAAGTAGCTATTCAATACGGCTATTTGCGTTTTGATGTCGTTATGATGATCGCGACGATCATTCTCTTGATACTCCTTGTGCAACTTACGCAATTTCTCGGAGCTAGAGTGAAGAAAAGCGTTTTGCAACGGCGAGGACTTTCCTCATGAAGCACATCACAAAATTCTTTTTGCTTGCTTGTAGTTTCCTTTGCGCCTGTTCTTCTTCGAATACCCATAAACTCAGAGTCGCCGCTTCACCGACTCCGCATGCCATCATTCTCGAATCGATCAAAGACGATCTGAAAAAAGAAGGCGTCGATTTACAAATCATCCAGGTGCTCGACTACAATGTCCCTGATCGCGCTCTGGCAGACAAAGATGTCGATGCCAATTATTTCCAACACGAGCAATTTCTCCAGAGTCAGATTGCCCAGTACCATTACTGTCTCGTACCGATCGCCAAAATCCATATAGAGCCTTTAGGCCTTTATTCAGCTTCACTTACCTCGTTAAAGGATCTTCCCGATGGAGCTAAAGTCGCTATCCCCAATGATCCAACGAATGAAGCAAGAGCTTTGTATCTATTGCAAAGTCAGGGGCTTATCGAACTGTCTTCCGTAACTAAGAGTCCCCCTACAGTCCTTTCCATCTCCGCGAATCCTAAAAATCTTAAATTTCTCGAAGTCGATGCCGCATTATTGCCTCGTGTCTTGCATGACGTTGCCTTGGCGGCGATCCCGACGAACTACGCTTTACAGGCGAATCTCACCGTCTCAAAGAATGCACTCGCTAGTGAAGGGCCAGATTCTCCCTATGTCAATGTTCTCGTCGTTCGTTGCGGAGAGGAAAATCGCGAGGATCTAGTAAAACTGAAGCAAGCACTTACCTCGGATAAGACTCGACAGTTCATCCTGGATCATTTCCATGGAGAAGTCATCCCTGCATTTTAATTCCGCTTCATTACACGAGGCGGATTAGTTAATTTCAGATAATTTCGCTTTCTTAACTAAAGCAATCTAAAAATTCTGTCGCTCTACCAATTCAAAAACTTGATTCTTTTCTAATTTTCTCAACAAAAAATCGATAAGTGAGTTAATATGTCTGCGACTAAAGATAATTATGAACTCATTTCGATCGAATCCGTTTGTAAAACTTTTATTGATATTTCTTTGTTCTACTTCTTTGTTTGCCGATGACAATGATGCAGAACTCGAGATCATTTCGGAATCGCCTGAAGAAATCCTTCCTACTGACCCAGAAAGACTTAGCATTAATTTTCACAGCGTTCCTGTTCAGGAATTTCTTCGCTTTGTCAGTCGAATTTCGAATGTCAATTTCATCTACGATCACAAAGAGCTTCAATTCAATATCTCCCTCTCTACCGGCAAACCGGTCACCCCTCAAGAAGTGGTCAAAGCGCTGATCCAAATGCTTCGCGTGCGGGGGCTTTTCGTCGTCGAGCAACAAGGATATTTCGTCATTCACAAGAATGAACTGGCTCAAGTTCTCAAAGAGACCGGTAAAGCCGAGGGCAATCAACTCACAGCCTCTCCTGAATTCGCGGCATTTCCTTATGCACCTACAGAACGCGAATTCATGACGCAGAAGCTTCAGTATCAACAAGGAAGCGATGTTGAAAGCGCGATTAAAAAAATCGCAGAAGAACTGCAAAAACAGCCCGATCCTCCTCTAAAGTTGATCGGGGCTATCCATTCCCTTCAATGGGTAAAAGCGACCAATTCCCTTCTCGCTTCTGGAGATGAGGCTACAATCCTCTCCCTCCGAAAACTCATCGAATCCATCGATGCCCCTCTGAAACAGGTCTTCATCGAAGTCCTCGTCATCGAAACCGACATGCGCGGCAGCCTCGATTTCGGACTCGAATGGGCCGCTGGCGGAGCATGGGATAATCGGCTCGGCGGCGGAGTAGGAAATCTTGCGCCTAGAACCGGTGGCGGCGTTGGACCCTTTGGGCAAACACTGCCCTCCGGAATGGGCAGCGCTCCAAGCGGACTTGCCCAATTTCCTTTAACGGGCGGCTTCAATCTTGGCGTCATCGGCAACATGATCCTGCATAAAGGAAAAGGCTACTTTTCTTTAGCTTCGCTCGTCTCCGCGCTTCAAGTCGATGGCGATTCTACCATCGTGCTCAATCAAAAGATCATCACCCAAGATAACAAGAACTCCAGGGTTTTCGTCGGCGACAACATCCCCTTTACTGGATCGGTGACGCAAACAGTCGGCGCAAGCCAGCAAACGACCTCCAACATTGAATATCGCGATGTAGGGGTTTCTCTTAGCATCACACCGATGCTCGGAGATGATGACGTCATTACGCTCGAAATCAAGCAGGAGATCTCTGAAGCGCATGGCGAAGGGGGTTTTTCGAATTCTCTTTCCGATGTCGGCGGTATTCGCACGACCAAAACCGATATGTCCACACAGGTCCATGTGCCTGATCAACACTTCCTCGTCTTGACGGGTATGATGCGCAATCATCAATCCCATAGGAAATCTCAAATTCCTTGTCTTGGCGGCCTACCACTTATCGGTGCTGCGTTTAGCAAAAATTCCCGCAGAGATGATAAAAAGAATGTCATCGTCTATGTACGGCCGCAGATCATCCATACATTCGAGGAATACAAAAAAATTACCCAAAACCAAGAAGAAATCCTCCGCCGAGAATCAGCACCTGTGGATTTCGATCGTGCACTTAATTTAACCAAGTAAGAGGTTCTCTATGATTTTTTTAATTCGCGGAACAGTTTATTTTCCGATTGGATCGATTATTTTAGCTTCACCCGACTTTTTTAAGTCGAATGAAGCTAAAATAATCGATCCAATCAAAAAAGAAATCAGTTCCACGAACAAAAAAATCATAGAGAGCCTCTAATCCCATGGCCAACACTCGCATTGAAATTCACAACTTACCCATCGATAGTCATCGTGATTATGCTACGAATGCCGATTACGACAGGACGCATGCGATCGAAGCCTCGCATGTGCATAAACATGCTGAGCTAGCGGGCACATCTTCTATCTATGCGTCGGAATTGAATGATTTGACCGGCGTGGACCAAACTCCCAGTACCTGGGCAGCTTTCCCCCTTCCTCTTGATTATGACGTCCAGACCAATCGTTTTTTTTCCACGCGGCTATTTCCTACAGCGAAAAGTTCCGATGAAGAAGTGGCGATTTTTTTGAAAATGGCGGAAGGCCTTTCAGAAAGCGAAAAAAAGACCATCGAGAAGTTCGCTAGAACGTATGATCTACTGAGTCATCATCTTGCAGAGGCGCATGCTCGTAGGCTAAATCTGCAGAAGGGTTGAGCACCTCTTTTAGATTCCCGACTGCCTCTATCATTGCTTGTTCACTCATCGGGGGAAGCCGCGACATGAGAAAAAGGCGAGCGCAGTAAAGAATTCCCATCCCTTGCTCCGATTTCGTCGGGTAATAATTAAAATGCAAATGGGGCACGCTTAATCCCGCCGTGGGACCATTTTTCTGCAGCAAAATGTAATCGTCGCAGCCAAAAAGCTCTTGTTCAGCGCCATGGATTTTTTCTACGACTTCCTTGATGGCGATCAATTCTTCATTTTCTAGTTCTTCAAAGCGCTCCACATGCCGTTTCGGCACGATCAAGACATGTCCTGGAATACCGGGTTTATGTGGATAGAGCACAAGAATGCTCTCCTGTTCGTAAACAGTTTGCCTTTCGAGGATCTGCTCGCTGCAAAAAGGGCACTGTTCTTCTAAAGGATCGGTTTTTCGAGAAAGTACAAGAGCCGCAAGTCCAAGAGAAACAAAAAGTAAAATAAGAATTATCTTTTTCATCATCGTAATGATACTACTATATGAGTTTAATAGCGACGAGAGTCAAATCATCGATATAAGGCGGAGGCGGGATGATGGCTTCAAGGTACTTCTCTGCGGAGAGTGTTTCTTTCACAGAAGAGACTTTTTCCAATAACGCTTTTCCATCATTCTTAAATGCCTCGAGCAGCCCATCGGTATAGAGAAAAAGAAGATCCTGCGGCTCCAAGCGGATTGTCGCTAATTCTAAATGTTTATGCGTTTCAACTCCTAGCGCACTGCCATTGGTCGTAAGTTCCTGCAATTTCGATTTTCTTCGAAGAAGCGCAGGGAAATGCCCGAGGGTTGCATAATTCAACTCCAAAGTAGACGTATCCAAAATACCAATCCAGGCTGTGATGAACATGCCGCTTTTCTTTGCGTCTGCTTGCAAGAGTTGTTGTGCGACGGTGATCATCTCCTCAAGGGATTTGCCGATTTTGGCCATGCTACGTAGCATCCCTCGTAAAGAAAGCGCATACAGGCACGCTGAGATTCCCTTACCTGCCGGATCCGCCATCACAATCAAAAGCCTTCCTTGCACGGCAAAGAGATCATAAAAATCGCCAGCGACTTTGCCCGCAGGATGAAAAACGGCGGCGATGTCGAGATGGGGCAGTTGCGGCAGAGACCTTGGGAAAAGGCTTTTTTGGATTTCATGTCCGATGGCAAGCTCACTAGAAAGAACATCCTTTTCCATCGTCTGCTTCTTCGCTTCGCCTATGTTTTCCAACATGGTCTTGAGCATGTGATTGAAGCAGTCTCCAAGATGATTGATCTCAAACCCAAACGGTTCTTCGACATACTCTACATCATAGTTGCCGCTTTCTACTGTGCGCATCACCTGGGCAAGATTGGCAAGAGGCCTTGCCATCTTGTGGGCAAGCCAATAGACGATACTTCCTCCCACAACAATGAGTAATCCGACGATCCAGAAAACCAGAGACCAAAAATGTTCATGGATACCCTCGAACTTCAGCGGAAGATCGATCATGACCTCATAAGAAGTACCGGAGATGGGAATCTGCGTACCAATCCGATCCATGCCATGGGGGACTTTGATCGTCTGCCCTTGTTCTAATTGCGTATAGGGGATTACAAAGGTCTTCTCTGGAGTCGAAGTTCCGGCCTTCAGAAGATGCATCTCGATTCCCTGCTCCTGGTAAGCAAACTCCTGCAAAGGAACGATCAGACATACTTGATAGAGATTGGGCAGAGATTCTGTGAAAAATAGCATGTCTTGATTCTGCCAAGAGCATGTTTGTAGACCTTCGGAACCTTCTGGAAGTGGGCAAGGCGGCGGCATTTGAAAAAGCGAGGAATTAGAACCCCCTACAGTCATCCATCCCAATTTGGGATCCTTTTGTACTAAAAGGAGAACTTCAGAGGTAGCGACCATCTGCTCAAAAAGCGCATTCAAGGTCTCTTTTTTTGTGATCGTTTGCGAAAGTTGGGCTGCCAGGTGAAGATTTTTTTTGATAAATAGAATCTTTTCTTCAATTCCAGCCTCCTGCACTTCGGCAAGAAGGCTTAATTGGGTAACTGCCTCTTCTCGTTTGATTTCAGATAGATGCGCATACATCAGATAAATGAAGACGATTAAAGGAAGAGCAACCAGCGCCAGCGATAAGAATAAAACGCGAAAGCCAAGGCTAAGAGAAAGGGCTTTCTTGTTCGAGAAACGACGATCTGCCATGATATTCTTCATATCCTCATTACCAGCATGTTAACAAAAGAAATTTTGAGTTTACAACATCCGATCGTCAAACATCTCGTCCATTTGCGCAAAAGCAAAGCGTATCGAGACGAGCAAGGAACGCTTCTCATTACGGGAAGAAATGTCCTTGAAGAGCTCTCGAAAAGCCGAAGGTTCAAAAGAGTTCTTTTGGAAAAAGGATCGTCTGCATCCTTTTCCTACAATGCCGAGGAAACTCTCTTTGTATCAAAAGAAATCCTTTCAAAAATCACCGGGCTTGTGAGCGCAGAAGAAATCGTGGCGGAAATCGAAAAACCCCCTTCTTCCGATCTTTCTCATAAACGACGGGTATTGGTCTTGGATAGGATAGCGGATCCCGGCAATCTGGGCACATTGCTACGAACAGCTCTTGGCTTTGGATGGGATGGCGTGTTTCTCTTAGAAGGGAGCGTCGATCTCTTCAATGATAAAGCGCTGCGGGCTTCCAAAGGGGCCATTTTCTCCCTTCCCTTTTCCTATGGCGATGAAAAAAGTCTTGAGTTCCTCCTTTCCAAG
Source organism: uncultured Simkaniaceae bacterium (assembly GCA_963813105.1). Taxonomy (GTDB): domain Bacteria; phylum Chlamydiota; class Chlamydiia; order Chlamydiales; family Rhabdochlamydiaceae; genus JAGXTH01. The sequence goes on from CAWEXT010000001.1 coordinate 331,572, forward strand.
CAATCCTGGACACTTCTTGCCGCAGACCCCCGAGGGGATGATAGCTCAACCTTCGCATCTCTTCCCTCCCCACTTCTTCTTGCCATCGGCAATGAAAGCCAAGGTCTTTCCCCTTTTATCGTAAGCCGTTTTACCTCTATCTCTCTTCCCATGAATAAAAAGATGCAGTCGCTCAATGCAGCGGTTGCCGGTGGAATCCTCCTTTATCTTTTACAAGGTCCACGTCATGAATAAACACGATGATTGGGATGAAGCATTCCAGTACAAGGAACGGAAAGAACAAAGGCATGAGCGAAAACAAGCGAGTTTTAAAGATCGTTCCAAATTCAAAAAATCCGATCAGGATCAAAAAAAGAAACAGCCGGTTGAAGAAACTTCGCAGCTTCTTTTGGAAGGACGCGTTCTCGCCATTCTCTCTGAAGGAATCTTAGTCGCTCATAATGGCCAAGAAATTCTCTGCACGCTCAAAGGAACCTTGAAACAGCAAAATACCCGCATGAAAAACCTAGTCGCAGTCGGCGATTTTGTTCTCTTTGAATCGTCTTCGGAAAATCAAAGCGGCACCATCGCGCAAATCAAAGAGAGAAGGTCGATTCTTTCTCGAGCGGATAATCTCTCCAGACGCAAAGAACAGCTCATCGCCGTCAATATCGATCAGGTGCTGATTACTTGCTCAGTCCTTCAACCTCCGCTAAAGCCCTTTCTCATCGATCGCTATATCATCGCCGCGCAAAAGGGAAACATGCAGCCGGTCATCCTCGTCAATAAGATCGATCTATTAACGGCTCCTGCCTTAACTCTTTCCGAAGAGTTGCTCCTCGAAAATGAAAAGGCGCTCTTTGAACTCTTTATGCAAACCTATCGCTCCTTGGGAATCCCCATCCTTGCCATTAGCACGACGACGCAAGAGGGGATCGAAGCTCTTAAAGAGATCATGCACAACAAAGCCTCTGTTTTTTCCGGACAATCGGGCGTTGGCAAAACATCTCTCATCAATGCCGTCCTCGATAAAAATTTGCCCATCGGCAAGCTCGCAAGCCACACCTACAAAGGGAGTCATACGACGACGACCGCAAGGCTTCTTCCCATCGAAGGGGGAGGATTTTGCATCGACACGCCCGGCATACGGAGTTTCGGCATGTGGGACCTCAAAAAAGAAGAAATCGCCGAATATTTCCCTGAGATTTTCGAGATCGGGCTCAAGTGCCGCTACCCCAATTGCAGCCACCTCCAAGAGTCTGATTGCGCCGTACAAAAAGCGGTTGAAGAAGAACGGATTTCCCCCTTGCGCTTTGACTCATATTGCGCTTTAATGACCGATCTCTCAGCAGAGCATCAACATCGTTAGAGACACTCATGGCCCGTATCGCATCGATCAAGGCTTTAGAAATTCTCGATTCCCGCGGCAATCCAACACTTGAAGTCGCCGTGATCACCGACCAAGGCGTCGGAACCAAAGCCAGCGTCCCTTCAGGCGCTTCGACAGGAGAGCATGAAGCGGTCGAACTTCGCGATAACGATTCCAGACGCTATTTCGGAAAAGGGGTAAGAAAAGCAATTGCCCATGTCGAGGGAGAAATCGCAAAAGCTCTCAAAGGTCAATCGATCTTCGCCCAAAGACTAATCGATACGACTATGATCGATCTTGACGGCACGCCGAATAAGTCCCGCCTTGGAGCGAACGCCATTCTCGGCGTTTCCATGGCTGCCGCACGAACTGCTGCCGCATCGCAACGCACGCCTCTTTTTCGCTATCTCGGTGGAGAAAATAGCCGCATTCTACCTTGTCCAATGTTCAACATTGTCAACGGCGGCGCACATGCCGACAACCTCCTCGATTTCCAAGAATTCATGATCCGCCCTACTGGCGCTAAATCTCTTCATGAGGCTATCCGCTGGGGTTCTGAAATCTTCCATACTCTGAAAACGCTCCTACAAAAGCGCGGTCTCACCGTCTCTGTTGGCGATGAAGGGGGATTCGCGCCTCGCCTTAAGAGCAATGAAGAGACTCTCGATGTGATCCTGGAGGCCATCGAAACAGCCGGCTATCGTCCAGGTGATGAGGTTTCCCTTGCTCTTGATTGCGCCGCTTCTGAATTCTACGATGCCAAAACGGGCATCTACATCGAAAAAAAGAAAGTGCAAGCGGGAGAGAAAAAAATCGCTCGCCGCTCTAGCGAGGAGCAGACGGACTATCTCAAAGGACTTTGCGAGAAATATCCGATCTCTTCTTTAGAAGATCCTCTCGATCAAAACGATTGGGCAGGCTGGAAACATTTGACCAAGCTATTGGGAAAAAATCTTCAAATCGTCGGCGATGATATCTTCGTCACCAACCTCAAATTCTTGCGTAGAGGGATCGAAGAAAAAACTGCCAATGCCATCCTGATCAAGCTCAATCAGATCGGCACCCTTTCTGAAACACTCGATGCGATCGATATGGCCAAACGCAATAATTTCCGTTCGATTGTTTCCCATCGCTCAGGAGAGACAGAAGATCCCTTCATCGCCGATCTCGCCGTGGGCTGTGGCTGCGGACAAATCAAGACAGGTTCTTTATCGAGAGGCGAACGCATCTCTAAGTACAACCGCCTCCTCGAGATCGAAGCAGAGCTTGGCAACACTTCCGAATTCGCAGGGAATATTCTTTCTTAAAAATCAAATCTGCCCCGAAGGGACAGTCCTTTCAACGTCAAGTCATAATCAGGTTGTAAATCACCCAATAAGTTGGAATTGTTGAATTGATTCCACCAATATTGGCTTTCATAGCCGGCGCGAAACGATAGATTGTATCTTCCATTAAAACAATGTCCCCAATCCAATCCCAATGTCATCGAGCTCATCGTACGTAAGACATTCTCATTTAATTTAAACGGATGCGGTCCGTCTGGAGATATATAATGAGTTGGGGCATGTAGCCAACCGCTTAGAAAGGCAATGTCTATGTCAGCAAAGATCCCGATATTGCAACCCAGTACCCAACGAGCTCCTGTGCCGAATGCCGGGCCAATACCCCAAAAATTGTTTTTTCTGGTCATCAAAGTCGGAGCACTTTCGTCATTCATAGGGTTAAATGGAGTTTGCAATGTTACTTTTTGGTGGATCCATGCGGTCTTGAGTCCTGCATAAGGTTCCATCGAAAATCTCCTGCTCAAAAATAATGCCCGGCCTAGAAAAACATCAATCGTATCGAAATCGAATTTCCAATGACTACTTGCTTCAGTAGGCAGTACATTCAGCCCGAAGAGTTGAAAGAGATAGATTCCGATGCCATTGAATGTTCGGCTCGCATGTGTATGAAAACGTGTCCAATCTGCATAGAGATCCCATCCATCATACGGGAGATTGTAACCAAGACCTAGCCGGAAACCCCAATCCCATTTGAAATTCAGATCTTTAACAATAAACGATCCTGCATGCATATCCGTACCTGGACCAAACACACTCGTTGCTTCAGAGCCGAGCTTCAATCCATCTTGTCTTGCATACCAATAGAGAGCATCGCCAAAGACAAATCCTCCAGATCTATTTTTGGGGCATCCTCTTGCAGAGGGTGTGATCGTTGTCCTTTTACTTGCTTTTTGTTTTTTCGAAGAGGTGGGTGCATTGGCTACGAGCGTTCGTTGAGCTGACGGTGTTGCGATGCTAATCAACTGGTTCTCTTGAACTTCTTGTTGAAGAAAGGTCTCATCACCTTCCCCAAAAATCTGCGAAGAGATGAATAAAAGACTGGCATAGCCAACCGTTTTCATAGAACCCTCGAATATTTATGAAATTATATTATGGAAATTCTAGGGATCTATCTACTTAAAAATATCGGTGAAAGCACTGCCGAATACCTCACTTAAGTGTTCGAAAGTGACTTCTTGGGAAGGGTTCTCTTCATTTTGATAAGAGAGGATTTTGATCTTCTTGGAACGGGCGGGCCTCGCTGGGTTATCGAAGCGCGCATGCAGGCTAACCTTGTCATTCTGCAAAATAAATTCGTGGGGACTTCGACTTCCATTATACCGGCCAGACATCGCTACCGATGGCGTATTCTTGAATGCCGATTTTCCATAAAACACTCCTCGCCCAAGTTCATCGCCAAAGACACAGTGCGTGAGGGTCGGCATGATATCGACATGGGACAGGATCTTTCCTTGTAGGGGCAGGCCCCGAAGATGCATGTAAATCGGTACCCGAATCTGTTCCTGACTTAACGCTGAAGCATGGAACAAATTGCCATGTTCGAAAAATTCTTCTCCATGATCGGCGGTGATGGCGATTAAAGACGTGTCGAAGCGATTGACTTTATGCAGGGTTTCAAAAAATTGCCCCAATAACTTGTCGACGAAATGGATAGCATTGCGATAGCGGTTTTGAATTTCGAAGAGGTTCGTCTGGAAGCAGGCTTCTTTAAAAAAGTTGATATCGCTCGTATAGGGAGTGAAACGACTCTCTTGGTAAGCCGGCCAACTGTAGTCGAAATGGGTCGCTTCCATAAATACAATGAACAGGTGCCCATCTTCCGTTTTGTATTTGTCGATATCATCACAAAGATGTTTCATCATCGTTTGATCGCATAGCCAAGAGGGACGATCCCGCGAGGGAAGATCGAGATAAACATCATCGACAAGCGAATATTCGGAGCCAAAGATCACATCATTCATTCCATAGTAGGTCAACCGAGAACCCGAGTAGAGATGGAGCTTATAGCCCGCTTTTTTGAACTGTTCGAGGATGGGGCTTCCTCCCTTCCACTCGGCGCTATGCATATCGCCATAGTAGATAGGTGCTTGTGAGTAAAAGATCGAAAACCAGGAATCTTGTGTCGCATTAGAACTCGAATAGGTCGTAGGCCGCTGAGGTTGCCTAAATGCTGTAAGATGCGGTGCTGTTTCTTCGGTGAGATATTCTTCCCGTAGCGTTTCTATGACGAATAGGAAGACATTAGGTTTTTGCTTGGGCTCAATGAATTGCTCACTGAGCTTCTCTCCCATGAGCTGGGGAGACATTGCAGGTTTCAAAGAACATTCGAGCTCTTGGGCTTTCGTATGGAAAAGCAGCCCCCTTTTCCAGGGAAGCGCCTTCGCGAACCGATCGTAGGCTTCGGGGGTAAGGGATTGCATCGCTGCATATTCCCATATCCCTAAAGTAAGGACTCCTAAAGCAATCACTCTTCCCGGTTTGAAAGCTTTCTCCCATCTGCGCTTCTTCATGAAAATCTTCTGAGATTTGGAGAAAAACCAGATCACCGCAATCAACCCTAGACTAAGGAGGAAGAGACCGAGGAAAATTTTAGAGAAAGGAACGGTACTGGCAATGAGAAGTTCTACGAAATTTCTCCAGGATTCATCCAGAATAAAATCAACGCTATACCAAATCGACAGGTCCATCAAACGGACCAGATGGAAATCGATGATATGGACAATACATAAAACCAATGTGAAGGAAATGAAGAGCTTTTCTAGAAAACGCGCCTTACGGGCATGAAGATAGGCGGCGATATAGGCAAGAAATAGTGCCTCTATCCCTGCTTGAAGGATAGCTTGAGCAATGAATACCCAAGGGGCGGTATTCATAAATTTCCCCGTCAAATAAACACTCCACCCATGCAGGAGCGCCAGCAAGAGAAAGATGATCCCAAAATACAGGTAATTCAACCGAATAGGTCGTGAAGAAAAGTACTTCTTCAAAGAACTATCCCTCCTTATAGAGGGGTCTCTAGGAGATTAATGGAACTCCCCCTCTAATCGGGGTTATTCACAATTTCCTTTTTTCGGTCAAATAAAGTTTATATGGGGCGTTAACTCGAGAAACAAAGGTCTAATACTGGGGAAAGGGGGTTCCGTAGAAAAATAAGCTATTGCGGTCCAATAACTTATGGAATTCTAACCGATCGAGTTCGGCCAGATCTGCTTCTGATAACCTATCTGCGTGGGGAATAAACGTACCCCCTAATGTCGCATGGCAAGGAATGCCAAGAGGTTCATCGGCAACCACTTCCAGGGATTTAGGGAACATATAGATATATTCCTCATTTCCCTCTTGGTGAACCTTGGTGCAGAGCATATAGTCCATATGACCAACGCCTGCGCCCTTATTAAGAGACACCAGATGGCCTCGAACAGGAATCAAAAGTTCGTCGCGATTGAGTTCTCTTGCTCCTATCCCGCTGCAATTAAAGATGATCGATTCCTTTACACGATCGAATCCGTTCACATAATCGATTTCTATGGGGATGCAAAGCCGTTTTACTTCAGCGGTTAGCTGCTGCATGATTCTCGCGGTATTCATGAAATAGGTCATATGCTTAAGAAAATGGAGATGTTTTCTTCCCCCCTCGAACTCAAGATCGACCTCTTCGCAAGGAGGAAGCAACCCCTTAGCTTCGAGTCCCTCGACACCTACTTCCGTCTCTTCGCTCGCATAGGCAGGCATGAATCGGACGCTATCTCGGGAAATATAGGGATGGTCTCCTCGGTCGATTGCTTGGAGCATCGCAAATGTTTCTATGCCGATTTCTTCGAGATTTTGCATCTCTTCCGGAGATGTTTTGAGCGATATCATTCCAAAAAGCCCTGCAGCGCGCCACGAAGGAATGTCATAGAGCTCTTTTGTGGTAATACCCGCGACTTTATACCCCTTTCTTGCCAGTTCGATCGCTGATGTCAGGCCCATGCAGCCCGACCCGATCACACGAATCGCGGTTTTTTTCTCTGCATCCTCTTCAAATAGACGGATAGCCTTAGCAACCGATCCGAAAAGCGTCGTCCAGCCGGAGCCTCCCATGCCATAGCAATGAACAATTTTTTTCTGTGGAAACTCGCTTATGGAAATGTTGAAGCGTCCTTCACGCATGGGACGCGTGCCGGTAAGCCGCTTTAAGATCGTCGTCGAGTTCAAAACCGGAGGGATCAGTTTAACCACTGAAGCCTCTTAAGATTAATCAACTGCAATACTACCCCATGAATACATTCTTTTCATCGTACACAATCGAGCCTCTTTTGCAGGCGGCGCATCCCATGCCAGGCGCAAGCAAGCGTAAATAAAAGCAGCACAGGCATTGAAATCCAGAAAGGCAAATAGCCCTCTTGGCCAAGAGCTGCTGCCCGCATCCCTTCCATAGCATAGACGAGGGGATTGATCAAATTCACATAGCCGATCACCGGGGAAACCTTAAAGACCGCCACCCAGGAATAAAAATAGGCGCCGAACATGATCAGGGGATTGATCACCCTGACCCAAAGGATCCCGAGATTGGAGATATTCTTCAGCATGCTCGTGATCCATAAGCTGAAATAGCCATAGAACAAATTGAGCGTGATGAACATCAGGATCATTTTGAAATACGAAATTTTCGAAAGATCGAATTGATCGAAAAGGATCAACTTGCCAATCGGGAATAGCAAGATCGAGATCAACATGGAATTGATCGCCCAATAGATTCCAATATAGACAAAGACCAACCATGAGGGAATCGGCAGGGTCAATGTATAGGAAATCGTGCGATCCCCTTCTATATCAGAAATCAACTCGCTCACCTTTCCGATAGTATCGAAGAATCCAAAACTCGCGATTGCGCTGATGAGCATAAAAGGGCCGTAGCTGCTCGTGAGTCCAAAGGACCCCATGAAGTAGCCGAATACGACGAGGTTCGTAAAAAGCAAAGAAGCTGTATCGAATAACTTGCTGAAAAACTCCCTTTTATAACGCAGGAGATCGCGCCTAAGAAGTTGAAGAATCGTGTTAAGCATTTTTGTCCTCCTCCTGCATGAGCTGCAGAAAGACATCTTCCAATTTGTTTTTTTGATAATCTTGCAAGAGCTTCTCAGGCGTGTCGATGATACGGACACGTCCCTTGTCGATAATGCAGACGCGGTCGGAAAGAGTTTCCGCTTCGTCGAGATAATGGGTTGTCAGAAGAACGGTCACTCCCTCTTCTTTTAAGCCCTTAATAATGTCCCATAGTTGATGCCGAATATGGGGATCGAGTCCTACTGTCGGTTCATCGAGGATCACAAGCTGCGGCCGATGCATCAATGTGCGCGCGATTAAGAACCTCTGTTTATAGCCACCAGAAAGAAAATCGACATAGGATTTAGCATAGGCTGTGAGTTCCAGCTGCTCCATCAATCGATCTTTCTGCCGGCTTGCCTCTGAAGCGTTCAGCCCATAGCAACGTCCTGCAAAAATGAGGTTTTCCTCGAGCGTAAACGTGCGATCGAGATTCGGTTTTTGCGGGCAAAAACCGATGATCTTTCGATAAGAGAGAATATCGTCATAAATCGAACGTCCCTGCCAAAGAACCTGTCCAGAAGTCGGAGGATGTAAAGAGGCGATAATCGTCGAAAGGGTCGTTTTACCAGCCCCGTTTACGCCTAATAATCCAAGGATTTCTCCTTTATAGAGATCAAGGGATACCCCTTGCAGTGCTTCGGTAAGCGGCTTACCTTTTTGAAAATAGATCTTTCTAAGATCTTTGATTTGAATAAACATCGGAATTAAAAAATAAGAAAAAATTTTATGTGGATATAAAAAGAGTCGAAAATTGCTTTTCGCTTACGGCCTTCCAAAAGTACAAGACTGTACTTTATCTAGAGAAGGTATCTGACTAAACCGTCCCAATCACGTTTTTCGAGGTAGTGGGTGATTTTTTTCGGGTCGCGATTCAAAAGTTGGGCAAAACCGGGAACATATTGATAAAGGTTCCCTCTTGCGCCTTCCTCCCTGAGTCGATCTTTGAGTCCATCGATGAATCCATTCCATTTGAACATGCTGCGGTGAACCTCGCGCATGCAGCTATGCAAATGCGGGTCGCTGAAGATACAACCCAGAAAGCGGAGCGGATGGACATGGCGTATCTTCTTGCCCTTTCGTTCCATGGTCTTGCGCTTTAACCCGAGCTTAATCACATTGTCCCGCGCCATGGTGTCGATGATCTTGTAGATGATTTCTTCATCAACTTTATTCAAAGTAAGCTGAAAGAAAGGATCTGATGCAGGTGGAGCAGCTTCGGTAGCAACGGGATCCGATGTATGATCGATATGAAGCTGGTCACTTTCATCGAGATCGTTTCGCACGAGCAATTCCATCGCCTCGCCTTTTGAGGCATTGGCAAGAAGGATGACTTGCCGTTTCTCATCGTCATAGCACTCATTCAAAGCAATTGCGACATCCACAGGGGTAATCGAGTTGATCAAAGTCGAGGCCGAATCGAGAAAATAGGCATAGGAAAGAAGCCCTAAATTGCGCAAGAAACCTTCGGCATGAAAAGAAGCAACTGTCGATAGTCCTTTCGTTGGGTGGGATTGCTGAAGCCTATGCAAGTTATCAGAAAATACACGCTTAGCTTCGGTCAATTCTTCTCCTGTAAAACCTACTTGCCGAATCTCTTGCATGCCTTTTAAGAACCGCTTCAAGTCCTTATCCGTTTCTTTCATGCTTAAGCGATACGCTATTCGTTTTTCAGGTAGAAGGAATTGCGAGGAAGGCTCAACTTCTTCACAGGAAATCTTTTGTGCTTTCAGCCTTTCTTTGGTCATCTGCTGCACTAAGGCCAAGCTCCAGAATTTGCGAAGATCGCGGCTTGTTTGCATCTTCGGCATGCTGAATCCATAGGTCACCTGGACAAGAGGCTCTTTTCCCTCAGGTTGCTGGAGGACTTGCAAAGCTGGCATTCCAAAAAGCACCCCATTGAGATCGGGGGCATGTTCATCGGATTGTGCAATATTTTCCGAAATCCATTGTTGGACTTGATCGGCTACCGATCGTCCCATAGCGACAACGGCGCTTTTAGACCGTCCTTTAGGATCCAAGTAGCTCTTGCATTGCTTCAAAAAGGCTTTGATTTCGTCCTGATTATTCGGCGAATCGAGAGAAAGAATGACGGAAGGATTTTGACCTTCCCCTTCTACGACAAATCGGAGGGTTTCTCCGCGGCTTCCCTCATCTAGGAATAAAGAGATTTCTCCCGGAACGTGATGCCATTTTCCTTCTTCTTTAGGAAGAGGCGCATCGAGCTCGATCGGCTTCATTGAAAAGAAAGCCAAAGCAAAAACGGACACCAGAAGAGAACTCATGATCCTATACATGGGAATCCCACCCTTTTGAAATGCACTATCCAAGTTTTATACCATATCAGGCCGCTTGCATACATAGCGTTTTTTTTCTATATGTCGGGCAAAGAAGCAAATAGGCGGTATTTCAACCGTGCGGCATACGATTTTTATCTTTGGCGAAGCTGAGAAAGGCGACTTCGGTACGCCTATTGCCTGTCATACTCTTGAGCAACTCTCGGTGACGCTTGGCAATCCGCCTGGCCAAAGTAAAGGCATTCTCTATTCTGTCCAGGCGCTCATGTATGACCGCGACCTTCTTTTCTACCGTGTCAAAGAAGAGGGCTTTAGTATCCCCGATTACATGAAAGGGCTTAAACTTCTTTCTAATCGGGACTTTCCCATTCACCTAAGCGCTCTTTGCATGCCAGGAGTGGGCGATGCGCTCATCATCGACGCATCGCAGAGTGTCTGCCAACTCCATCAAAGCTTTCTCATCATCGAAGAAAAAGACCTCTATGACTATCTAACGTTCAACCGTCATTCCGACGATCACTTATAGTAGGAAATGAGCCCTTCTTGCGAGGGTTTCATCGATTTTTTGCCTTGCTGCCAGTTAGCAGGGCAGACTTCGCCATGGCTCTCAAAATGGATCAAAGCATCGAGGATCCTGAGCGCCTCTTCAACGCTTCTTCCCAGAGGAAGGTCATTGACGAGCTGATGGCGGACGATCCCCTTGCGGTCGATGAGGAACTGCCCGCGATAGGCAATGCCTTCATCTTCTTTGAGGACCTGATAGCTACGGGCAATGCTCTTGTTCAAGTCGGAAATAATGGGATAGGAGACCCCTTCGATCCCACCTTGTGTCTTCGGCGTGCTGACCCAAGCATGATGAGAAAAATGGCTATCGACCGAGCATCCTATGAGCTGAGCGCCCCTTCGTTCAAATTCCCCTAATTTTTCCTGAAAAGCGTGAAGCTCTGTCGGACAAACAAAGGTAAAATCCAAGGGATAGAAAAAAAGAACGACGTATTTCCCCTGAAAATCATCCAGAGAAAGATCGATGATGGCTTTATTCGCCACAGCTTTGGCGCGGAAGGCAGGCGCCTTTTTTCCAATGAGTAAGCTATCCATAGTTGTCTCCATAAAAGTGTTTGATGATCCCTTGTTCTTTCCCGATTGTCGTGATCCCGCCATGTCCGGGAATGACGATCGTTTCTTTAGGAAGCGCGAGGATTTTCTTCAGTGAATCTTTCATTGCCTTGGGTCTTGCTGTTGGAAGGCTCATATTCCCAATGGTCCCCTTAAACAACGTATCCCCCGAGATGAGCAGATGATGTTCGGGAAGATAGAAGCAAACGCATCCTGGCGAATGGCCGGGAGTATGAAAGACCCGCACTAAAACATCGCCAAATCGTTTTTCTTCCCCATCTACGAAGAAAAAGTCCGGCGCCACCCCTTCTAGAGAAACCCAAAGAGGAATCCCGTCGCTACCCGGCTTTTCTAAATTTCCCTTATCGTCTTTGTGGACGCCGATCGGCACTTTCCATGCTCTCTTTGCGTCCGCCGCATCGGCGAGATGGTCCCAATGAGAATGGGTGAGCAAGATGACCGCTAAGGTTTTACCGAGCTTCTTGAGCCTTGTTTCCCAAAGCTCGACGCAACCGAGCGGTAGATCAAAAAGAAGCGCCTGTGGGGATGACTCTGTGTAAAAAAGAATTGAATTGGTTTCGACGGGACCGGAAGCAAAAATTTCGTATGGCATAAGAGACCGGGTGAAGATTAATTCGGGGGTAGTCTCTAAAAAAAATGGCGCACCGGAGAGGACTTGAACCTCTAACCGCCCGGTTCGTAGCCGGGTACTCTATCCAATTGAGCTACCGGTGCATGTGAGGGAAAATCATGGGGGATGGAATAGTTTTTCAGCAAGGCTAAAACCACCAAATTAGGGTAAAATGGCCTATAGAAGCTTGTTTTAAAACTCGACTTTTCGAGCTTTGAGAGTTTTTTGATGAGATTTTACGATGTCCTACGAGGACAATATGCGAAGCCGCATATGGCCGAGGAGGACAACGTAAAAGATCGCAAAAAACGCCAAAGATCGAAAAATCCAGTTATAAAACAGCTTCTATTATGATTAATTGGAATGAACAGTGGGCACTGCATTCGCCGCACTTCCGCGAGGGCTATGCCCATATCGAACTCGGTGAACGCAGAATCCGACTCAAAGCCGGTCCGGGGTTTGGCGATTGTTCCCATCCGACGACGAGGCTCATGCTTTCTATGATGAAAGCCTATGTCCCGGGTAAAACTGTCATCGACCTTGGATGTGGAAGCGGTATCCTCGCTCTTTCCGCCGCTATTCTTGGGGCAAAGCAAGTCTTCGGGATCGATATTTGTCCAGATGCGCTCGCCCATGCACAAGAAAATGCCCAGCTCAATCAGCTCGACAACCTTCAATTTGGGCCGAAGGGAAAGAGGGGCGATCTTCTTCTTTTGAATATGATTTCTTCGGAACAGCGGATCGCTTGGGAAGAGCATCCGTATTTACATGGATTTACAGGGATCGCCATCACGTCGGGCATTCTTTTCGAACAAAAAGCTGCCTATCTACAAGAAACAAAAACTCGTGGGTGGGAATTGCTTGCTGATCGTGAAGAAGATGGCTGGCTAGGATTTATTTTTCGCAGTCAGAAGTTGTCTTGAAGCTGCTTTCTTTAGAGGAGTTTAAGATTTTTCAATAGGGTCCATCATGGAAATCGAAGTCGACTTATAGTCGACGGAGATTGAATGATTGACCGTATTGAAAAAGATTAAGTCCTATAAGAAATGAGTTTCAAGACAGCTTCTCCTTAGGAGACTGGGGCTTGCAGCAGGCGCAAGAACTTTTATGCGCCTTGGGAGCTTCTTTCTTATAGTCAGTGGCGTAATAACCACTTCCTTCAAATCGGAGAAGGGAAGACCCTCCTCCGATTTCGCGTCGAACTTCTCCCTTAGCGAGGCAAGCGGGACAATCTTTGACAGGATCTTCCGTGATTTTCTGGAAGAGATCAAAGGTATGTCCGCATTTCTCGCAACGGTAGGGATAGGTCGGCATTAAAAACCATCCATTCCGCCCATACCACCCATTCCCATTCCACCCATACCGCCCATGCCATCCATAGAAGGCGCGGCTTTCTTAGGTTCTGGTTTATCGGTGATCATGGCAGCGATTGTGATGAGCAGTCCTGCAATCGGAAGCGGCATTGATCTAAGAGCGCTCTTGGTCACGAGAACAGGATCGATGACGCCTGCTTTGAGGAGGTCGCTGAACTCATCGGTCAGGCCGTTATAGCCCAATGCGCCTTGCCTTCGAAAATTTTCTCGGCAATGAGATTGCCCTGCTTGCCGCAGTTATTTGCAATCGCGGTCGCTGGTGCAAAGGCTGCCTTGCGGATGATCTCGACGCCGATTTGCTCATCGCCAGTAAGTTTGAGCTTGTCAAGCGCTTTTACAGCGCGTAAGAAGGCGACGCCTCCGCCGGGAACAATCCCTTCGGCAACTGCCGCTCTTGTTGCGTGCAGAGCATCTTCGACGCGTGCCTTTCTTCTCTTTGAGTTCGGTTTCGGTTGCAGCGCCGACATTGATGACAGCGACGCCGCCGACGAGTTTAGCGAGACGCTCTTCGAGTTTTTCTCGATCGTAATCGGAGGTGCTGTTTGGCGATTTCTGCGCTGAAGTTGCGCGATGCGTTTCTTGGACGTGCTTTTGATCGCCAGCGCCATCGATGATCGTCGTTTCTTCTTTGGAGATTTTGATTTTTTTGGCTTTGCCGAGAACATGCAGATCCGACTTCTTCTAGTTTGAGTCCGAGTTCTTCGGTGACGACTGTAGCGCCGGTGAGAATGGCGATATCTTGGAGCATTGCTTTGCGTCGATCGCCAAAGGCAGGAGCTTTGACTGCGCAAACAGGAAGGCCGGCTTTGAGTTTATTGACGACAAGGGTGGCAAGAGCTTCGCCATCGACATCTTCGGCAATGATCAGCAGAGGACGCTGTCCTTTCTCCATGACTTTTTCCAAAATCGGAACGATTTCTCGTGCAGTAGAAAGCTTCTTATCGGTGATCAAAGATGAGAGCGTTGTCGAGCTCGACGGTCATCTTTTCCGCATTGGTGATGAAATAGGGAGAGACATATCCCTTATCGAACTGCATCCCTTCGACGACATCGAGGGTGGTATCGATCCCTTTGGCTTCAGCGATGGTGATCGTGCCGTCTTTGCCGACTTTTTCCATCGCTTCGCGCGATGATCGCGCCGATGTCAGCATCGTTATTGGCAGAGATCGTGGCGATTTGGCTGCACTTCTTCAGGCTTGCTGACTTTCGTAGCCAATTTGTTGCAGAGCTTCGGTCATCGCGTCGACAGCTTTGTCGATGCCGCGCTTGACAGCTCATAGGATTGGCGCCGGCGATGACATTTTTTACTCCTGCAGAGTAGATCGCTTCGGCAAGAACGATCGCGGTCGTGGTTCCATCGCCTGCGACATCAGAAGTTTTGGAAGCGGCTTCTTTGACGAGCTGCGCGCCCATGTTTTCGAATTTGTCTTTCAGGGCGATTTCTTTGGCGACGGTGACGCCGTCTTTAGTCGATAGGGGAGAGCCCAAATCCTTCGTTTGATGACGACATTGCGCCCTTTGGGGCCGAGGGTGACGATCACTGCTTTAGCAAGCGTTTTCACGCCTCTTAGGATCGATTTGAGCGCTTCTTCATTGAATTGCAGCATTTTTGGCATAGGTTTTTTCCAGGATTAGCGAATTTGTTAAACGAGTACACCGAGAATATCATCTTCCGACATGAGGAGGTATTCCCCATCTTGATCGTCGGACTTGACTTCCGTACCAGCGTAGGCGGAGAAAAGGATGCTATCCCCAACGCGAACATTCATAGGGATAAGCGTGCCGTCATCGTCTAGTTTGCCAGGTCCTACGGCAATGACTTCCCCATGTTTAGGTTTTTCTTGCGCAGAATCAGGAAGAAGAATTCCCCCTTTTGTGGCTTTGGCTTGTGAGCGTTTGACGAGTACGCGGTTGCCCATCGGTTTGATGTTCTTGATCGACATGCTATGACTCCTGATAAATCGGGATTACTTTGTGAAGCATAAGAATACCTTGAGACCCTATTTCCGTCAATAGAAACGGCGAAGAAATTAGCAAATGAATAGGCTGAGTGCTAACGACTTGTAGGGAATTGCTCTAGGTAAATGAGAAGGTTAAAATAAATTCTTTATGTGATAGGGAAAGGTATAGAGCTCACTCTATTTTCCAAAGGCGTAAATGCACAACCCTTCGGCGCAGTCACCCCATATTCTTCGTGCCCAGGAAATCATTGCTTCTGCCAAAAATCAAAAACTCTCTCCTTCTGAGCATCAGGAAAAAGCGATCGAGCTCGCCGCTGAAATGCTCTTGGAAGCGGAAAGAATCCAGACGCGCAAAGAAAAGTCGATCCAGGCGCAGCTCGCTCGCATGATGGATGACCCAAAGGGCAAAGCCTTCACGACGAGCATGACGGATGAATGTTTCCGCAGCAGTCGCTCTTCGCGGATCGCCAATCAAATGACGTATCTTCTTCGAAAGTTCGGTGTTCCAAGCTATCTCGCTTTCTCCAAGCGATTGCAACTCAAGATTTTTTCCCTCTTTGGCCGCCCACTTTCCTTTCTATTCGTCCCTATGGCAATCGCCGCCTTACGCAGAGAGACCTCGAGCGTGATTTTACCCGGGGAACATCTAGCGCTGGCGCATCATATGAAAAAACGAAGAGCAGAGGGCGTTCGGCTCAACTTGAACCATCTTGGCGAAGCTATCTTAGGCGAAGAAGAAGCGCAGTTCCGCCTGAATGTCTATTTGAAAGATTTAGAAGAGCGCGATGATGTGGAATACGTATCGGTCAAAATCTCCACCATCTACAGCCAAATTCATTTGCTTGGTTGGGATCATACGCTGCAAAAGCTCAAAGAACGTCTTCGTCAACTCTATCGCGCTGCCATGCACAATACGTTTACTCGCGCTGATGGCACCAAGGTACAGAAGTTCGTGAATTTGGATATGGAGGAATATCGCGATCTTCATCTGACGAAAGAGCTTTTCAAAGACGTGCTCAATGAATCTGAATTTTTCTCGTTTTCTGCAGGGATCGTTTTGCAAGCCTACTTACCCGATGCGCATAGCATCCAAAAAGAACTGACCGAATGGGCAATGCATCGTGTGAAAAATGGGGGCGCGCCGATCAAGATCCGCATCGTGAAGGGCGCGAATTTAGCCATGGAGCAATTCGAAGCATCGCTCCGCGGCTGGCATCAAGCTCCCTACACAAAAAAATCGGATGTCGATGCGAATTACAAACGGATGGTCACTTTTGCCTGCGAACCTGAGCATGCCAAGGCGGTCTTCATCGGCGTCGGAAGCCACAACCTCTTCGATATCGCTTATGCCCTGTTACTCCGCGCAGAAAAAGGAGTCGAGGAAGAGATCACGTTTGAAATGCTCGAAGGAATGGCCGACCACATGCGCCGTGTCGTGCAATTCCTCGCAGGCAGCATGCTTCTGTATTGTCCTGTCGCCACGAAGAAAGAATTCCAAAGCGCCGTGGCGTATCTCATACGGCGTCTTGATGAAAATACAGGTCCTGAAAACTTTTTACGGCATACGTTCGGACTCCGGCCTTATACCCAAGAATGGGATACCCAAGTTTCTCTTTTCATGAAGGCCTGCGAAGAAAAAGACAAAGCTTCAGCCAAACCACGAAGAACGCAAAGCCGAGACATTCCGCATCGTCACTTAAGCGAAGACGCGCCATTTGACAATGAACCTGACACCGACTTTGCTTTGGAAACCAATCGACGATGGGCCCATAAAATCGCCGAAGTCTGGCAGAAAAAACCTGTCATAGATGTCCCTCTTGTCATCGGAGGAGAAGAATATCGGGGCACTAAGCATAAAGGGGAAGGCTATGATCCTTCAAGACTCTATCACATCCTCTATACGTATGCTCTCGCAGATTGGGAACAAGTCAGTCAATGCCTTGACATCGCCCAAGAAGCGCAGAGGCTTTGGCAAAAAAAATCGGTCAAAGAACGCTCCCACCTTCTTTATCTTTGCGCAGAAAAAATGCGTGAGCATCGCGCAGATCTCATAGGCGTCATGATGGCCGATGGGGGAAAAACTATCCTCGAAGGAGATCCTGAAGTTTCCGAAGCGATCGACTTTGCGGAATACTACCGCCGCAGCATGCAGAAGATGGACTTTAACAAGGACATTCTTTGGCAAGGCAAAGGAGTCGTTCTCGTCGCTCCTCCGTGGAATTTTCCTGTTTCGATCCCTGCAGGAGGAATTTTTGCAGCCCTCATCGCCGGAAATTGCGTGATCTTCAAACCTGCGCCCGAAGCTATTCTTACCGGATGGGTCCTCGTCAATATTCTGTGGAATGCCGGCATTCCGAAAAACGTCCTCCAATTCATCAATTGTCACGACGAGCCTGTCGGCAGCCGATTGATCAGCGACCCACGTCTAGATGCAGTCATCCTCACGGGCGCAACCTCGACGGCTAAACTCTTCAAAAAGCTGCAATCCCGGACTCGATCTCTCCGCAGAAACCGGCGGCAAAAACGGCATGATCATCACAGCGCTTTCCGACCGCGATCTCGCGATCAAAGACTTAATCCATTCAGCGTTTGGACATGCCGGACAAAAATGCAGCGCCACCAGCCTCGCTATTTTGGAAGCGGAAGTCTATGACGATCCTCATTTCATGCACCATCTCAAAGATGCTGTCGTCAATATGAAAGTGGGCAGCACATGGGATATGTCGACCAAAATCCCTCCTATCATACGGCCTGCGACCGATGCGCTCCTTCGCGGTCTGACAACTCTCGATCCCGGCGAAAGCTGGCTCGTCGAACCCAAATGCGATCCGCATAATCCCAATCTTTGGACTCCCGGGGTGAAGCTCGGTGTGAAAGAAGGAAGTTTCATGCACCATACCGAACTCTTCGGTCCAGTTCTCGGCGTCATGCGCGCCGATAATCTGCATCATGCCATCAAGATCGTCAATGCGACTGCCTATGGATTGACTTCAGGTCTTCAATCCCTCGACACCCGAGAACAAAGAATCTGGATCGATCGGATTGTCGCAGGAAATTGCTACATCAATCGCACAACGACAGGAGCTATCGTTCGCAGACAGCCCTTTGGTGGATGCAAGGCCAGTAGTTTTGGCGCCGGCGCTAAAGCAGGGGGACCCAATTATGTCGCGCAGCTTTGTACGCCCACGCAACAAGCCCTTCCTCAAGAAAAAGATCCTATCCTTCCCAAGCTTCAGCCCCTCGCGAAACATTTCGATAAACTTTCCCTAAGCGCTGAAGTCGTCGGTCTTTGGCATGCAAGCGTAGGAAGTTATTCCTATTGGTCCAAACGTTTTCAAGAAGATCACGATCCAAGTAAAATCGTCGGACAAGATAATCTTTTTCGCTACCGTCCCTTCCATGGAATCGTTTTGCGTATCTCTTTAAATGACTCCCCTCTCGACATCATTCGCTCGATCGCTGCAGCGCTAGCCGCTGGTTGTCCTTTAGAAATCAGCTATGCAATTGATCGCAGCCCAATTCTTCATATCGAATTCTGGCATCAGGATATTCGGGGCATAAAATGGGTCGAAGAATCCGAAGAAACATTTCTTTCCCGCGTCGCCCAAGGAAACTTCCAGAGAATTCGCGTGCTTTCAAAACCCTCTGAAGGCCTTTATAGAGCAGCTGCAGTACATGCTTCTACGCTTCTCACTAACCCAGTTCTTGCTAATGGACGCTTTGAGCTCCTCTATTATTTACGAGAAATCAGCCTTAGCATCGATTACCATCGCTATGGCAACCTGGGCCTTCGCGAAAGCGAAAAACGCGCGCCAATCCTTTGATCAACGATGACGTTGAGAACTCGCACGAGATTTGCCGCCATTTCCAAGTGTAACGCTAAACTGTTGCAAGCTCGCATATTTCAGAAGAGCTTTATAGCAATAGACGGCGATCTGATCAGACATCAAATAACTGAGTGCAAAGTCTCTTGCATTGGTTGCGAGCCTTTTTGCGAAGTCCTCATGCTCGCGCAGATAGAAAATTTTTTCCGGTAGATCATGAAGATCCCCGGCCACAGGAATATAATGCACCCAAGGGACCAGGGCATCGTAGAACCAATGTCCCAAATCTCCATGGTGCATAAACACAACCGAATCCGATAATAATCTCCAGCGATCACCCGGATACGTCGTGAATACGCCATCTAGAATGATTTGGTATTTATACTCGAGTTGCTGCGCATGGGACATCGAGCTGCCCATAGGAAGATATTTTGCAAGCGTTTCTGGATCGGGTCTCGATCGCCACATATCGGTATCATTGAACCTGGCATCGATAAGATCGGGATATTGAAGAGAGAGAGCGCAGAGTTTCCCACGACGATGATGCGTCCATGTCTCCGCAGAATAGATGCCATCTGTGGATTTACCCCGCCAAATCAGCTGCGCCTTTCTTTGCTCCCAGGGAAGATTCTCTAGAATACTATTGATATGCTCCACCAGACCATCCCATCCTGGATGGGGCATCGTGGTATACCAATCCACAAAATACAGTCCTTGCTGCACCCATTTTCTTTTCGAAGAACAAAAGATCGGCGCGCCTCCTTGTATCGACTCTTCAATTCCATCGTGTTGGAAATAGAGGATATCGAGGTCGGGGAGACCGTACGTTTGGGCGAGGTAGTTCAACATGCCATAGGCAGCGCCTTTATCTCCTTTTACCGGATAGACTTCGTTGTCGATGACCTTCAGTCTGACCAAAGCGCCATGGGAATTTTCCGTAGCATCTATCGATCTACGGAAGATTCCCTCTTTGAAGGGGCGAAAATCCTTTTCGATCAAGGCATCCATCCAATCATAGTGCGGATCATGGGGATCGGGGGGCTGAGCGAATAGGGGAAAAGAAAAAAGGAGAAATAGGACGAATCCAAACATTGTCTAACCTGTGATGAAACGGAGAATTGTAAAGATCCATAAAAGATTTGTCAAAAATCTTTTCGGCAGTTTACCTTTCTTTCTTCACTTTCGAACACAGGCTTGAATATGAAAATTCTTATGCTCATCTCGCTTTCTGCAGTCGTCGTGTTGACTTCTTCCTTCAAGGACAAAGACCCCTTTCCACCCCTCAACAAAGTCTTGCCTCTCACAACAACAGAGGTTTTCGAACTCAAAGAGCGAATCGAAACTACTCTTCAATCGACCATCGATGAATTGCTCGCGATTCCACCTGAAGAAAAAACCTATGCAAATACTATTGCGCCTTGGGATCGGATGACGCATGCATTTATCGCCGATTACGGGACGCTCTACTTTCTTTCTGAAGCGAATTTTCCCATCAAGCCCGATGCAGATCTTGCTATGCAAGAGCTCGGAAAATTCTTAGCCATCTCGGTCTTCTTCAACACCGATCTTCAACATTCATTCATGGACTATATCCAGACGGCATTGAACAATTCTCCGAGTCCCTATGAATGCCAAGTGATCCACTTCTTTCTGAATACCTACGATTCTCTGCAGGGCATTCTCTCCGATGATGAAAAACAAGTACTCGCTGACTTGAAGCAGCGCCAAGAGACTGAATTACTGACTGTCGATGAAGAGGTTCTCTTGGCAGAGCTCACCGCATTGGATTCTCTAGGACGCCTATCAGAAACTGACCAGGCTACGATCTCTCAGCTTAAAGCACTGCTTGCATCCCAAGAGGCAAAACCATTTATTTATAAAAAAGGAAGAGCTTCGGAAAAACGCTCAAACGATTCTGGATTTACCGTCTTGAATCTCAACGTCTGTTTTACGCCTGGCAATCTCGTATATTTTCATGCCGGAGTGATGCCATGGGAGCAGCGCGTCGTCGGTTTAGCCTACCAGATCAAGCAGATCGGTGCCGATGTCATCTGTCTGCAAGAAGTCCATGGCGAAGAAGCCGGCTATGCTCTTTATGACAAACTCAAAAGCGACTATGCCCATTTTTATTTTGGCATAGGACCACGACCTTTTGGATTTTCTTTTGATTCCTGCGGCCTACCAAGCGGGCTTTTTGTCGCCAGCAAGTATCCCCTCGCCAATCCGCAGTTTACCCTCTTTGATCAAGCCGGGTATTCCATGAATTGGGGCGTTTTCGATTTTGTCGTGCAAAATCAAAATGTGCCGATTGCGCATGTCTACACGACCCATATGCAGTCTCTTGATTTCGATCCCTTTCCTCTAGTTCGCGCAGCGCAACTCGAGCAGCTTATTGTACAAATGCAAGCAGATGCTGCTCTCCAAGGCGGGATTCCCTATTTCCTTTGCGGCGATCTCAATATTCCTCAAGGTTCCAATGAGCCGGCAGAAGAACTTCTAAGCGCCTATTTCCACAATGCCTATAACCAAACGACAACCGTAGTCGATGCAGATAACCGCACCTGCACCTATTATTTTTCCAACTACTTTCTCTCCCCATCGAAGACCGATATCGATCCCAATTTTCAAATTCTCGACTATGCGCTTCTTCTGAAGCAATCAGAAGGCTATCGTATGCAAACTTCCCTTATGCCCATGAATGATCTCGACAAACCCGGTTGGGGACTCACTGATCATCATGGATTATTTACTAAAATATCTAACTAGGAGGCACTATGAAAATCGGAGCTCTTTATACCGCAGCATCAACCTTTGCCACTCGCGCTCTTCATCGAATGCCTAAATCTCAATGTGTTTTTGGACCTACTTGTGAGCGTATATTACGCAAAAAAAATCCGGAAATTACCGCATTAGTGGTAGTGAAACCTGAAACAAAAGCGCTCGTTGTGGTCAAAGAAAAACTACCTCCTCCTGCTGCCCTGAAACCCCCGATCGATCCTCTTAGAGTCAAGCCTCGACCTCCAGAGGAACATTCACCGCTTCCTGAGCTTTTTTGGGCCTGCATGAATTAGTCCCTTAAAATGAGCTCTTCGCTATCATAGTGCGCCATGATCGAAGAGCTCAATACCCAGCAGCAACAGGCGATTAACCATCTAGAAGGCCCTATGCTCGTCCTTGCCGGCGCAGGATCGGGCAAGACGCGCGTGGTGACCGTACGGATCGCCCATCTGCTTTCTCTCGGGATTCCCTCATCGGAAATCCTAGCGGTGACCTTCACGAACAAGGCCGCCGAAGAAATGCGCGAGCGGGTCAAAACCCTCACCCATCAAAATATTCTTACCTGCACCTTTCATAGCCTCTGCGCCCGCATCCTCAGAATGTCGATCATGCCGCTCGGATTCACCCGCAACTTCACGATCTACGACGAAGAAGACAGCGAAAAACTTCTCAAAGAGTGCATGGCAACACTCGGCATCCCGAACGAAAAAGGAACCCTTAAGACGCTTCGTACCCAAATCTCCCAAGCGAAAAACGATCTCGTCGGCCCCGATGCGATCCCTCCGGAAGAAGAGCTTCTCAAAAAAACCTATACGCTCTACCAAGATCGCTTGAAAAATTCCGGCGCGCTCGATTTCGATGACCTGCTCTTTTTGACCGTAAGGCTCTTCCGCGAATATCCCGAGACTTTAGAACACTACCGCAATGTCTGGAGGTTCCTTCTCGTCGATGAATACCAAGACACTAACTTTGCCCAATATGAAATCGTTCGGCTCCTCGCTGCACCCAAAAATAATCTCTTCGTCGTCGGCGACCCCGATCAATCGATCTATTCCTGGCGGGGAGCAAGGGTCCAAAATATTCTCAATTTCGCCAAGGATTTCCCGGGGGCCAAGCTCGTCACCTTGGAGCAGAACTACCGCAGCAGGTCCCGCATTCTCCAAGCCGCCAATGGGTTGATCCGCCATAATCACTCCCGCTATGAAAAGGAACTTTGGAGCGCTCGCGGAGAAGGGCCTCTTATCACCCTCTTCATCGCCGAAGACGACCAAAGCGAGGCTCGGTTCGATGTGCAAATGCTCCTTGATTTTCAGAAACGGCACCAATGCAACCTTACCGACATCGCCATCTTCTATCGCACCAACGCCCAATCCCGCACTTTTGAAGATGCCCTTTTGCGCTCGAGGATCCCCTATATCATCATCGGGGGTCTTTCCTTCTATCAGCGCAAGGAGATCAAGGACCTTCTCGCCCTTCTCCGTATCGTCGATAGTGGAGCTGATGTACTCAGCTTTACCCGCACGGTCAATATCCCTAAACGGGGTCTAGGGGATTCCGCCATCGCTAAAATCCGCGAAGCCATCGATGGCAAAGGAATGATGATTTTCGAAGGATGCGAGAAGATCGCCTCCGGAACACTTCCCTGCAAACTTTCCGCCAAACAATTCGATGGCCTCAAGGAATACGTCGAGACGATCCATGCAGGAAAAAATGCTCTGCACTCAGGCCTTCCCCTCCACGAAGTTCTCTCCCTTCTCATCGAAAAGAGCCGCTATCTCGAAGCTCTGCGCGATGACCCGGAAACCTATCAAGACCGCCGGGAAAACGTCTCCGAACTCATCTCCAAAGCCGCCGAATGGGAAGAAGAAGTCGAAAAACCCGATCTCTCCCATTTCCTTGAAGAACTCACCTTGAAAACTTCCATGGAAGAGCAAGAAGAGCGCGAGCAAGATGCTGTGCGCCTCATGACGCTTCACAACAGTAAAGGTCTCGAATTCCAATTCGTGGCGCTAGTGGGGATGGAAGAAGAATTATTCCCCCATATCAATACAATGGAAAGCCCTGATGCTATCGAAGAGGAAAGACGCCTTTGCTATGTCGGCATGACGAGGGCCAAGGAAGAACTCTGTCTCTCGGCCGCCAAATACCGGTATCTTTGGGGAACGCCGCGGATCATGCGCCCGAGCCGCTTCTTAAACGAGATCCCTAAAGAATATCTGCAGATCGTCGGAAAAGAGAAGCAAGAACAAGAGTACGATGAAGCCTTTTCTATCGGAGCGCGCGTCCACCATCGCGATTATGGGATCGGCATCGTCCAGAATTCCTATAATACTTCCCTGGGCCTTACCTATGACGTCCTCTTCGAAGAATCGGGCATCGAGCGCTCTCTCGTCGCCAAATATGCTAAACTCTCTCCTGGTTAAGGGAACAAACGTACTCAGGCCAGTGTTATCCTATTTTCCCCGGTAATCGTTTTTAACAGCTTAAAGATGCCGGAGCCCGAGGGATCTAAATAATGTTCCCAGGATTTTCTGGTATCTTCAAAGAGTCTATCGAGTTCTTTCCTCTTTTCCGATGCAAAATTGCTATAATCGGATAACCCTACGGGGCAGTTGCGCATAATTTTCTCTACTTCCATATGGAATTCCAAAGCCCAAGCATTTATTGCTTTTTGTTTTGTTCTCTCAGCAACTTGTCGCAGCAATGTCATCCAGTGAAGCGGTTCAACCGGACTTTTCTTAATAAGACGCAAATAGGTTTTAGCAATTGCCTGGTCTTTGGAAAGAAGTTGATCGATGTCGATCACAGGCTTTTGATTTAATTTGAGCATGCTTAATCGCTTGCTCAGTTTTTGAAGCAACTCTTCTTTTTTGGTGAGCGCATTCCATGCTTCTAATTTATTGCAGAATTTTTTCATAAAAGTTTGATGGAAATAACGCTCCATTTGGGCTTGATAGGCATTCGATTGCGCCCTAGAAATACTTTTTTCCTCTCTTTTTTGCTTAAGAGAAGCGAGCAAGACCGCTTGCTCTTGTTGTGAAAAAGTTCTGCCAGGCAAACTCTGGATCGGAAGACCAGATGGGAATTCTTTTTGGGCGCACAATAAGATTTCAGATGATCCGGGTTGGCCCTGTCGCCCAGCTCTACCGATCCCTTGACCTTCAACCCGGTCTGAATTGGGATAATAAGTAAATAGAACGTGCAGACCGCCATTTTCAATACTCTCATGAGAGAGGATGATATCCGTTCCTCTAGTAGCGGTGTTCGTTGCTATTGTCACCTTTCCAGGATGTCCAGCTCTGGAAATGACTACATCTTCGTTTTCCTCCTGAACTTCATTGAGAAGCTGAAAATCGATTTGGTGATCTTGCATAAGTTTAGCAATTTTCAGTGAATCCTGAATCGTCGAACAGAGGATAAGAATAGGCCGACGCTCATCGATTCGGCTTTGCGTAGAGAGTAAGATCTTCTCGAGATATTCTTCTTCAGATTTAAAGATAATGGGGGCAGCGTCTTTTCGCTGTGAGGGGAGATGTGAAGGAACATCAAAACTATCAATGTTATAAATATCCTTGATTTCTTTCCGCTCTACCGCCGATCCCAGCGTGCCTGTAAGACCAAAAATTGATTGATAAAAGGAATAGAAAACAGCTGCTGAAAGCGACATGGGGGTAAGAGATTCCCGTTCCACCTCCAGTTCATGTTTCACTTCGATGAATTCATGAACGCCTTCACTCCACCTGCAGCCTTCCATTTTTCTGCCTGTATTCTCGGCATCGACGATTTCAACGCGCTCCGGTGTTCGCTGATCAAACGACTTTTTTTTCTTGATGATGTAATCGGTGTTTTCCTTTCTCATATAGAGAGCAGAATAGGCTGATTTGAGCCATATACGAAGTTGCTCATCTGAATATTTTTCTACTAAACCGGTATATTTTCCATGCGCGTATTCGCGCAAAATTTTCTTAAGTTCTACAAGAGTATTTTCTGCGGAGACCGCTAGCTGAAATTGTGAATAGGATAGTTCACCAAATCGACCCCTCACAAAATTCAGAATAGGACTATAAACCCAAACATGGGAATTTTCTGTTTTGCAGGCGATGCGGGCGTTATTTCGTGATATATCGATCGTGAGATTATCTGCTTCATCTACTATTATACAGTCGAAATTCCTAGTTATATAAGGCTGCTTCAGTCTCTCTCGAAATAAGCCATTCGACCAAAGGCTATCTTCCATTACAGCAAATTCAAAATCACTTACGGTGCCATATAAGATTTGTCCTTGGAATTCTTTTGGTGTCCGTTGCTTGCAAATATGCGATGTAGCGATTCCAAAATCCTTGAAAAAGCCAGAGTATTTGCGCTGATCTCGGATTGCCAGGTATTGAGAAGAAGAAACTATATCGACCGCTCTACATTGCATGGCCAGAGTAAATGCCATCAGTGCAATGATGATCGATTTTCCTTCTCCCGTTTTTATTTGCGCGATTCTTCCTTTAAGATCCTCATTTTTTTCACCTTTTAGCAGTCCCAGCAATGCTATAAGTTGGGTAGAATGCGCTTTAATCCCAAACTTTTTTTTCAAGGCCAGCCATCCTATGGCCAGGAGTTTTTCCACATCCTTGTTCGACAAAGGGCATTCTTTTGCTTTGTCACGAAGTGCATGAGACATCCTTACAAGCTCTTTGAGCGAAGCCTGCTTCCATTTCCTGCAATATCCTTGAATATGCTGATATTGTTCGGATACACCCGCTAATTCCGCCTCTTTCAGAGGATAGGATACCATTGGATCCTTACCGCTGAATCTCTCCAAGACCGCATGAAAATCTTCATCAGGTATCTGCGATGCTGTTTCTGCAAGTAGGCTTTGTAGGTTTTCAAAAAGAATCTTCAGAGTGATTTTGCCAGAAAGAAAAGGCTCTAGATGCTTTTCTGCGCAGCTTTTGTCCGGGATTTTAGCCAGCAGCTTAAATACATTTGTCAAAAGGGTTAAAGATCCCCTTTCCCCAGCTCCAAAAGAGGAGGAAATCTTATGGATAATACCTCCGCCATAGATCTTTCGCGCATTCCGCGCTTCACCGAAAAACTCCCCGAGTGCAGAAGATGAATACTTTTCAGAAAGTGGCTGAGCGCTGTCTGTCGTCGATAATAAGACAGCTTTGGTCAGTAGCCACTTTTCGGCTCCTTTCATCACTTTATCTGTCTCAAGAGAGCGAAGGAATTGCTTATAAGCATCCATAGGGAGTCGATGCCCATGAGAAAGCGTAGTCAAATAACGTACAGAGGCGGATTTGAGATTCTCGAAATTCTGATTTCTACCCAGCAGGTCTTTGACGACACTTCCTTGTGTTCGCAAAGAAGTTGCATTCAGCTTAGATGAATGACTACTGGAACTAGATCTATTGGCAACTGCTAATGGCATATTTTTTCTGATATTAAATGGATTAAAAATCGTTCCCTAATGACAGCTTTTAAGGAGAAATATTTTTCACAAGCTTTTAATTGACTGAATCGGCAACCGATTTATTATGAATATAATATTATTTGGCTTAATGAACTATGGAATAGTCTCTCTGGAAAGTGTATTAAATTTATTCTTAATATATAGTATAACTATTTTTTACTTTCCAAAACCCACCAGAAGAGGACCGTTTTGAACTAATATTTCTGGAAATCAAGCCTATATCTTATGTAGTCTCCAGTTTGGCTTATATAAGTTGGGGTAAAAAAAGAATTGTCTGGCGACTGGAGATATGTATTTTTAAACACACCTGATAGAACCTAGGCTTGGATAAAATCCACTATAGAATGGTATATTTAACATAAACAAAAACTATACATCATTTACGTTAGGAAAATTATGACAGACGCATCAAAAGGAAAAGTATCCATACCAAAAGAGTTTTCTGTTGAGAAGGGCTATAATATTGTTTTGACATTTTTTTATAGCTATCTTTTCTCATATCTCGAACCTAAATTAGCTTTATTAGGTGAAGATATAGCCGAAACTCACGACCTTTTTTTTATTACGATTTGCGGTTCCGAAGAATCAAATGCGGAATGGAATGAGGCAATACGTCGAGCAAAACATATACCCAAAGAAAAACAAAGGGATATGAAGTTAACTGAGGAGGATCTCTTCTTATGCGCTATACAGTTCTGTAAATTACATAATGAAAGTTGGGAACCCGGAATTGATTATACTATTAATCTTCTCGAATCAATGAAACGCGATCCCAAAAACCATCAAACAGAATGGAAGCTGTGGAAGGAAGCGATTAAAAGTTGTTTTACAAAATGGCAGGATATTCCTTTTGATTGGAATGCGTACTTATCTTATGGCAGATCGAATACACCTTAAAAAGCCTGTATATTAAGACGAACTCTTTTGAATACATGAACAAGATTTGACCCTATGTCGCCAATTCAACCGCCTCGACTTTCGCCGCTTCCCTTTCAAGAAAGAGCTCCTTACTCGCAGCTCCAAAATTCAAATCTGTATAAACTATATATTCTGCATAGGAATCATCTATAACTCATAAGCAGCAAGGCAAACAACATTTAAGTTAGGAAAATTATGACAGACACATCAGAAGAAAAAGTATCCATACCAAAAGAATTTTCTGTGGAGAAGGGCTATAATATTGTTTTGACATTTTTTTATTGCCATCTCTTTCCATATCTCGAACCTAAATTAGCTTTATTAGGCGAAGATATAGTTAGTGTTCATGAGCTTTTTTTTATAACGATTTGCGGCTCGGAAGAATCAAGCGCTGAATGGAATGAGGCAATACGTCGTGCAAAACATATACCCAAAGAACAACAAAGGGATATGAAGTTAACTGAGGATGATCTCTTTTTATGTGCTCTTGAGTTCTGTAAATTACATAATGAGAGTTGGGAACCACGAATTGATTATACTATTAATCTGCTTGAATTAATGAAACGCGATCCCAAAAACCATCAAACAGAATGGAATATGTGGAGGGAAGCGATTGAGAGCCATTTTATCAAATGGAACGATAGACCTTTTAATTGGGATGCTTATTTATCTTATGGAAGATCTAAAGAAAATGAATAGACATCTGATAATATGTATTATTTATAAGACAGCTTTTCCAACTCGATGTATTAACAGGATTTGATCTTATGTTGCCAATTCAATCGCCTCGACTTTCGCCGCTTCCCTTTCAAGAAAGAGCTCCTTGTTCGCAGCTACAAAATTCAAATCTGTATAAACTATATATTCTGCATAGGAATCATCTATATCTCATAAGCAGCAAGGCAAACAACATTTAAGTTAGGAAAATTATGACAGAATCATCAGAAGGAAAAGTAGCCATACCAAAAGAGTTTTCTGTTGAGAAGGGCTATAATATTGTTTTGACTTTTTTTTACAGCTATCTCTTCTCATATCTCGAACCTAAATTAGCTTCATTAGGTGAAGATATAGCTGATACTCATGATCATTTTTTTATTACGATTTGCGGCTCGGAGGAATCAAGTGCTGAATGGAATGAGGCAATCCGTCGAGCAAAACAAATACCTAAAGAACAACAAAGAGATATGAAGTTAACTGAGGAGGATCTCTTTTTATGCGCTATTGAGTTCTGTAGGTTACATAATGAATATTGGGTAAACAAAATTGATTATACAATCAATTTGCTCGAATCAATGAAACGCGATCCCAAAAACCATCAAATCGAATGGAAGATGTGGAAGGAAGCGACTGAGAGCCATTTTATCAAATGGAATGATAGACCTTTTAATTGGGATGCTTATTTATCTTATGGCAGATCAAGTACATCTTAAAAAGCAGTTATTCTCTATATAACAAGAGGAACTGTTTTAAATATATGAACAAGATTTAACCCTATGTCGCCAATTCAATCGCCTCGACTTTCGTCACTTCACTTTCAAGAGGAAGACCCTTATTCGCAGCTACAAAATTCAAAACTGTATAAACTATATGTTCTGAATAGGAATCCTCTATATCTCATAAGCAGCAAGGCAAACAACAGTTAAGCTAGGAAAATTATGACAGATGCACCAGAAGAAAAAGTAGCCATACCAAAAGAGTTTTCTGTTGAGAAGGGCTATAATATTGTTTTGACATTTTTTTATTATCATCTCGCCACGTATCTCGAACCTAAAATAGCTTTATTAGGTGAAGATATAGTTGATATTCATGATCTTTTTTTTATTGCGATTTGCGGCTCGGAAGAATCAAGTGCTGAATGGAATGAGGCAATACGTCGGGCGACAAATATATCAAAAGAACAGCAAAGGGATATGAAGTTAACTGAAGAAGATCTCTTTTTATGCGCTATTGAGTTCTGCAAGTTACATAATGAGCATTGGGTAAAAAAAATTGATTATACAATTAATTTGCTCGAATCAATGAAACGCGATCCAAAAAATCATCAAATAGAATGGAAGATGTGGAAGGAAGCGATTGAGAGCCATTTTACGAAATGGAGCGATAGACCTTTTGATTGGGATGCTATTTTAAGTTATGGAACATCTAATACAGAAAATCAATAACATTCTGACAATATGTCTTATTTATATGACGGCTATTTCCGCTTGATATGTTAAAAGGATTTGATCTTATGTTACCAATTCAACCGCCTCGACTTTCGCCGCTTCCATTTCAAGAGGGAGCTCCTCATCCGCAGCTGCGAAATCCAGTTCTTTATCAAAGTGGCGCCCCTGTAGTTAATACCGCAAAAGTACAATTTATCCTCTCCCACCTAAAACCCCTTTCTTTTCGTTACTGCGATTCAGAAGGTCGAATAATTCAAATATGGAAAACCCATAAAAACACCCTTGTTGGCGGCGTCTTAGATAAACAGGGACATCTGCAAGTTGTTCCGGCCCATAAGATCCGCAACCCGATGTGTCCTGACGGGCAAAATGCAAGCCTCCTCGAACGGCTTGAAGCTGCTGAATTAAGGCGCTGGGATTTAGTTTTTGACCCCGTTGCCAAAACGTTAACGATTTGGCCCCATCTCATCGCTTCAGGGAAAGATAATAGAAATACCACATTAACTAGAAAGCCCGTAGTTATAAAGCCAACAGCGCCCATCCAAAAAACTGATGTTGTATGCTGGCAACGACCCTCATCTAATATCGATACAGACCGACTCAGACATATTTTCAGAAATGGAGATGGCCATTTTGAACGCGATACCCATGAAAATCGGGCTTATATACTTAATGCAGTTTCCAGCCCTGCTTACAAGGTCGGGGTTAAAACAGAGCGTCGTGGCAAAGTAGTTGCAGATATATATCTTAAAATTATGCCTGATGGAACACAGGCTTGGGCTGAAGTACACAACGGCAAAATTATAAATGGCGGTCGCAATTCTCAACCCCAGGTCTGGCATCCTGATGTTCTTAATCCATCTGGTGGACGCTTCGTCCCTCTGAAACTCAGTCTTTCTGCCCTAGCCTATGACCAAATGGTCAAAACGAGATGGCTACAAGGAAATCTGAGCAGGCAACTAGGTGGAGATCCCACTAATCGCAATTGGACGATCGCTGGGCCGTCGGTGAGGCAATTTCATCAGCTTTTACAGCAGACGCGTCTGACCGATTCCTACAATGCCCTTCATGCCAATCATCCTGTGCCCCCTAAAGGCGCCAGAGGAGGCGAAATCGGGGGAGTCGGCATGACGGCTGAAATCATTCAAGGTCTTTTTGATTCTCCGGAAGCTCTTTTTGAACGGGAACATCTTTTCTATTTCCCGCAAGGAGAAAGCCTTCCTTTTTCTAATGAGGAATTGCGGCAAATTCTACGCGAACTTGCGATCGGGATTTATGTT
Organism: uncultured Simkaniaceae bacterium; assembly: GCA_963813105.1. Lineage (GTDB taxonomy): Bacteria > Chlamydiota > Chlamydiia > Chlamydiales > Rhabdochlamydiaceae > JAGXTH01. The sequence continues at coordinate 363,158 of CAWEXT010000001.1, forward strand.
CACGATACGGTTCCTTTTTTCAGCCTGCATTTCCAGCAGGATGCCAACCTCTTTCCTGTCATACATCCGGTCTATGAGAAAACTCTCGTCGGACGCGTGATCAGTATGCTGGATTACATGATGAAAGGCTACCTTAACGGGGGAGTCTTTCAAGAGGCGTTTGTGCAAGATTGGTACCGCCATCCTGAGTGGAATTCCGGGTCGGCTGTGGAGAAGATGATCGATTTTGAGAAATACTGCCGTGAGCATCTACAAGGCCTTGATAAGGAATACATATCGCTTCATGACTTAAAGCATATATATGTCGACAGTGCCAATGCCTCCGATGAGGACAAATTTTTTGCCGATTTCAGCAAATTCACGAATTCTTTCCGGATCATCGCTAAGCAGAAAAGCTTCCAAAGAACAGACAATATGTTCGTCCTCGATTGTGACTTCGATGTGCGGTATACCATCGAAGCCCCGCCGAAGTATAAAAAAGCCTTGGAATTATTTCATAAAATGCATGGGTGCTATCCTCGACCCTATCAGAGAATGATCGAAATCTATCAAGAGACATGTCAGAAAATTCACGACCATATGGTCAAATTGCCCTTATGCCGTGAATATTTTTCCATGCTTGGCGTGATCAACTTTTTATCTTGCTATTTCACGACCCTCAAGAACCATCGCAAGGTTCCTGTGCTCCCAACCTTCCATACTGGTAATGTTCAAGGGAGCCCCGCCCTTTTTCCCTGTTTGCCTATTAGAGAGACCCAGGACTTGGCATATAAAGTAGATGTGCAACAAATTGCAAAACAACTTTGCCAAGATTGCCAACCTGGGCTAGTCGAGTATCTTGCCATGGAGCCTATTGCTCCTCCAACCCCATCGAATCCGAGCGCTGCTCCAGATACCTCAAAGCTTGCTGCATTGGCGATTGTCGAAGAGACTATTATGAAAACTATAGCAAGGTTATCTGGTCCCTCGGTTCGTTTTCTTATTGAAAACGACCCTGAGAAGTTTCGAACTACGAATAAATTATGGCTAATTGTTACCTCCGATACATTACTTCTGACTTTAAAGAAGAGTTTTCAACTGTTCTGCGCTGGGAAATTTGATTCCTATCTAAATTCTTCCTTAAGCGAGAAGGATAAGCGGGAACTAAAGCAAGCCCAGAAGTTCCTAACGGGGCAGGATCATAAAAGCCAGAAAGACCGGGAAATGATGCAGCCACATATGAGAACTGTCTTAAACAAAGCGCTTCCTCTTATCTTAAACATGATTCTTCCGCAGGTCATGCAAGGGAGAGATTTCAATTTCACGAGAAAGCAAACTATGCTCAATATCCAGCCGAGTCTGCCTCCCGGACAGCTCGAACGCGAAAAAGCCTTAGTTGGGGGCTGTAGTATTACGATGGAGAGCCGAGCTGTTTTGCCCTCTATAAAAGGTGAAATCATTCTGCAAGAACAGTGGACTGCTATTAGGCAGGCGGAATCTGAAACCTGGGTTGAAATATGTACAGAAGACGAGCAAAGAACAGGATCTGTATTTCGCCTCGGGTTCCAGGACGCTACGCCGGATATGGATGACTATAGATGGATGGAATCTCTTTTATTAGTTTCTGGGCCTGAAGAAGAACGTTTGATGCAGAATATGCAGGAGATCTTAAGCGCTTTTTCTGCCAATAACCAACAACTTTTTAAGGAGCTTATTCAACAATCTTCTTCGGATTTAAAAAAGATGCGCGATAGAGAAGGACGCGGCCTCCTTCATTACACCGCTATGGGCCAGGATGTCTCCTATACAAAATCACTGCTCCACAAAGGGCTGACTCCTACTACAGAAGATGGACAAGGATATCTGCCCATCCATTATGCAGCTATGAGAGGCCGCGTCGAACAGATTCAATTGCTGGAGAAAGAATTTCCTCAAACACGTACTGCAAAAAGCAAGAACAGTGCGACTCCGTTGATTGTCGCTGCGCAATACGATCATCTTCCTGCTGTGAAGGAATTGAGGAATGGTTCCGATCACAAGGCACGGATTAAAGGCGGGTATATGGCCTTACATTGTGCTTTGCACGAGGGGCATAAAGAAGTCGCCAAAGAACTTTTACATGGCGCTGATTCTTCTCTTGTCAATGCACATACAGAAAATGGGGTAACGCCCCTGATGTTAGCCTCTGAACTCGATTCGAAAACATTAATCGAAGCGCTTCTTGCAAAAGGAGCTGATGCCCGGGCTAAAACAAAAAGTGGAACCACTGCGCTTGAGATTTCAGTGAGACAAAAATGTCCCGCTACCTGCGCGCTTCTGCTTCCAAAATCAGAGATTACTGACGAGGTCATTGAGACTGCTCTTGAACGCGGCTCTTTAGAAATGATCGAGCTGCTCACCAAACAACCTCATCGATTTTTGGAATATCGCAGCAACTTGGGCGATACGACCCTCATTATTGCAGTGCGCAATGCGACTATTCCTGTCGCCATGTATCTAGCCAAGCTCGGTAAAAAGAATGCAAATTTTCTCAATGCAAGAAATAAAGTTGGGGAAACCGCCTTAAAGTTAGCCTTATCAGGCGGACTTTCTGAGCTTGCCGGAACCATTCAAAAAAGCGGAGCAAAGCCACCACCTCGAGAACATCTCATAGATTTATGCCGTGCAGATTATAGCTATAGCTACTTGCTCGAAGAGTTCCTGGACAAAGAATCCGGTTTGACAGAGGAGGATTTGAAAGCAGCTCTGCAAGTGGCTGCAGAATCTGGACAAACTGAGGCAATTCGCCTGCTTGTGGAAAAGAAAAAGGTAAAGCTCGAGGATTTTCGCGCTCCTTCGGGTTGGAGAATTTTGCATTATTTGGCTAAGGCGAATGATGGAATCGACCTTTTCTTTCGCCAGATGCAAAAATCAGCCGATCTTTTGCAGCGAGTACAAGGAAAAACGCTAGCGTATATTGCGGCTGAGCATGGCAATTGGGCTGTGCTGAACTATCTTCTCATACAAATGGCGAAAAAATCTTTACCTCTTGAACGACAGTTCAATGACCGCCATCTTTTGTATGGGGTCCTTGAATCCGAAAACGTAGAGTGTATAAATCTTGTCCTCGATCATGTTCAAGATGTCGATATCCCGCTTGATGATCAAGGTACTCGCGCCGTCCACCTAGCTGCAAAGATGGGCTCTGAACCTCTTTTGGCTCTTTTGCACGGAAAAGGAGCTGATTTATCTATAGAAGATAGGCTTGGTCATTCGCCGCTCTCCTATGCTGTACGTTTAGAGAGCAACGAGGCTGTAGCATTTCTTCTCAATAAGAGGCGCCAGGTTCCAATCACAGCAGAAGCCATCTATGCTGCAGCGAAACTGCAAAAAGACACTATGATGCAAGCCTTGCTGCAATCAGGCGGGAAAATCGATGTTCGCTCAGTAAAAAGCGGGAATACTGCGATTCTCATGGCGGTCCGATCGCATGACAATGAAGCTTTCTTCCGTCTTGTTCAACGCAATGCTTCTCTTGATGACGTTGCTCTAGATGGTTGGACGCCGCTTCTTTTAGCAAGCGCAACGGGGCAGGAAGCCGTCTTGAAATCCCTTGTCGGCAAAGTACCGGCGGCCCAACAATTCCATGGAAATAATGCCCTGCATCTCGCATGTATCCATGGTCACCCCGCTTGTATTCGCATTTTAGTCGAAGCTGGTTATGACACCACAATGCCGAATCAAGAAGGCTATACCCCCATAGAATTAGCTAGAGGAAGGCCTGGAGTTCTTCATGCATTAGGACAAAAGCAAGAAAACTATGCTCGCTGCCTAGCTAGTATTCAAGACGCTTTGAAGAAGCATGACATTGCCGCATTGGATCGACTCTTATCGGAATTACCGGTCAATGAGCGGATTCAAATGCAATTCAATGGCAGAATGATCACCGGTACAGCGCTCCATTTTCTCATTTCTTTTTGCGGACAGCCTGTAAATCGAGATTCTTTGAAGGCAGTCCTCACTAAATTATTGAAAAATCCAGCGGTTGATCTCGGTTTGCAAGATAGTGATGGCAATACTCTTGCTCATCTACTTTGTGAAGTGGGCATATCCCCTGCTGAAATTGATCATGAACGATTTGATCATTGGCTTAAAGAAGAGGAGCACCCTGAACCCGGACAAATCGCTAAACGGTTGATCCGGATTCGTGATTTCTTCCTTGCCGCATCAAATGAAAGAATTTCAAAAGAACTCTCTTCGATCAAAAAAGATTTCAACGCTCTTCCAACAGAGATCCGCCAGCAGATCTATATGCAGCTCGGAATTCTAGCTAAACATCCTCAAGATGCTGTCGATTTTGGGAAAAATCATCTATTTGATGATATGCGGCTTTTTTGCAAGGCTATCAGTATCCTCGAAATCGTTCGCCAAGCTGAACAAGCACGCTATCAAATTTCAAATGATGAATCTCCGGTCAGAACGCTCCTAAGACTGCGCGATTTTTTAAAAAATGCGTCTAAAGAAGAAATCGACAGGGAACTCCCTACTATTCAACAGGATTTTAATACTCTTCCCCAAGGAATCCGCGAACAAGTCTACGCTCAGGTTTGCGCCCAAGCTAAAAAACCGCTAAAAGATTTCGAATATGGGAAAAAACATCTTTTTGATGATATTTCGCGTTTTTGCAAGGCTATCTCTATTCTCGATTGTGTTCGTGAAGTTGAAGAGCTGCGCTATAAAACCAAAGATGGAGAGCCCCACAGCCCTATTGCCGGAACATTGGCCAGGATATGCAGTTTCTTGGAACTAGCTTCCTCAACAGAGACAAAAAGAAGACTGCCGGCGATTAAACGAGCATTCGATGCTCTTCCGCAGAACACTCGCTCTCAGATATCAGAACAAATCCGTAAAGTTTCTAAAGGATCGTCTTCAAATGGACACGTTGTTGCAGGAGATAGCTTTTTTACAGATGCACCGCGTTTCCGCAAAGCCATAGAGTCCCTAAAGCTCATTAGCCAATCTGAATATGAATATTATCAAGCCCTTGAACAAGGGCGATTCGAGAGCTGGCTTAGGGCTTTGCAGCGTTTGGAAACGCAGCAACTTTTCTGTCCTTACTCCAATCGTTTAATTATCAATCCCGTCGAACATAAGGAAAACAACAAAATTATCGTGGAGAGAGACGCCATACAAGCCGCCGAAAGTCGGCATGAAACCGAAATCACCATCCATGGCCAGACCTATGCACTTCGCGACTTTGATCATGCTGTCAGCGCCTCTGAAAAGCACATGCGAATAGAAGCTTTAAAAAAACTACGGCATGAATTTATCCAGGGAGTCGATCTTCGTGCGCGTAATTATAGCGGGCGAACGCCCCTCTCTATTGCAGCTATAAATGGACCTCTTGAGGCTCTAAGATCCATGATTGATTCTCTGGAGTCTTCTGATATTGATGCTTGCGATAATGATGGAACTACACCGCTTATCCTTGCCGCTACCGTTAAACAAAAAGGACACGTGGACTTATTGCTCAAGGCCGGGGCGAATCCCAATCATCGAAACCACTCTATGATCTCTCCATTGTTTGCTGGCTGCAGTCCGGGTTCTTTACCGATAGTCAAAACGCTGGTAAATGGAGGTGCAAACGTCAATCAGATTGGATTGGGAAAAACGCCTATATTGCATTATGCGATTGAACAAGATGATGCGATTAGCTTGTATCTCCTCCATAATGGCGCCGATTGCGTCGCAACAGATCGTCTTGGAAATTCTGCAGATCATATTGCTGCAAGAAAAGGCAAAGTCACTGTTTTGCGACTTATGGCCGGAAGAGAAATTGATCTGCAGACGCCGAATTATTATGGCCTACAGGCTATGCATCTTGCAGCTCATGGGGGACATATTGATTGTTTATCGATGCTTCATAGCGCCCATTGCGAAATAGATGCGCCGCTGAGTCTGCCTGAAATTGAAAGCGAGCCGACGGATGACGAGACAATTGCGTCATTGCCCGCAGAAATGACCTCAAATTTGCTGAGTGTACAGAGATCCTTAAATTTACCAAAAACACCCATGCAATACGCTTCTAGCGCAGGGCAACTGGATGCAGTGAGATGGTTACTAGATCATCGGGCTGATCTTAAGGTTAGATCGGAAAATGGAAGAGGAACTTTCTCTTTTGCCGCTGTTGGGGGGAGTAAAAGCCTTATACAACTTTTCGCCAAATCTCCTTTAGCTCAAGATCCCGAACAGGTTACTTCTGCTGCTGTAACTGCGATCGGACAAGATCATGTAGATTCAGTAGCGAAACTATATCCTCTTGGCATTCCTGTTGATATTCACTTGATGACTGGCTGGTCAGGATTGCATCTTGCTTGTGCATTTGGCGCTCTGCATTCTACCCAGTTGCTGCTACAAGCTGAAGCCGATCCTACTCTGCAAAATGACGAGGGTCAGACGGCCTTTGAGATAGCGGCGGCAAATAAATCCGTTGAGCAGTTCCAACTGCTTCTTGATCATTGTTGCCCTAATCTAAATCAAACCAATGATAGAGATGAAACATTGCTGCATATCGCTGCTCGAGCCGGCAATCTTAAGCATGTCATGCTCTTAATCTGTTATGGAGCTTCTCTAGATCTTCAAGATGCCCAAGGTTTTACCCCTTTACACATAGCTGCTCGGGCTGGAAATATCGATATTGCTGAGCTCTTGCTATTCAGCGGAGCTAATTCTTCGCAACGCACTTATAATGGAAAATTGCCCGGTGAAGTACTAAGCCGGAGCGATTTATTAACAGGAAAGGCCATAGAATCTTTCGAAAACCTTCGAAAAGATGCAAAATTAGGAGAAACTCTTTTCCATTTATCTATAAAAGCCAAAAATCGTCAGGCAGTGATCTTGCATTTGCGATTAAAAAAAGATATTAATGCGCAGGATGGGGAAGGAGTATCACCCCTTCATTTAGCAGTACGAACTAGACAGCATTGGCTTATCCGACAACTTCTTAAAGAAGAAGCCGAGATCGATCTAAGAGATGCGGCCGGACATACCCCTTTATGGATTGCGTGCCTGGAAATCCACGACCCTGTGCTTGCAAAATTCCTTGTGAAGGCCGGAGCAGATCCGAGTATTACTGACCAATCCGGCAATTCTATAACGAAATGTTTGCAGGGCCTAGATTTACCGGTAGGAGAGAAATCTTCCTTAATCAAGGCTATAGAATCTGTATAACCCTCGTAAATTCGTAACTGGTCCTAAAAAGGCGCCTAATTAGTTGTAGTTGATCTCTGCCTCGACAAAAACCCTGCTCCGTTCTATCCAGAAGTTATGGAGCAGAATCTATCGCTAAGACAACGTCTCCTTCTCGCCCCCAGCATGCTGACCTCGCTAGAGGTACTGCTCAAACCACTTCCTGAACTTTCCCGTTGGCTCGAAGAGCGGATCGAAGAAAATCCTCTTTTGATGGCCGATTTTCCCTCGGGTGAGGGATTCGGGGGAATCTTCCGCTGCAATCCCAAACTCGAAAGCACCGCTTCCGTCGAACCCAAAGATCTCTATGAGATCCTCATCGCCCAAGCTAGAGAGGCCTTTCCCAATCCACCCCAACTGCAAAAAGCGATCGATCTCATCCATCAGATCGATAAAAAAGGGTATCTGCCACCTATCGTGACCGACAGCCCTATTCTCTCGATCCTGCAGAGTTTCGATCCTCCAGGTATCGCCGCTCGCAGCGTCCAAGAAGCTTTGATCCTTCAACTTCGAAGAAAAGGCTCCAGTCCACTTGCTTTAGCGATTGTCGAAGAACACTACGACGATCTCTTGGCGCAAAGGCTCAAAAAACTCAGCCTGCACCTGAATATCCCCGAAGAGGAGCTCCGCCTTCTCATCCAACACGATTTGGCCTCTCTTTCCCTAGCCCCGGGAGATATTTTCCAAAAACAATATGCGATTCCATGGATTCCCGATCTCACGATCCATGAAGAAGATGGACTGTTACATGTGGAAATCAATACTTCTCTTCTTCCCAAGATCGCGCTCGATACCCGCTACAAAAACCAAGCCCATGATGAAGAAACCAAAAGCTATCTGCGCTGGAAAGGCAAAGACGCCTATTTTGTTCTGCAAGCGCTTCGCAAGAGAGCGATCACTCTCAAAAAAATCGGCTATCTACTCATCAAAACCCAACGCCCCTACTTTATCGGAAAACGAGATACTCCCTTTCTTCTTACAGTCGATCAAGCCGCCGAGTGTCTCAAACTCCATCGTTCGACGATTGATCGTGCGATTCATGAAAAAGTCATCGGCACGCCGCGCGGGATCCTTCCCCTTGAAGCTTTCTTCCGCCATAGCCGGTCTATTGGGTTCCCCATCGAAGAAAAAATCGACCAACTGATCCTAAATGAAGATAAAAGAAGCCCCTTGAGCGACAACGCCATCGCCAAGCATCTCCGTCAATTGGGCTTGCCCTGCTCTAGAAGAACAGTAGCTAAATACCGACAGGGGATGCAGCTTCCGAAAGCGCATTTGCGCAAGCAGTAAGACTCTGCCAGCGCAAAGATCCATCATTGAGTGAAGAGAAAGATTTCCCCCGAGCTAACTCTCGAATTTCCCGATCCGTCAATCCTATGACCAACGCAGGATGGGGCAAGAATTTTTGACAGCGGGCAAATTGACATTGATTCCAACTGAGCCGCAAGATTCCCATGAACAACAAAAGCAACGTTGCACATGGAGTTCCTCCAACAAACGCCCATCCACAATCGATGCCGCAGGCAGCGAGCAGGATCCAAGGTTCTTTTGTCGTCCGAAAGAGGGGACCCAGAAATTTCCGTAAGCGAGATTTTGATGTCCGAAATGCCAGAATCTCTTCGAAGATTTTTTCCTGAAAAGCGCCTCGGACCACATGAATAGCTTCATGAGCCATAACTTCATCTTGCGCTTTCCATTTGGGATGGATCTGGATATGCCAACTTTGCTGATCGTCTTGCCATGCGGCACCAGCTTCCCATGGACGCAGCCCTTTCTTCGAAAGTTCTATCGAAATCCAATCGGGCGCTAGTCGAAACACATTCCAAGTAATCGCCTGCGCTTCTTTATGTAGAGGAGTTGTAGGAGCAAAGATCCTTTTCCGAAAGTCTTCTTCCGTTTCAGAAGGTCCGGGAATAAATCCGCGGCTATAGAGAGAAAGCCAGTCAAACATGGCTAATATTCTGCAATTTTGTTTAAAAAAATACAAACCTCAGTTTAGCATTCAAACGAGATAGATTTTTTCTATTTATTGACTTTAATTTAGGGTTTTTTAAATTACCAAATCATATGGATGAAATCTCTGCATTAGTTGCTTTGCATTTGGCATTTCCTCATACACCGAAGAAATCCCATGCCTTGATCAAAAGCTGGGGGTCTGCCCAAGCAATCGCCGACCAGAAATTTGACAGTAGTACACCCCTCTTTTCGATCCTCCAGAAGAAAAGCTGGGAAAAAGAATTCGAGGCCGCCCAAAAAGCAAAAGTTTCTTTGATCGGTTTCAACGATCCCCTGTATCCGGAGTCTTTAAGAAGGCTCCCTGATGCACCCCTTCTCCTCTATTGCAAAGGTAAGCTGTCCCCCGAAGACAAAATTGCCGTCGCGGTCGTTGGAAGCCGCACTCCTACGAGCTACGGACTGCGTATGGCGGAGGCTTTTGGAAACGACTTAGTTGCAATGGGTTGCACTGTTGTCAGCGGTCTTGCTAGAGGCATCGATACGAAGGCCCATAAGGGCGCTGTCCTTAATATAGGGAGAACGGTGGGGGTCTTAGGCAGCGGACTTAATCACATTTATCCTGCTGAAAATCAAGGCCTTGCTGAAGAGATTTCCTCCTGCGGAGCCATCCTCAGCGAGTACCCCATGAACACCCCTCCGAGTCCTTTCCAGTTTCCCAGGCGAAATCGCCTCATCACGGCGTTATCGCTCGGCTGCGTTCTCATCGAAGGAAAGGAAAAAAGCGGTGGGATGATCGCCATCGAATGGGCCCATCAATTAGGGATTCCCTGTTTCACAATTCCCGGTCCAACTAGCGAAAAAAAATTTTCCGGCAATCATTCCCTTATCCGGTCAAGAAAAGCCAGACTTGTCGAAAATGCCCAAGAGATGGTATCCCTCTTGGTGCCTAACCATAGTGCAACTAAACAATTTACGAACTTTGCCCCGATCGGTCTCAGCGCAAAAGAGTGCGCTCTCTACGCCTGTTTTCCGGAAAGAGAGATCTCTTTTGATGAGCTTATCTTACGCAGCCAGACTTCTGCAGCTGTGTTAGAAGCTCTTTTATTAGCGTTGCTAATGAAAAACGTCATACGACAACTTCCGGGCAGGATCTATACAAAGGGTTAAAATGACAAAAGCGCTGATCATCGTCGAGTCTCCGACGAAAATCAAAACTCTCAAAAAGTTCTTGGGGGCCGATTACGCTTTTGAATCTTCGCTCGGCCATATCCGCGATCTTGCCATCAAAAGGATTCGGCATCGATGTCGAAAATGATTTCGACCCGACTTACCAAATCCTGGAAGATAAAAAAGAAGTCATCGAAAGCTCAAAAAAGCCGCGAAGCATGCCGACATCGTCTACCTCTCTCCCGACCCTGACCGCGAAGGGGAAGCGATCGCATGGCACATCGCCTCCATCTTGCCGCCCGGCACGAAGTTCAAGCGGGTGACATTCAATTCGATCACCAAAGAAGCGGTCCTCGAAGCTCTCAAACATCCTCGCGTCGATCGATCAAGCTCTCGTCGATGCTCAGCAGGCCGAAGCTTCTCGACCGTATCGTCGGCTATAAAATTTCTCCCATTCTCACGCGCCGAGTGCAAGGCGCTCGCGATGGCGGCCTGTCCGCCGGCAGAGTGCAATCGGTTGCTTTGAAACTCGTCGTCGATCGCGAAAGAGAGATCGAAGACTTCATCCCGGTTGAATATTGGAATCTCGGCGCACTTCTGCAAGGCAACCCAAAAGACCGTTCCTTCTCGGCCTCTCTCTATTCTGTCGATGGAAAAAAATTGGAAAAAGAGCTCCAGGAAGGCAAAGATATTTTCACGATCCCCAATGCGAAACGTCGCAGAAAAAGTCGTCGAAAAGCTCAAAAAAGCTACTTATAAAGTCGAATCCGTCGAGAAAAAAGAAAAACGGCGCAATCCCGTTCCTCCCTTCATCACTTCGACGCTCCAGCAAGAAGCGAGCCGCCATTATGGATTTTCCGCCTCGCGCACCATGAACATCGCTCAAGTCTTTATGAAGGGGTCGATCTCGGACAAGAAGGGGCAGAAGGTCTTATCACCTACATGCGTACCGATTCTGTCCGCACAGCTCCGGAAGCGATCGAAGCTGTGCGCAAATACATTCTGAAGGAATTCGGCAAAGACTATCTCCCTTCCGAACCCAAAGTCTATGCCGGCAAAAAAAGCGCGCAGGATGCCCACGAAGCGATCCGCCCCACCAATTTGCAGCATCCTCCCGAAGCGATTAAATCGTCTCTCACCGTCGATCAATTCAAACTCTACCTCCTCATCTGGCGCCGCTTCATCGCCTCCCAAATGAACCCCGCTGTCTACGATACGATCTCATGCGACATTGAAACCGATCAGAAGATCATGCTCCGCGCTACAGGTTCGATGATCAATTTCCGCGGCTTTCTTGCGGTCTACGAAGAAAAACAAGATCGAGCAGAAGGAGAAAAGCCTTGAAGAAGAGACCGACAAACTTCTTCCGCCTCTAAAAGAAGGGCAGCCTCTCAAACTTCTCGATGTCACCTCCGAACAGTCTTTCACAAGGCCGCCTCCTCGTTTCACTGAAGCCTCGCTTGTCAAAGAACTCGAAAAATCGGGGATCGGCCGCCCGTCCACTTATGCGACGATCATGAACAAAATCCAAAGCCGCGATTACACGATCAAAGAAAAAGGGACCTTAAGCCCACCGAACTCGGCAGAGTGATCGCAAAAATGCTCGAAGACAATTTCGGCATGATCATGGACATCGGCTTCACCGCCGCCATGGAAGACGATCTCGAGCAGATCGAAGACGGCAAGACCGATTGGAAAGATCTCATCCGTCTTTTCTGGAAAGACTTCATCCCCTATGTCGAGACCGCTGAAAAAGAGGCTCTCGTTCCCAAGATCGACACCGATATCGAATGCCCTCGCTGCAAAGCTCACAAATTACAAAAGATCTGGTCGCGGCAAAAATATTTCTACGGCTGCGCAAATTATCCCGAGTGTAAATACACAGCTCCGATCGAAGCGCTCGAGTTCAACAAAGAAGATTACGACCCCACGTTCGATTGGGATCAAAAATGTCCTAAGTGCGGAAGCCCCATGCAACTGCGCTTTGGAAAATTTGGCCCATTCTTAGGCTGCACGACGTATCCCGAATGCAAGGGAATCGTCAACATTCCCAAAAAGGGAGAGCTCTCACAAGACGAGATGCCGCAGTGTCCGGCTATCGGCTGCGATGGAAAATTGACACAAAGACGTTCGCGTTTTGGCAAACCTTTTTTCTCCTGTTCCAACTATCCTGATTGCGATGTAATCGTAAATCATTTAGAAGATTTATATGATAAATACCCTAGTCACCCAAAGACCCCTTACATCAAGAAAACAAAATTCAAGGAAAAGGAGAAAACCATGGCAAAGAAAGCAGCTAAGAAAAAAACAAAGAGAAAATCTACGATGTTGTCAAAGTCTGTCCCACTATCCGCAGATTTAGCAGCTATCGTCGGTTCTAAATCAGCTTCTCGTCCAGAAGTTATGAAAAAACTTTGGCACTACATCAAAGCAAAAAAACTCCAAGATCCTAAAGCAAGACGGATGATTTGCCCAGATGAAAAACTCGCTAAAGTTTTTGGATCGAAAAGAGCTGTCGACATGCTAAAACTCGGCGGTCTGCTGAATAAGCATATAGACGTTTAACGCTTTTCCGCTCTGAAGCCGCATCCTTTTAAGATGCGGGGATGTCCGAAGTGTTCGATCACCGGCCATTTACGGCAGACCAGCGGCCTTAGTAAATAATTGCCGCAGCTGCCGTCCTTTTTCAAGTAGCGGCATCCCATCACATGGACTCTTTTATCCTCGTAGATATGCAATTTATCACTACGAGGATAAAAGCCATTGATCTGGGTATTCCAGAAATTATAGATCGCGGCTAAAGGCCCTTTTCCCTCTTGGATCATGATGTAGTGGCAGCAATTGCCGCGTCTTTTGCATCCCCCTTTTGCCACAAAAGGAGGCCGGATGATTTTCCTCGCGAGCTTCTGCATAAGCAGATCGAGCAGGACAAAAGGCAAAATGATCCATCGAATTGGCGCACGGATAAAACCTGGCAGCCACTGCTTAGGGATTCCTCCTTTTGGCAAAGGCGGCTGCTCCGTAGCATCCCCAGCTTCTTCGACGAGCTTATTCCACTCCATAACCCTTTTCCTTGCATTGAGAAAAATACGTGAGGATCGCCAAAATCGGAATCAGCCAGAACTGATAGAAAAGCAGATTGTTGAACTGCGAAGTGAAGACAACGGAAATCGTCACATACGCGATAAGCCCGACAAGAAGTGTCCCCAACCACCCATGGCTTTTTTGCAAGCCTCTGGCAAAGAGGAACACCCTAATCGTCCATAGCACATAGAAAAATGCCGCTATCAGCGATGCGATTAATCCAAAGTTCACAGCCAAAGACAAAACCGAAGAATCGAGCATGGGCAGTCCGACGAATTCCATAGTGAAACGACTGAGGTAATTATACCCCAGTCCCCAAAAAGGTTCATCAGCAAGAAGCGAACATCCGTACGATGCCGTTTCCAGCCTATGCAAGGCCGACAGATCCATCTGCATATCGACAAAACGTGCTATATAATTTTTGATCTCATCGGAAAAATACGTACAAAACAAGATCCCCACGCCCGCCAAATAGAGAAATTTCTTTCCAAGACTAATCCGTAAAGCATAGGTCTTCGCGCTGCGCATCCTTGCCCCAGCCATGCAAATAAACAGCGCCGCATTAGCCGCCACGCCACTGCGCGACCATGTCAAAATCATGGAAAAGCTGAACAACGCAAAAAGCAGAAGGAACCATTTTTTCCGACTCCTCTCATAAAGAGACCACGAAAGCAAAAGTGGAATCCCCGCAATCGCCGCGAAGAAATTCGGGTCGAAATACGGAGAGACAAACCGACTGATATGGGGATCGCCGTGAAAAATGATCCCAAAGTGCTCTAATAAAGCCCAGAATCTTGCCGAAGAGGGAAATAGCCCCATGATCACAAATCCCCCTAGGCAAACAATGGCATAAGCATGCACGAGCTTTTTCAGCAGCGCCTCCGTGTTTCCCCGAAACTGCTCAAAAGCCACCTGCCCAAGAAGGATCCCGCAAAGAATCATCATGCATGTCCTAGGCCCGTACATGACACTGAGTAAATCCCAGCCATGGATGAAGACTCCGTAGCACGTCGATAAAACGATTAGAAATGCGATACAAAGGCCCAAGACCATCTGCCGGGTCAGAACAGGGTTGGCCAGGAAATAGACAACGCCAAGGCCATACAAAATGATCTCCGAGAATAATAGACCTTGCGGCATGAACGTCAGTTCGATGAATCGGAAAAAATTACCGGTGATCAAGTAGAACAAAAAAAAGCCGAAGAACACTCTTCCGATGCGTGATTGGATATTATCTAGCGCGAAACTCTTCGAGCTTATCTCTGACGAATGCATCGTATTCCTTCTTAAAACGCTCTTCGCTGAAAAACCCAGCATGACTGCGGATCACTTCCGGCACAAAATCTCTTTTTTCAAACCTCTCCACCGCATCGAGGATCGAAGCCACCGTCTGCTCACCAAAAAATAGCCCTGTCTTCCCTTCGACGACCGTCTCTAAAACTCCGCCCTGTCCAAAGGCAATCACCGGCGTTCCCGCCGCCTGCGCTTCGACCGGAGTCCTTCCAAAATCTTCCTCGGCCGCAAACAGCAAAGCTCTTGCCCTTCCCATGTAGTCCGCAATCTCTTGGTCAGAGAGCCTACCTAATATCTCGACATTCGGTCCTGCTTTCTTTTTGATGTTGGTCATCTCAGGACCCTCTCCGATAACGACGAGCCGTCTTTTCGGCATATGCGAAAACGCCTCGACGAGCAGATCGGTCTTTTTATAGGGGACCAATCTTGAAACACTGAGATAAAAATCTTCCTTCGGCATCAGAGAAAATCTCTCGATATCCACAGGAGGATAGATCACCGTCGCCTCGCGATGATAATGCCTCTTGATCCGTCTTGCCACATACTGCGAGTTCGCAAGAAAGTGATCGACTCTCGAACACGAAGCACTGTCCCAAGTCCTCAATCGATGCAAGACGGCCTTTGCGCATAACCTTTTAAATCCGCTGATGGTTTGCATGTATTCATAATAAAGATCCCAGGCGTACCGCATGGGCGTATGGCAATAGCAGATATGAAGTTGATCAGGATGGGTCAAAACTCCCTTCGCCACCGCATGCGATGAAGATAAAACAAGATCATAGCCCCTCAAGTCGAACTGCTCGATAGCCAAAGGAAACAGCGGAAGAAAATTCTTATAGAGCCGCGAAGAGAAGGGGAATTTCTGCAAAAACGAGGTATGCACCTCAGGCCAATTCCATTTCTTATCATGGATCAACGTGTAGATAGGACTTGGAAAAAGATCGTGGAGCACCTTCAGGAATTTCTCCGCGCCTCCCTCCGTGATGAGCCAATCATGGATAAGAGCCGTCTTCACTCCCTGCATAATCCCTCGAGGACGCGGCTATGCGCCATGGCGCATTTATCCCAGCAAAATTCCTTACTTCGTCTTAGCCCCTTCTCTTTGAGTTCCGCCAAGAGCTCCTTTCGTTGCGCAAGCTGTTTCATCACCTGCCCGATTTCTTCCGGACGATGCGGATCGAAATACACCGCAGCATCGGAACATACCTCCGGCAAGCTCGCGACATTCGAAACAGCGACAGCGCAGCCTGAACTCATCGCCTCGACCGCTGGCAACCCAAAGCCTTCATAAAAGGAAGGAAGGATCGCGGCGATCGCCAAGCGATAAAGCGAGGGAAGATATTCATCCTCGACATAATCCAAAAATCGCACCTTGTCACGCAACTTAGGATGCTCGGCGAATACTTCCGATGCCGAATCGGCATGAAGGAAGTCTTTCCTTTTCCCCACGATGAGCAGATGAACGTCTTCCAAAGAATCGATGACGCTCAAAAAACCCTTCAACAATCCCAGCAAATTTTTATGGGGTTTGACATTGCCCACAAAAAGGAAGAATTTCTCCGGCAACTGCAGATGCTTTTTCGTCTGCAAAGACAGACCATCTTCTCTAGGAATGAACATTTTATGGTCCACGCCTGGCAGGATCACTTCGATTTTCCCTGCGTGGGTCTTCAGATGGGTGCAGATCTCTTTCTTAGAAAACTCCGAAACCGTGATGACCTTCTTGCTTCTCCGCACGGCATTTTTCATCACCGTCTTCGCATAGAGCCTCTCCTTCAAGGAGAGGTGTTTGGCAAAAGCAATATGATTCACATCGTGTACCGTAACCAAACGCTCCTTCGCCTTAATCGGCAGCAGGGGAATGTTATAATGCGGCGACCAGAAGACTTCGCATCTAGGGATCAGAAGCGGCAGCTTCAGCTGTTCATCGATCGAGTAGATCGGAATATTCGCAATGATGAGATCAAAGCGGGTCAGCCATGGCAAACTCGCTACTGCGTCCACATTGACGATCAGGCGCATTTTGAAATCGCTATGCTCTATCCTCGGCAAGAGATTGCGCAAGTAGGTCCCTATTCCCGAAGAAAGGAGCATGCGAGCATCGACACAGAGTTGTTTCATCTACTATCCTTTTAAAATATCTTGAGCCTGTAAGTATGAATCCTTCGTCCCAATATCGATGAAAAGTCCATCGCTATAAAAACCCTTAACCCCCTCTCTCAAAAGCTCCGGGAACAAAGAGTCCTCTAAGGAAAATACTTTCGGTAGCTCTCTCTCGAACACCTTCCGATCGAAAAGATAGACTCCCGCGTTCACCAATCCCGGTTCGAGGGCCGCTTGCTTTTCCTGAAAATTCAAAATATTGCCTTCCTCCACCACCAGCTTTCCATAGCGACTCGCATCTTCGACCTGTGTATACGCCATGGTCACCGGAGGTCGGTATTCAGCTATCATGCCCAAAAGAGAACACCGGCATAGACTGTCGCCATTCATCACAAACACCTCTCTTGAATCCGTCATCTCCAGTGCCTTGACCACCGCGCCTCCCGTGCCAAGCGCCGTTTCTTCGATCGAAAATTCTATCGGGATCTCTCCTGGCTTGTCTCGATAATGCGCCACGATCGTTTCGGCTTTATAACCCAACGCCAGTACGATCTTCTTCACGACTCCAGACTGCTGAATGAAATCGATGAGAATGTCGAGAAAGGCGATCCCATTGATCGACGCAAGCGGCTTCGGAACAGCAATGATGTCCCTCAGTCTCGTGCCAAGACCTCCTGCTAAAACAATCGCATCGACCATGTTCAACTCTTCATGTAAATAATTGAACTTCCGGTATTTTCAAACTTCGCCGGCACGACGACAAGCGGATGTAAAGCTGTTTTTACAGCTTCCTGTCTTTCCGGAGGAACCAATAGCGCCAAAAATCCTCCGCTTCCGGCTCCGCATAATTTTCCTCCAAGGGCCCCTGCCTTCATCGCAGCCGCATAAGCCTGGTCGATCAGATCATTGGAAATCATGCTCGAGAGCCGCTTTTTCAATTGCCATCCCTCATCCAAAAGTTCACCGATCCTCGGCAACATCTCCTCTTCTTCTAGCCCGAACAGTCCTTCCGCTTCGTAGACCATTTCATAGAGCCTCTTCAAGACTTCATCATTGGCTTGGGACTTTGTTTTTTCGATTTGCTCTTTCAGAATCTCGCTCGCATGCCGCGTCCGTCCCGTATAAAAAATCATCAGGGTTTTTTCCAAAGCTTCCACATTTGGCTTCGAGGCATTCACACCACGAATTTGCGTCTGACCACCAAATTCGATCAGATTCAATCCTCCAAACGCCGCATGGAATTGATCCTGGGAGCCGATATTCTCCCGAATGCATTCCTGCTCGATGAAGCAAACCTCTTCCGCAAGCCGCTGCTTCGTGATCTTTTCCCCCGCAAGCGTATAAAGAGCATGCAGAAATCCCACCGTAAATGAAGACGATGAGCCCAGGCCCGTCTTAGCCGGCAGATCAGAAAAACTATGGATGTCGAGATTGGTGTCGAACTTCTTGAACTTTAGACATTCTCGAATGTACGGATGTTCGATCTCCTCCACATTCTTCACCAGCTCCGTCTTCGAGTAGCTGATCCGAATCTTATAATCGAAATAGTCTCCTGGCGTGCTGATACTCACATACGTATACTTATCGATCGTCGTCCCCAGCACCGCGCCAGCATGTCTTCGGTAGTATTCCGGATAATCCGTCCCACCGCCAAATAAGCTGATCCTCACAGGAGTGCGCGCTATAATCAGCATGGAAAAATCCTTTCCTCCGGTTATAGCAACCTGCAAAAATGAAAAACACTGCCTAAACTAAGAGTTCTGCTTCCTGAACTTGGATTTTCCAAAGCGCCGCATAAATCCCATCGTTTTGCAGAAGTTCGAAATGCATACCCTGTTCCACGATCCGTCCTTGATCGACGACGAGAATTTGATCGGAATGTGTGATGCTCGAAAGACGATGCGCAATCATCACCATCGTTTTTTCGATTTCCTGCAGGGCTTTTTTGATCAACCATTCCGAATGACTGTCTAAACTGCTTGTCGCCTCATCGAGCAGCAAAATCTCCGGATCCCGAAGAAGCGCCCTCGCAAGCGCAAGCCTTTGCTTCTCTCCTCCGGAAAGCCGATATCCTCTTTCTCCCACAACCGTATCATACCCTTGCGGCAATCTCTTGATAAAGTCATGCGCTCCCGAGATCTCGGCAGCTTCGTAGATCTTTTCCCTTGCAACGCCCTCCAGACCAAAGAGTAGGTTCGCTTCAATGGTTTCATGGAAAATCGAAATATCCTGGCTCACGACTCCAAAAAGCGCTCTCCAACTTTCGATGTTCAATTCTTCTATCGGCCTTCCATCAACACAGATCCTGCCCATACCGGGAGCATATAAACGAAGAAGCAAATCAAGAATGGAAGACTTCCCAGCCCCTGATGGTCCCACTATCGCTGTGACTTTCCCTTTCGGGATCGAAAAGGAGATCTCTTTTAAGGCATCGTGTTCTCTTCCTGCATAACGCAAAGACACTTCTTCAAATTCTATTCCCTTCTCAAACGAAAAGACCCGTATTCCCTCCTCGGAGGAAAATTCCTTCCCTTTATCCTCGAGAATTTCTTGAATGCGTAATAGATGTCCCCAGTTATTCGCTACGATCGCCATGCTGGAGAATAAAGTCTGCACCCTTCCATTCAACCGATAGACAATCGTAATGAACGTCAGAAGAATCGGAAGCGATGCGCTGCTCGAAAGTCCCAGCAGCAGAAAAAGCCCCACCAGCAAAATGCCCGAGATCTCATTGATCGGGACAATGAGATTGTTCCAACTCGTAATTTTGGTGGTCTGGAAAGCCATTTTTCCAAGAAGCGTGTCCGTCTTCCCCAACATCTCTTTCTGCCGGTTAAAGGTAAAAATCGCTCTCAGCCCTTGCAGCGTCTGCACGCTCTCTTTGCTAAATTCCGCCAAATGCTCCGAATATTTTCTAGATGCTTCCGAAACCCTGCGGATAATCCATTTTTGCAAAAATCCTACCCCGCCAAAAAGGACAACGGCCACCACCGTCAAATTCAAAGAAAGCCACATCATCGTCACAACCAGCGCCGCAATGCTCAAAACAGCTACCAATGCCTTATTGATATTATCGACAACAGGATGGGCGGAATTCATCGGAGCTCTGGTATAGTCGATGAGATCTCCCGCCTTATATCGGCTCGCGCAGGAAAAACTCATCCGCAAGATCTGCGCATAGATATTCTTCTGTAAAAGGGTTTGCCATTGGGTACTGAGCGAAATGCACGAAGATTGCGCAATGAAACTCGAAACACTTCTCAGCACCTGCGTGAGGACCGCAAGGGCGATATTGGTTGCGAACCCCATCTGTGGCGATAGTCCCTTGAATGGCACAAACCCACTCTCAGGATTGAGGCTGCTTAAAGCAAAGAGGATAAACCCAAACGACACTCCCTCGAACAACGCAGCCAGAAAACTAAAAAACAGGATCCTGGCAATCCGCCATCTATTCTTTAAGACTGGAGAAATAAACAAGGCTTGCCAACTCGACATAGCTGCCTAGCTTATCGTTTTTGGAAAAGAAGGCACTGATTTCCGACAGATTTTTCTAGAAGCATATCACAATGACTCATCAAATATTGAACAGCGGATTGTGTCGTCTCCCAATCGGCATCATCGAACCAAATATAGCCTCCTTGCTTCACCTTCGGTAAATACATTGTGACATCGGCCATGCTGCTCACTTCAGAATGGTTCCCATCGATATGCAAAACATCGATCGATTCATCATCAAACCAGCTATTCGCTTCTTCCGAAGTCATCCGCAGAACCGCGCACCGGCTTTGTATTTTTTGAACCATCAGCATTTTCATAAACCCATGCAAGATCCTTTCAATATCGAGGTTATTCCACCATCGATAATTGATATTCTGTTGATCAAATCCCACTATAGAAGCTGCCTTCGTCCAAGGATCGATAGCAAAGACTTTGCCTTCGCCTCCCACATAACTCAGAGCTTTTGCTGTTGGCAAAATCGAA
The DNA here is from genome assembly GCA_963813105.1 of uncultured Simkaniaceae bacterium. GTDB lineage: Bacteria > Chlamydiota > Chlamydiia > Chlamydiales > Rhabdochlamydiaceae > JAGXTH01. The sequence continues at coordinate 383,948 of CAWEXT010000001.1, forward strand.
GAGCCGCCGTATACCCCGATTTCGACACAAACCTGCGGCTGGGTTTCATAAATCAAATCCATCATCTTCTCGATTTTCTCATTGCTGCACCATCCCTGCAGCTTGCTCACATCAACCATCACTTGTTGTTTTAACTTAGCCCAATCGGGTTTCGCATTGACGAATGCACATAGGAAAAGCGCGAGTATCGGAATGATCTTTTTCATAATTTCCTCAAAATCTAGGAATTTCAGTTTTGTGCAAAATGAGAATCATGACTCAATTTTTCGCATTGCCACTAACAGATATAGAAACCTGTTATGCAGCATCTAAGCATATAGCAAATAGGGTTTGATCGTCCATTTTTTGCAGCTCCAAAAAACGCACTGATTGGAAAACCATGGATCATTGAATGAAAGAGCCATTCACTCACCTTTTTTTCATGTAAATGAATAGAGCCGATTATTGCTTAGTCATCTCCATAGGCACAGCATGGCTGATCGCAATGCGCGGGTATCTGATGCTCACAATTATCACGGATTATCAGTTCCCATTCAGATTTCTCAATTCCATGGCTTTTCGGCTAAATAACTGATATCATTCTATTCTTAGCCATGGATGGAAAATTGTAGCCCAAGATTATCAAACTATACTTGTTCAAAATTAAATCAGACTTATGATTTGGTGTTTTTTAATCCCATGTTATCCTCAATCTCAATAGAGACTTATATGGAGTTAAATATGAATATTTTTCGTGTTGTATTACCTTTAATCACTTTCTTCTCTACTTCAACCCTTCCCGCCTTTATTCACCATTCCGACCCTGTATTCAATTTGCAAGATAGTGGCCCAACAAAAAATATTTTAGCCTTTGCATCTCGTTATTTACCAACAAATCCTGTGATCATAGAAGCTGGTGGGCATATTGGAAGCGACTCTGTGACAATAGCCCAATTTTGGCCATCTGGACAGCTCTATTCGTTTGAGCCCGTGCCAGAACTTTTCCAACAACTATGTTTAAGAACTTCTGGTTTTAGCAACACTAAATGCTACCAACAGGCTTTATCTGATCGCACGGGCATGGCGACATTTTATCTCGCCGAGTATGCAGGAAATAAAAATCACAAGTGCGGCTCTAGTTCATTACTTCCTCCTAAAGAACATCTTGACTATGACCCTGGAGTATCGTTTCCAAGTATAATAAATATTGAAATAACAACTTTAGATGACTGGGCAAGAGAAGCGGGAATTGATAAAGTAGATTTTATGTGGCTAGACATGCAGGGTTACGAACTTAATATGATCAAAGTAAGCGAAATTGCTAAACACGCAGACGTGATTTACATGGAGGTAGAGTTCGTTGAAGCTTACGCAGGGCAATATCTCTGGAAAGACGTTAAGAGCTGGATGCAGTCGAATAACTTTCTATTAGTTGCAATAGACTTTAACGAAAAACTGATACCACAATATCTTAAAACTAAAAAACGCTATTTTGGCAATGCTATGTTCGTAAATAAATCACGTTAATTACAGAAGTTATAAATTCGAAAAATTCAACTCCCATAAAACAAACCAGTCATGCGGTAGGAAAATTGCGAACTCACTGAAATACAGGACGACTGTGCAATGAAACTCGAAGCGTTTCGCAGCACCTGTGTGAGGACCGCAAGCGAGATATTACTTGCGAACCCGATCTCCGACGATAGGGTCTTGAACGGCACAAGTCCGCTTTCAGGATTGAGGCTGCTCCAAGCAAAGAGGATAAAACCAAACGACATTCGACTTATAGGAGGTTAAGTGAACTTCGTCGAATCGACTAGTTACTAATAAGACACCAAATCCTCACGCTATCTCATTCTCTAAAAATTCATCTGTCACATAAAAACGCTGTTCATTATAAGTCTTAGATCCTGGAGGTCTTATGCAAAAAAAAAATTCATTTTCTGAGCGCATCCGCTACTTGGTTTTTCTTCCCATCATGTCTTTTTTTTTCAACTCTTCGAGCTCAAGTATTCGAACCAACCTATGCTTTAATTCGCCCACTCAAATTCAATGAAACTGGATGGGCAAATGAATCCTACCTTGTTGGATCTCTTATTCATAAACTAGATGCAAAGGTGATCGTAGAAATCGGATCATGGTTAGGCGCTAGCTCTAGAGTAATTGCCGGGTCACTATCTGAAGATGCTTATATGATTTGTATTGATCATTGGCTAGGAAGTTTTGAACACCTTACATATTTCAAATCTTCATTTTTTGACTCTCTTTTCCCAAGTTTCTTATCCAACACCATTGAGAAAAACTATACGAATAAGATTCTCCCATTACGCATGTCCAGCCTTGATGCTGCAAGAATAATCAACGTTCAACCTGATCTCATTTTATCTTGATGCATCACATGAAACAGAGGCTGTTTATGCTGACCTAAGTGCTTGGTGGCCTAAGTTAAGAGATGGGGGCGTTCTTTGTGGAGATGATTGGATGTGGCCCACTGTGAGAGCTGCGGTCAAACAATTTGCACAAGAAAATAACTTAACAGTTCATGCACGAAGCAACCAAACTGCTTTTTGGTTCATCGATCCGAAAAATATCCAGGGAAAACTTCCGAGTAAATTGAAGCCAAATATTCTAAAAAATCCATCAATTTATTCTATTGTAAAAGAAATAAAATTTCATGAAAGTCAGCAAGAAGAATTGACAAATCAACTTATCGAATATGCAATTCTATATCCTCCTGACAATTTAGTTTCAGTTGAACCAAACAACACTCTTTCAATATGCAATCTTGGATCAGAACTTTCATCTTATGGAAAAATTTATCTTATCGAATGTTTCGAGTTTATAGGATCGAATATTCATTCAAAATACTCACTTCATCCGTTCCATCAACATCTTTCAAATATTAAACAACTCAGCTTAACAAGTACTATCATCCCTATACAAATGTTTTCCGTACAAGCGGCACAATCTTTAAATATTACTTCTCCTTTGATCTACATCAATATAGAAGTCTGTTTAAATACCATTTCGGAAAACTTATCTCTATGGTTGGATCATCTGATGCCTGGCGGAATCATTTGTGGCAATTTCAGGTAACAATGATGTATATAGAATCATTCGCGAATTTGCGCTTACAAATAACTTAGCATTTGAACTCAAAGATGCCGGATTTTGGGTCCTTCGATACCAATCCTAAAAATTATTTCTCAGGACTTATAGAGGATATCTATGCGTCTAGGCCTACTTATAATTCTTGCAAGTGCTCTACCTGCCTTTACATTTGCTACAAGGCATAAACACTATTATGAATGCCAATATCTTCAAGGTCGAATACCGCTAGAAAACGTTCGCTATTCGACTTTGCTCCAGGCAATGAAACTATTAAGTGAACGGAATGCCCAAGTGATCATCGAAACAGGAACATCTAGATATGGTTCGAGCAATTGTCTTGGCGATGGTTGCTCGACTTTGATTTTTGGCGACTGGGTTAGGCAAAATGGGGGAGTTTTCTATTCTGTAGATATCGATGAATTAGCTATTGAGCGCGCTGTTCAAGGTTTAGGCGCTTCCAGCGAAATCGTCCATTTCATTAATAGTGATTCAGTAGCATTTCTGAAAAATTTTGGTCGGCCTATCGATTTTCTCTATCTAGATAGCTATGATTTTGAAGAGTTCAATCCCAATCCTTCCCAACAACATCATCTGAACGAAGTGATTGCTGCCTATCCTTGGCTCACAAAAAATAGTGTCATAATGATTGATGACTGCAAATTGCCACATGGTGGAAAAGGCAAACTTGCCATTGAGTATTTATTAGGGCGGGGGTGGAGAATTCTTATGCAAAGCTACCAAACTATTCTCGCGCAAGACTAACTAACACATATTAGAAGCCTAGTCTATTGGTCAATATAACCATTATCTATAAAATACTGTAAATTCTGCACAATATACGCAGGAAAGCTATCATCTATAGGAACTCGTCTACAGTCGCGATCTAAGTGATCTCGTATATGTTTGGTTGTTTTATTTTCTGGAAGATTCCTTTCACTATGAGAATACGATTCAACTTTCTTCACCCATCCTGCAAGCCCACCCATTGTGGAAAAATGCCAACCGCTATCAGGGATATGAATGAAGCTATGACGACTTAATCGCCGTTCATGTAGACTTTTAGATTTTAGCATCCCATAGTAACTTGCATAGGTTCCTGGCCATGGATAAACTACATAGTCAAATTGATTTAAAAAAAATCTGTATAATTTTTGATCGAAAACAACCCAAGAAGACCTTAGTTTCTTTAGCATTGGGGACAATTTATTTATGAATGTTTTTTTAGGAATCTCATCTACATCGGAAACGAGAATAATATCTCTATCAGAGCATTCTTTTAATCCACGCAAAATTTGATCTCTTTGGTAGCGTTCTCGGTCCCAAGGATTATTCGTTTCGATTTGTTCGTTGAGCGGAATATAAACAATTTTATCCATAAATTTCTGATATCTTTCTCGATTCTCATCAAAATATAGAGGTTTTAAATTACCTGTAAAAGTTTCAATAGATTCGACAAGAACAAATTTATCAACTGAATCATATAATTCATTGAGTCGAATGTCTAAAATATCTAGTTCATTGAAAAATATAAAACAATCATAGATTTGTTGTTCACTAGCCTTTAATGCTAAAGGAATATGGATTGCAAACAACGAAACACAAAACGATAAAACAACTCGAAATAAATTAGAAATCTTCATGTTTTATTTCTGAAGTTCAGCATATTGCTTTAGCAATAGGTAAACATATTGCAGAATATGAGAATACCTTAAATTCGCATTTGCAAAAGCTTGTGCTTCGTTACTAATATCTTCCATAATGTCATCATGCTTTCTTGCCCAATGGACTGTCTCTATGAGATCGCTAAGATCTGGGTTTAACGGTATATAGTGAATATAGGGAATGAGCGCTCGATAGAACCATTGAATGGCGGGTGATTCTTGCTTAAATATCACGCAGTTGGAAAATAGTTGCCAAATGGCTCTGGTATAGGCGCAAGTATTTCCATCGATCAAGAGCTGATATTTATAGGCGATCTGCTGCTCGACAGTCATAAAATCGCCAAAATATTGCGAATAGGTCGAACGAATCTCCTCACAATTTGCGCATTGCGACAGAGCGGTAAATCTCGCATTGGCAAAATCAGGGAACAACAAGGACAAGACTTACTGCTTCGGTTCGGGGAAACTGTAAAAAATTCTCAGGGGTAAACCTTCCACCGGTCATTGCCCCTCTCCATACTGCTTTTTCGATCTTTGATGACCAGGGATACAGGGTATTTCCTCTATTGGCTTGCATAACCAAATCTTGATTTCCCATTAATGCTCCGAAATCTGGGATTAGAACGGTCTTTGAAGTGGGGCTAGGGATTTTAGCAAAGACAAATACAGGCACTGGCAATTCTGCAATATCAAGCGAATCATGCATCGAAACAAAAAAATCGACATCGGGCAACTTTATCAATTGCGCTAAATATTTAAATGCGCGAGTAACGTGATCAACACGATCTTTTCCATCTTGTAGATTCGAAAGATAGTGTACGTGAATCTTCTGGTTAATGATCTTGAATCTTGCTAGGTGATGTTCGGCGTTCCCTTGTCTTTCAACCCAGTTTGCAAATTTATCAATATCTTCGATTTTTACTCCCTTATTAGAAAATGGCGCTAGATCTTCGCGGATTTGCTCCATCATCCATTCAGGAGCTTTGCTATTAAGAAGCATCGCTTCTACGCTAGAGTTTTTAGACCTTCCTGAATTTCTGTGCGAACGACTTGCATGTACGTCAAAACAAAGGCTTAAAAAAATGAAAATGCTCAAAATTAGGTAGTGTTTTCTGTTCATCGTTTATCCCAGTAAGAAGTTATTCAATGAGCTGCCAAAAATTAATTTCCGCATAGACTTCAAGATCGTTTTCCTTAGCAAATCGTGTCACTGCTGCAGCCACAGTATCCCATATCCAATCATCTCCACAAAGGATGCCATGTCCTTTTACAAAGGGAAACCAGGCATTGAGATCTTTATATACGCTTTCTGTATCATGGCCTGCATCGATATAGACGAGATCAGGAACGACTTGCAGCATTTGTGCAGCTTCTAGGCTATCCATGCGAAAAGGCCTAATTTTATGAGCCAATCCCGCGTGGACTATATTCGATAAGAACTGTTGATAGAGATAGGGAAGAGCAGAATGCCAAGCAGACCCACCTGGCTGATGTTCTACGGATCCTTTCCAGTGGTCGATCGCGTAGACAAGTCCATCAAGTGGAAGTAGAGATGCAATATGACGTGTCGATGATCCAAGCCAAGATCCTACTTCGATTACGATTTTCACATCATTCTGTTTAATTATTTCCGTTAATTGATTGGCATTTTGATACCATCCATGTGGATCGAATGGCAATATTTTGATATCACAATAAGGTGAAGGAAGCCTGGAATAGTTTTGTTTATATCCATATGCATTATTTTTTCTTCCATGGGCATAGCCATCAAAAGCTAAAGACAAAAAGACTAAAATGCATATAAGAAACGACGATTTTCTGTTCATATTCAGTTCCTTTATAACGTCAATATCATTCGATTAGTTGCCAAAAATTCAAGTGCGAATAAACTGTCAGATTATTGTCTTTTGCGAAATGAAAAACTCTATCGATGATCACAGGATCTGTGCATCCATCTCCGCAAAGAATGCCTCTTCCTCGAACACAAGAAAACCAGATGTCAAGCTCATTTAGAAGGTTTCCATGAAAGTGAGCGGTATTGATGAATATGATATCCGGTTGAGCAGGAAGATGCCTTATAGCATCGCGACTATTCATACAGATGGGAATGATTTTATTCGTGAGCTTTCGGTGAATCACATTCGATAAGAATTGCTGGAATTGATAGGGATAAATGGAATCTCCGAATCTCTCTTGGTGGCTCTTTTCATCCCTAAGGACGATGGCATACACGATCCCATTTTCAGTAAGCAAGGAAGCTATCTTACAGGTAGATCCTCCATAACCACACCCAACTTCGACGACAGTGCGAACGAACTGTTTTTTGAGCAGTCTCTCTAAAGGCAATGGGAGTTCGACCCATCCATTGACATTATATGGAAGAATTTCGACAGAACAATAGGGCGGCGGCAAATCAGTAAAATAACCTGCAAAAATAGATGAAGATAGAAAGAGAAATGCAATCAGTAAACGTATGCGCTTCAACACGTTAGCCTAGTTCAAAACCAAACTTTTGATGGAGGCTATCTTAATGAATCTTTTAAGACAATTGGTTTTCATTAAGTTAGCTTAGCCTACTTGCATCAAGGTTCTGAAAGGATATTTAGTTTATGACGTGGTTGGCCAGTCTTCGATACTTTTCACAAAGCCCTGGAGAGTTTGTCACGAGATATTCTGTGGCAATTAGATTTTCATTGCCTAGGAGTATCTCTTTAGGAGCCACTAGGGTTTTATAGAGCTTTTTCAGGTGACTATTTGAATAGCTGTAATAGGATGCCCACTTTCGGGCGTCTGCAGTAGTTTGCAAATAGGTTTCGTAGTTTTCATAGACATCTTGAATCGCTGCTGCTGCTTCATCGAGATCGCAATTATACCGTAACCCTGCGCTGAATGAATAGCCCGGACAATTCGCAGATTCCTCTATTTTTGATTCTACGGTTTTTACCAGTCCACTTTTACAAATCGTCGATTGCCCCGTATTGTTTGTTGCTATGACGGGTATGCCTAAGGCCATTGCTTCGCGTGGTTGAATGGAAAAGCCCTCGCCTTTCGAAAGGCTGATATAGCAGTCAATGCTCTTAAATAACTTCAGATAGGCATCCTTTTTCAGAGCAACTCTGGTAAACTGGATATTTGAGCATTTAGACAATTCTATTTCTTTGGCAATCGCGTTTTGCGTCTCTATATCGCCATAACGGCTATTGATCAAGAGGAGGGCGTCGCTTTTATTTCCCAAGGCTTTAGCAAAAGCTCGGATCAACATCACATGATTTTTACGATCGGTAGCACTACTTAAGTTTGCGAATACCATTTTCGGATTGCGATTCTGCTTAAGAGGATGCGAAAGAAAACTTTCGAGGTCTAATCCAAGCGGTAAGCGAAAAATAGGAATTCTGACGCCAGATTTTTGAAAAACTTCGACTAAGAACTCATCCGGAACAGCAATAGCATCGTAAAAGCGATTTACTTGGCGCACCATCTCTTCGGGTCGCTCGTGTGGATTCCACCACAGCGTAAGCAATACGAATTTGGTGCTCATTGGAGGGGGTTTTCAAGAGACGGGTAAGATCTGCATCT
>CAWEXT010000002.1:0-540002 GCA_963813105.1 uncultured Simkaniaceae bacterium
GATGACCCATAAATAGGAAGGTCGAAAGAAGAAAAGGAATTTGTCGAACGTGAGGACCGATTGTCCTCTAGAGACGTTCCACGTGATGAAGCTGCCGATGATGAGAAGCGCAAGAGGCAGATAAAAAAATAGAACCTGCCAGATGATCGCAGGGACGCCGATGGCAAACGGATAATCTCTGGAAATAGGAGATATTTTCATCTCTCGAGTAAGACCGCGTTTTCTTTTTGCCAATATAAATAGACTTCGTTGTCGTAGTCGATCACTTCTTGGGCGAAGTGTTCTTCATTTTGCTCAAAGACTTGCAGTCGCATCTGATTTTTTAGCATGACATTGTATTGGGTCGATCGGCCGTGATAGACGATCGATTGGACTGTGCCTTTGAGCATGTTGGAGAAATTCTTCACTTCTTTTTTGCTGATGAAGATTTTTTCGGGACGGACGCTCATGAGTGCGTCGCAGCCTTCTTTCATCCACTCCTTTCTGTGTTGGATCTACACTTTGAAATGGCCGAGATCGGGGATCTGGATTTCGGGATCGCGATCGAGTTATGCAGGGTTCCGTCAAGAATGTTGGTCGTTCCGACGAACTTGGCGACAAAAGAGGTGGCGGGGAACTCGTAGATCTCTTTGGGGGTGCCGATCTGCTCGATCTGACCATTGGTGGTTCATGATGGCCATCTGGTCGGCTACCGTGAGCGCCTCGAATTGGTCATGGGTGACGTAGACGAAGGTCGTTTTGAGCTTATCTTGCAGTTCGATGAGCTCGATGAGCATCCTTTCGCGGAGCTTGAAGTCTAGGGCGGCAAGGGGCTCATCGAGGAGGAGGACGTCAGGCTCATTGACGATGGCGCGGGCAAGCGCTACGCGCTGCTGCTGGCCGCCGGAGAGCTGGCTGGTGAGCCTATAAATGTGCCCTTCGAGGTGGAATGCTTCGAGGATCTTGAAGACCTTTTGCTCGATAACCGAATGGGAAGCTTTTTGAGCTTGAGGCTATAGGCGACGTTATCGAAGACATCGAGGTGGGGGAAAAGAGCATAGTTCTGAAAGACGATATTGATCGGTCTTTCGTGGATGGGAAGGTAGGTAATGTCCCTTTCGCCTAGGAAAATTTGCCCGCCATCTGCTTGTTCCAGGCCTGCGATGAGGCGTAGTAATGTGGTTTTGCCGCAGCCGCTAGGGCCGAGCAGGGCAAAGAATTTGCCCGAGGGGATCTTGAGGTCGATTCCGCTAAGAACCATTCCTCCCTGCAAAGATTTTTTCAGCCCTTTGAGCCGAATGCTTCTCATCTCGTTTCGATTTCTCCCTAATACAAAGTACGCAAATTTTAACGCGCAGCGAATAAAATACCATGATTTTTTCGGAGAAAAATTTTATACGGGGGATATGAAGAAGTTTGCATGGGTTCTGGCGGTTTTTTGTGGAGCGGTTTCTGGGCTTGCGGCTCAAGACGAGGCGGTGACCCCACAGGCTGCTTTAGATGAGCTAATGGCGGGGAATCAGAGGTATATTTCCGGAAAGCTCGATCATCCCAACCAAGGAATGTTTCGCAGGGGGAACATTGCGGAAAAGCAAGAACCTTTTGCTGTGATCGTAAGTTGCTCGGATTCCCGCGTGCCGCCGGAGATCGTCTTTGATCGCGGTCTTGGCGATACGTTTGTGGTACGGGTCGCCGGCAATGTCGTGGGTCCTTTGGAGCTCGAGAGCATTCTGTTTGCCGCGGATGCCTTAAAGGCCCCTCTCATCATGGTTTTAGGACATTCCAATTGCGGAGCAGTCAAAGCAGCTGTAAAAGGCGGAGAAGCTTCACGAGACATTCCCGAAATCGCGAAGAAAATTGCGCCTGCCATCAAAGCCGCATCGCATGACAATAAAAAAGTCACGGTCGATGAGGTGGTTAAAACGAATGTCGAATATGTTCGCGATCAATTAAGGGCAATTCCATTGCTAGCGCGTTTTATCAAAGAAAACTCTCTGATCATCGTCGGTGGCTTCTACGATCTCGAACAAGGTACTGTTACTCTTCTCACTAAGTAGTAATATCCCTGGAAAAAATCCTTTTTCTGCATCATAATCGGCTTACTACATTGGGATTGTTATGCAAAAAAAGAGACTCGTCATTATCGGATCAGGGCCGGCCGGCTATACCGCTGCCATCTATGCAGCGAGAGCAAATCTCGAAACCACACTCTATGAAGGGTTTTATTCTGGACCTGCCGGCGGGCAACTCATGACGACGACGGAAGTGGAGAACTATCCTGGGTTTCCTAAAGGTGTTACGGGTCCTGAAATGATGATGCTGTTTCGCGAACAAGCGGAGCGTTTTGGCACGAAAATCCTCACCGAAGATGTCACGGCAGTCGATTTTGGAAAACGCCCCTTTACGATCAAAGGAAGCTCGACGACGCATGAGGCCGATGCCGTCATCATCGCGACCGGAGCGAATGCCAAGCGTCTCGATATTCCTGGAACGCGGGATGGGGAATTCTGGCAAAAAGGCGTCACGGCTTGCGCGGTTTGCGATGGAGCGGCGCCGATTTTCCGCAACCGTCCGTTATATGTAATCGGTGGCGGAGATACCGCTGTTGAAGAGGCGACATTTCTCACCCGTTTCGGCAGTAGGGTGTATATCGTCCATCGACGAGATGAACTTCGCGCCTCAAAAATCATGGCGCAAAGAGCCATGGAGAATCCCAAGATCGAAATCCTTTGGAACAAAGTTCTCGAAAAAGTCGAGGGGGACACTGTCGTCACAAAAGTCCTTCTTCGCGATGTCGCGCAGAATTCCACATCTGTGCATGAAGCAAGCGGCGTCTTTTTTGCCATCGGGCACGATCCCAACACGCAATTTCTTGGCGGGCAGCTCAAACTCGAAAAGGGGTATATCGTCGTGAAACCCGGCACGAGTTTTACATCGTGTGAAGGGGTTTTTGCGGCAGGGGATGTGCAAGATCCGATCTATAGGCAAGCAGTTACCGCGGCTGGCACAGGATGCATGGCCGCTCTCGATGCGGAGAGATGGCTCTCTGAGCATGGGGGCCATTGATGCGTCTTCGAACTCTCTTGGTGCTTTGTAGTGCCAGCATGGGGCTTTTCGGTTTTGAGGAAAAGCCTTGGCTTGGCAATACCCTCGAGTTCTATGTCGATTCCGCCTACTCTTTTTATCGGTTCTCTTCTGTAGCGAATGCAAAGCCAGGGTTACATCGATCCTTCAACGCTAATCTCCTCACCTTTGATTTAGGAGTGCCGATCGATGCTTTTGAAGGCGCTCTAGAGCTGGAATTCGCCGATACCACTAAGCAATCGCTTGGTCGAAGAAGCGTGGCTGTCATGTTTAGGATGCGCTGGCTCGATGATATCGTTGGCGATCCTGTGAGCTTGACCACGGGCGTTTCTGTGCGCCAGACGGCGTACGCGAGTTTGAAAGATATCAGCTGTCCTTCTTCTTCGAGATGGGATTTTGAAGCGCATGCCGCGGTCGGCAAGGAATGGTCATCTGGGGCTGATTGGATGAGCAGGGTCTATGGAATTGGCGCGCTTGGACAAGGCGTCAATGGCCTCCCTTGGACCAAAGCAAAGCTTGCCTATGATCTGCATCAACCAGGCTCTCATATTTGGGAATTTTACGGTCTTGGCTATTGGGGTTTTGGAAGCAGACATACCGTGCACATCCACCATTTCCATGGTTGGGGACCTTATAACCATAGTTCCGTCGATCTCGGCCTTGGATATGCATTTCTTTTTGGCGAATGGGGGTATCTTCGTTTTGATCTTTACCAGCGCGTTTACTCGAAAGTCTATCCGAGTTATCAGACTGGCGTTGTCGCCATGTACCACTTTCCCTTCTCATTTTAAATTACCTAGAGTTTTTCTTAGCTACGAAAGAAGCCGGGAAAAAAAACTTGTATTATGTCCAATGACAAATTATAACGGATAGAAGTCATAGCAAAAAATCCTCAAGGGGTGAGTATGTCGAAGAAATTGTTCGAGAAATGCCTGTTCTTAGGCACTTCTTTTCTCCTTTATCAAAGTACTGCAATCGCAGGTGAAAAACTTCCTTCCGATACAGAAAATGCGCAAATTTCTCAGAGGACTGAGGACAAGGGAACTAGAAGAACTCAACTGGCGGCTACAAGCCCTGAGGATAAGTTGAATCTTATCCAGACGCAACTCGATGAAATTACTAATTATCTGCAGACTGAAAAAGCAGCAGCTGAAGGTGTGCTATTAGCAGATTCTTCCGATAGGAAAAGCAAAAAAGGGGCAACCGGACCCTCTGCTGAAGAATTGAATTCGACATTTTGCCGTTCAAATGGCGGCGGTGGATTTACTGCGGAGTTTCTCTATTGGACGACAAATTATGACTTTCCCCCGGCTTTTAATATACCTGCTATAGGGTCAACCACACTCCCTACAACGCAGCCGACACAGAACTCAAATTCGATAAAAGTTGCAGATATAAAAGTTGGACGAGTACCCAATAAATACCGTCCAGGGCTGAGAGTAAAAGCTGATTTTTATCCTGATTACGATGATATGGATCTTATTCTTGGCTGGACCTATTACCATAATAATGTTCGTGATCAAATCAACAGTGTAACGCTTAATAGCTCGACATTTTTTATAGGGAGTTCAAATCAGTATACTCAGGCAAATCTGCATTATCAGTTCGATTATAATTTAGGGGATCTCGAGCTGGGTAAAAGCTATTTCTCTAATTCCAAAGTAAAGCTTCGCCCTTTTGTAGCTCTTCGTTTTGGCTGTTTACAAGAAAGGCTTCATTCCAGCTTCACTGGCATTCTAGCCACGCCATTTCAAATGGGTTCTGTGTCAGGCACTGAAATCGATCCTTCATTTTCAATAGTAAAATTGAAGCAAAAATTTAGTGGAATTGGTCCCAGGATAGGAGTGGATACATCTTGGTTTAATTACTGTGGGTTAAGCATACTTGGGAATATCTCGGGTTCTCTTCTCTGGGGAAGAGAGAAACAACATCTAGATCTTCTGCAAAATACGGCAGAACAAAATGATAATACCGGTGTCGATCTCTCTACGCTTGCTTTCGCAGGTGCAGATGTCTATTGGCAACTCGTTCCTCAACTACAGCTTCTTATGGGTCTGCAGTGGGAACGTTGCATCACCAAAGACATCAATTTCCGGCTTTATGGAGCATGGGAGTCGAACTTTTGGTGGCAAGTTAGCAATATTGCCTTATTCTATGTCGAAAGATCTATCAGCGTAAACGGCCTCACAGCCGGTTTTGCGTTTGATTTCTAAAGGAACCCGCTGATCTCGTTCATTCGGCCCTATCTTGTAACCCAAGATAGGGCCGATTTCTTTTTAGGTGATCCGAATTGCTACCGCAGTCGCATAGAGTTTGCAGTGGCTGATGCTGACGAGGACTCGGGGGTTGCCCAAGCGCTCGTTTAAGGTAGCAGCGAATGTCACTTCGGGCTTGCCGTCAGAGTTATTCAAGATCTCAATTTCGCGCCAGCTGGCGTTTTCATTGAAGCCTGTACCCAGAGCCTTCACTACAGCCTCTTTAGCAGCAAACCTGCCAGCAAACCTGATAGCGGGGTCGCGGAATTCCAGACAATACGCCTTTTCTTTCTCTGTGAGAAGCTTATCGAGAATGCGCTCGCCGTATTTTTGCAGACTTGCGCGGATGCGATCGATTTCGATGATGTCGTTACCGAGTCCGAGAATTTCAGATTTCATCGCCCTCGTCATGGTGAGGATGGAAGGGAGCGCCGCCTCCAGGATGGTCTTCATCGAAGGCGTTGCAGAAGATCATGCGGCCTGAGGTGGTGTGTTTGACAGATAGAACTTGGGCTTGGATAGTCTCGCCGATGAAATCCCCACCGCCGTTGACGACGACCATCGTGCCGTCTTCGAGGTAACCGACCCCTTGACGAGGCTCTTTCCCATAGCGCTGGATCTTGATTTTGATGAGTTCGCCTGTTTGCATGAGAGGTTTGAGAGCATTGGAAAGAGTGTGGATATTGATGATCCGCACGCCCTCGAGCGAGGCCATTTGGATTTTACTGATGTCAGCGGTGAGGATATTGGCATCGAGCAGCCGTGCTAGGCGGATCATCTTTGCCGTGAGTTCGCGGACATCGGGAAAATCGGTATCATTGAAACGGACGTCGAGGCCAGGGACGCCTTCGAGCTTTTTGATGACGTCTAAAGCCCGCCGCGCTTTGGTCTTGTTCATTTCATCGCCGACCTCTGCTTGAGCGTAAAGTTCTTTGATGACGAAACGAGGAATAATGAGGATGTTATCGAAGAGTCCGGTGGAGGAAATATCGAGAATACGCGCGTCGGCGAGAATCGACAAATCGACGAGTAGATCCCGTTTTTTCTGGGCAGTAGGGGCGAACTTGATGAAAGGGATGCTGACATAGATTTCATCCGACGAGCGCATCGTCATGATCGTGCCCAGATAGATGCCGAAGAGAAAGAGAGCGATTTTGATGATTTCGAGAATCTGGGGAGAAACTGTCGAAAGAGTGCTGATTTCCAAGATCGCTTGGAAAATCAAGACTAGGGCTTGTCCCATCAAGTAGCCGAAGAAGATTCCGATGACCGCCACGTTGAATGACCGAAGATTGAAGCGTTTAAAGAGGGTATCGAAGCCAAAAAGAAGAAATCCAAAGACAACTCCGAGACCTACCCCGATAAAACCGTTGACGAGACGGGAGCCTTGGGGAACCGTGACCATGAAAACGGTCATAAAAAAAATGCTGATGATCATGAAAAAGGTGCGTAGAAAGGCGAGCGATATGTTCATATTTTTATATCTCCAAACAGATAGTAGAGGCGAATTTACGGTTTCAATGGGTTTTTTGTCGACGATGGAGAAAGAATTGAGGTAGAATTCGAAAAGATTATGAGGTTTACTGTCAACAACCCCCGCCCACAAGGGGCGAGACTTGAAAGGAAACTAACAAGGCTATGTTGACAAGGGGGCATTGGAGAAATTCCATGCAGAAGTTAAGAGAGAGAAATACATGCACACCTACGGATATTCCGCACGTCCGTAGCAACTGTGATTCGCGGTTAACCAGCCCTGTGGGTAGGGGCCGTGCTGCGAGTTTAAAAACCTCACTTAACAACCCCGATGCGGCCCTTACTGCTAGTGAACGGGCAGGACAGGCCTTGAGAGTGCTTGTCGTTTACGTTCTCAACAAACGAGGGAAACCCCTTATGCCAACCACAGCTTCCAAAGCCCGGCATCTTCTAAAAAAAAGCCTGGCAAAAGTTGTTCGACGTACTCCCTTTACGATTCAACTGCTCTGCCAAACAGGAGAAGCTTTGCAGTTTGTTCAATTAGGGGTGGATAGCGGCTATAGCCATGTTGGGTTATCAGCAGTTTCAGAAAAAAAAGAACTCTATAGCGAGGAGGTTCATCTCCGTGATGACATTGTAAAACTTAATTCTGAACGGAAACAATACCGAAGAGGAAGGAGATATCGGAAGACCTGGTATAGAAAATCCCGATTTCTCAATCGGGGAAACAAGAAATCAGGATGGCTAGCGCCTTCTCTTCAAAATAAGTTAAATGCTCATTTGAAAGCCATCGAGAGAGTAAAGAAAATCTTGCCTATCTCGAGAATTGTGATCGAAGTTGCATCTTTTGATATTCAGAAGATTCAGAAAACAGAAATCGAAGGGAAAGAATATCAGCAGGGGGTGCTGTTGGGGTTCGAGAATGTAAGAGCCTATATTTTGCATAGAGATGAGCATACCTGTCGGCATTGCAAGAGCCGTTCAAAAGAATTGGTGCTGCATGTTCACCACATCGAGTCCAGGCAGACTGGAGGAGATAGACCGGCCAATCTTATTACCTTGTGTGAATCCTGTCACAAAAAGCATCATGAAGGAAACATTACACTCAAGGTCAAAAAATCTGATAATTTTAAAGCTGAGACGTTCATGTCGACCATAAGGTGGATACTTATAGATCAGATCCGTAAAAAGGGAATATCAGTTGCTCCCACCTATGGTTACATTACCAAATATAACCGTACGAACTTGGGGCTTCCCAAATCTCATATTAATGATGCATTTGTAATTGCTGACGGAAGAAAACAGAATAGGTCTTATACAACCTACTTCTCCAAACAAGTTAGGAAATGCAACCGCAAACTTTTCAAAGGAGATCGAAGCCACCTCCCTAATACAGCACCAAGATTCATCCAAGGATTTCAACGATTTGATAAGGTGTTTTGGAAGGGGCAAGAATGTTTTATTTTTGGAAGACGTATGACTAGCTATTTTGACATCCGTGGGCTCGATGGCACCAAGATTCATGCTTCAGCTAGGGCTAAAGATCTCAGACTTTTGGAATCATCAAGAACATTTTTAATTGAAAGGAGGAAAGCGCATTCCTCCTCGCCCATAAAGGGCGAGGTTTCTTGCGCTGTAACTTTATGAATATTCGTCGAGATATCGCAGTTAGGCTCTATGGAGTCGTTTGGCTGGCTGTAGGGTTAATGCTCATGTTCAAGGGGACCCCTATGGTCGTAAAGGCGGCTACCCAGCCGCAGCTCCCCTTAATTAGCTTACTTAAGCCCCTCGTAGGAAGCTGCGAGCAGGCGGCCATGGTTCTCGTGGTTTCGGGGCTTCTCCTAGGGTTTATCAAGGGCAGGACTGTTTTGGCGAAAGCCGCCCGGAAAAGTATCGAGCGGGTCAAAGGCTTCGAAGTCTCTTTTCCTATGAAAAAATTCTTTAGCGCCCGCTATGTCATTCTTCTGGGAATCATGATGGGACTCGGGTTTCTTCTTCGTGTATTAAAGCTCCCTGTGGATGTCCACGGCCTTATCGACGTTGCCATCGGTTCAGCGCTCATCCAAGGGGCTATGGTGTATTTTAGAAGCGCTTCACTTGTGATAGAGAGACCCGCGTCGAATCTCTAGAGCGCGATAGAGCTGCTCCATGAGAATCAGCCGGGTGATCTGATGAGTGAATGTAAGGTACGATAGGCTCAGAAGCCTCTTGGCTTTCGCCTTAGCCTCGGAGCTGAGGCCGTTTGCGCCACCGATGACAAGAGTGAGCCTGGCGCCTTGTTTTTCCCATTCTTGGAAAATAAAAGAGGACCATTCTTCGCTTGTAAGAAGCTTGCCTTTTGGATCGAGGGCGAGGAAATGGGGCTCTTCGAGGATCCATTCTTCCAGCTGCTCTTCGTCTTTGGCAAGGCGCCAGGTGATCTGAATTGCGGCTTTTAGACGCTTGGTATATTCTTCTAAGGCGGCTTGCAGCCAGGGTTCCTTGGCTTTTCCTGTCGTGAGAATCGTGAGTTTAAACATGAGACTATCCCGTTATTCGAATTTTCCTGATTTTGATCTTTTTAGCATCTTTAAGCCCTGCTTTTTCAACCATGTGTTCTTCACATGGTCTTCAAAAGCAGGGTTCAAATCTGCTCAAAAATATCGAAAATCATCAAAAATCCTAATACCGGGATAGTCTCTATGCTAGGTTACCTGACCTGGGATCCCCCGAAAGAAGTCCTTCCTTGGAATATCCCGCTTTTAGGACGGCCTATTTTATGGTATGGCGTTCTATTCGCGCTCGGGTTTTTTCTCGGGTATTTGGTGTTTTGCTCCCTTGTGCAAAAGCATGTCGGGTCCAGGAAAAAAGCAAATGAGATCGCCGAACAGACGCTTCTTTTTGTCGGCGTAGGAGCAATCATCGGAGCCAGGCTCGGCGATGTCTTCTTTTACCAAAACCCCCATAAATGGCTCACCGACCCTCTAGAGATTCTCTATTTTTGGGCAGGGGGGCTTTCCAGTCACGGCGCAGCGGTGGGCATCGCTATTGCGCTTATCATCTTAGCAACACATCTCAGGAAGAAATACCACGATCCCCATTTCTCGTTCTTGAGAGTCCTCGATTATGTCACGATCCCCACAGCCCTTGCAGGGTTTTGCATTCGGATCGGCAATTTCATCAATCAAGAAATCCTCGGAACTCCAAGCGATCTTCCATGGGCGATCCTCTTCCTGCATCCAGCGGATGGCGGACCGATCGTGCCGAGACATCCGGCACAACTCTATGAGAGTCTTGCGTACTTGGTGATCTTTTTCATCTTGCTGTATTGCTTTAAAAAAAGGCCCTATTTTCACAAAGAAGGCAGAAGCGCAGGACTCTTTTTTGTCCTCATTTTCGGCTCAAGGTTTTTGATTGAATTCGTCAAAGAAGAGCAAAGCGTCTTTATGTCGGCGGTTTTCCCATTTTCTATGGGACAACTGCTCAGCATCCCCCTCGTCATCTGGGGGATTTATCTGTTACTGAGAAAGAACGCGAGTAAGTAGTCGTTCATCAAGAGGAAGAAGAGGAAGCGATTCTTGGAATTGCGTTCGGAGCCTCTCTCCTTGATCCTCGATAGGAACGACCTGCTGGATTTCCCGCTTATGCCATTTAAGGAAACGATCGACCGAAGCTTCTTCCGAGTCGGAAAGAAGCGTATACCAAGCATATTTATAGAGCGTATACACGCGATGCGAGAGCTGCGTTGCATAGCAGCCGAGCGCTGGGTACTCACTTAAATATTCTTGGCAGATACGGCCGACGAACTCTCTTGAAGATAGCTCGATGCCTTTTTCGAGAAGCTCGACATGGAGTCTTTGGATTTTTTTCAGAAGCGGCAGTTCCTTATCGAACCTTACGCAGCGGCAAAGTAGATCGCCCTGCTGGCACCATAATTTGATCTTTCTTTCGAGATCTGCCGGTTTTTTGCTTTGGGCAAGTTCTCGATTTTTCTGGAAGGCATGCAAAGTATGGTGGACCAGGCTGCCGAAATTTTGTTTCGGGTTATCGATGAGTTGCATGGCGACTTCCCCTTCGATGCGTTGGCCAATGCGATAGGGAAGTTTTTCGAGAAGATGCTGCTTTTCGCTTAAATGCTTCCAAATCTTGATTTCGAGGATCTCGAGTTCATCAGGTCGGAAGACGGGGAGTTTGCAGGCTTTTGTATAGCTGTCGCGGATCTTTTCCTGGATTAGAGCAAGATCAGTGACTCCTTGTCCGGTGAGGTTGATGAGCTCAGCCGAGATGAAGGCAAAAAGGGCTTGACCATAGGTGGGTCTGGTAATCGGGGTTTGATGGAAGCTCGAGTTGATCGCCTGATCGAGATCTTCATGGGACAGACCTTTCGGAAGCTGGCTGGCGAGTAGATATAAGGAGATGATACGGCGGATGATCTCGCTTGAAGAATGAGAAAGGGAATTTACAGGGTAGATAGAGATATGCCGTTCGATAAAGTCGATGAGAGCATTCTTTTCATCGGTGGTGAATTTGACATGCAAAGGGGAGTAAGGATAGAGCTTTTCGGCGATGATCGCAGAGATATTCGCATGCAGGAGTTCATGGGAAGAGAGGATGGGCATTTCGCAAAGAGCTTGGATCGATTCTTTGACCTGCGCTTCGAGTTGCGAAGAAGGGATGCGTGGATCGACAGCCGTGAATTCCAAGATGGTTTTGACGATCAGTTTGTCGAGACGATCGTATTCATCATAGGGGCTTTTCGCTTCTTGCAGTGTGGACCAATTTAAAAGATGGCGTTGCATCGCCCAGATCGTGCGGCTCAAATGATCCATCGGTGGTTTGACCCCATCGACGACCGCGATGCATTCGCAAATGCGGAGCGCGAGTTGGTGGGCATATTGATAAGGATGGAAGCCGCTGATCGTCGCAAGCTGAGGATATTGACGGAGATTTTCGCGGATAAGAAAAGGAAGGTTGAGCTGGCCATCTTCGCCGATCGCTTCTTTTTGCGTTTCAAGCTGCTGCGTATAATAGGCGATTTTTTCCCAAGTTTTACGAAGAGCCGCTACCCCTAATCGATAATGGGGAAACTTTTTCTGGAACTCGGGGGCGATCTTTTCTAGGAGCACTTCCTGAATTTTTTGCGTCCATTTCTTGATCCATCCTTGCTCGCGCATCTCGTGTTTGATTTTTTGCGAGAGGAAGAGGCTAAGCTCTGAATAAGGATCGTGGAATTCTGGAGTAGCATCGACAGAGTAGAAGGATTCTTCTTCTGCTGGATTAGAGGAATGACGGCCCGATGCAAGTCGACGGGTCATCCACTGGGCCGACGATGAAGGGTGGACCCAAGTTTTCTTCTCCGGATACTGAGGCGAAGCGGCGCCTGTCATAGTCTAGGTAAAAGATTTTTTTAAACAGTGTATTTCCCGTCTTACTCCTCGGAGATTTTTTTTGTCTACAACTTTTGAACAATTCTTCAACAAATTTTCCACAATCGCAAAAATGCCGAACAAAAAAAAGCTGCGTTTTCATAGAGAAAACGCAGCGAAATGTTCTGTAACCCTCGAAAATCTTATGAGTGGCCGAACTTTTTCAAAGTTCGGAAATGCGATCTAAGTGCAGCAAAGAGAGAAGGATTCTCGTTGTAGGCAATGCCGAATTCATTCGCCGTATCTTTTACGATCGAGGCGATCTTTGGCAAATGGGCGTGGCAAATATTCGGGAAGATATGGTGCTCGACTTGAAAATTCAAACCGCCGAAAAGAAAACGAACGAGTTTACTTTTCGTGGCAAAATTAGAAGTCGTCGCAAATTGGTGTTCGATAAAGCCCGTTTCGATTTTTCCTTCATTCGATGGCGAAGGAAAGGCGACATTTTCCACGATATGCGCAAGTTGGAAAATCGTCGTCATCGTTAAACCGCCTATGGCAAGGAAGCTTAAATAGGCGAGTCCGATCTGCCACCATGCAAAAGGTAGGCAGAGGATAGGGAGAACGAGGAATAGCATAATATGGACGACTTTGAACGTCAGAAGAAGCGCGATTTCACTTTTCGACGGATTGCCGGGAGGCGAGCGCCAATTTTTGAAAATGTTGACAATGCGTTTGATGTCCGAGACGTAGACCCAGTGGATGAAATTCAGACAGTATAAGATAGGAGCGTAGAATTGTTGAAAGCGGTGAAACCACCGGCGCTTAGCCTGCGGGCAAAGCCGCAAGACGAAGGGAACATCTAAATCGGCATCGTGTTCCGCGATGTTCGTGAAGGTGTGGTGATCGATGGTATGTTCTTTTTTCCAATAGAAGGAACTCGCGCCGGCGATATCCATGATGAATCCAAGCGCTCGATTTCCCCAAGATTTCGAAAAATAGGCGCCATGCAAAGCATCGTGAGAAATATTCATCGTGCCGATGGAATTCAAGAAACCGATCAAAAGGTAGATGCCGAATACGGCCCCAAGTCCACCTATATTGGAGAGTAGAAGCCCATATAGAAGGGCGATTGTGCTGAGATAGAAGATCGATTTGCCGATCATCGACCAGTTGGCTTTGACGGAGAGTCCGTGATTTTTAAAATAAAGACTAACTCTTTCTTTCAATGTCGTAGCGAAGTCGGCGCCTTCTCGAATATTAAAAGAAATTTTTTTAGCTTCTGCCGTCACGAAACCCCCAAAAATGGAGAGATATTTCTCCCCCCGCATTGGGTATCATACCTGTTATCGAATTGTTTGGAAAGCTATGCAAGTAACTTCTATGAGTCCATTGAAGGGAAGCGCCCCCATTTGCATCGCATGACGTACCGGCTTAGGTTGATGAGTCATCCGTTCCAAATAAAGTTTATTTACGATGTCGTAGTCATGCATATCTTTGAGATAGATCTCGACTCTAATTAGATTTTTAAGGGTAAGAGAGGCTGCTTCAAGGATGGCTTCGATGTTGTCGAATACACAGTGGAACTGTGCTTCGATGCCTCCATCGACCAATTTTCCTGTTGCCGGATCTCTGGCAATTTGACCCGATAAGAAGACAAATCCATTCGCTTCGATTGCTAGAGAATAGAGTGGGGAAGATGGCACTTTCGATGTTTTAATCTCTTTGCAAACCATACGGATTCTCCTTGATCAATTTGCCATGAATTTCAATAATCGGCGCTCAGTATTCCACAACAGGAGTTTAAAATGAATCAGACGACGGTTGCCGGCCATTTAGGTGCCGATCCAGAAGTGCGCTTTACTTCTTCAGGACAAAAAGTGACGACGCTCCGCGTAGCAGCCCGTGTGCGCAAAGGTGCAAAAGATGAAACGATTTGGTGGAAAGTGACAGTTTGGGGCGAGCAGTTCGACAAAATGATTCCCCATTTCAAAAAAGGAAGCCCCATCATCGTCATCGGCGAGATGAACAAACCTGAAATCTTCACCGATCGCGAAGGACGTCCTCAAGTATCGATGAGTATGACAGCGCTCAACCTCCTCTTCAGTCCCTTCGGAAGACCTGATCACGGTGGAGAAGGACATCCGAAATCGGAATCAGCTCCAAATGCAAATGAGCAACCTGCTTTTAGCGGAGCTCAGGAAGGACCTGCCTACGGCCAGGGCAAAGCAGGATCGTTTGCCGATGACGAGGTGCCGTTCTGATGATCGAACTTGCGGCGATTCCGAAGGGGAAAACGCATCCTGCCTGCGATCTTCTCGTTCTTCCATTCTATAAGGGCGAAAAAGCTCCGACTCCTGCGTTTTCTCATTCGTTAGAAGAAGTCGTAAGACATGCAATTTCCTTAAAGGATTTTTCCGGAAAAGAAGGGGAGCTCTTGCTCCTCTATCCCAAGGTCGCCAAAGATAAACGGCTGCTGCTCGTAGGTCTGGGGAAGGAAAAGACCTGCACTGCCGAGTCGCTTAGGCTTACCGGAAGCTGCGTGGCGAAATTCTGCAAACAAAAGAAACTCGCCACCATTGCTGTAGATTTTCCTGATAAGGCGTTTTCCGAAGGACTGCTGCATGGCGCCTATTCATTCAATGCGCTGAAAGGGACGAGTCTCAAAGAAGACGCTCCTGTTTTCCTGAAAAAGGCGATCTTTCTCAACGCCCCTAAAAGCTTTGAAAAAGAACTCGAAAAGCTCGGCATCCTGATGGATACGATCAATTTCGCACGCGATCTCATCAATAACAATGCCGATGATGTCAACGCGGAGACCCTTGCCGAAACTGTGCGCCAGGTCGCAAGAACTCTTCCCACCATCAAAACCACCTTCGTGACGAAAACGCAGCTGGAAAAAGAACATATGGGGCTTATGCTCGCCGTGAACCGCGGAGCCATCCGCGATCCGGTGCTCGTCTTGCTCGAATATACGGGCGATCCTAAAAGCAAAGATGTGACCGCCCTAATAGGCAAGGGCGTGACCTATGATACCGGCGGACTCAATATCAAGGTGAAGGGCACCGGCATGGAGACGATGAAGGCCGATATGTCCGGCGCTGCTGCAGTTCTGGGCATCCTGAAAGCCGCAGCTATGCTCAAGCTCAAAGTCAATCTCCTCGGCGCAATGCCTCTGGTCGAAAATGCGATCGGCCCCAATAGCTTTAAACCGGGCGACGTCTATAAAAGCCGAAGCGGTCAAACTGTAGAAATCATCGACACCGATGCAGAAGGAAGGCTTATCCTCGCCGATACCTTAAGCTATGTGCAAGATCACTACTCTCCTTCTAGGATGGTCGATTTTGCCACCCTTACCGGCGGCATCGTCGTCGCTCTCGGCGAAGCCTACTCAGGTCTATTCTGCAATGACGACCACCTTGCCAAACAACTCTTTGCTTCAGGAGAGTCCTCTGGCGACCTAGTTTGGCGCATGCCCCTCGATAAGGTCTTTCGAGAGCCACTTCGCTCAAGAGTTGCCGATATCAAAAACGTCTCAGGACGCAAAGGCTCTCCTTGCATGGCAGCGGCGTTCCTGCAGACATTCATTCAGCCGCGAAAGGAAGGAAAGGGAGAACCAGTGCCTTGGGCCCACCTCGACATCGCCGGCACGGCCTATTACGATGACCCCCATGGCTATCATACGACCTGCGCCACAGGCGCCGGCATCCGACTCATGATCGACTTCTTCGAACGCTTCTAACCACTTTTTCCAGGAACGACTCACCATGCTCAAAACACTCGCTATTTGCTCACTTTTTTTCATTTCTCAAATCCAGGCCGCTAAAGAATATCAGAAGTTCGATTGGGGCAAAGTCCTCGCTCTACCTCCTGGCGCGGGTCAAGTGAAGGGCAATCAAATCATGCACTTCAAAGCGACGAACAAGCCCTATACAAACGATCCTGAAGCTGTTCGATTCGTCCAGCAGAATTTTCAGGGTGCGGCTTGTTTGGAAGCCGATGCCGAGGCTTTGCGGTTCGGCTCTGATCAGGTGACTCTCGACGGACTTTATCTTGAGCTTGGGATGGGTACGGGAAGAACCGTCAATTTTATCGCTGCTTTGAATCCAAAAAAGACGGTGTATGGATTCGATTCCTTTGAGGGATTGCCTGAAGCTTGGGTTCGCAAGGACAAGATTTTTCCGAAGGGAACCTTTGGCTTCAAGACACCCTCAGATCTACCCTATGTTCTCCATAATGTCGAAATTGTCCCGGGAATGTTTACAGAGACTCTCGCGAAGTTCGCAAGCACGCATACTGAGCCGATCGCCTTTATGTACATCGATTGCGACCTCTATTCTTCTACCCATGAGGCCCTGGAACTATTAGGAGACCTCATCCAGCCGGGAACAATTCTTGTCTTCGATGAATTCTACAACTATCCCGGCGCAGAGGATCATGAATTTAGAGCCTTCCAAGAGTTTCTAGAGACCTCTGGCCTCAAGGCGAACTATCTCGCCTATAATAGCAACCACGAGCAGGTCGTCATCCGTATTGAACGGGGTTGATGTAAAGAATTCTTTTCTCGCGACTGGATTTTAGAAGCTTACGCCTAGCTGGTAGAAAAACCAACCATCCCCTATCCTTTTAGCCCTATGCTGAATTGGATCGTACGAGAGGGGGATATCAACCTCCTGACATTTTTGAAGGAGAGGGTGAAGAGCGCGCCGTCGGTCAAGGCGATCAAACGGGCTCTAGATGCCCGCGCTTGCCTGGTCAATGATCGGGTAGAGCGGTTCGGCTCCCGCAAGCTCAGAAAGGGGGACCGGGTTGAATTTTATATCGAGGAGAAGGCTGCGGAAGGATACTCGGTGGTCAAGCTCTATGAGGACGACTATCTGCTCGCCATCGATAAGCCTGTAGGGCTTGTCTGCGAGGATAAAGAGCTGCAAAAGTACCTTCCTGAATATAAGGGCAGGATAACGCTTGTCCATCGCTTAGATAAGGAGACGAGCGGGGTGCTCCTTCTCGCTAAAACCCCCGAAGCTAAAGAAAGGATGAAAAAGCTCTTTGCCGAAAGGCAGATCGAAAAGCGGTATATCGCTCTTGTGCATGGCCTCATGCTCAAAGAAGAAGGGGTCATCGATTCGAAATTGGTCATTAAAAAGCGCATTCAGGGGCAGACAATCTATGGAGTTTCTTTAGGAGCTGGAGAGGCTGCTTCGACCTTGTGGAAATGTCTGCAGAAAGGAGTATCTACCTCCTTGCTCGAATGCCAACCTATTACCGGAAGAACCCATCAAATCCGCGTCCATATGAGCTCGATCGGCCATCCGATCGTGGGAGACATTCTCTATGGGAATCGTAGCAATGAAAAGGGTGTGCAGCGGTGCTTATTGCATGCGCACACTGTTCGTTTCTTAAACCCCTATTCGAAAGAGGAGCTTCTCATCGAAGCCCCGCTTCCAGAGGTTTTAAAGAGAGTCTAAGTGACGCATCTCGTTGAGCTTTTTGGAAAAGACAAAGAGGAAAGCTGCCGGGATTAGCGTAATAATCACAAAGATGAAGAAGAAGGTCTCGAGACTTGAGATCCAAGACATCCATGTTGCGACGATACCGCCCATGAAGAAGGCGAGGCCGATGCAAACATACCAGAGTCCCACCAAAAAGGCCGTGAACCTCGGCGGAGAGATATGGGTGACTAGGGAAAGCCCGATAGGGGCAAGAAGCATTTCGCCGAGAGCCATGAAAAAGTAGGCAACAATCGGATAGCCGACGCTCACATCAGCAGTTTTTGCTCCTATTGGAATCTGCGTCGAAACGATAACCATGATCAAGAAGCAGATCGCCATAGAGACCAAGCTATAGCCTGTTTTCACTGGAGGAGATGGGTCTTTCTTGCGTTTTGCTAGATAGATGTACAGCATGGCGAGAGGAATCGCCAAGATGATGAGGAACAGAGATTCGCAGGCAAGCAGCCATGAAGGTGGCATCTCGAATGTGCCGATCATTCTATCGGTATAGTCTTTCGCAAAAATCGTCAGCGATGATCCCCCTTGGTTGTAACATAACCAGAAGAGGAACGAAATAACTGAAAGGATGACTATGACGATAACACGGCTTTTTTCTTTCGGGGTGAGGGCGCGAGCACCCTTCGTAGTCAAAGTGAAGTGATTGCCCCCGTGGTGAAGTCTTCTGAGGCCGGGCATATGGAGGGCTTTGTAAAGAGGAAAGAGACCGGCGAGTTGGATAAGGCCCGCTAAGAAAAAGGCCAAATTCCAATGTCCGGAGTTGCCGATGAGGCCCAGGATGATCATAGCGGCGAATACGCCGATATTGACCGAAGCATAATAAATCGAGAAGCCTGCTTCGCGAAGGTAATGTTTGTCGTGATAGACACTGCCGAGCAGTGTGTAGATGCTGGGTGTAAAAATACATCCGCCAAGAGCAATACATACGAGGCCGACATAGACTAAGCCTATGACATTAGTCGCAAGGAAAAAACAGCCAATCGAAGTGAGGACGCATCCGGAAATGGTGGCATGATGGTAGTCCCAACGGTCGGCAATATAGCCGCCTACGATGGGAAGTGCGAAAGCTGCACCTAGGAACACTCCGAAGATCCTTTCGGCGGTGACCATGTCCATGCCGTGTGATTGTAATAGATACAACACCAGCAGGTTGCCGACGCCCCAGAGGGCGAACCGCTGCGTCATTTCGACGATCGCAAGAAGGATCATCTCTTTCGGATGCTTATGAGGTAGATTGGCAATCACGGCAAAGAGCTCCTTGTTTTCACGAGTTTCGCTATTCTTTCCTAATGTCGATAAAGTTTCTTATTGTCAAGACTTCTGCATTTGGAGAGAACGGATCTCGAGCAGAAATACCCTAGATTTTCAACGTCGAAAAGCGATGGAGCCGTTGCCAACGATGGACGTTACGGCTTCAAAGTCGAGATGGCTCTCGACGAGGTCGACAGCTTCTTTGATCTTGGCGATATCTTCTTTTTGGATTTTTGCGGTGAAGGTGGTGATCTTTTTCATCGCTTCATAGCCTGCCATGGGGGCATAGAGCATGGGGATATGCGCCTTTTTGAGCTGCTCCACGATTGTATGTTTTGGAGGGGCGCTTCCGGTGAGGATCATCCCCGCTTGCAGATCGTCATCGGGATTGGCGATCTTGACATCCCAATGTTTGGTCAAGGTGGCGAGGATGATGTCCTCGCGGTTGGCCGGTGTGATGATGAGCTGGTTATGGGCGATGAGTTTTTGGTAATTCTCCACCGATGTGGCGACAAGACGCGTATGGAGAAAATGGCGCAAGTGATGCTCTTCTCCGGTCAGGACGGTGGTATTGAAAAGCACTTCGAAATCCTTCATCGAAGGATTGCTTAAGAAGGGGTCATAAGGAATGCACCCGAGAAGAGGAATCTTCCATCGAACCAGCGCCTTTTTCATATATTCTTCGATCATCTCCCGCTTTTCGGCAAGCACGCGGTTGAGGATAATGCCGGCGACCTTCGCCCCTTCTTTTTGACAAAGGGTATGGTTGAGCATGAGTTCATCG
The DNA here is from genome assembly GCA_963813105.1 of uncultured Simkaniaceae bacterium. Classification (GTDB taxonomy): domain Bacteria; phylum Chlamydiota; class Chlamydiia; order Chlamydiales; family Rhabdochlamydiaceae; genus JAGXTH01. The sequence goes on from CAWEXT010000002.1 coordinate 19,682, forward strand.
AAGGAAGAACCAAGACCGCCCGATGCGACGAGAACGACAGGAACCTTGAGCATCGCCGCTACTTGTGCATTATTGAGTTCCACCATTGAACCTACGCCGCAATGTCCTGTTCCTTCGATGACGGTCACGTCGTTGCGTTCATAGAGACCTTGGAAGGAGCGCTGGATTTTATCGATGAGAAGGGAATGATCGACCTTGCCGTCGAGATAATCACGCGTGAAACCTCTAGGGAATAATACGGGGCTCATCTCCTCTTCGCCGCTGCTTAAGTTGAAGTAGTCTTTGAAGATGACGACGTCTTTATCGACATGCAGCCCTGTGCTTGTCTCGACATGCTCTTGCCCGACCGGTTTCATGAAGCCGATTTTGGGGAAACGTTTGCTGAGGCCCCCGACAAGTCCAAGGCACGCCGTCGTCTTGCCGACGTTTTGCCCTGTCGAAGCGATGAAGATGGCGCGATGCTTCATGAGACTTTTACCGGCTGCAGGACGTGCTTTAGGATCATAAAGGCATCTTCGAAAATCTCGACGCCTACCCTTAGTTTTTCGATCTCCTCCCAGGAAAACCAGCGGGTGGGATGGGCAGGAGGGGAAATCGGTGTCAAATGGGTGGGCTTAGCGAGGAAAATTAAGTCCATGTGTTCATGGGCGGGCTTGTCTTTTACGGGCGGGATCTTTTCGAGGAGACAAAAATGGGGTCTGGGCAGAGACACCGCATGGGGAGTGTCGATCCAGAGGTGTTCTTCCGCTAGGAACTCGATCATGAGACCGGTCTCTTCTAGAACTTCTCGTTTGGCGCCTTCCGGAGGGGTTTCATTTTCTTCGAGATGACCTCCCGGAGGCATCCATTTATGGAACTTTGGGTGGAGGATGAGAAGGGTTTTTCCTTCGTGAAGTACGTAGGTGGTGACGGTAAAGTGTCTCATAGTTTTGCCACTCGCATTAAACCTCGATGTACGAGCCCAAATCGTAGACTATAAGGTTTGCGCCAAAAGTTGACCAACTTTTCCCGCATGAGCTTTTGCACCTTGGGCACAATAGGAGCGACATGCTTTAGGGTGAGATCTTCGACGGTTCCTCCGAGGAATCGATGGGCATGGCCTAAAAGCCAGCTTTTCCATTCATGCCAACTTCTGACATTGGAAAAGAACCAATCGATGTTTTTTTCGCCTGTTCGAAATACGAGATGGAGTTTCTTTTTCACGACGCTTCCAATGAGATCTTCGAGCGCTTGGTCGATATCATCGGTTTGCGCAAGGAGCTTTTCAGGATTGATGAAAGCATCGTTCATCGTTTTATAGAGATGCAGAAGTTCTCTTTGCCGAAGAATAGGTCGTTTGGCTACGGCCCAAGCCGCAGTGACAATCTCTTCGATGGTTTTGACGACTTCATCGAGAACATATTGATCGGAGATCCAATCGAGGGCTTTTTGGACAGTATCTTTCGTCAATACACCATCGAGATCGTTTTGCGTTCTGCATTCACTGAGTTTAAGGACAATGATTTCCTTTTTCAGGAACTCTTTGAAGAGTTCTCTATCGAGACGGATCCTCGGCGAAGAAGGGGTGCGCATTTCATACCCGCGCTTCAATTCCTTCAGGAAGCGGCAGGCGGAGATCTTGCCGGCAATAGCGAGCCGATCGAGATTCTGATCTCCTTGCAGAGGATTTTGCGGAAGGAGCGAAGGAAGGAAAAAGCGTAGAATAGGAACGACAAAAAATCCGACGCTCCATTCGATACACCGAAGGACAAGCGACATGGGGCCTTGGAGAATGCCGGGAGTTCGATCGAGTACCTCGGCAGAAAAGACTTTTTGCAAGATTTTTTCTGTGCTGAGGCTGAGAAGCTCGTCTTCGCCTTGCCCGCGATTTTGCGCCATCCGCTCCAGCGCTTCTACAATCGAGAGATCCACTGTCGTGCTCAGTACCGGTTTCCTCGCTACTTGCCCACAGGCTTGCTCGAGATCGTCATAAAAGCCGATCATGTCTTTGAGGCCTTCATGGAAATGCTCTTTTGGGAAGGATACGATAACACCCGCAGCGTCATTGACCTGAAGTAGGCGGTTTTCAATAAGCGTCGGCAGATGCTTTTCCAGTAGAGGAAGAACAACGCTTTTTGAAACGGTATTCCAGATCCCTCCTTGTTTGGAAAGAAGGGGCGCGAATTTATGATCAAGACAGAGCTTGCGCACTTCATTATCGCTTAGCTTAGGGATCGAAGCGATGCTGCTCAAGACTCTACAGGTGATATACCCGCTCAAATGATAGGCAAGAAGTCGCGACTGTCCTTCGAGAGTCTGCGGAGAAAAGGAAGTGGGAGATGATAGCGCTTGCATAGCTCTCCCACATTCTAATGGTTAGGCGAGTTTCTGACACATTTCGCGGTATTCGCAGGTGATTTTTTCGATCGACGGTTCAGATTCCCGATAGGCTTTGGTGATGGCTTTATCGCGAGCGTCTCGTTCTTTTGCGGTAGCATGATCGAAAGCTCGTTTTGCCAGATCGATCGCTCCATTGCGGATCACCCGAGCTTGTACGAGTTGTCTTTCACAAAGCGCGTATTCTCTGGTGCTGCTGCAATAGAGCATTCTCTGATGCGCAGGATGGGCATTATAGGCGAGTTCTGCGCCTTTTATCGCTGCATCGAGGATCGTGCGTCTTCCGTGCACATGCCGTTCATAGTCTTTCTCGGCACTTTCAGTCGTTCTTCGCTGCGTGGTATGGACTTTATCCAGTTGTTCTTTGAATCTTTGCATCTTATGCAAATAGGCCGACTTAGGAGTGGGGATCCCGTAGCGAACGATATTCTCCCAAGAATGCCGTCTTAATAGCTCTGTAAAGCCCATAAAACGGGCTTCTCGACGCATTTTCTCTAGGGCTGGGGGGTAATCATAATTTGGAACATGGAGCTCGGAATCGATCAAGAGCAGAGCAGATCCCATGATGATGCCGCTAGCGACTAAGGTAATACCTGCTACTGGGGGAATGATGCTTGCGCAGGTAAGAGCAGTTACAACAGCGCTCCCTGCGAAGCAGGAGCCTGCCAGGGTGCGTAAAGCGACCTTGGTTGCATTGTTGGACTCAGTAGCAGTCCTAGGCATTGCGAACTGATCAGAGCAGCGAGGGGGATCTAAACAAACCTGCATAAACCACCAAATTGCTAAATTTAGAGGGGATTATAAATCGCGCCGATTTAATTAGACTATTCAAAGAAAGACTAGTAATTTCTTCCCTCTAGCAAAAAATTTATTTTAATCTGGTTAAAATCAAGGCTTAGGACAATATTGAATTTCATTATCCAATAGAATACAGATTATATCGAGAGGAATTGAGTATGCCAACAAGTAGAAGATATGAGGAATGGTTAATTGAATCACTAAAAGATCACGATGCTGCAGTGGCCTATCTCAATGCTGCTTTAGAAGAAAGTCTAAAAGGAGATGCCGAATCACAACAGCTGCTTCTTCTTGCTTTAAAGAATGTTGCGGAAGCTCAAGGCGGATTAGCGAAAATTGCAAAAAAGGCTCATCTAGGTCGAGAAAGTCTTTATAAAACTCTATCCCGAAAAGGAAATCCTAGATTGTGCACACTGACGGCATTAACGCAAGCGATGGGACTGAGTTTACGCTTCTGCTAAGCGGCTTCTGCCGATCTGCTGAAGACTGAGGTGATCCTTTCCCAGATGCTGGGCGATTTAGGGCCGACAAAAGGCGTCAAGATATTGTCATGGAAGAGCAGGTGGCGCCAGATCGTCGGGTCGCGGATGAAGCCGAGCAATCCTTCGGCCTTTTGCGAGAATCGGTTATGTAAGAAGGTCTTTAATGCGCCAGGAGCATGAGTGACTCCGGGGATATAGGTATACCAGCTCGGAGTGACTTTGATCTCTCGTTTCTTTGCTGTCCATTGCTCGAACTTCTGAAGGCCTGTTTTCAGCTTATCGAAGATTGCAGCAGGAGGAAGAGCGACTTCCAGGCGTGCGTCTTTTAGCGGCTGTTTGCAGCGATTTTCTGCAGAAGCTAGCACCTTCAAGGCTTTATCTTCGCTCTGGTGAGCCTGTCGTAAAAATTCTCCATGCGCCTTCAGGAATTTTTTATAGGCATCGGTCTTTTGCTGGGAAGTAGTAGCATCTCGCAACTCTTGGATGCATGCCGAGAGTTTTTCTCTTTGTTTCGCGTTCATAAGAGCCGCGATCGCTTTGGTGATCTTGGTCAAACAAGTCGTGGCGTAAGACGAAGAAGAAGCAGGCGTGCAGAGCATGCGGTACCATTCAGCAAAAGGACTTCCGTTTAATTGAAGAGCGCCGTGCTCAAGCTGCTCGCGTATCGCAGTCGCTTCTGCAATTTCCTTATAGGCTTTTTCTATCCTTTCGAACTCTTTTTCTATGACAAAGGACGTATCGGAGAGCGCAGGTTCGTTTTTGAAGCGATCCAAATTGCTGCGGAGTCTTTGCAGAACAGCTTTAGCTCGAGAAATGTCATTAGTTCTTGCATCGCGAAGGAGCTCTCGGATTTCTCTTAAATCTTTCGCAAAACGCTCGGAAGGCTCTTTCATCAAGCGGCCCAGATTTCTGCGTGCATGCGGATTATACAGATCGCTCAGAGGACTTATGATTCCTTTGAGGACTTTGTTGAGGTCGTTCAACATGGCGAGTAGTTGCGTTCTTCCTGAGGAGAGTTCACCGGCAGCTTCTATACGAGTTCTCAGATCGAGGAGTTTGTTCACAGCTTCTTTCGCTTTTGCCATCATTTGCTGCAACTGGCTCTGTATGGAAGCAGAAACAGGAAGTTCTCCATTCGCTCGTTTCTTTGTGACAAGGTGCTCATAGTCCGTGCGGAGTTTTCTCTGGAGAACGCCGGAAGTACGTTCCATTTCCTTCAAGAAGGCTTTAGCAGCTTTGTTCTCATTGCTTTTATCGAAGTCGAGCTTTTGGTCGATGGTCTTATGGATGACGAGCTTCAAGATTGCATCGAGAAGCTTGCTGATGCCTTCTTCTTTCGCTTTGAATTCGCTTGCAGGAATCTGGTCTGCTTGCTTGTAGATGCCGTTGATCGTCGTCATGAGCTGATAGAACTGTCTTTCCAGCTGATCTTTTTTCAGCAGGGTTTGCAAGGCTGTTCCGAGAAGTTCTTCAACGCTGTCGGTTAAATTACTGAAGAGCAGGTTATCGAGTTCCTGGTCGGCTTTTTTGATGAGTGACTCATTATGGATGAGTTTGTGTAGGGAATCAGGTGTACGGCATTTGTGTTTAGCAAGTACACTGAACATCTCTTGAATCAAGGCTCGGAGTTTATCGCGCTCTACGATGCTGACTGTCGGAAGCTTTTTATCTTCTTCCTTCGTCCCTTTCATCTCTTCTTTGGACGCTATGCCGAAGTGGCGGCGCAATGCGATCAAGACTTCGCGGAGCTGTTCGTAAATAGCGCAGTTGATGGCATGTGTATAGCCGTTTTGCTCAACCGATTTAACGCTTTCACCAACTAAGACGGAGACGAGATATCCACTCCATTTTTTCACTGGATACAATAAGACTTTTCGGCATGCCCATCCAATCGCTCCTAAAACGACATAGCCAAGATAGGCCACACCCGTGGCCACAATGTGCATAGCGGCGCCAGCGCGGGTTGTGCTGTCTTTGAAACGAGTATTGGTTAAATAATTGAAGGCTGCGGTGCCCCATTGCATCGTATCGGGTTCGATGTACTCTGTGATTAGTTTTTCACCGGCTTCCTGGTAGAGCTCTTCTTGAGTTCGGCCTCCATTCAATTCGGCTTTGCTGAGTTCTGACTCTAATTCTTCCGCAAGCGTTCCTTTGATCGTTCCTTTTTCTGCTACCCTGCGGTAAGCGCTTTGTAATTTGGCCATGAAGCCGTTGCTTCTGTCGACTGCGCGGTTGGCAAAAGATGTAGAGGTGTCTTTATTGTTTTTGGCGATGAAATCGCGTACCCAGTCGAGTCCGCGTCCTGCGAATTTCCCTAGATAACGATGAGTGATAGAAGAGAGAGCGGGAAAGGCGGTTTTTTTGAGAATCCATCTGCTGAACGCACTAACACCTGCTTTCTCCAGTTTTTCCATGTACGCGTCTAGGAGAGCTTGGTCTTCTTGTTGAGGACCTGCGGCGCGCGCTTTTTGGATGAGTTTAGCGTAGAACTGCATGTCCCTTTCAGGTTTGCATTGAAAGGCGAGATCGATCACTTTCATCGGCACGAAATGGCTGTTATTCTTGACGAAGAGCTTCCTTTCTTCATCGGAGAGTTCTTTAATCGGCCTTTGGATCGGCGAGCTTCTCTTATTGAAATTTAGTGCGTCTTCACATGTTCGATGTAAATCGAGGAAGAAGGGATTGGATAGGTCATCGGGGCCGCCGGGCATAAGGCCCATGTATTGCAGCGTCTTTTTGACGACTTTTTTGGCTTGTTCAATGCCTTCGCCGTTTCCGGCTTTACGTAGAGCCTTTTCGACGTCCTTGAGCATGCGGATTTTGTCTTTGTCATTTTCAGGGTGGAGCTTTTCGATATGGGATTTTAATAGGTCGGCGGCCTTAGTAGCGCCCAAGCTCAATCCTTGTTGCGCAAGTCCGCCCAAACTGCCAGCTGCGCTAACTGCTGCGCCACCAGCTACAGATGCAACTCCCTCGCCTCTTACACGATTGAAGAGATCATAGGCGCTTTTGAGAACAGAGCCGATTTTCTGCATCGTGGAAGTCTGCTGAGGCTGGCTTCTGCTCGAAGAGTGATGATGAGCCTGTGAAGTGCTTGGCGCGTTTACGTGTGGGCGACTACTGGCACCACCGCCTGTGCGATGAGCGCCACCAGATGGAGGGTGGGCTGCATGAGCACGGTTTTCAGGTTGCAGTGGATCGACTTCTTCTATCGTTACGCGTCTTGTGCCATGTAGAGTGCGGCTTGCCGCTGTGTGGAGTTTTTTGGCGCCATCTTTGATGATGTTCCTAACTGTAGCGCTAGCACCCCATCCAAGAGCATCTGTTGCTCGATCGGCTTGATCGGCAGCTCTATCGGCGATGGCTTTTAATGCTCTTCCGGCAAGACCTCGCTGAGCAAGGGGTCTTGCTTGATCGTCATGTTCGGCGGCTTTGATTTGACGCTCGATTCTTTCTCGTCTTTTTAAGAGACGGTACTGTGTAATTGCTTGTTTGACTTGTTCATTAGCAGGACCGCGGCCAGGGGCAGATTGCAAGAGGTTTCTAAGAGGTTCGCGGATTCTACGGAGCTGCGCTTTTTCAGGCTCTGGAGCTCTGCGTATAGCTTGATCGAGTTTGGGTACGATAATAGTTGCGCTGGCACGCAATTCCTGCGCGCTCATCGAATCCATAATCAAAGCATTCGAGCGTTGCAGCAGGGCTTGCGGCACTAATGGCACGACGACTTCTCTAGGAGCTTGACCAAACAAGGAAGTTCTTATCCATGGCAAAACGATATCTTCTCCGAAAAGTCCAACCGGGATCGGTTGAGAGTGTTCTCTCCAGAAATGAAGGAAATGTGCGGCTTCTTCAATAGCATCATAAGCCGGAAAGGAAATGCGGCTGCCATCGGCAGCTGCTTGAGAAAACAAGAAATTGGGACTCGTAGGATCACAGCTTCCAATGTTGCGTCTTTCAATCACGCGCCCTAAGAGCGTCGTCATATCGCGAAGTGAGCGGATCATTTCCGGTGTGAGATGGTATCTCATCGCAAGAGAACGGGCTTGGCCGTGATTTTGTTCGAGAATGGCCCTGCCAAGTCCCCAAACTTCATAGGACTCGGTGAGGATTCGATGGGCATTGTTTTGGCTTAAGGCTTCGTCGAGATGGACGAGTCTTTGCAAGAGCTCTTCGAATTCCGGCGCAAAAGGAGCCTGCGAAGGCTGCCAATCATTTGCGGTAGCCAAGACGAACGGATGCCATTCGACTGGCCTATATTTGTGATGTTCATTGGAGCATGCTTCGAGAATAGTTTTAAGCGTCTTCTCCAAGTTGACAAAGGCTTTAGAAGCGAGTTCTCTTGTAGCAGGAGTCTGGTGCCAATTTGCCGGTGCGATCGTTCTTCCGAATGCTACGCGTTGTTCTTGAAGCTTAGCTCTCAAAGGAGCGGGCATTTCGATGAGATTCCAATCGAGCTCTTGTTGCAATACGTCTAATTCACGCACAAAGTTCTGGACTGGCGTTACTACAGCGGCATCGTCGTGTTCGAGGAAAGCCTTATGTAGAGCATCTCTTGTCCTCTCGACATTGTGAAGAGGTTGCAGAACAATAGAATGGATCGAAGGAAGAGTTTGATTTCCAAGTTTTCCTGAGCGGCTCCAAATTTCGAGCTTTTTGTAGATAAAGGTGAACGCTTCTCGTTCATTATTCAGTAGATAATTCCTTGGATCGGCCTGGGCTGCTGCAGTATCTAAATGCGTTGCGAGTTCTTCTATTTTGCCTCGAACATATCCCGTCGAAATGGAGATGTTCGCAGGTTGTCTTAACCACTCGAGCAAATGACGCAGGTCGGCTGCCGCTGCTTGTATGCTTGGAGCGAGTCTGTTTAGGGGAATATGAGCATTGCCGAGGATTTTTTCCACGCGCCGTAAATGTTGGAAGGCGCTGACCATTTCGATAGGTGGAGTATACGTCGGAAGATAACCGATTGAAGAGGATTGACGTACCTCTACGCAAAGAACCTAGCTCGCTACGGCTCAATTGTTCGAGCTGTTCTTGTGCAGAAATGAGTCTGTCCCTGCGGCTGGCGTTAAGATCGGCTGGCGCGTGAATTTCTGCAAGAGCGCGCTCGGCCTGACGCAAAGGGCCAAGATCTCGATCGGCATAGCTATCAAGAACATGACGGAGCTGCTGTTGCAAAACAGGAAGAGCGGCCATATTTGGAGCGCCTTGGAAAGCGACTAAGTTTTGACTGACTTGAGCGAGCTGCGGATTGGACTCGCGTTGTGTGAGCATGGGACGGTAGCCTGCATGGGCATACGCATTGAAGAAGGGTTGCGGCGCATTTCTGCCGATAGCGGCTCTTATGTTGGCTGCGTTCGGTGCAAGCGCTCCTTGTGAAAGCAGGTCTTCGAGATCCGCTTGCAAGACGAGTAAGGGAGCGAGTTCTCGGACTTGGTAACCACCGATGCCATTTGCGCACCGTTCGTGGATCACATCGTTGAGCGAACGGACAAGTCTTTCTGCGAGGCGGCTTGAATCGGGAATTGGCGCAGCATCGGGCAATGCGAGGATGGCCCTTGTTAAACGCTCAGATTCTCTCAATGCCTCGGAAGGGCGAAGAGCAAAACGGCGGGCGATCGGTTGCCAAGCGCGGTTTCGCATAAAGGTTCCCGGACCATGGGGCTGCCCCCATCGGTCGACGAACTCTATTGCAGTAGCGAAATTACGCAAAAGTTCCGTCTTGGAATTCCCAGCATGGAAAGCGATTTCACAAGGCGCTGCGTGGGCCTGAAGATATTGATCGATTCCGTCGACGTAGCGCTGCAAAGAAACAAAAGCATCTTCTTGAATTTGGCTGACTCCGTAATACGCGCGATGGGCTCCGATTTCACCGATCATGGCGGCTAGATCCGCTGCGGCTGTATGAGCGAGTCCTTGGAGCTGGGCGTGATTAGCAGGGGTCACACGGGTAGTAAAGGCAGCCCTGAGTTGTAAAAGAATATTTCTTGCTTGGACGAGGACAGGCGAGGGGGTATACCAAGTATTTCTTTGGATTCCTTGGCCGGCTCTATGGGCAGCATTAGAGGCAGCTCCGATCAATTGGGTGCCTGGATTGACGACTAGCGTCCGCCCAAGCCAAAGCGCGCCATTAGCAAGGCCAGTGAGGCCGTAATCGAGGCCTCGATAGAGCGCACGAAAGGGGGCTAATGCAAGGTCTAATCCGCCTCGGTGAAGTGCCATAAAGTTTAAGCTCGTATGCGAAATTTTTGTTTTACTAAACGTAATTAAGTCAGTATTATCCGCAAATATTTTACGATATTCTGTATTAGAAAACAACAGAACACGACACTAAAAATTGATTTAATCGCGTAGCAAAAATTTGATTAGCGACAAAAAAAGCATTGAATTACCCTGAGAAGATTATGAGACTATCCCGCTATTCGAATTTTCCTGATTTTGGTCTTTTTGGCATCTTTGAACCCTGCTTTTTCACCCATGTGTTTTTCACATGGGTTTTAAAAGCAGGGTTCAAATCCGCCCAAAAATACCAAAAATCATTAATAATCCTACTAACGGGACAGCCTCATGTCTAAAAAATGCTTTAGCGCCCTTTCTCTTTTGCTTCTGAGCGCTATTCCCTCTGCCATACATGCAGTTCCATGGAAAGTTTTCGAAGAACCGCAATGGGAACTCACGATCGAAGCGATGATGGTCGAAAGAGAGGGAGTGAAAAAGAACATTATTGCAGATGATTTCACGCTGGCGAGATCATGCGATTGTTTTCCAGGCACGGTTCTTACGGCTACGACTCTAAAGAACCATTTCCGCTGGGAACCAGGCCTAAGGGCCGCTTTGGACTATACCCCAAGCCAAGAACGCTCGATCGAATTTTCTCTTGAATGGGTCAATGACTGGATAGGCGAAAAAACCGTCACGGGAGATCAATCCCTCTATTATCCCTTCGATCCACTGCCGGATGGTTCACCCTATACGGAAGACTACAATACAGCTTCGATCGTCTCTGCTAAGTATAAATCGCATATATGGGATGCTGAGGCCAATTATTGGGCCCACTATACCCATCGCGCTGCTGACTATTTCTCCCTTTCGGCCATCATCGGTCTGCGGGGGATCTATTTGGCCGAGCATTTCCACATGGATTATACCAATCCGGGTTTTACGATTTTTACGACGGAAGGGGAATTTACGTCAGAAACCTCTACAAGCGCTTATTGGACGATGACAAAGAATCGCATGTTGGGCATTCAAGGTGGTGGAAATCTCCAAACCAACCCAAGCCGTCGTTGGAGCTTTGAGATCACCGGTAAAGCCGCTATCCTAGAAAACTGGGGCTGGATGCAATCCTCTCTTCACGATGAGAACAATACGGTCCTTCTACGGCATTTTGAAAAAGATAAAGGCTGGCTTGCCTATTTGCTCGACGGCGAACTTCAGCTCTTCTGGCATCACATCAATAAATCGATCTACGCAGGGTATCGGCTGATCGGGATTTGGAATGTCGCTTTAGCTCCAAGCCAGCTTTCCCATGGCTCCGGTTCCTATTCAGGCGATGAAGTAGGTCAAGGCTCTCGTGTGTACTACCACATCGTCGCCTTCGGCTTCAATTTCCTTTTCTAGAAACTAATCCAGTTTCTTCATACAATCTTTAGCTTTTCCTCTTTGGAGATCTCCATGGCAAGCGCGCTTACCCCAACTTCCGATCCCACACGAATAGTAGCGAGAGTCGAAACAACTGAAAGAAAAGACGATGGCTCGAGCTTCGCGGCGGTAGAAGTTCAGCAACAGGGCGCTTCTACAGGTGCTCTAGACCCTTCGTTACTTCACCAGGACAAGCTAAGTCAATCGCATGTGCGAAAACCCTTTATGGAACTTATTTTTTCCGGCCAAAAACAGATCCACGACCAAGCTGCCAGCGCAATGCATGGGATCGCACATAAGCCGGATGAATATGAAAAATATCTACGCAGCTTGCAGTTGGACCTCGGACACTTGGAGAAAATTGTACAAGGGGCGGGCTTTGGCTTGCCGACCTTGCCAAAACTCTATCGGAGCGAGGCTCTTGCGAAGGATCTCGCCCACTACAATAAGCAAGAGCTGTTCGGGCAGAGGGAAACCTATAAACATGACGAACTACTTGGTTCTTTTGCAGCTAAACCCCATTTGGCCTTATGCCATCTTACCGTGCATATTTTCGGAGATTTATTCGGGGGACAGGCGATCAAGCATATCGTCCTATCGGGGCATCTCTACAGTTTTTCTCCAAATAAAGTAGGCGAACTTACCATGTCCTTCACGAGAGAAATGACGGAATACCTTAGAACTGTAAACCAAGCTACCTACGAGGAGTTTGTCGCGGAAATCCCCAGAGCTTGGGATTTTATCTTTCATCTAATGGGTGTCGATCGCCAGCAACCGGCAAAAAAATCTTAGAAATCGGGAAAGATCTTTAGAAAAAGGGCCGGAGAGGGCTCGGGACGTAAGAGATGATCCTTAAGGCTGCTACCTTCCGGTCCTGACCTGATTCGAAGTCCCTCACTCCATGAGTTCCCCGGCTTGGGCCAAGTATACCAGATTTCAGGATTCGGGCAAGAGTACAAAAAACCCCGCTTTTGGCGGGGTTTCTCTAAACAAGAAGGGATCTTTTGCAACTAGGCGCTTACCTTTACAGCTTTCCCATTTCTAGGAGGAGAACCCCTTTTATGGGATTGCATCAAAGCATCTAAGGCGTCGGTAGCAGCTAAGAAAGCACGGACTAAAGGAGTTCGATCAGGCCCCTTTGGCAGGGCTTGAATTGACATTTGTTGTGTTCCGAGCTGGCTTTTAATAACCCCGCAGCGTTCCTCGAAATCTTCATCTTCTGCCTTAAGAGCTTGGATGTTCCCCCGAATTCTCCTGAGGGTGAAATCAATAGAAAAAGGCACATGCTGTTTATTCAGCGCTTCGATTTGGTCAAGTATTCTGCCAAAGGTAGCCAGATTTTGTTTTTTCTCAGGGCTTTCGGGCAATGCTTTAATCAAGACTAATTGGTCTTTAAGCCGATCTGAGAAAACATCCCTTAGTTGCTTAAAATTCTGTTGTTGAGGATCGAGACGCGTGAGTTCTCTAGCAAATTGGTTAAGGGTCGAGGGAATTGCAGCATAAGCTTGAAGCGCTGCTCTGTTATGCAAGGACAGTATTTCAATTTTTTCTGCAATTTGGGCTGGTAAAGTCCCTGTCTCCTTGGGATCTGTCATCGAACCGATAACTTGTTGTTGTTCGGCTAATGCTCTCATCAAGGCATTGAATTTCTCGGTAAAGCCTGGGACTCGGTAATCGAGCTTCATGATTTCCGAACTAATTTCCGCTAATTTTTCAGAAACAACCTGTGCTATCTGCGGCTTTGCTGGTGACGCAGGAGGCGCAAGAGGTGTACTAGGCCGATCTTTCGGTTTTGCTCTTTGCTCATCTTCATCTGCTACGAAGCGAATGGGTTGGTCTGAAAATACAGGATAACCTAGAGCAGCTGGTTCCTCCAGAACGTCGCTTGCAACAGATTCCTCAACAGGTGCTAGAATTACGCTTGCAACTAGCTCATCAAGGAGTTGAGAAACTACGATTGCTTCAGGATCCTCAACAGGAGCAGCTAATGGTTCATCAACTGGCAACGAAACGTCGCTTGCAAAGGGATTAACAGCAAAAGAATCTTCAGATTCCACTGCTTCCCTATTTGGTACAGGAAGACTTTCTGGAGCTGCGGCAGCAGCGTCCAGGAGGTCGTCGGCAAAAGGATCGAAGTTAGGGTCGTATAAATCGAAGGAGGGTTTGCGCTTCGGAGCAACTTGAACTGGGGCAGGGGCAGCTGGTTCAACATCGGCAAAAGGATTGAAGTCAGGGTTGTCTAAATCGAAGGAGGGTTTGCGTTGCGGAGCAACTTGAACTGGGCCAAAAGCATCGGGTTCTTCGTCGCCAAAAGGATTGACATTAGGATCGATAAAATCAACGGCGGGTTTGCTAGGGGGGACAGCTTGCTGATCATCCTTGTGCAATTCTTCTTGAGGGGCGTCCACTAATGCTAATTGTAGCTCCGGTAATGGTAAGGGTGGCTCCGGAACTGCTAATGGTAAATCTGCTTCAGCTAAGGGGCCTGCTTTTGCACTAGCTTTAAATGGGGGGTCTTCTTCGTCTGAGGAGTAGTCTTCATCATCAGAACTATCACCATCTTCAGCTCTTTGGAGAGCCATGTCTATTCTGGATTCGAGTATCCTTCGAACGCCTTGCATGCCGAGGTGTTGTACGATAGTTGGATAATGGTCTAAATCCCCTTTCACTGAACGCAATTCTCTTGAGAGCTTTGATAAAGATCGAAGATCAGTAATTTTATGCATGAGTAATGGACTCGAAGCCTCAGTAGCCTGAAGGGCATCGCGAATTTTTAGATTTAATAAGCCGATAGTTGTTCGTAGTCTTTGCGATTGGCCTTCGAACTCGGGTGTTCCGAGAAGGTCGATAATTTCTATCTGGAGGTCTTCGAAGTCGCGCTGAAGTGCGCGAACAGGCTCAGAAAAGGAGATAGTGGGAGGTTGGCTTAAATGAGCGACAAACTCCGAAAAATTTCTATAGCTAATCATGAGTAAACCTACTTTCTATTAATTTCTTATTTTATTAATTACAGAATTCAGCTTTATTAATGTTACATTAATTCACGAGAGCATTCAACAGTTATTAATGTTTATATCGTTAGTTATTATTTGTTTATAATGTGAATAAAGATTGAATTGAACAAACCCCCTTTTGAGTACTGTCAAAGGGGGTTTAACCAAGAGAAAATCCAGGAATTACTTGGAGGAAGGCTCCGAATTCTGCGCCAATTGTGCCGTAGTCATTTTTTGCAATTGCGTGTTGGGGAAGAAGTAGGAAAGGATTTTGGCCATGCCATCGCCTTTTTGAGACATGAGCCTGGCGCTATAAAGGCATAGGCCTACCCCATGACCTTGTCCAAATCCGTTAAAAATAACTTTATCGCCTTTGATCTCTACCTCGAAATCATTGCTACGAAGGCGGCTAGCCCCGATCTTTTGCTGGAGAGCGAAAAAGTCGAGATCTTGTGTTTTGATCCCATCGCTGACACGCAACGCATAAGTTTTTTCCGATTGGTGGTCGAGATAGGGTGTAATGGTGACAATTTTAGAGAGGCCGAGGATCTTGCCCAGTTCTTCTTTGGGTAGACTGACGACCCAATGGTGTTTTTCGCGGTCTTTAGCGGCAAGTGGAGCGGGAACGCCTTGCGGGGAGACAACTTGCTTGCGGAAGATCGAAGAATAGGTGGAGGTGCGGCCGGCTGAATTCTCTGTCCATGTGGCGGCGAAGGGCTGGTTTTTGAACGTCATGATCATATGCTTGGTATTTTCTACAGCGCGATCGACGGCGAGACGCTGAAGAGTAACGCCATAGCCGAGATAGTTGCAGTCCTGGGCTTTGACTTGCCATTCGGCATTGGAGCTGCGCGATGCGAGATAGTAGGCGTTGGTACGAGCAATGATGGCAATCGCTTCGAGAAGTTTTGGGTCATTGATCGAGGTTTCCACAGAAAGGGTCGATTTGAGGAAACTCTCGATATCGACTTCGTTGATGATGCTGATGGTGCCGTTGATGTTGTAGATTTCGATGCAGCCTCGATATTCGATGCCGTTGACTAAGATGGAGCTTTCGGCGTTGGAAGGGACGATGCGCATCTGGTTGATGTAGGGTAAAGACTCTCCCCATTTGATCCCTTCGCCCTCTACAAAGATCGCTGCCCGTTTACCGAGAATGCTCGAGGTAATGGGAAGCAGGGTTTCAGGGTTGAAGATGTCGTATTGCCCTTTCACTTCGAGCATAGCGCCCTCGGCTTTGCTCGCGAGAAGGATTTTGAGGGTAGCGGGTTTGGCTTGCTGGGAGTAATCGGTGGGAATTTCTCCGCAGCTCAAAGAGGGATGCAAGGTGAGACAAGAGAGGGCAAGAAACATGCCGGCTGTAATACGTCTCATGGAAATTCTCCTACTTCAAATGTTAAAAAGGTTGGGCAGGGGACGGCCGAGATGTTGATAGGCAAGCGCGGTGGCTTCTCTTCCGCGCGGCGTGCGTTTGATGAATCCCTGCATAATCAAAAATGGTTCAAAGACTTCAGCGATCGTATCGGGTTCTTCGCCAATGGCGACGGCAATGGTGCTGAGGCCGACAGGTTTGCCTTGGTGATGATCGACGAGTATCGAGAGGATCTTCTTATCGACCTCATCGAGCCCGAGATGATCGATGGCTAGCATCGTGAGCGCTTTTTCCGCTGTTTCTTTATCGATGTGGTTTTTTCCACGAGTCTGCGCAAAATCGCGCACCCAGCGTAGAAGATTATTGGCGATTCGGGGTGTTCCGCGGGAGCGTTTGGCGATCTCTTTTGCGCCATCCGGATCGATCGCGATATTTAAGATCGAAGCGGATCTAGTGACGATTTTGGCGAGAAGGTCCGCTTCATAATAATCGAGCCTGCAGCTAAATACGAAACGGGAGCGCATCGGTGCGCTGATGAGCCCTGATCTCGTCGTTGCGGCAACGAGCGTGAACGGATGGAGTTTGACTTGCACAGACCTTGCAGCAGGCCCGCTATCGATGAGGAGGTCGAGCTTGAAGTCTTCGACAGCAGGATAGAGATATTCTTCGATTTGTTTAGGCAGACGATGCACCTCGTCGATGAAGAGAATGTCTCCTTCTTGGAGATTGGAGAGGATGCCGGCGAGATCGCCTGCTTTATCTAAAGCAGGACCTGACGTGGTGACGAGCTGCGTGCCCATAGCATTAGCGAGAATGCCGGCAAGGGTTGTCTTGCCAAGTCCCGGCGGCCCGTAAAAAAGACAGTGGCCAAGAGGTTCTTTGCGCATCTTGGCTGCGCCAATGAGAACTTCGAGTCTTTCGCGAATCGCATCTTGTCCGGAGAAATCGGCAAGCGTTTGCGGACGCAACGGTTTCTCGAAGACGACATCGGGTTCTGCCCAAGAGGACTCAATGAATGGTTCACTCATAATGAGACCGTTGTATAAGTTGCTTTTTCGCGAAAGGAGCGCGTTTTGATGTTATTTTAAATACGCGTTCCGAGGCATACACGGGACGTAGTGTAGACGAGGAACGCGTATTTGAAAGGACGCAAAAGGCGTCCTTTCTCGGATAAAGGAAGTTGTGCAAGGGTCTCATAATGTAAAACTCTAGCAGGAAATGGAATTCGATCGCTATTATCAATTAAAAATACCAAATCATCAGAGGAGAGTTCATGTCGTTGCAATCAGATCGTTGGATTCGCGAAATGGCGAAAAAAGGAATGATCGAGCCTTTTACTGACAAGCAAGTGCGCTTTGTCGATGGGAAAAAAGTCATCAGCTACGGGCTTTCAAGCTATGGCTACGATCTCAGGGTTTCCAATGAGTTCAAAATCTTCACCAATGTGTACAACTCGGTGATCGATCCAAAAGATTTCAACGAAAACGCTTTTGTCAACCTCGAAGCCGATACCTGCATCATCCCGCCGAATTCTTTCGCATTGGCCAGAAGCGTCGAATATTTCCGCATCCCGAACGACGTTCTAACCCTCTGTGTTGGAAAATCGACCTATGCACGCTGCGGCATCATCGTCAACGTCACTCCTTTCGAACCTGGATGGGAAGGTCATGTCACCCTCGAGATCTCCAATACGACGCCTCTTCCGGCCAAAATCTATGCCAATGAGGGGCTCGCTCAGGTGCTCTTTTATCGAGGAGCAGAGAGCTGTGAGATCACCTATGCCGATAGGGGCGGCAAGTACATGGGGCAAATGCGGATCACCTTACCGGTTGCCTAAAATGTTCTCTCTTCACACAATCGGGTTTGATGGATAGACTCCATAAACGATACCACTATGGCTCAGCCGAACCTAAAAGATCCGAGAAAAGCATCGTCTCTAGTAGAGATCTTTCGCGCCAATTGGTGGATGGTGACATTTTTGAGCATTCTCGCGGTTTTTTCCTGGCAGAGTATGAGGAAGAAGCAGTTAATTGCCGGGGAATTACGAGAGAGGCTCGACGCTGTCATGGATGAAAAAAGACTCGCTATCCAAGAAAGAGACGATTTAATTTTGCAAATCCGCTCGCAGGACGATCCACAGTGGGTTGAACTTGTCCTCATGCGACGTCTTGGGCTCGTTCCCGAAGGTCAGGTAAAAGTCTACTTTGATAAGCAATGACTAGCGTCCTTCTTCTCTTGCTGTTTGTTTTCATTGGCCTGTCGGCTTTTTTCTCCGCTTCGGAGACTTCGCTTTTTTCCCTATCCTCGATGCAGGTAAAGGCCTACGGGCAAAGCACCGACCCTAGAAAAAGACTCGTCAACTCCCTCCTGCAAAGACCTGCCGATCTTCTCGTCACGATGCTCATGCTGAGTACGGTGGCCAACATCCTGATCCAGAACGTCGTTTCTTCTCTCTTTGGTGAGTATTCACATTGGGTGCTCAATGTGGGCGTTCCCCTTGCGATTACGATGATTTTTTGCGAAGTGATCCCAAAATCGCTCGGTCTGGCCAATAAAGAAGCTGTCGCTTGTTCTTCGAGCAGGACGATCTGGTTTTTCGAGAAAATCTTCTATCCGGTCCGCAGGGTCATGACGCAGATTACCCATTGGGTGAGTCCATGGGAGTTTTTCTTTCTTCGCAATAGGCAGGAAGTTTCTTTGGAAGAGCTCCGCCATGCACTCAAGGCCTCCCATGAAGAGGGAGTGCTTTCCAATGACGAAGCGGAACTCATCCGCGGCTATTTGACTCTCGAAGACGCAAGCGTCAAAGAACTCATGCGTCCAAGGGAAGACGTCCTCTTCTACGATCTCGATGAGCCTTTAGAAAAACTCATCCATCTCTTCGTCGATGAACAATGCTCCCGTATTCCAATCTGCCGCCAAGGACTCGACGAAGTCATCGGCATGATGAGCGCCATGACCTATTTCCTCTATCGAAACACCATTTCCAGCCCCAGTGATTTACTGCCGCTGATTTCCAAGCCGTTTTTTGTGCCGGAAAGTTTACCCGGAAGATCGCTTCTCAAGAAGTTTTACGAGAAGAAAGAAACCCTTGCTCTTGTCGTGGATGAATATAGCTCCGTGTCAGGACTTATTACGCTCGAGGATCTCGTCGAGACGGTGATTGGGGAGATTGCTGACCTGCGCGATGAAAAAGAACCCTACACCAAGTCGGGCAGCGATGTCATCATCGCCAGCGGCAAACTCGAGCTTGCCGAGCTCGAAAAGCTCTTCGGCATCACTTTGGAAAGTCCCAGCAATATGGTGACAGTGGGAGGCTGGCTGACGGAGCAAATGGGAGATATCCCTAAAAACGGCGCTAAGTTTTTCAGCAATGGCCTATTTTTTCATATCCTCGCTGCGGATCCCAACCGCGTTAGAAGAGTCTACATTCGTCGTCTAAAACCTGGCGAGAGGGGGACTTCCTGATGCATTGGAAGGGTCTACTACTTCTCACTTTTGTTTGCTTAGTCGTGCAGGCCTTTTTCACCATGATCGAAATGGCCTGCGTCTCTTTCAATAAGGTGCGTCTAGAATACTATGTTTCCAAGGGGAATCGTCGAGCCGTTTGGCTTAGCCGTCTCATTTCCAAACCCTCCTTTCTTTTCGGAGCCACGATGCTCGGCGTCAATACCGCCATGCTTCTCGGTTCTGAGTGCGCAAGGAGATTTTATTTTTCCTTAGGGCTTAGCCCTGATTGGGCGGCCTTAAGCCAGACCCTGCTTGTCGTGATTTTTGCTGAAATTTCCCCGATGTTTGCAGGAAGACGGTTTGCTGAGCATGCTGCTATGATCGGGCTACCGTTTCTCTATGCCTTTTCGATCTGCATACGTCCGATCATCTGGTTTTTTAACTTCCTCGTCATGGTCGTCAATCGCCTTGTCAAAGCGCCAAGAGAAGTCGAACTCTTCTTGAACCGCGAGGAACTCCAAAAAGCGATCGAAGAACGCGATGAAACGTTGGCAGTAGAAGGGGAGCCGAAAGAGTTCGATACGATCGTCTCCAATATCTTTTCTCTGAAAAGTAAAAACGCAGCCGAACTCATGCTTCCTCTTTCCAGCGTGCCGATCGTTTCGTCTGCTTGCACAGTGGGCGATATGCGCGATCTACTTTCTTCCGAGCAGCTCGCCTTTTTGCCTCTTTACAATCGCAACCCTAGCAATATCGTCGCGATTGCCTACCCTCGTGACTTTTTGCGTGCCGATGAGTCGAGAAGGATCCAAGAGCTCGCCCGTCCTCCATGGTTTATCGTCAGCACGACCTCCATCACAGATATTCTGAAGCAATTTCGCCGCAATAACCAAATCGTCGCCGTCGTGCTGGATCAAGCAGGACAAGCAATCGGCCTGCTCACTCTTGATGAGATCATCGATGAGATCTTCGGGCAAACCGACGCCTGGCTTTCCATAGCCACTGCGCCAGAGGTTCCCAGCCAGATCTTCATCGATAGAAGTTTTCCTGGCGAGACGCTGCTTTCCGAACTAAAAACCACCTACCATATCGACCTTAGCTACAAAGAGGCTGAGACTTTGGAAGATCTCTGCGAGATGATGCTTGGCCATACTCCGGCAAAGGGCGAGACATTGAAATTCGAAGACTACGAACTGACCATCGAAGAAGCTCCTCTCATCGGCCACTGCGTGATCGGAATCAAATCAATATCTTAGGTATTCTATGCCATCGACTGTGGGATTGCATTCTGCTACAGGCTACTACCGAACCATTGGCAAAACTCCCGTTTTCAATACGCCTGATTTATCCCAAGTCTTTACCTATCCCATGCGATGGGATCCTAAAAATTTGGCACATGGTTCCCGATTGAATCGCGCGATCGAAACTGGCTTGCATCGTGGCGTGCTAGTCAAAGAAGTTGCCTGGGCAGGAAAAGACGTCGTGCAGATCGAGACGAATGAATATCCCTCGAAAACACCGATTTATACGCATCGGCTGTTCTTGCGTCCCACAGAGGATACAACCCTGCGGAAAATCGAGTGTCCTCCGCTTGAAGAGATTTTGAAAAAATTGCAGAACTGGGGAAGAAAAAGGATCGACTATATCTGGGGAGGAACCTTTCACAATGGAATCCATCGGCTTGCAAAGCTCTATTCCTTGCCAACAGGACCAAAGTCCAAACACGAGAAAGAAGATTGGGAGATGACGAGAAAGGTCTGGCTGCAACAAGGAGTCGATTGTACGGGGCTTCTCTATGAGCTCACGAACGGCTTTACACCGAGAAACTCCTCAGATCTCGTGTACTTTGGCGAGCCTGTCGTTGGCATTGAGGGCAAAACAGACGCAGAAATCGCAGCTCTTCTTTTGCCTGGCGATATCATCGCTTTGGGAGGACATCTCTTCATTATCGAAGGAAAAACCATTGTCGACTGCCGAGAAAGAAATGACACAAAAGGCGACCTTGGTGGCTTTATTAGAATGGACCTCCTCGAACGACTGAAAGACATTCGCAATCGAGGTCGAACAGCCCTCGACAAGCCACCTCAACGCGATCAGCTTTTTGCGAGAAAAGACTATTTCGTCATAAGACGCTGGCATCCGGAAGTGCTAAAAAGTCAAAGCGGGAACCAAACTGCTTAAGAACTCGATGACCGTATCGATTTCGCTTTGCGTGGTATAGCGATTCAAAGAAAAGCGGACGCTCGACCTTGCCCGAGCAAGTGAAAATCCCATATTCAAAAGCACACGAGATGGCTCTAGTGCGCCGGAATTGCAGGCAGAGCCTTGGCTTGCTGCGATCCCTGCCATATCGAGTTGGATGAGCAACGTCTCGGCATCGATATTCGGGAAATAGAGATTGGATATGTTGCAAATACGCGGTCCTTCTCCGTTGATCTGTGCGCCACAGCAGTAGATCAGGGCAGTTTCTAAATGATCGCGTAGCATGGTCATTTGTATTGTCGCATCGGGAAGCGCGCTCTTCAATAGTTCGAGGGCTTTAGCAAAACCTAGAATCCCTTCCAAATTCTCCGTTCCGCCCCGTTTACCGAATTCTTGGAATCCTCCCGTCAAAAGAGGGGGGATTTTTAAAGAAGAGCGGACAATGGCAAGTCCTACACCTTTTGGCCCATGAATTTTATGGGCGGAAAAGGCGATGCCGCTAATACCAGGATGAAGGCGGATCGATTCTTTGCCAAGCCAGGCTACGCCATCGACGATGAGCGGGATGTTGCGCTTTTCCGCGAGGTCAGCGATTTCATCAATTGGAGCTTTGACGCCTGTTTCGCTATTGACGGCGCTGATCACGATGCAGCGCGTGGCTTCATCGAGAACTTCTTGGATTTGCTGAGTCTGGACATTGCCATACAAGCCCACAGGAAGACGTTCGATGGTCCATTCTTGTGTTTCGAAGAAGGCAAGGGTGGCTTCGACCGCCGAATGTTCGACATTGGACGTGATGATCTTGCCCTTCGGGGATGCGGCAACGATCCCGCGCAAAAGCAGATTAAGGGCTTCGGTGCCTCCCGAAGTGAAAAGAACTTCGCGAGGCCTTACGCCAAAAAAATCTGCAACTTGGTCGCGCGCAAGAGATAGCTTGGCTTTGGCGCTCCTCCCAAACCAATGGATGCTAGAAGGATTCGCGGGCCCTTCGGAAAGAGCTTTTGCCATGACGTCCAAGACTTCTTGGGCAAGCGGGGTCGTCGCGTTATTATCGAGATAGATTCTTTGCATAGGAAGGCAAGGATAGCATGGAAGGCTCAGCGGGAGCAAATGCTATATAAGCGTCTCATTTTCAATGACTTTCACGGCGATCACCGTGATGTTGTCATGTCCGCCTTTCGCATTGGCATTCTCGATGAGGGTGCGGCAGAGGGAAATGGGCTCCCGATCCGATTGTATGACGATCTCTGCGATCTCATCATCGCTCAAAAGATCCGTAAGCCCGTCGCTGCATAAAAGAAAGAGATCTTCAGGGAGTGGGGCAATAAGGCCCACTTCGGGATCGACGCTGGAAGAAGTGCCTATTGCTCTTGTGATTTTCCCCTTCTTTTTTTGACAGCGGGTCGTGTGGTCTTGGGTGATTTGTTGGAGGTGCTCGCTGAAGCGATAGATCCTGCTATCTCCTACATGAGCAAAGAACATGAGATCTTCATGGAGAAGCAAACAGGAAAGCGTGGTTCCCATTCCCGCCCATTCTTCGCGCAAGGCTGCCGTATGATAGACATGATGATTCGCGTCTTGCATCGCTTTGGACATTCTTTGGAGGAGATCGACTGTTGCGATGGGAAGCTTGGGATCGTAATCGACGAGAAATACCTTGCAGAGGCTATCGATGGCTAGTTGGGCAGCGACTTCACCGGCTTGATGCCCGCCCATCCCATCCGCGAGCGCATAAAAGCGGGACTTATCGAGAACGGCAAAAACATCTTCATTATTTTGACGTTTCTTGCCGATATCGGTAAGTCCGTAGCTTTGTATCTCCATTATTTGCACCCCGCAAGCGATGGATCGCCGTATTTGCCAAGGAATAAAAGTGTTCCAGTGGTCTCATCCAGGAGAAAGAAGAGAAATGGATGATCAGCAACAAATTCTATAGGCGGTGCTGCAGGATTCGCGGAGGTTATATTCATAATGGCTGCCGTAGCGGCAGCTGCTTCGACTCCATCTTCATTGAGATCAAAATAAGCTTCATGGATCATTTTACTTAAGAACAATTCATGATTGACGTCGATTCCTGAAAAATTGGCTCCTGGATAAAAAGGTGGCGCCAAACCAAGCGACGTCAAAGGGCCTTGCATGCTGTAGCGTTTGAGCAGGCAAAATTTCGGTATACGAAGAGATACACGTTTCGATGCGCTCTTTTCGAGCCAAGTTTTAATCACAGTGGATTTGAGTTTTTTTTGCAAAGTGAGAAGGTCGCTCGTCTTGGGAAGCGCGACGACAAGACATGGAGCTATATTTAAATCTTTGCAAGTTTGAAAGGGAAGGATGACGACTTGCACATCGGGATCTTCATAATAGCGAAACGAATGGAGCTGCTGCATCATCTGAACAGGTCTCTGCGTTCTCGCGTCGACAATGAAGGTTTGGGAGGCGGTTTTTTTCTTATCAAAAGGACTTTGCCATTGTCCGCTGAAATAGATCGCATTGAGAAGAGCTAAGCGTGTTGAGGAATCGACGTCGCCAAGTTCGAGGAGCTTGGGAATTTTCCCAAGGGTTGTCTTATTCACCCAATCATTGATGGTATCCGTTGCTTGGACTGAATTGATGAAGTCGAGCGTCTCCACTTCGGCTTTGTAATCGGTGGTGACGATTTTCGTAAAAGCATCTTCCAGCTGAATATCGCTGGCGGCAAAGAGTGCGTTTGCACTGTAGAGTTTAAGATTGCAATTTGGGTCGGAGCTCGTTTTGAGGAGCTGATCAAAAAGAGCGGATACTGCTTCCCCAACGCTTTCGGGATTGCTCGTCCAATGCAACCCCTTTGCTAAAACATCGAGGGTTTTGTCTTTTGCTCCCGTCGTGACCATGCTGAGACAAGAATAGACGGAAAAGGGGGAATAGACCGTATTGGATTCGAGACTTCCCATAGGAAGCAAAAGCTCGATCCCAAATTGGTTAGCGCTATTGGTAATGGAAGCAGGGGATACTTTTAGAGGTGCAGCTGTCAAAGATGCACTAGCGAGAACGGAGGAGAAAAGCAGAGTTCGAAGTTTCATAGGTTGGGCTCCTGTTTGTACGAAGATCGAAAAATCATTATAAGAAGCTGTTTTAAAACTAGATTCATTGATCTTTTGTGGTTTTTGCGATCTTTTTTGCTGCTCTCCTCGGCCATATGTTGCTTCGCATATTGCCCTCGTCGAACATCATAAAATCTCATCAAAAACCCCTTAAAGCTCAAAATAATCAAATTTCAAAACACCTTCTATGGCGATAGCGAAATCCTTAGTACGCTTACGATGTTAAAGCTCATATGCAACGTAATCGAGGCAAAAAGCGAACGTTGTCTTTCATAGATATAGCCAAGAAATAGTGCGAGTGTAAATAGCGAAGCGACAAGAGAGATATTTCCTAGGTCTTGGCTCAAGGAAAAATGGAAGAGGGCGAAGGCTATGGAGCTGACGAGGATAGCTCCCATGCTGCCGAGAAACCGCTTCAGATAATTGAGCAAAAAGCCTCGGAAAAGCAGTTCTTCTAGAATGGGCGCTGCTATGACGACTGTAAATAAAGCGATAACAAATAGGACGCTCGACCCCAAAGACATCTTCAAATAACGCACAGCGACTTGCTCGTATTCTTGCGGCCCGAACACCAAAAGAAGAAAAAAATCGAAAAGTTCACCCACGAACATGACGACGGGGAAAGAAATGACCCAGGTTAGAGCGCCGGCCCCGATATCTTTGATGATGGAACCCGAATGGGGATCTTTCCAAAGAAGGAGCATGCTCGCGCGATCTTTCTGGAGTTTGCAAAACACAAAGATGAAAAATCCCGCTAGAACGGTCGTGATCAATTGCACGAAACTCGAGAGAAGAGGCAGATAGAAGGGGGAGGAAAGTGTATCGGTGCTCAAAATCGACTGGAAAGACAAATGGAGGAGCTTGGCGACGCTTCCACCCAGAAGGATCAGAGTTCCCAAATAGATCAGAAAAATCCCCACGACTTGAGGTAGGGTCACCCTGGGAGAGAAAGGCGTGTGATAGGCGGGCTTTTTGAAAAAACCCAGTGAATTGGCGATCCAAAGGCTGGCTGCTGAAATGAAGGCAAAGAGCAGAAGCGACTCGATGAATTCGATCACGAGATCTTCCACATCTACCTCAAATTAGTTGCCCTGGAGCCGGGGCAGTTAAAATATATTCCTCGATTCTCGAAGATACTTCTTTGACGAGTTGCGCATGGGCAAGACCAATGGGAGAAATCGCGAAGCTGATTTCACCCGCAGGAACCTGATGAAAATGGTATTTGGTGAACTGGCGTGGAATTTGGTGCTTATCGTGGAGGATTTCTTGCAGGACAATCTTGGGTGGATTGGCACGAAGATCGATCACGCGCACCCTTAAGGAAATATTGAGCTGCGCAGCGCATTGCTCCGGATCGTCATTTCGGTTGGCAAGAAGAGGGATTTCTTCGTGTTCGATGAGTTCCATGAACACGGCAAAGTCTTTATCGGGACAGGCTTGTTTCACCCAATCGATCTGATTGCCGAAGGGATTGTTGGTTGCGCCGAGCTTCCCATAGAGTTGGAAGGCTTCGTTCTGGTCGCAGAGGTAGAGTTTATCTCGAAGGGTTAACCGATAAACAAGCGAATTGGTGATTTCGTCGGTGAGGTTCCATTCATGCGTTTGATTGGTGCTATCGATGATCGGAACAAAGGCGACCGAGGGTTTCAGCCGGCCATCTTCGTAATAACGCGCCTGTGTAGAGGAGGACGATTTTTGACAGCCCGAAATAAGACAGATAAAAGAAAGAAGCAAAATCGAGCGCAGCATATTGGAGCCTTTCTTCAGAAAGATACCAAATCGCCCGCGATTAATACAATCGTGGAATATGGTTTAAGAAGATAGGCATTCGGTTGATCGAGATCTTTAGGCGCATCGAGAAAATCTGCAGGCGATGGTTCATTGGTGTCGATAAGACGTCTCCATGGCGCTCCCAATTTTGTAGAAGGTAGAATCAGCTTTGCTTCATCAAAATGCGCATTGAATCCGGCATAGAGTTCAGTTTTTTCATCGATCATGCGTGTCAGGCCGACGAAGCGACTTGCGTGGCACCAATCGGGTTTCTCCGGCTCAAAGCCATGCCAGGTGATTTCATGGGGATTCAGAAATGAAGCCGACCGAAGAGAAGAATAGGCTAAACGGAAACGAATCAGTTTTTTGACGAACCGGAAAAGAGATAGTTTCTGTTTGGCAAATAGCGACCAATCGAACCAATTGAAGTCATGATCTTGACACCAAGTGTTGTTATTACCCATATGGCTCATGCCATATTCATCTCCCATGAGAAGCATCGGGATGCCTTTAGATAGAAGAAGCGCAGTAAAAAAATTGCGCATTTGGCGATTTCTCAAGGCGAGAATTTTAGGATCGTCCGTGGGGCCTTCATGGCCGCAATTCCAACTGTCATTTTGATTGGCGCCATCTTGGTTATCTTCGCCATTTCTTATATTATGCTTATCTTGGTAGCTCACCATGTCCCAAAGAGAGTAACCATCATGGCAGGTCACAAAATTGATGCTATGGGAGGCTTCGAGGGGATAATTGGCATAGAGATCTTGCGAGCCGCTGATCGCTGTAGCGAAGGCTCCCGCTTGCGTCTCGGTGCCTTTGAGGAAGCGGCGCACGGCATCGCGATAACGGCCATTCCATTCGGAAAAGGCCCCCCATTTGGGAAACTCCCCAACTTGATAAAGTCCTCCAGCATCCCAAGGCTCGGGGATCAACTTGACATCTTTCAGAAGAGGATCTTCTTGCATCGCGATCAAAACATGAGGATTTGGGAGAGGTCCGCCATTATCGCCGCGCGTGAGGATGGAAGCGAGATCGAAACGGAAGCCATCGACTTGGCATTCGTTGGCAAAATAGCGCATCGATTCCAAAATTAGGTTTTGTCCAGGCTCTCGATTACATGCAAAGGTATTGCCGCAGCCTGTGTAATTGCTGAAGGCGCCATTGGCATCATGAAGATAATAACCGTTGCCATCCACCCCCTTCCATGAAGTATACGGTCCATGCTCATTGCCTTCGCCTGTGTGATTATAGACGACATCGAGGATCACCTCGATCCCATTGCGATGAAATTCTCGGACCATAGTTTTAAATTCCGTCAGAAAAGCATCGTACGCTTCCCCATGGGCATAGCGTTTCATGGGACAGAAGAACTGCATGGGGTTGTAGCCCCAATAATCGCAGAGCTTTTCTTCAATGACGGGGTCGATTTTTTTATTCGCCGTTTCATCGAATTCATAAACAGGGAGCAATTCTACCGCATTGATGCCCAGATCGCGCAAATAGGGGATTTTTTCTATGACGCCTAGATAGGTTCCGCGATATTCGCATTGGCTTGAACGGTCTTCGGTAAAACCCCGTACATGCATTTCATAGATGATGAGATCTTCAAGACGGTGTTTGGGCTTTGCGACCGATTGCCAATCGAAAGGCTGGCTTTTCAAAAACCGACCCTTGGAGAAACGATCTTCCGTAACGCGTGGCTTTCTCCAGGTGCGAGGCGATGCGATCGCTTTTGCATAAGGGTCGCAGACTTGTTTGTCGCCGATTTTCCAAGAAAAATCAAATTCTTCCGGAAGTCCCCCCAGACAAATATGCCAAACGTCTTCGGTCTTGTGCAGTTTAGGATCCAAAGCAATGCTAAAAAACGGCTTGTGTTTTTCTAACTCGAAGAGGAGAAGCGCCGCGACAGCAGAAGGCGAATAGAGAGCGAAGTTGATTCCTTCCGGACATGGAGTTGCGCCGAAAGGGGAGGGCTTGCCCGGGCTGACGTGGATCGATTTAACCTCTTGGAAATGAGGAGAAGCCAAATAATCTCCTGTGAATTAAAAAAATTAATACCCAGTGCGTTACTTGACAACTAATAGAATTTTGAATATAATACAACAAGGCACTCGAGACTTTAGACGACAAAACTAAAGAGTCATACAAACTAACTTTTTTGTTGCACTTTTTCGTTTCGAATGGGAAACTCTCCAACACATTATACGGCGTATTGCCTATTTGCAACGCTCGTGCTGTACTAATAAACAATCACCGGAGGACAGTTCATGTCTCTTGAAAATGCTAAAGCCAATCTTAAAGAGTTTGGCAAAGAGCTTAACCTCGAAGGATTGGCCTTTGACGAGAATTTGACGTGTATTCTCGGCATCGACAATACCTTTTCTCTTCACCTCACATACGAACCCAATTCCGATAGACTCTATCTCTATTCACCGATCCTCGATGGTCTTCCTAAAGACGACAGAACACGTCTCAAGCTTTATGAATCTCTTCTCGAAGGTTCGATGCTCGGCGGCCAAATGGCTGGCGGCGGTATCGGTGTTGCAGTAGCCGAAGAACTCATCCTGATGCACTGCGTCCTCGAGATGGGCGTCGGCACAGATGCTTCTTCTCTTCGTCGCTTTGCGCCGATCTTCGTAGAAGCGGTCGAAAGATGGCGAAAAGCTGCTAAAGACATCGTCGAAGGCAGAGAACCCGCCAAAATGGCCCCTGTAGGACCTACAGCAGCGCCGCCTCCAGTCCACGGCAAACCCGGCGGCGAGCGGTACATTAAGATCTAACCACTTACACTCTTTGGGTTGATAGAAGCACCGATGAAAATCGGTGCTTTTTCATTGAACGACCCTACTGTCAAATAATAAGTTTAAATCTAAAGACTTTCAGAAGACCTTCATTCTTAGGTGCTTAAGATCATATATTTAATATTTTAATTATGATATTTAACATTTTATTAATAATAATATTATATAATTCCTACTACATTTATTAAAATTTAACAATGGAAGTAGTATGTCAGGTCCTATTACTAGATTCGTTCCCCAGGCGCTCCCTCTCGATGCCCCGGAGCCTCAAGCCCTTTCGGCTTCATCGGCTTCTTCTCTACCCACTCTTCCAGCAACTAGCTCATCGCCAGCGGCTCCATCACAGGCGAATACTTCCACAGTTGCTAAAAGGGTTCTAGTCCGATTTCCGGAACGTCTGGATCTGGCTTGTAATTTCAGTGGACGATGCGCAAAGGCCCTCTATGGTAATCAACATATACCGATGTTTCTTTGCCGACTTCCTGGGGGCAAAGTGATTCCTATTTCTCAGATAGTAGCAACCCAGTCCGTGCCATCAGTCAAGTACGGTAGGTATGTTGTTAAGAAGAACTATTTTGAAAAACAATTGGCTTTTCTAACAACGAAAGAAGACTTGGAAACACAATTCAGGAAGGTCAAGACCTCTAGTGGTAAAGAACCCATGAGCATGGAGAATACCAGAGAATCACCTTCTCCTACGAAAATGAACGAAGCAGAATCTGGGTCTTCTTCCGATCCTACAAATACCCACAAACAGGAAAAACGCATTTCTCCTGTAACCATTTCTTTATCTAAATTGGAGATAGAAACTGGTGAGGGCGTTATGAGTTCCACTAAAGAACCCATGAATACGGAAGAGCCAAGTATTCCTGGAAGTGGCGAATTAGAACCTTTGTCTTCTTCCGAACTTATCAATCGCAACACAGAAACACGTATTTCTCCTATTCCCCTAGCCGATTTGGAAGTCGATTTCAGCAATCAACCCTATTTGACTGAAGAAGTATTTAGGCTTTGGCACGATTTTCACTTTGGAGTCGAGATGAGGAGAGAGGTAACCCGTGAAGTCATAATGGGGCTCTTTCGTTTTAGTGATTTCCTTATGGAACATGAGATTGCTCGATTAGCATGTTTACTGCTTCTCAAATTTCCTGAACGGATGGAAAACTCCGAAAGGGATTTTCTTCTTGAACATCTTCTTGTTTCGGATTTTGAAGAAATTGGCCGCGTAAATGACCAACAGGTTTTTGGGAAATTTTTAACTGATTGCTTTAAGCAAACACAAAGTTACCAAATCATTGAAAAATATGCCCTTAATGGCAATGGAAAAGCCGCGTTTCTTATGAGAAATGCCTGTGCAACACAAATGTATGGTCCAGAGATTACTCCACATCTAGTACCATGGCTTCGTCGAGCAGCAGAGGCAGGCTATCCACCAGCGCAAATTCGCCTTGGCATGCATTATCGAACTGTTGATCAAGATGAAGGTCTGGCATTTAAATGGTTTCAACAAGCAGCCCAGTCAGGCGTTCCGAATGGGATATTCAAACTTTCCCGTTGCTATCTCTATGGCAGTGGCGTTGCTGCTGATCGCAATAAGGGATATCAATTGGAAATGCAAGCAGTTAAGGCAGGCGATCCCGAGGCGAAATTTTTCTATGGCCGTCGACTTCTCAATGGCATTGATGTTCCTCAAGATCGGGCAAGAGGATATGCCTATATTAAAGAAGCAGCCGATGTGGGATATACGGATGCCTATTATGACGTTGCCATGTGCCTTAAAGAGGGCAATGGTGTTGTTATAGATCCGGCTGGGTCACAGACATATGCTTGGTTAATAAAGTCAGACAAAGCAGGCAATATCGAAGCTGCCTTTCAGCTCGGTGCTCTCCATAAAACGGGCTATTTTGTTTCCTTATTTAGAAATGATGGTATTGATCATGACCAAAAGGCATTTGAGTGGTACACAAAAGCAGCCAATGCGGGCCACCTAAATTCACAAGTCTGCCTTGCTATGAGCTATTTTAGCGGTTTAGGCTGTGATCAGAATATAGATCTAGCAAGACATTGGTACCAGAAAGCGGCTGCACGAGGTGATCGTGTTGCTTTAAATTGGCTTGCCAATCGCGATCCAGCGGTTGTTGGAAACGCTCCAGAAGAGGATGACGATGAAGAAGAAGAGGAAGAAGAGGTTGAAATCCCACAGCAATAGAACTTGATTTACCCAATGGGTTATTTAGAGATTCAATAAGTATATATAGACGCAAAGCAATTAACAGCCATTCTATGAATGGCAATATTCATCATAAAAAGGAAATACTATGTCAGGTCAAATTAGATTAAATTTCCAGGGTCGGAACACCCCCTCCAGCGCTCGCACTCGATGTAGATGGAGATGCACCAATGACTGCTGCCCAGCAGCCTCAGTCCTTTCAGAGCGCCGCTCGCTTCATCAGGACCCAGCACTTCTGCTGTCGCCATAAAACATTTATTCCTGTTGCCGGCTCGTCCTGAAGAGGCGAGAAAACTCAGTGAGCGGTACGCCTTGTCGTTCGGTGCATGTATACCGATGTTTCAATGCCGCCTTCCTGGGGGCAAAGTGATTCCGATTTCCCAGATCGCAGCCACCAATCGACATTTCGGGGGGTCTGCTCAATCGAAGAACTCTTTTGATGTACGACTGGATTTTGAAAAGAATGCTGCAGATTCGGATCTTCGAATCCGAGATGCGAAAGCCGAGAGCGCTAGAGAGGGTGAAACAGGAGAGGGAGCTTCTTCTGAGCTTGCCAAGAAAAAAACAGGAACTCCCCTCGCACCAATTTCACTATCTACAATGGAATTAAGAAGCAGAAAGGTGCCTAGCGGCAAGGGCGAAAATGCCATGAGTGATGAATCATGGTGTAAAATGGATGAACCAGAAGCGGGAGCTTTTTCCCAGCCCAGGGGCAAAAAGCCAAGAAAAGAAAATTCCCCCGCACCCTTTTCACTGTCCGAATTGACAAGAAGAAGAAAGATGCCGAGCGGCAAGGGCGAAAAAGCCACAAGTTTAGATGAAGAAGGGAAGCCTTCCCAGTCTAACAATACCAAAAAGCTTAGAATAGAAAATTCCCCTGCACCTATTTCGCTAGCCGGATTGAGAATGGATTTCAGCGACGTACCCTATTTAACTGAAGACGTCTTCAGGATTTGGCATGACTATCGACATGGAATCGAGATAAGGAAAGAAATGAGTCCCGAAAATTTAATGGGTCTCTTTCTCCTTTGTGATTCTCTATTAGAGGAAAAAGATCTTGCTCGAAGTGTATTTTTAGATCGTCTCTATTTGAAGCTTCAACAAGATGAAAGGATTTTTCTATTGAATTACCTTCTTGCTTCGGACTTTGAAGCGACTGGCGACGATTTTGAACAAAGCCTATTTTCTAACTTTTATGCAGACTCTGCGAATACGAGCGAAGGAAGAAAAATCCTCGAAGAAAGCGCTGCGACCAACCCAAAAGCTGCGTATTATTTGGGTAGGAGTATACGTTCTGGACGATTGTCCATAGATCTCGAAAGAGGGTTTTCTCTTATAAAACAAGCGGCTGAACAAGGATATTCTAAGGCGTTTTCTCCTCTTGCTTATATCTATCTGAATGGAGACGGCGTTACTGCAGATGAACGCACGTCATTTGCTTGGTTCTTAAAAGCAGCTGAGGCGGGCGATACCGAGTCGCAGATCTACGTTGCCAATGAGTATAGAAGCGAAGGCGACATCGTTCCACAAAATCTTGTGCTGGCATTTGAATGGTATCAAAAAGCTGCTCAGAATGAAACTGCTTCTGAAGCATGGTATCAGCTTGGTCTTTGCTTTCTATACGGAAAAGGCGTTGCTCCAAATCTGGAAGAAGCAATTAAATGGCTGAGTAAAGCAACAAAAGCTGGTCTGGGTGAAGCTGCATTCGAACTTGGTAAATTCTATAGTGCAGCCGGCATTTATAAAAGTTATCGAGACGCATTTAAATGGTATAAAGAAGCAGCTGACCTGGACGACCCGGAAGGGCAATACAAACTCTCTGACTGTTATTTCAGGGGCTTGGGAACTGAACCCAATAGTGAACTAGGACTTGAATGGCTGACAGATGCAGCTAAGGCAGGGGTGCCTAAGGCGCAACTCCAACTCGCCTTGTGTTATCAAAAAGGGACCCATGTTCAACAAAATCATAGTCAAGCGGCTTACTGGTTTTCAAAGGCAGCCCATAGGAATATTCCTCTTGCGCAATATGAATTAGCGCTTTACTTGCTAGCTGGCACAGTCATTCCTCTAGATGATTTGCGTGCGATTTCATTGCTCACAAGTGCGGCAAATGCAGGTTCTGCAGATGCACAACATAGACTTGCTCAATGCTATCAATCTGGTAGAGGGGTTACGCAAAATGATAACACAGCATTTAATTGGTTTTCTATGGCCTCTGCTGGCAGCAGTAATGCACGAAATTCTCTCGGAGTCAGCTATGAAGAAGGACGAGGCGTTGCGCAAAATAATGAGCTAGCCTTTTACTGGTATAAAAGTGCTGCCGAGGCAGGTAACATGAATGGGAAATTTAATGCCGCTCGGTGTTACATTTTCGGTAGAGGCGTTCAGCAAAATTTTGCACTTGCATTTCCATTATTACAAGTTGCAGCTGATGCAAATATGCCAGATGCACAATACTATCTCGCGAACTGTTATAGATATGGCAGTGGTGTTGAACAAAGTAACGATAGAGCCATTCACTGGTACACGCAAGCAGCTGCAAATGGTCATCCAACTGCTCAAAATGCTCTTGCACAAATGCAACAACCGCAAGTCACTCAAACGGCTCCTGCTGTGTAGTACTAAAGACTACTTTTGAAGGATAAGGCACTGGGTCAACCAGTGCCTTAATGACCAGGGGCAATAGAGTAGGCTCTCAATGGTTTGTTTAGATTTTTAATAATTATAGCGTTTTAAAAGAAATAAATCTGAAAGATGATAAATATTTTTTAAAAATAAGTTAATTTAACTAAGGAAGTTTTATGACGACTGTTAATAGACTCTCTCCGCAGGGAACACCCCCTCCGGCGCTCCCACTCGATGTAGATGGGGATGCACCAATGACTGCTCTCCAGCAGCCAGCTCTTTCAGCTTCGGCTTCGTCACATTTTGCTAGTTCAGCTTCATCAGAACCCAGCACTTCTGCTGTTGCTAGAAAGCATTTGTTCAGTCTGGCGGCTCGTCCTGAAGCGGCGAGCAAACTCAGTGAGCGTTATGCTAGGTTG
Source organism: uncultured Simkaniaceae bacterium (assembly GCA_963813105.1). Classification (GTDB taxonomy): domain Bacteria; phylum Chlamydiota; class Chlamydiia; order Chlamydiales; family Rhabdochlamydiaceae; genus JAGXTH01. The sequence continues at coordinate 53,918 of CAWEXT010000002.1, forward strand.
TCTTTTGGAACAAGCATACCATCATTTGTTTGTCTCCTTCCTGGGGGCAAAGAGATTCTGATTTCCCAGCTCGCAGTCACTAATCAAAGTTTCGGGGGCTCAGCTCCTTCGAAGAACTTTTTTGATCTACAACTGGATTTTGAAAAGAATGCTGCAGATCTTCCAATCCGAAGAGCGATAGCCGAGAGCGCTAGAGAGGGTGAAAAGGAATCTTCTCCCCAGCCCACCAATGCCAAAAAGCCAGGAACTCCCCTCGCACCAATTTCGCTATCTGCATTGGAGACACGAAGCAGAAAGGTACCGAGCAAGGGCGAAAGTGCCATGAGTGATGAATCATGGTGTAAAGTTGATGAAACAGGAGAGGCATCTTTTTCCCAGCCTAGGAGCAAAAAGCCAAAAAGTTCCCCTGCACCCTTTTCATTATCTGAATTTGGGCTGAGAAGAAGAAAGATGCCGAGCGGAAAGGGTGAAAATACCATGGGCTTGAATGAAGAAGGCGAGCCTTCTACCAAAAAGCTTAGAACAGCAAATTCCCCTGCACCGATTTCGTTAGCTACAATAAATTTAACCAATGTACCCCATTTAACCGAAGAAACATTCAGGATTTGGTATAACTATCGACACGGAATGGCGATAGAGGAAGAAATGAGTCCCGAAGAATTAATGAGTCTCTTTCACCTTTGCGATTCTCTTTTAGAAGAAAAAGAACTTGTTCGAACTGTATTCTTAACGCTTATCGAAGATGTAAATGAACGGGCTTTAGATGGGGATCCGCAAGAAAGTAAATTGAGGTTTCTATTGGATTATCTTCTTACTTCGGACTTTGATGGAACTGGCAACGATAATGAAAAAGAAATATTTTATAACTTTTATGAATACTCTGCGAGTACGAGCGATGGTAGAAAAATCCTTGAAGAAAACGCTGCGACCAACGCAAAAGCTGCATACTATTTGGGTAGGCATTTAGAAGACGAAGAAAGAGGATTTTCCCTTGTAAAACAAGCAGCCGAACAAGGATGTTCTAAGGCTTATCCTTATCTTGCCTATTGCTATTCGACCGGAACCGGCGTTACTAAAGATGAACGCGAGGCATTTTCTTGGCGCTTAAAAGCGGCCGAGGCATGTGATACCCAGTCGCAGATCATCGTTGCCGAAGAGTATAAAAACGGCAGCGTAGTTCAACAAGATCTTGAGAAGGCATTTGAATGGTATCAAAAAGCCGCTCAGAGCAACAATATAGACTATGACGATGCATGGTATCAACTTGGTCTTTGTTTTCTATACGGAAAAGGTGTTGCTCACAATCTGGAAGAAGCAATTAAATGGCTGAGTAAAGCAACGAAGGCGGGTAGGAGAGGCAAAGCTGCATTCGAACTCGGTGAATTCTATAGTGCAGTCGGCATTCATCGTAATTTTCGAGAAGCAATTAAATGGTATAAACAAGCAGCTGAGCTGCGCTACACGAAAGCACAATACAAACTTGCTAACTGTTATTTCACTGCCACGGGAGTTGAGCGTAGTAATGAACGCGGAATTGAATGTCTGACAAGTGCAGCTAATTCGGGTGACCCTGAAGCACAACTCGCTCTCGCTTTGTGCCATCAAAATGGGACCCATGGTATTCAACAAGATCATCGTCAAGCTGCGGTCTGGTTTACATGGGCAGCTAATCGGAATATGCCTCGTGCGCAATGTGAATTAGCGATTTACTTATTAGCTGGCACATTCATTCCTCGAGATAATTTGCGTGCAATTTCATTGCTCACAAGTGCGGCAAATGCAGGTTCTGTAGATGCACAACATAGACTTGCTCAATGCTATCAATCTGGTAGAGGGGTTACGCAAAATGATAACACAGCATTTAATTGGTTTTCTATGGCCTCTGCTGGCAGCAGTAATGCACGAAATTCTCTCGGAGTCAGCTATGAAGAAGGACGAGGCGTTGCGCAAAATAATGAGCTAGCCTTTTACTGGTATAAAAGTGCTGCCGAGGCAGGTAACATGAATGGGAAATTTAATGCCGCTCGGTGTTACATTTTCGGTAGAGGCGTTCAGCAAAATTTTGCACTTGCATTTCCATTATTACAAGTTGCAGCTGATGCAAATATGCCAGATGCACAATACTATCTCGCGAACTGTTATAGATATGGCAGTGGTGTTGAACAAAGTAACGATAGAGCCATTCACTGGTACACGCAAGCAGCTGCAAATGGTCATCCAACTGCTCAAAATGCTCTTGCACAAATGCAACAACCGCAAGTCACTCAAACGGCTCCTGCTGTGTAGTACTAAAGACTACTTTTGAAGGATAAGGCACTGGGTCAACCAGTGCCTTAATGACCAGGGGCAATAGAGTAGGCCCTCAATGGTTTGTTTAGATTTTTAATAATTATAGCGTTTTAAAAGAAATAAATCTGAAAGATGATAAGTATTTTTTAAAAATAAGTTAATTTAACTAAGGAAGTTTTATGACGACTGTTAATAGACTCTCTCCGCAGGGAACACCCACTCCGGCGCTCTCTCTCGAAGTAGATGGGGATACACCGATGACTGCTGCCCAGCAGACATCTCTTTCAGCTTCGGCTTCATCAGGACCCAACACTTCTGCTGTCGTCATAAAGTATATGTTGTTCCGTATGCCGGCTCGTCCTGAAACGACGAGAAAACTCGGTGAGCGGTACGCCATGTCTTTCGGCGCATGTATACCGACATTTCTTTGCCGCCTTCCTGGGGGCAAAGAGATTCCGATTTCTCAAATCGCGGCAACTAATCAACATCTTGGGGGTTCCGATAAATCGAAGAACTCTTTTGATGTACGACTGGATTTTGCAAAGAATGCTGCAGATTCGGATCTTCGAATCGGAGAAACGAAAGCCGAAAGCGCTAGTGATGGTGAAACAGGAGAGGGAACTTCTTCCCAGCCTGCGAAAGCAAAAATGCAAAAAACAGAAACTCCCCTCGCACCCATTTCACTAGCTGCATTGGAAACACGAAGTAGAAAGATACCGAGCGGCAAGGGCGAAAATGCCATGAGTGATGAATCATGGTCTAAAGTTGATGAACCAGAAGCGGGAGCTTTTTCCCAACCCAGGGCCAAAAAGCCAAGAAAAGAAAATTCCCCTGCACCCTTTTCACTGTCTGAATTGGTGACAAGAAGAAGAAAAATATCGAGCGGCAAGGTCGAAAAAGCCCAGAGCTTAGATGAAGAAGGGGAACCTTCCCAGCCTAACAATACCAAAAAGCTAAGAACAGAAAATTCACCTGCACCGATTTCTCTAGCCGGATTGAGGATGGATTTCAGCGATGTACCCTATTTAACGGAAGACATCTTCAGGATTTGGCATGACTATCGACATGGAATCGCGATAGAGAAAAAAATGAGTCCCGAAGAGTTAATGGGCCTCTTTCTCCTTTGTGATTCTCTTTTAGAGGAAAAAGAGCTTGCTCGAAGCGCATTATTAAAGCGTCTCCATTGGGATCTGCAACAAGGTGAAAGGAATTTTCTATTGAATTACCTTCTTAATTCGGACTTTGAAGCGACTGGCGATGATGATGATCAAAGGGCGTTTGAACGTTTTTATATAGACTGTGCGAAAACGAGCGAAGGAAGAAGAATCCTTGAAGAAAGCGCTGCTACCAATCCAAAAGCTGCTTATTATTTGGGTAGGAGTTTACAATCTGGGTTATTGGAGTTCATAAATTTACAAACACCAGTTTCTCTTATAAAACAAGCTGCCGATCAAGGATATTCTAAGGCGTTTTCCGCTCTTGCTTATTGTTATCTGAATGGAGAGGGCTTGACTCGTACTGAACGTGAACTCAAGGCATTTCCTTGGTTCTTAAAAGCAGCCGAGGCGGGCGATACCCGGTCGCAGATCTACGTTGCCGAACAGTATGAAAAGGAAGACGGCTTCGTTCCGCATAATCATACGCTTGCACTTGAATGGTTTCAAAAGGCAGCTCAGAGCGACGATGCTGATGCATGGTATCAGCTTGGTCATTTCTTACGATCAGGAGATGAAGAAGACGAGGTTGATCGAAATCCCGACGAAACAATTAAATGGCTCACTAAAGCAGCAAATGCGGGTCTAGGTGAAGCTGCATTCGACCTAGGTGAACTCTATTTTGAAACTGGCAGGTATCAAAGTTATCGAGAAGCATTTAAGTGGTATAAAGAAGCAGCTGATCTAGGCTACCCGGAAGGGCAATACAAACTCTCTCGCTGTTATTTCAGGGGCTTTGGAATTGAGAAAAATACTCAACTAGGAGTTGAATGGCTGGCACGTGCAGCTAAGAGCGAGGCACCTGAGGCGCAACTCGAACTCGCCTTGTGTTATCAAAAAGGATACCATGGTGTTCAACAAGATCATCGCCAAGCTGCGGTCTGGTTTTCAAAGGCAGCCCATAAGGAGATTCCTCATGCGCAATATGAATTAGCGCTTTACTTGCTAGCTGGCACCGTCATTCCTCGAGATGATTTGCGTGCAATTTCATTGCTCACAAGTGCGGCAAACGGAAACAATTCAGATGCACAACTTCTACTTGGTAAATACTACCTGTCTGGTAGAGGTGTTACGCAAAATGCTATCACGGCATTTAATTGGTTTACTAGGGCCTCTGTTGGCAACATCAATGCGCGTAATTATCTCGCAAGCTGCTATGAAAGAGGTCAAGGCGTTGTGCAAAATTTTGAGCTGGCCCTTTACTGGTATAATAGTGCTGCTGCTTTAGGCGACATGAGAGGGAAATATAATGCTGCTCGGTTTTACCTTTTCGGCATAGGCGTTCAGCAAAATTATGCAACTGCATTTTCATTATTACAACCTGCAGCTGATGCAAATATTCCAGAGGCACAATACCTTCTCGCAGATTGTTTTCGATTCGGCAGAGGTACTCAGCAGAGTAACGATAGAGCCATTCACTGGTACACACGAGCAGCTGCAAATGGTCATCAAGGTGCTCAAAATGCTCTTGCACAAATGCAACAACCGCAAGTCGCTCAAACGGCTCCTGCTGTGTAGAACTAACGGCTACTTTTGAAGAATAAGGCACTGGTCAACCAGTGCCTTTTTTTATACGGCGCTGGTGAGCTTTTGCTGGAGCATGGAGAGGGTAGCTGCGAGGTCGCGGTCTGCCACGAGTTTCTTTTGGACGAGTTTCACGCTCGACATCACTGTCGAGTGGTCGCGATGGAAGATTTCCCCGATACGAAGATAGGGCACTTTGAGTTGCTCACGGCAGAGATGCATCGCCACTTGGCGGGGCATGACGCAGCCTTGTGTTTGCGATTTGCCGACGAGTTCCTCGGGAGTGATTCCATAATGATCGGCCACGACATGGATGATCCTCTGAGGATCGAGGGCGCCTTTGGATTCTTCTTCGAGAATCGACTTGAGGGCTTCTTGCACTTCGTTATGGGAAAGAAGGAAGGAAGAGCGATGGTGCCGCATATGAGAATAGAGGATAAGCGATTCGAGGGCGCGAAGAAGGGCGCGGGGGCTGGTCCCGAAGTTTTTGAGAAGATAGCTATAGGTTTCATCGGCGAGAGGAAAATCGAGGGCTTCGGTGCGTTGCTGCAGGAGTTTGCGGAGTTCATCGTAGGTGAGTTTTTCCAGGCGGAGGGTGAGTCCCCATTCGAAGCGGCTGATGAGGCGAGGTTCGATGGCGGTAAGAAGTCCTGCAGGGCAGTTGGAACTGATGATGATCTGCTTGCCGAGGGTATGCAGGGCGTTGAAGGTGTGGAAGAGTTCTTCTTGAGTAGCGCCTCTTCGGGCGAGGACTTGGATGTCGTCGAGGATGAGGACGTCGACATGGCGGTAGGTCTTGCGGAATTCGAGCATGACGCCGCTGCGGATGGCGCGTACTACATGTTCGGTGAAGGTCTCGGCGCGGATATAGAGGACTTTCAGGCGTTGTTGCAGGATGGAAGCGATCGCCATCAAAAGATGGGTCTTTCCTGTGGCGGGGCCGCCGCTAATGAAGATGGGATTGAAGGTCCCTAGTGCGAGTTTGGGTTCGGAGAATTTTCCGGATTCGGGATTGTAGCCGGTGAGTTCGGAGAGAAGCTCAAAGGCGACTTTGTTGGCCTCGGTGCAGAGGAAATTCTCAAAGGTGGCGCCGGGGTCGAGCGCATCGGCATGGAAGACGAGAGATTCGCGTGGTTTTGATATGGGGGAGGGTTCATCCTCGGAAGTTTGTTTGAGGACGGTGAGATGAACCTTGATGGGATGGTTGTTATTGTTGACGAATCGTCTTTTTAATTTAGGCCGGATGTGCTCTTCGAACCAATCGGATTGGAAAGCGTCTTGGGCTTTGAGGTAGAGATTTCCTGCGTCAAAATGCTCCACCTGCAGGGGTGTCAGCCATTTTTCAATAGCTTCATCCCCTAGTTCCTGCCGTAATTGAGTCAGGAAATTCTGCCAGGCCTGCATGTTTATTACTATTTAAGTACTTCTACAACAGGTTTAGAACGCCTTTTTCGCATCATGATCCATTGCTGCAGTATGCCCAGCGACATGGATGATAGCCAGTAAATATTAAGACCCGATGGGAAATTGTAGAACATGAGCGTAAAGACGATCGTCATGATATTGCCCATGAACTTTTGCTGTCTTTGCTGATCGGATGGCGCGGCACCGGAAGCTGCGGAAAGAGAGCTGCTGTAGCGCTGCTGGATGTACATGACGACACCGAGCAAGATCGGGAGCAGGTGGAACTGGTTGCCGATGAAGAAAATGGGGTAGCCCCAAGAGAAGATGACATCGGGCGCAGTCAAGTTATCGATCCAGCCTGGAATGAAGCTCACGCCGCGAAGTTGGAAGGTCGACTTGAGCAGGTCGAACATCCCGATGAGGAAGGGGAGTTGGATGAGCAAGCGGGAAGCATCCAGAAAGGGGATTGATCCCTTTTTCTTTGTAGAGATGCATGATCTCCATTTGGGCGCGCTTAGGATCTTTTTTGTAGCGCGCTTGAAGAGCCTGCACTTGGGGAGCGATCTCTTGCATTTTCATCGTGGAACGGATCGACCAACTATTGAGCGGATAGAGCATGACTCTAAGCGCAATGGTCAGAAGGATGATCGAAATGCCCCAAGAAGAAGTGAGGAAGTAGAAGAACTTCATCAGCAGGAAGAGGAATTTCGCAAAGGGTTCGGAGATGAAGGAGAACCAGCCATGGAAGCTGATCGCAGATTCAAATTGAGGGCTTGTGCCGGAAGAGGCATCGAAATAGGTCGCATCGAGCTTTTCGAAGATCTCTTTCACATAAGGGCCGGCGAAAACGCGGTATTTGGTCAAAGGAGCGTTTTGGGCAACGGGAAGGCGGATCTCATAACCTGGATATTTATCAGCGGGATAGAGATTGTATTGAGCATCGAGAAGGGATAAGCGCGTTGGGAACGACATCTCCTTGGACGCGGATGGCATTGATGCCGTTATAGTGTTTTTGGGCGGGGTTGACGATGACGCCGAAGAAGCCGTTTGCGTCGCTTACCCATTCAGCGGTGACGCCTGTGATGGATTCCACTTCTTTAGGAAGGTCCATTTGAACGACGCTGCTTTTCTGCCCTATGCTGCGGTATTTCAGGCTTGGAGAGAAACTGTCGGAGATGAGTTCGACTTCCGGGATACCGCTGGTGAGCTCGAGTCCCTGCATATCGCCATCGCATTGAAGGGAGAATTCAAACGAATACGGTGCGTCATTTGGATCGCGCGGCAAGGTATAGGTCTTCGTGATTTTGCGGCCATTGTCGACGATTTGGAATTCGATGAGATTTTTTTCAAAACGGGTGAGTTTGTAGTTTCCTTTGAAAACGCCCGTGTCGGTGGTATTGTTCGCTGGGAAAAGGTTCAGAGCATAATAGCGGTGGGGCATTTCGGTAAGGACGCGTCCATCTGGTCCTAGAAGCGTGCGTCGAAGAAGGGGATAGTAGCCGCCTAATGTCGGGTTGCTCGGCTGGCTGCTTCCAGGCTTGAAATAAGGATTCAAAGGGTAGGAATCATTAGTAGAATGCCCTTTTGCAAGTTCCCGGTCGAAATCGATCGGCAAAACGAGGCTGTTGGGATTGTTCGTAGAGCGGAAGGGAAGGTTGATCTCTGCGAGCGATCCGCTGATATTGGAGAAGACCAGCTGGAGGTATTCATTTTCCAAGACGAAATACTGTTCGGTAGAGACTTTTTCCACGATCTTCTTTTGTAGAAGGCCGGTTTCTATCGTCCCTTCGATAAAGGGGCTGGCGGATAGTAAATCAAATCCGAAGGTCGTCGGTCTGTAGACTCCATAGGGTAGATAGCCGATATCGTCTTTGAAAAGAGCGATGCAATTGCTCGGGGGGCGGTCAAAAGAGCCGATAAAACGGCCTTCTTCCATGACGCCAAGAGACACCGCAGCTTGCGCATTGTTATCGGTGAAATAAAGGAGTTGCAGGTCAGCGACGCCAGTTAATGGAGGGGAAGCTACGAGGAGCTCAGGATGAGGTCTTGCGCTATAGAAAGCAGGATCGCCGGCGTCAGGGCTTTTTGAGTGGAGGGTGAGCTCTTTGCCTGCTACATAAAGAGTCTTAGGGATTCCCGATTTCCATGCGAGAGTGAGATAATCATCGCCATCTTTGACGGCCAATGTAGCGAAGGTTGTTTGCGCCTCATCTTCGTAGAGTTTTTGGATCGGCAATTGCGAAACTGAAACGACTTTCGATTTTCTTTGGGGATAGTTCTTTTCGAGGGTTGCTTGATCTTTTATCCGCATCTCGGTGAGAAGTTCCTGCCGCCTTTTGTCATTTTTCCAATCGAAATATTGATTGATGAGAAAAAGCGAGGCAATGAGAGCGATGACGAAAATAATAGGACGTTTGTTCATGACAACCCAAAGATTTTTTACAAAGGGGAGTTTAGCAGAAAAAGCGCTCGTTCACAAGCACGTTCGAATAGAGATAAAAAAAACTTAAGATGCTGTGTCTTCGAAGTCGTCCTCGTCGGATTCGGCGACTCTGGCCTTTTCCAGACGGTGGAGGAACTCGCGGAAGTAGGGGGTGCCTCTAAGTCCTTCCAGCCATTCGTCTTGAAGGAGTTCATCGACGGGCGGCAGGGCATCGAATTCATCGGCTTTTTCGATGAAGCGCATAGCCCTTTCATAGTTGCCAAGAAGAGAATTGAGGCAGGCCATCTGGTAGTTGGCCTGGAGATTGCCCAGCTTGCAGGCCTGGGTGAGCTTGAGTTCGGCTTCACGCAAGGAGACGTCGGCCTCGGCGGGATCTGCCGAATATTGGGCGACGTTGATGAGCGCAATGGCCCAATCGAGCAGAATTTGATCGTTGTCCTCATCGCGGCGTGCGGCAAGGCGCATGCAGTGAAGGGCTCTTTGAAAGTACTCGAGTTCGTTGAGGAGTTCTCCCATATGCGTGAAGGCGAGGCCTAAGCGGTGGTGGATCATCGGGAAATCGGGATCGATCGTGAGGACATGGGAAAAGATCTCGATAGCTCGAGAATAGATCGAAGGATCTTCGTGGAAATCGCCTAGGATGTCGATCGTGCAGGCGTAGTAGAAGAGCCACTCGGGGTGCAGATAAACGGCATTCTTTTGCAAATTGAGCGCTTTTTCGAAGAAGGCGATCGAGTGTTCGAGATGCTCGGCTTTGTGTTGCATTTCTCCGAGTTTGGAAAGAGCAAGCGCATTATCGAAATAGTAGACGCTGCTTGCATGCAGATCGCAGGCTTTATTGAAGAAGCGGCAAGCGCGCTCGATCGATTCGAGATCGCTTTCCATGGTCCCTACCATGAGATAGGTGCAGCCGATCGCATGCCAGAGGCGGTGCGATGTTCTGTCATGAGAGAGTCCGGCCTGCCATTTTTCGATGGCTTGGTAGTAGTAGTCGATGTCTTGGAAATAATGGCCAAAAGCTTGAAGGCAGTTGCCGTGCGCTAGGCAGACGACGAGATCGTCTTCGGAAATTTCTGAGGCTTCGGAGACTTTATTGAAGGCTTCATGCAGAAGATCGAGCCTTTCGGTGAGTTCGCCCATCGAGGCAAGGCATTCTGCCCAAATAGCGAGGACATGTTTGTGTGTGCGGTCAATGGCTGCAGCGCGCTGACATTTTTCAATGGCAGAGCGGATTCTTTTGAGATCGTGAGAACGTTTTCCGGATTGGTAGAGGAAATTTGCCCAATCGATCCAGATTTCGACGGCATCGGGTTTTAGCTGAGCGCCGGCCGAGTAACATTCATTGGCTTGCGAGAAGTGATCTTCATCATGCGTTCTTTCATAAAGGAGATGGAGCGTATCGGCCATAGAGCGCCATGCTTCATAGCATCCCACAGCAAGCGTTACTGCGTGTTTGAAACAATGGAGGGCTTTGACGAGAAGGCGAATATCCCCGATGCGAAGGCCGAGTTCTTTGCAGGCTCTTCCGAAGCAGATCCAAAACTCTTCATTGAAATTCTCAGGATGCGCTGAGGCCTGTTGGAAAGCGTCGATCGATTTTTGGTAGTCGACGGCTTCTCCGGAATGTTTGGCGAGTTCGAGAAGCGTGAATCCGTGATGCCAATAAAGTTCTGCAGCGGTAGCAGTGTCTTTTGCATCGATTAAGCGAAGAGCTTTTGCAAACTTATCTTGTGCTTGCTCGAAGAAGCGCCATTGGCCGCTCATGATAGCTTGGCAGCTGAGTAAATCTCCCCAAGCTTGCCAAGCGGGAAGGAAGGTAGGGTTGAGCTGTGTGCAAGCACGGAATTTCTTGGCTGCTATACGGAGAGCCTTTTCTCTTCCTGCTTCGCTGCCGTATTCAAAAAGGGCGAGACCTTGGCGGTAGAATAGTGAAGGATTTTCTTTGTCGAGTTGAACAGCCACTTCGAACAGATCGATTCCAGCAGGATCATCGTGCAGAAGGCGAAGCTCGCCCTGCGCGGTGAAATGCTCAGCTTTTTGCTGCTCTTCATTGAGAACAGATTTTTGAGCGCCGCTTGGGATCTGTAAGGAAGTGGTTTCTGTCATGATTTGCCCCATCGAATTAGCGGCGGATTATAGGTATGCGCCCAATTTTTCGGCAATCGACGTTCTGCTAAAAATCGGATTAAGTAGGCCTTTAGACATACCTCTGCTAAACTCTAAACGTTTAGCGTGCGTGGCTTATGGAAAATCGTTCTAAATATAAAATTAAAATTTGAATCGATGCAAAATGGTGTTTTTGCATGAAAAAAACCTTGAGGTTGGACATGTTTCGTCGAAAAAAAATCTTACGGCTCTATGAAAGCGATTCTACAGGGGTGATTTACTTCCCTCAGCAGCTAAGAATGGCGCAGGAGCAATTCGAAACGTATCTCGAACATTGCGATCATTCTCTAGGAGAATCTCTCAAGAGAGGAGAACTCTTGCTACCCGTTGTGCATGTCGAGGGAGATTATCTTGGACCGATTCAAGTTGGAGACGAGCTTGAAATCGCTCTTTTCGCAGAGAAAATCGGCACGTCTTCTTTCACATTGGGCTGTCATTTCACCAATATGAAAACAAAACAGCTCGTAGGAACTACCTCGATCGTCCACGTAGCTCTCGATCGAAAAGCCTGGACGTCGATTCCTATTCCTGAGCATCTATTGAAGATTTTGCAAGCGCTGCAAGTTGTGGAAGAGAAGGCTTTAGTCCAACAGAAAGCGGGAGTTTGAAGAACCGCCTGGGGATTTTAAACGAGGCGAGCCTCTCCTTAAGGAGGCTGCGCCACTTGGTTTCTTCGATTTCGCCATCGATGAAGGCAACGGGAACATCTCCTGCTTCAGGGTCGGGAATAGATACGACACAAGCTTGAAGAACCCCCGGCAAAGTCAGAAGTTCTCTTTCGATTTCCTCAGGTTGGATGTTTTCCCCCAGACAAATGAACATGCGGTCTTTGCGTCCTTTGCAATAAAGACGACCCCGTTTGTCGAGGGTTCCTAGATCGCCCGTAGCAAGCCATCCGTCTTTTGTCAATGGAAGGCGGAGACTGTTATCCTCTAAATATCCCTGGAAAAGCGTCTCTCCTCGGACGAGGATTTCCCCAGCAGGACTGATTTTGAGTTCTCTATGGGGAAGAAGGGTTCCAGAGTGGCCTGTTTCATCAGCTTTTCCCAAGGTCACCATCGAGGCTGTTTCCGTCATGCCCCAGGTTGTATATATGGGGAGATCTCTCTTAAGGGCCTCCTTGAGAAGCTCGGGATGCAGGGGAGCGCCGCCGACGATGATGGCTTTGGTACTACCTAGAGTAGCATCTCGCAAATGCCGATAGAGCTGCGTAGGGACAAGAGAAAGAATCGACCCGTCCGAAAAAGAAGTCGATGCTTCGGCTAGAAGACAGCGTAGAAGGATGCCGATACCTCCGACATGATGTAGAGGAAGCGCAAGCTGCCAAATGTCTTCCTCACTTAAAGGTAGAGCATGGAGTACGCCTGCCGCATTTTTTAGAAGGTTGGATAAGGATAGCGCAGCGATCTTCGGCACTCCGGAAGAACCCGAGGTGAAAAGAAGAAGAGCGAGGCTGCCCGGTTCATGGACGATCTCGCAGGAAGCTTTTACTTCACCATCGAGGAAAAATACGGGTGAGAGCCGCTGGAGGAATTCCTTTTGTACATGCAAAGGTAAACGGGGATTGATCGGGCAGGCAATCGCTCCGAGTTCCCATAAAGCAAAGAAGGTGTCGATCGTATCTGAAGAAGGCTTCGCAAGGAACGCAACGCGCATTCCACCTTTGACACCCCTTGCAAGTAGATCGCGTGTTCGATTCATAATAGGGCTACCGCGCGTGTCCAGCCTGCAGAAGCTCCCTGAATTTTTACAGGGAAACAGGAGACGATAAAACCGTGGGATGGAAGAGATTCGAGATTGTGCAATTTTTCGAGATGGCAAAAGGCTTTTTCTCGTCCTGCTTTGTGTCCTTCCCAAATAATCGATGGATCTTTGTCTTGCGCAAATTTAGCGGCGGTATGGGAAAATGGAGCATCCCAGCTCCAGGCATCCGTGCCGGTAATTTTGATTCCTTTTTCCAGTAGATAAAGCGTTGCCTCGCGGCCCATTCCGCAACCGGAAGAGAGATATTCTTTTGTGCCGTAGAGTTTTCCTGCGCGTGTATTGATGAGAACAATATCAAGTGGTCGTAGCGCACAGCCGATTCGATCTAGTTCGTTTTCGATATCTTTGACTTGGACGACGTAGCCATCTTCGAAATGACGAAAATCGAGTTTGATACCGGGCTTCATGCACCAATCGAGCGGCACTTGATCGATCGTAATCGCAGGTTTTCCTCGATCCATCGTGGTGGCGTAGTGATAGGGAGCATCGAGGTGGGTTCCATTATGGGTGCAGAGATCGACCTGTTCGACCGCCCATGCTTCGCCATCGGGCAGATCGTCCTTCGTGAGTCCCGGGAAGAAATAGAGCATCTGTCCCACGCTTTCATTGTGAGGAGTGTAGGTGATTTTGGGCAGCATAGGGGGTGGATCAGAATAGGGGTTACTGTCGAGGGGAACCGAGATATCGATAAACTGCTTAAACATAAAAACCCTATAGAGGTTGAAGAAGATGGCGTTTGATCGCAAAGGAGGCGGGAAGATGGACAAGCCCTCTTTCGAAATGCAGAGGCTCTTCGAGAAGATCGTCTTCGAGAAAACGGTAGGTATCGATACCAAGAGGAAGAAGAGGTCCTTGCAGATGCGCGGCAATTAAAGCAATTTGGGCGATACCGATGCCGCTTTCAAAAGATCCGCCTAAGACGAGGGGTTTACCAAAACGCTCCCAATTTCGACAAGCGGTGAGTCCGCCGCTCATCGTCGGTTTGATGACCAAAGCGACTACTTGAGGCAGTTTCGTGAGGGTTTCATAGTTTTTTTCGCGAAGAGATTCATCTAAGGCTATCGGATAGGGAAAATCGCAAAGCGCCTGTGAATCTTTTAGAGGTTCTTCGAAATATTCGATCCGGTCGATAGCGCAACGGCTGGCAAAATCGATGGCTTTTTGTAAATCGAGCGTGCGGTTGAAATCGAGTCTCAAGCGAAAATCTTTGGAAAGATGATTGGTGATTTCGAGGGCTTCTTCGAAAGTGACTAAAGTGAGTTTGATTTTGAGATGATCGATCCCTTGCTCTTTGAGCTCAGCGGCAGTGCGGAGAATATCGGACTTTGTTCCGGCTACAAATGCGCAATAAGGAATGGAGATCATTTTAAGTGGAAGCGGTTCGAGGGCAAATTGTAAAGAGGAATGGGAGGAGGAGGCTTTATTCAGGAAGGCAGAGATGATGTCTTCTAGACAATCGCTGCTCCAGCCTTCCCAAGGGGAGGCTTCGGTCCACGTGCCGTCCGGCCATTCAATGACAATCCCTTCTCGTATCGAATACGGAGCTTTTAGAGGTAATCGATAGCTATAGGGCTTTAGACGATCCATCCTACACAAAAGATAAGGGTGAAGAGGACGAGGAGTAGCGCAGTTCGTTTAAGGAACGGAATAAAGTCCTTACCTTCTTTTGCCTGAAAGAGCGACCGAGTAAGAAAAAAAGCAGGAATAGCGAGAAGATGCGTCGCGAAACAAACAAGAGGACGGGTGCTTAAAAAAACAAGGGGAATGAAAAGGGCTAAAACGAGAAAGAAAAGGAACTCGAATTTCCCGAACTGTTTGCCGAAACGGACGATTAGCGTTTTTTTCTTCGTCACTATGTCTTCTTCGTAGTCGCGAAGATTAACGACGATGAGAACGCAGCAGCATAGAGCGCCGGTAGGAAGGCCAATCAATAGACTCGTGGGAGAAAAATGGCCCATTTGCAAATACGCCGTGGCCACCGTTGCGATGGGGCCAAAAAAGAAAAAGACGAAGAGTTCGCCAAGCCCTAAATAGGCGATTGCAAAGGTGCCTGCGGTATAAAAAATCCCGAGAAGAATGGATACGCACGTCAATACCGCGATGACAGCGCCTCCTTTTAAAATCAGAGGGAGCGCACAAAGAGCGGTGATCGTAAAAGCTGTGACGAATCCTCTTTGCACAGCTTTTGGGGATAAAAGTCCGCTTTGGGTGACGCGAATCGGTCCTATCCGATTTTTCGTGTCGGAGCCTTTGAAAAAATCGAAATAGTCATTGGCAAGATTCGTGCCGATCTGGATCGAAAGGGAGCAAAACAGAGTCAAGATGAAGATCCAAGGGTTAAACTGTCCTTCTTTGATGCAATAGACAGAGCCAATGAGCACAGGACTCATGCTGT
Source organism: uncultured Simkaniaceae bacterium (assembly GCA_963813105.1). Classification (GTDB taxonomy): domain Bacteria; phylum Chlamydiota; class Chlamydiia; order Chlamydiales; family Rhabdochlamydiaceae; genus JAGXTH01. Next base: position 69,117 of record CAWEXT010000002.1, read on the forward strand.
TGAAAAGCGTCCTTGTCCTGATCGCCATCATCCATACTTTCCACTTGGAAAGAGAAAGTGTTTGCTCCATAGACGTTTTCCTTTTAGGGATGTTTAGGGAATTGTGAAAAATCGGGCGGTCTTTTTTCTAGATAGGCGCGGTGCCCTTCCTGTCCTTCTTCGCTCATGTAATAAAGGAGAGTGGCATTGCCGGCGAGTTCTTGAAGCCCTGCTTGTCCATCGCAATCGGCGTTGATGGCGGCTTTGCAGCAGCGAAGCGCCATCGGCGAGAGTTTGAGCATCTCTTGGCACCAAGCGACGGTGGTGGTCTCGAGGTCTTCATAAGGGACAACGCAGTTGACAAGCCCCATTTCGAGAGCTTCTTTGGCGCTGTATTGACGGCACAAAAACCAAATCTCGCGGGCTTTTTTCTGACCGACGATGCGGGCGAGATAGCTCGAGCCATAGCCGCCATCGAAGGAGCCCACGCTAGGGCCTACTTGGCCAAAAATCGAATGTTCTGCCGCAATCGTCAAATCGCAGACGACATGCAGGACATGCCCGCCGCCGATCGCATAGCCTGCGACCATGGCGACTACGGGTTTGGGACAGGTGCGGATTTCTCTTTGAAAATCGAGGACGTTGAGTCTTCCTAGTCCTTGCTCGTCGACGTAGCCAGTTTTGCCGCGGATTTTTTGATCGCCGCCGGAGCAGAAGGCTTCTTTTCCTTGCCCCGTTAGAATGATGACGCCGATTTTAGGATCATGCCGCGCATCGTAGAGGGCATGGGACATTTCTTCGACCGTGCGTGGACGGAAAGCGTTTCGCACCTGAGGACGGTTGATGGTGATCTTCGCGATGCCATCCCATTTATGGTAGAGGATATCTTCGTAGCTACCGGCTAAGTTCCATTGCGCTTCGGTGGGTGTTTCCAAGTTGAGCATAGAGTTCCTCGATATAGAGAGTTATCATATCCGCTGTACTTCTCGGATTTTCTATATGGGCGGCATGTCCGGCTTCCGGAATAGCGCGCGCATTTGGATAGTTACTATAAAGGGCGGCGTATTTTTGATCTCGTTCTCCGTACAAAAGAAGTGCATGCGGAGGAGGAGTGAAGAGAGGCTGCTCGCTTAAACGGAACTTATCGAATAGTTCGGCATGACGGATGTAATCGATCGAGCGCCTTCTTTGCAAAAGAGCGTCATCGAGTTTCAGCGTGGAAAATAGAGGCTGTTTATACCAATCATTGAGGAAGGCAAAAAAATCGGTCCTCATCTGCAAAAGCTCCCGATCTTCTTTCTTACGGCGGACGGCGCGCTCCTCATCGTTTTTCAGTCCGAAATGGGAACTGAGGATGACCAAACCTCTGGTCGGTGGAAGAGTCAGTGCGATCCTGCCGCCCATAGAATAGGCGACGACAATGCTATCTTGGGGAAGGGCTGTTGGAAGCTCCTTAGCGAGATCGAGGGCTTGGCAAGAATAGGAAGGCAGGAAGTCGATAACTTCTCGCCAATCCTCAGGGGAACCTAGGAAACCATGCAAAAAAATGACTTCAAGCGTACCAGAACTTACATCTCCAGGCCTCTGCATACCAGTTCTCCGGGTCGTCGTGTGTTTTCAATCCTCGTACAGCGGTAGCGATCGCAGTACGGAAAAGGTCATCGGTTCTTTGTGTGAGAAGTAGGCGCCCTCGAGCTTGCGTTGCGGAAGAAGGATCTTCGATTTTTGCGAGGGTGAGCAGAATTTTCTGCTGAAGAGGAGATGATAGTTTGCCGAAACGTTGAAGGAGAGTTGCTTTCGGCGTATGTCGATTCTGTACATAAGGAATGAATGGCGCTAGATCGATGAGATCAGCGCGAGTGCCATCGTAGCGTTTAAGAAGCTCTTGGACTTCTTTGGAGCCAGCATGATCGAAGAAGTACTTTTGGACGCGGTGATATTGCCCATATAAGGGATGTTTTTCATTGGCGAGCTTTAGGCGCATGCCCGATTCGACGAAATGATAGGCATCGCTAGGGAGTGCGCTGAAGACTTGATAAGTTTTATCCTTAGAGACTTTCTTCAATTGCGAAAGAATGCCAGAGACCTCTTTGCGCAGTTGTTGTTCGAGGCCTGCATTGATGGTAAGAAAGGGGGAAAAGAATGTGTCGCGCAGGCTTCTCAATAGATCCTGGACTCTTTCCCAAAGTGATCCGCTAGAGGCGGCAAGCCGCACCTGGAAAATCATCGGATTTGAGGCGTTGACTTTCATACCAATATTGATTTTAGGCCGATGTCATTCACATATTGTCTTTGAATACGGATCCACTTAATAAACAAGTCTTGTAGCTCTTGACGAAAGGCATCTGTATTTTTATGCTGATGAAACCGCCTATTCGTAATATCGACGTTTTCCACATGAAGATGTCCAGGAGCAAAAAAATCTCGAACAATGAATGAAGGTTTATGAGCGATATTTTCAGGGTTAGAGGATCGAATAATCAAATCGCCCCAAATAACAACATCTCTGAAATGACTAACCGTTCCATTTGTAAGAGTAATCCTTAGAGTTGCATTCTGGCCTACAAAAAGATCCTGGTCTTTGCCTTTAGATTTAGAGAAGTAATCGTTAGGAATATCTAAAAAATCGCCCCATCTAGAAGGAGCACACTTAGCTAATAACGACATAATTGAACCGTTTAAAAGTTGATTTTGAATAAAACAAATGCCGAACTTAATAAGAATGATGCCATTGATAACAGTTCAGCTCAATTATAAAAAAAGTTATCGAATTTCGTCTTACCTCTCTATTTCCAGCATTTTGATCCGTTCTTCGATCTCTTTGTGCCACTGCAGGTTATCTTCGCGATTCGTGAAAATTTCAACGATTGTGGTCTTAGGATCTTCCTCGAAGGCGGTGAGGCAAGAGGAGAGTTCCTCGAAACTCGTCGCAGTGGAGTAGGGGACACCGAAGAGTTCGGCGGCATTTTTGAAGCGGTAATCATGGGCATAGGCGATGACTTTTTCGAAATGCTGCCGGCCATGGAGATGGGGAAGGAATGAGAAAATCCCTCCGCCTTGATTGTTGATCACGAGGAAAAGGATAGGAAGCGATCCATCTTGGAGGATGGCTAGGGAGTTGAGGTCGTGCAAGAACGCGAGATCGCCGAGTACGGCGATGAGGGGAGTTTCGCTTGCGTAGGCAATCCCAGCACAGGTGGCGATATTGCCGTCGATGCCGGAAAGGCCGCGGCTGGCAAAAATGCGGCTGCCGCCCCGTTTAGGGTAGAAGAAGAATTCTCCATCGCGGATCGGCATGCTATTGGCGAAGAAGATGTTGTTGGGTGTTCGTTTGGCAAGTTCGAACGCAACGCCGGGCTCGCTATAGGATCCTTCCAGAGATTCTTCGATTCGTGCAGCGACTTGCTCGGAGGCTTTTCTCCATTTTTGGAGCCAGGGAGATTCCTCTTTTTGCTCGATGGCGTGAGCGAGGGAGAGGGCTGTTTCTTTAGGGGAAGCTTGCAGGCGATGGGTGACGATGAGATGAGGATCGAATCTTGCTACGCTGTCGTCGCATTGCACATAGAGGGAAGGCAAGCATTTCTTGAGGAATTCATGCAGCGTCTTGGAGTTGATCCTTCGACCGAATTGTAGGATGGCCTTCGGCGTTCCGATCGGCGCAGTTTTCAAAATGTGCTCATAGTAGCGAATCTCTTGGTCGTCGATGCCGCGCAAGGAGGATGTAACATCGACAAACATCGGCCAGCCGAGTTTTTTTGCCACGAGCGTCGCTTGAAAAGGAGCGTCTTGCCCGCAAATGACGAGCCCTTCTTCGATCTGGGCAAGTTCGGACGCGATTTCTTCGATCCTCTCTTGAGGAATACTTGAAATGCCCTCTTCATAATGACAGCCCTTTTCAGAGACTTCTTCGAAGGAGCCGCCAAGAGGTTCTCTGAGCATGCAGTTGATATGGACAGGTCCTTTTTTTCTTTTGGAAAGAGCGACTGCATTTCGGACTGTTGCAGCTAGATACTGTGTCAAAGTTGTATCAGCGCAAGCCACGTCGACTTGGAACCGCACGAAATTCTCGAACATCCTCACTTGGTCGGTCGTTTGATTGGCAGCGACATTGCGGAGTTCAGGCGGCCTATCTGTGGTGATGATGATGAGAGGGATATCTTCATGCGAAGCTTCCATGATCGCAGGCAAAAGATTCCCGCCTGCTGAACCGGATGTGACGAGAAGAACGACTGGATCTTTTCTAACTTTGGAAAGGCCAAGTCCTAAAAAACCCAGACCTCGTTCATCGAAATGGACGAGAACTTCGAGACCGCTTTCCGCAGCAGCAAAGGAAAGAGGAGAGACGCGCGATCCTGGAGCTAGACAGCAGTGGCGAACGCCGGCTGCTTTTAGCGATTGGAAGAGAAGTTTGCCCCAAGTAGGATTGTTCATAGGATTCCTAGATATGGTGAAATTTTGTGATCGAGTTCTTGCCATTCTTTCACGGGATCGGAGTCTGGCACGATGCCGGCGCCGGCAAAAAGTTGAAGCTCGTTCCCTAATGTCATAGCAGATCTGATGCCGATGACGAGATGAGCGCTGTCTTGGGAAAGGAACCCAAGCGGAGTTGCAAATGGGCCGCGAGAGAAAGGTTCATGCTGACTGATGAAATCGAGCGCTTCTTTACGCGGCGATCCGGCGATAGCTGGAGTGGGATGCAGAGCTTCAATGAGGTCTTCATTGCGCACATGCTCTTTGAGGAAGGCTTGAAGACTATAATGTAAGTGCTGCACTCGGCTACTTTTCAAGACACCTAAGGGGCCGATCTCGACCCGATCGCTGAATCGTGAAAGAATCGTCGCAAGATCATCGGCAACGATATCCACTTCATGGCGGTCTTTTTTCGAAGCGAGAAGTGTTTTTTGCAAAGCTTCATCTTCGGTGGGATCTTCGGAGCGCTGGATGGTTCCTGCAAGAGCCATCGTCGAGAGATGATTGCGGTTTCTAGTGAAAAGGACTTCGGGCGTTGCGCCCATGAAGGCTTTGCCAGGTTCATATTCGAGACAAAAACGTGTTGTCGAGGGGGCAGCTTGTTCACGAAGACGCAAGAATAGTTCCCAGGGATCGAGAGCTGCGGTAAAGCGAAGGGAAGTTTTTCGCCCTAGCACGACTTTTTGCAGGTGTCGTGCAAGCAATCGCTCTAATGCTTGTTCGACATTCTGCTGCCAGCCTGTGAAATCAGGAAGATCTTTTCTTTCGATCAAAGAAGGAAGGGGAGTTGTGGCAGTAAGCGGCGCTGCGGGGATTTCTCTTAGCCAAGCGGGGTGGAAGGACCAAGATGGGTGATAAAAGAAGGGGCCTGCATCGGCTATCCCCATAGCTAACGTCACGACCCCTTGATGAGCGGGCTCCCAAAAGAGTTTCGGATAATGATCGACTTTGCGGAATGCTTCAAACTCAGACGGTAGCGACATAGAGTGTCGTCACTCCTAAACTCAAGCGGTGGGCGATGCACGAGCTATACCCAGCTTGCAATACGAGATCGCAGAAAGCTTTTCCATAGGGGAAGGATTCGATTGTGTCGGCAAGATAGCGATAAGCAGTCGTATTCCTTGCGATCAATCGTCCAAGTAGAGGCACCATTGAATGCAGATAGAGTTTATGTCCGTAGCGGATGAGTTTTGAAGAGGGAAGAGAAAATTCAAGGAGGAGAAGCTGCCCGCCGGGTTTTGTCACGCGATGGAGTTCTCTTAAGGCAGCCGGGACGTCTTCGACATTGCGGATACCAAAGGACATGGTTACGGCATCGAAAAAGCAGGGCTCGAAAGGTAGCGCATGCGCTTTGCCGAGGACGAACTCGGTCTTGGTGGGAAGATTTGCCGCTGCAAACTTGTCCTTGGCTTTAGCGAGCATATTGGCGGCGGGATCGACGCCCCAAGCTTCTTTGCAGTGGGGGTGTTTTTTCAGGATAGCGAGAAGCTGATCGCCTGTTCCCGTGGCGCAATCGAGGATGCGCTGGGCAGTTTTTGGGACTTTGCGGGCGAGAACATTTCGCCAATAGAAATCTTGCCCTAAAGATAGGAGATGATTGAGGAGATCATACGTTTTGGAGATGGTATCGAACATCTCCGGAGCTGTGGTTCTCGATGGGCCAGAATTCATAAAAAAACATTCTGGGCAACAAGACTCCTTTCAAGCAACAGTTCTTTTTTACCCCTGCCGTTTCCTTTCGTTCTCCGATAGGTATTTTTTGCGCAGGCGGATGAAATGGGGGGTGACTTCGACGAGTTCATCGTCTTGGATGAAGTCGATCGCTTGCTCGAGGGTGAATGTACGCGGGGAGGCGTGAGGATGATGTTCTCATCGCTGCCGGAGGCGCGGACGTTGGTGAGCTGTTTGCCTCTTGTCGACGTTGACGACGAGGTCGTTGTCGCGGTTATTTTCGCCGACGATCATCCCTTCATAGACTTCATCGCCAGGTCCGACAAAGAGCGAGCCGCGCTCTTGAAGGCTGAAGCAGGCATAGCCGGTGGCTTTGCCGGCGCCATTGGAGATGAGGACGCCGCGCTGACGGCCGGGGATGTCTCCTTTCCAAGGGCCGTAGCTGTCGAAGATGGAGGTGAGGATGCCAAGTCCGCGGGTGACGGTCAGGAAGTCGTTGCGGTAGCCCATCAGTCCGCGGGTCGGGATGAGGAATTCGATGGTGGTGATGTCGTGCTCGTTGGTGTTGAGAGCGCGCATTTCTCCTTTTCGGCGGGAGAGCTCTTCGATGACAGTGCCGGAAAATTCTTGCGGCACTTCGATATGGGCCATTTCATCGGCTCGTGTTCAGACGCCATCGACTTCTTTGATGATGACTTGAGGTTTGGAGATGGTGAATTCATAGTCTTCGCGGCGCATCGCTTCGATGAGGACGGCGAGGTGAAGTTCGCCTCGTCCGCAGACGCGGATCGCATCGTCGCGGACGCTATCTCTTCGATTTTCAGAGAGATATTGGCTCTTCTCTCTTGGTTGAGGCGATCGCGGAGTTTATTCATCGTGACATGTTTGCCGTCTTTTCCGACAAAGGGGCCGTTGTTGACCATGATTTCGATAGAAAGGGTCGGCTCGGCAAGGTGAATCGGGGGAAGCTGGACGATGTGGTCGGGATCGCAAAGAGTATCGCCGATCGTGATTTCAGGAATGCCGGAGATGCTGACGATATCGCCGACGCCGGCTTCTTCCATTTCGACTTTTTTCAGGCCGAGGTAGCCTTCGATTCTCTGACGACTTTGTGTTGGGTCGGATGGCCGTTCTTATCGACGCTGGATGACCGGTCTGTCCTTTTTTGACTTTTCCTTCGAGAATCCGTCCGCAAGCTTGGCGGCCGACGAAGTCGTCATAGGTGAGAGTGGTGGCTTGCATGAGGAAGGGGAGTTCGAGGTTGCCGGGAGGAGGGGGAACGGCTTTAATGATCAGTTCGAAGAGGGGACGCATATCGACTGCGTGGATCGTTGAGATCGATCGACGGCAAAGCCGTGAAAGCCCGAAGCATAGCAGATAGGGAAGTCGAGCTGTTCGTCGTTGGCGCCGAGTTCGACGAAGAGATCAAAAGTGAGGTTGAGCGCGCGGTCTGGATCGGCGTGAGGCCGGTCGATTTTATTGAGGACGACGATCGGGCGAAGGCCCATTTTGAGCGCTTGGGAGAGGACGAAGCGGGTCTGCGGCATCGGCCCTTCTTGGGCATCGACGAGGAGGAGAACGCAATTGACCAGCCCGAGGACGCGCTCCACTTCTCCGGAGAAGTCGGCGTGGCCAGGGGTGTCGATGATATTGATTTTAAAATCTTCAAAGAAAACGCAGGTATGTTTGGCAAAGATCGTGATGCCGCGCTCTTTTTCTTGGTCGTAGCTGTCCATGACTCGTTCAGGGATTTTTTCATTGTCGCGGAAGATATTGGATTGTTTGAGAAGGCTGTCGAGCAGGGTTGTTTTCCCATGGTCGATGTGGGCGATGATGGCGATATTGCGAATTTTTTCTGGGAGAAACATGAAATCACAATCCAGAGTTTTTTTGAATCCACCCAGTATAGGAAAAGTGTCCATAAATTTCCAGGAAAAGCCTTGAATAGCACCTAAGATAAGGGTATATTTGGGTCACTCGTAACGCCGATAGGGGATGGGCTATGGAGCTTCAGCCAGAAGAACAAACCGTATTGCAAAATCCCCAGCTCATGGGCGCGGGGAATTTGATCGATTCGAAGACTTCCCATCTCGACGATATCCTATGTGAAAAGCTTGAAAAGGCCTTTCATAAACACACTTCGCGCGTCATCTTGCACGACATCGCCAAGATCGCAAGCGAACACTCTCCCATCGACCTTGCCTACGCCGCTTCCCGCCTTCCTCCCAATGTCCGTCCGGTCCTTTTTGAAAATCTGAATAATCTCGATTCCAAGATCGAGTTTCTCATCAATACCGACTCCAGCACCCGTGCGGCTGTTTTCCGCGAGCTTTCGGACCGCGATACTAAAAAATTGATTGAAAAAATGCCTCCCGACGAAGCGGTGGCTGTGCTCGAAGATGTTTCGGAGAGAAGATTCCGCAGAGTCATGGAACTGCTCGACAGCAAAAAAGCTCTCCGGATCAAAGAAATTAAAAAGCATCAGCGCAACACGGCCGGCCGCCTGATGACCAATGAATATTTTGCTTTTACCATGGATGTGACCATCGGCGAAGCAGCCTCCTATATCCGCGATAATCCCGGGATCGATCTCACGCGGCGCATTTTCATCTTGAATTCTTCGGGGGAATTACAGGGATATGTGCCTGCGCGCAACCTCATCATCAACCCTTCCCATATTCCGCTAAAGCAGGTGATGCGTCCGATCCTGCATAAAGTGACTGTGGAAACGAGCAGGGAAGAGGTTGTGGAGATCGTCGAACGCTACAAGATCTCTGCATTGCCCGTCGTCGATAAGAATAATGATCTCATCGGAGTCATCACCTGCGAAGATGCGCTCGAAGCTGTCGAAGACATGGCCGATGAGACCATTGCCAAAATCGCCGGTACCGCAGAAAAACTCAGTGAACATGAACCTTCATTGCGACGTTTTTTTTCCAGGGCTCCTTGGCTATTTGTCACGCTTCTCGCAGGTCTTATCAATGTAGGGGTTATTTCTTCCTTCCAGCGTCATGAAGGGGGAGCGCTCACCTTTGCTCTGTTTTTCATTCCATTGATTGCAGGAATGTCGGGCAATATCGGCATCCAATGCAGCACGGTACTCGTGCGCAGCATGGCCATTGGCAATATCTCCTCGAGGACGAAGAAAGAAGCTGTGCGCAAGGAGCTACTGATCGGTATCTGTACGGGATGCTTTTTTGGGGTCTTGAGCGGACTGCTCGCAGCGGCGCTTCAACTCGTGGGTGCGACGGAAGCGGCGATTAGCCCTGTCGTTCTTGGCCTCATCGTCGGATGCGGGCTTATGGGAGCCTGTCTTGCCGGAACATTTCTTGGGGTATTTTCTCCGCTATTCTTTGCCAGAATGGGAATCGACCCCGCAGTTGCCTCGGGGCCGATCATTACGGCTTTCAACGACATCCTTTCGATGTCGATCTATTTCTTGATTTCCTTGGGACTTAGCGCACTCTTACTTTAGGAAGAGAGCATCAGGTTGGCCGGTCTTGTGATGTCCAAATTAACAGGTGTAATTTTGTTCAAAGCTTCGGCTGCCGCGGTCCAAAATATAGATCCGGAATAGGTGTTTCCTAGCGTCCGAGGAGAATAGATTTTTCGATTATGCGCAGGAGTATGGCCAATCTTATAGAGTTCGGCAGCGCGTACAAATAGATTCTGGATTCGCTTTTGGGTAAGGAATGTCTTTCCGTCTTTAGGTAACTCTTTTCGTACTTTTTGGAGGAATGTTTGGATTTTTTCGGGTGTGAATTCTCGCATTCTCGCGAACATTTCTTCGCCATAGAGATATTTGGCCCAAGGATGCGTTTTCCATTTATACATCTTCATACGACCGACCAAATCGATACCAATGGGCAGTCGGATGTTCTTCAGGGAAAGAATTGCCATTGTCGATCATCGAAAGGTGTTCGAGCTTATTCTTGTTAGTAGTTTGACGAGCCAATTCTGCAAATGGCGATCGAGATTGCCAAAGAGAACATCATAAATAGTCATGAGTTGGAATAAACGGAGTTCATGCTTAGTAGGATTTTCATTGGGAATGAATTTCTCGGCATCGATCATATTCTGTTGCCAGAGCATGAAAGACCCTCGTTTTCCATTGAGAGTCACCATGCGCGTCAAGGGGATGAGCCCAATGCGGAACTCTTTATCTCCTACCGATGAGGAGACCTCGGCATGCGTTTGATCATGGCGGCAAAAATCGCTCTGTCTACGAAGGACTGTCACCTGCTTCCGCACCCATCTTCTTAATTCGATGAAAGGCGCTTATAGAAGAGTTTTCTCTTTTGAAAATACCGATGGATTTTAATTTTAGATCGCGAAAAATGAGGGAGCCATGGACACCTTGGGAATTTTGCTTGGGTGCCGATGCCTAATCGGACTGCTAATTCTGCTTGCATACGCACTTTGTCGATGCTCGCGGCTTCGGACGAGGCGTAGTTTTTATGTTGGTCTAATTCTTTGAGGACGATTCTGTGGATTCTAGAGTCGAGCTTGGAGCGGTCAAAGACGGTGAAATCCCATTTCGCAAGACCCTGAGTATAAAAACTTTTAATTTTAGAAGCGTCGAATTGGTAAAAAGAATCTTTAATCGTATTGCCAGTTTTCGAGGCATATTCCTTAAGGCGGGCTTGGTGGGCTTGACCGAAGGATGAAAATAGATAATTCTTTACTTGCTCCCAGAAGCCAAGTTTGAAGAGGCGGAAGCCTTTGCCATCAGAAGCGCGTTGGACGTCCAGCTCGCTTTGTCCATTTGCCTTTAGTAAAGCAAGGTCTTTATCTAAGGAGGACCACCGGTCCGGAAGGGTATTTTGCGTAATTGCAAGATTCGACATGTTTATTACCTTGTTTTATTAGAATTTTAATGATTAATAATAACATGATTATTAATTTTGCATCTATTTAAACAAACTAGAAACGACGTACGAAAATGTTTATTGTTCGGATTTACACAAGCTTTATAGATATAAAATATCTATTGTTTTTTGACCTTCGGATGCCTATAGTGGCGAAAAGCTACATATGAGAACACCAAGACACTACGACGGTACGCAGCGCACAGGAAAGGAGCTCAAAAAACTCCTTCCCGAGCTTTTAGGAGACATCGGAGCAGGTCGAGCTGATCGCCCAGACCTCATTATCGCAGCATGGCAGGAAATCATCGGTCCGAGGCTCGCTCCTTATACAGAAGCTGTCTCGTTTCGCGACGGAATTTTGACCGTAAAGGTAAAAAATTCTACCCTATATAGTCTTCTCTCTCAACATGAGAAAAGTCGCCTATTGAAGAGTTTGCATGAGAAGTTCCCATCGGTTACAATTAAAAACCTGATTTTCCGTATCGGGTAAAGAAGAGAAGCAAGGTATGACGACGATGACAAAAGAAAAAGAATACGATGCCAGTTCGATCACCGTTCTTGGAAGGTCTTCAGGCGGTGCGCGAGCGCCCCGGGATGTACATCGGCGATACGCAAACCAACGGCCTGCATCAGCTCGTCTATGAAGTGGTCGATAACTGCATCGACGAAGCGATGGCAGGATATTGCAACGAGATCACTGTCACTCTTGCATAAAGATGGCGTCGGTCATCTGTCGAAGACAACGGCCGCGGCATTCCCGTCGGCAAGCATGAGAAAGAATCGCAAAAGCAAGGACGCGAAGTGACAGCGCTCGAAGTCGTCATGACGATCCTCCATGCGGGCGGTAAATTCGACAAAAACACCTATAAGGTCTCCGGCGGTCTGCACGGCGTCGGCGTCTCTTGCGTCAACGCCCTTTCCAAAAAACTGCATCGTCGAAGTCTATCAAAATGGCAAAGTCTACGAGATGGACTTCTCGAAGAGGCAAGCCCGCTGCATCCATCTGAAAAGTCATCGGCGAGACGACCAAGCGCGGGACCAAAGTCGACATTCTGGCCCGATGATACGATCTTCACCGTCACCGACTTCGATTATGATATCTTGCTCAAACGCTTCCGCGAACTTGCCTTTTTAAACAAGAGGCATCAAGATCATCTTCCGCGATGAGCGAGATACCGACCACGAACCGATGTCACTTTCTGCTATGAAGGCGGGCTCGTCTCTTTTGTCGCCTATCTAAATGAAAACAAAATGCCCCTTTTCCCCAAGCCGATCTATATCCACGGCGTCAAAGAAGGGCACGACGGCCCCGTCGAATTTGAAGTGGCGATGCAGTGGAACGACACCTATACCGAAATCATCTATTCCTATGTCAACAACATCTCGACGCGCCAAGGCGGAACGCACGTCACCGGCTTTTCGACAGCGCTGACCCGCGTCCTCAACAACTACATCAAGAACCACAACCTCCTCAAGAGCCGATAAGATCTCCGTCAGCGGCGAAGATATGCGCGAAGGGCTGACCGCTGTCATCTCTGTCAAAGTGCCCAATCCGCAATTTGAAGGGCAGACCAAGCAGCGGCTCGGCAATAGCGATGTCGGCTCGCATCGTCCAGCAGATCGTCGGCGAAGAGCTCACGATCTTTCTTAGATGAAAATCCCGCGATTGCCAAGATGATCGTCGAAAAAGCGATCATCGCAGCGCAAGCGCGCGAAGCGGCGCGAAAAGCGCGCGAGCTGACGCTGCGCAAAACGGCGCTCGACAGCGCGCGGCTGCCCGGCAAACTGACCGACTGCCAAGAGAAAGATCCGGCACTTTGCGAGATCTACATCGTTGAGGGAGATTCTGCGGGCGGCTCTGCCAAAACGGGGCGCGACCGGCGCTTCCAGGCGATCTTGCCGATCCGCGGTAAGATCCTAAACGTCGAAAAAGCGCGCCTGGAAAAAATCTTGCAAAACACGGAAGTGGGCGCGATGGTCGCTGCTTTTGGCTGCGGCATCGGCGCAGACAATTTCAATCTCGAAAAGCTCCGCTACCACAAAATCATCATCATGACCGATGCCGACGTCGACGGATCCCACATCCGCACGCTTCTTCTGACATTCTTCTACCGCCATATGCCGGCGCTTGATCGAAAACAATTTCATCTACATCGCCAGCCGCCGCTCTATCGCGTGACGCGCAAAAAAGTCAGCCGCTACATCCACAGCGAAAAAGAGATGGACGAGTATCTGCTTAAGCTTGGGCATGAGCGATGTGCAGATCACGCTTGCCGGACACAACAGATCGTCTCGACTAAAGAACAAGTCGAAGAGCTGCTCAAAGTCGATCCTCGAAGTCGAGAACTTTCATCATCTCGATCGAGCGCAAAGGGATTCCTTTCCGCGAATTCTTCAGCGCGAAAGATGAAGATGGCAGACTGCCTCGCTTCCAAGTCAAGCTCGGCGATGAATCGCAGTTTGTCTATTCCGAAGAGGAGTTTGCCGAGCTCAAAAAAGACGATGAAGAGATCCAGACGCAGAACGCATGCACGAGACGCTTGCATCGATCCCTGAAGAAGAGCAGACCGAAGAGATGCAAGACCTTCACGATCTAAAGCGCTTCCTTTCATCGAACTCTATGAAGCAAGAGCGCTCTGATCGATCTCAAAGACGCAGCTTGCTGCATTATAACTTCGCGCTCGATCAATATCTGATCGCCGATGGCAAACTCTTCGATATCGTCGATGAAGAGGGGCGACGAGCACGCCTGTCCATACCTTGAAAGAAGTGATCGATTTCTTGCGCGTCAATGGCCGCAAAGGGATCGAAATCCAGCGCTACAAAGGTCTTGGCGAGATGAACGCCGACCAGCTTTGGGAAACGACGATGGATCCTGCGAAGCGCACGCTGATCAGAGTGACGCTGCCCGATGCGATTGCAGCCGACCATATGTTCACGATGCTGATGGGCGAAGATGTGCCGCCGCGCCGCGCCTTTATCGAACAACATGCTCTTTCTGTTAAAAATTTAGATATTTAAGAGAGTAAACTCATGTCCTATACAAAAGATGAAATCATTCGTCCCGCGCAATGTCGAAGAAGAGATGAAGGAGAGCTATCTTCGCTATTCGATGTCGGTCATCATTTCGCGCGCTCTTCCCGATGTGCGCGACGGCTTAAAGCCCTCTCAGCGCCGTATTCTCTATGCGATGCGGCAGCTGAACCTGACTCCCGGCGCCAAACACCGAAAATGCGCCAAGATCTCCGGCGACACCTCAGGCGACTACCACCCGCACGGCGAAACGGTGATCTATCCGACTCTTGTCCGCATGGCCCAAGACTGGGCGATGCGCTACACGCTTGATCGATGGACAAGGAAACTTCGGTTCGATCGACGGCGATCCTCCAGCTGCGATGCGTTATACCGAAGCGCGCCTGACCCACTGCTTCGATGGCGCTGATGGAAGATCTGGACAAAGAACCGTCGATCTGGTCCCCAACTACGACGAGACGAAGACAGAGCCGACCGTTTTTCCTGCAAAATTCCCCAACCTGCTCTGCAACGGCTCTTCCGGCATTGCCGTCGGGATGGCGACCAATATTCCTCCTCATAACTTAGGCGAGCTGATCAGCGCACGCTTCTCGTTCTCGACAATCCGCAGACGTCGATCGACGAGATCATGGAAGTGATGCCGGCTCCCGATTTCCCGACAGGCGGCGTCATTTGCGGCTACCGCGGCATCAAAGAAGCCTATCACACAGGCCGCGGCAAGATCATCCTGCGCGGCGTGATCCGCGTCGAAGATCATAGAAACGGCGATCGACAGCGCCTCGTCGTCGATGAGATCCCTTACAACGTCAACAAATCGCGCTCTGATCGAGCAGATCGCCGAACTCGTCAATGACAAGACGCATTCACCGGCATTTCCGATATCCGCGACGAATCGGACAAAGATGGCATGCGCATCGTCCTCGAACTCAAACGCGGCGAAATCCCCGATGTGACCATCAACCAGCTCTACAAATACACCGACCTGCAGGTGACATTCGGCTGCAACATGCTCGCCCTCGATAAGGGGCTGCCGCGCACGATGAACATCAAGCAGATCATCGCTGCCTGGATCGACCACCGGATCGAAGTATCCGCCGCCGAACCCGCTTTGAGCTCGCCAAAGCAGAAGCGCGCGCCCATATCCTAGAAGGTTATCTCAAAGCGCTCGATCATCTCGATGAAGTCGTCAAGCTCATCCGCGCCAGCGACAACCGCGATGCCGCCAAAGCGCGAGTTGATGGCCACTTACAGCTTCACCGAGAGGCAAGCGAATGCCGTCCTCGATCTGCGCCTCTACCAACTGACCGGCCTCGAACGCGAGAAGATCGAAGATGAATACCAAGAACTCCTCGAAAAGATCGCCCACTACCGCGCTGTCTTAGCCATCGAAGCGCTGGTGCGCGACATCATCAAAGAAGAGCTCGAAGATCTCAAAAAACATCACAAGTCAGAGCGCAAAACGAAGATCATCGCCGCCGAAGGGGAATTCAACATGGAAGACCTGATCCCCGACGAACCAGTGATCATCACCATTTCCGAAGATGATTACATCAAGCGGATGCCGATCGACACCTTCCGCGAACAGCGCCGCGGCGGCCAGGCGTGATCGGCATGGAGATGAAAAAAGAGACCGATATCCTCAAAGACATCTATGTCGCTTCAACGCACGACTATCTCCTGATCTTCACCAACCTTGGCCGATGCTACTGGCTCAAAGTGTGGCAGATCCCTGAAGCGGGCCGCCGATCCAAAGGCAAGCCGCTCATCAACCTGCTCGAAGATATTCAGCCCGACGAGAAAATCGCAACCGTCCTGCGCGTGAAAAACTTCGAAGAGCAAGGCCTGCATTCTTCTTGCTACCACGCCAAGGCGTCGTCAAGAAGACCGAACTCTGCTGCCTTCAGCACTCCGCGCCGCAAAGGGGTCTATGCGATCAATATCGACGAAGGGGATGAAGTGATCGCAGCCCGCCTCGACACAGAAGGGCAGCAGGTCATGCTCTTCACCAACAATGGCATGGCTGTCCGCTTCGATCAAGGTCAAGTGCGCCCCATGGGCCGCGTGGCCCGCGGCGTGCGCGGCGTTACTCTTCAAGAATGAAAAAGACTATCGTCGTCTCTTGCGAAGTCGTCAAAGGCGATGAAACCGTCCTCGTCGTCTGCGAAAACGGCTATCGGCAAACGCTCACAAGTCGAAGACTTCCGCCAGACAAATCGCGGCGGCGTCGGCGTCCGCTCGATCATCACCAGCGAACGCAACGGCCTTGTCGTCGGCGCGATCTCCGTCACCGATAAAGACAGCGTCGTCATGATGTCGATCGGCGGCCAAACCGTGCGCATCTCGATGAAAGATGTCCGCGTCATGGGCCGATCGACGCAAGGCGTTCGCCTCGTCAATGTTCGCCAAGAAGATAAAGTCGTCGCCGTCCAAAAAGTTGGCTATGTCGAAAATGGCAACGGTAATGGCAATAACGGCAATAACGGAAACGGCAACGAACCCAAGCAGGAAGGATGATGTTTATCACCTTCGAAGGTGGTGAAGGCGCTGGCAAGACGACACTTATCGATCGGATTGCTAAGCAGCTCGAATCTATGGGACGCAGTGTGCATCGCACACGCGCTCCCGGAAGTCTCCGAATAGGAGAAAAAATCCGCGAACTTGTTCTCCATAGTGAAAAAGGGGAGTTCACGGCCAAAACCGAACTTTTCCTCTTCCTTGCCGATCGCGCTTCCCATGTCGAAAATGAGATCCTTCCCGCTCTTGAAAGTGGCAAAATCGTCCTTTGCGATCGTTTCAATGATTCCACAGTCGCCTACCAAGGCTTTGCTCGGGGCCTCGGTGAAGCCAAAGTGGCCAACCTTTGCGACTATGCTTGCGACGGCCTTAAACCCACGCTGACCTTTTACCTCGATCTCGATCCCGCTCTAGGCCTGCAGAGGGCGCAGAAGGTAAAGGAAAGCGACCGCATCGAATCGGAAACACTTGCCTTCCACCAAAAAATCCGCCAAGCTTATCTGCATATAGCCAAAAAAGAGCCAGGAAGAGTCCATGTCATCGACGCATCCCGAGATAAAGAAGCCGTTTTCGAAGACGCATGGAAACTCGTCGGAGAAGCTCTTCGCGCAGCTAATAGGCCATGAAGGAATCAAACGGCATCTCCTATCGATGCTCGAACACGATGCCCTTCCCCAAGTCCTCCTCTTCCATGGCCCAAAAGGCGTAGGCAAACGGCACTTTGCTGAAGAGCTTGCCCATTTCCTTCTTAGCACCCCCGGCGAACATCCCGATCTTCATCACTTTCGCCCCGAAGGGAAAAACGACGCCCATACGATGGCAGGGGTTCGCGAACTCATCTTCGAAGTCTCCCTTCCTCCGTATCAAGCCTCTTCGAAGGTCTTTTTGATTCACCAAGCTGAGCGTCTCACCGAGAACTGCCAAAATGCGCTCCTCAAAACTTTCGAGGAACCGCCCGCCAATACCTACTTCATTCTCCTCTGTGAGGAACTCGGGGCTTTGCTGCCGACGCTGCTTTCACGGGCGTGTCTCATGCGCTTTTCGACCCTCCCGAAAACCACGATCGCCGAGTACCTCAGCAAGCATCGACATGCGAGTCCCGAAGAGGCCGAGAAGATCGCGAGCTTTTGCCATGGTTCCTTAGGAAAGGCTCTTGAATCCTTAGAGAAAAAAGAAAATAAGGCGGTTCTCCTCCTGCGCAAGCTCCTCTCCGAGCGGCTCCTCTATGGCCTACCCGGTTGGCATGATCTCCTCATGGAAATCGATGCCCTCCCCGACGAAGAAAAGCACGAGGATACCTTGTTCGAAGAGCTTCTCCTATGGTTCCGCGATTTGCATTTGGTAAAAGGGCAAAAAGACAAAGAATTTCTTTACCATCAAGGGGCTACAGAGTCCCTCGCCGATCAAGCCGGCTACCTGAACCTAGCGCCCCTTGCCGAGATCTACGACATTGTGGCTTCCGCTAGGCACTCGCTAGAGTCCCATATCCGGCTTCGCCATATCCTAGAAGCGGTCCTTCTCAAGCTGACCGGCTAGCTTTCATCAAAACATATTAATAAGTTGACAGTCGGCATTCTAATTGCATGACGTAATTTAATATTTCTTAATATTACATTGTTATAATAAACAGTTTCTAAATAATAACAGTTAATTATGAGCGCAATTACTTCTGTTAAATCATCTTCCTATGCCTATCAATCTCCAAAACCTAAGACATCCAGTCAAAAGACGTCTAAATTTCAAGAAAAAATTATCTTCGCATCAGAAGTTGCAGCAGCATTGAACTTAAGACTTCGGGAACTTATGGGACGCGAGCTTGGCGATTCTCATTGTCTTATTGAAGAAGCACTTCACAAATTTCGTAGCAATCCCACTATGAAGAACCGAAAAGAGCTGGAAGCTCTGAACAAGGAAAAAAAGCAAGTTGAGAAAGAACTCCACCATCTTGAAGTAAAGTTTCCCGTGAAGCTGCGCTTCAAAGTCTCTTCCCTTCATCATTACAGATTTGATATCGAATTGTTTTTCCTGAATATCCTCGTCAAGTTCTTCAACTTTTGCGATTGGGTCGAAGCGAAAATACGCGGCGAGCCGTTACATAGGGCGATGAGAAGAAATATCCAGACTCTCGTATGCGAGGACGATCCGAAAAAGACGGTGGCGTATTTTCGACAAGTTGTAAGGGAGATCACCAAGAATCCTGGGCCTGCACCGAAGGGTTATAAAAGAACAAGGTCTCTCACGCTCGATCTCCTCGCTATGAAAGAGCTCCACCCAAAGATTCACGAGGTCTTAAGCGGTGCGAATGTGGCGCTGAAAGATGGCGGCAGATTCTATCGTAAATGGGAAAGTCTAGATGGAGCTTATTGGCGCCCTAGCTCGCATGATCACAAAAAGGAAGATTGCTGCGCGGTCAAAACAGGCCTCTATAAGGAATGGTTGGTTTGGATCGACAGAAAAGGCAACACACGCTTCCAGCTGGAAAAATCGCCGATTCAGGGTCGGGTTTTGGGCATTGGCAATAAGATCAAACACATTGCCGATTATGTTCGCTATGTACGCGATGGCAAGCAACAAGGACCCTACGGCGATTCTGATCACGTCGAACACTATCCTCTTAGTGTCTCGATCGATTGGGGACGGTTTCAATCGCGAAGAGCAACTCTTCGCTCTGAGTTAATTAAGTAAATTCTTGCAACTCAGCCTTCTCAAGGTGTATCAAGGATCCTACTGTTTGTAGGAGTCCTTATGTTTCGTTCGCAAAAAGATTATCGCACGTTCTTGACACTGGTCATGACGTATACTCTCGACCTCGTTGGGTTCTCGATCGTCTTTCCAGTTCTTGCGCCTCTTCTCCTCAATACTGATTTACAATTCTTCTCCTCCGATACACCTCTTACAGAAAGGACGACCGTCTTAGGGCTGCTTTATGCGACCTTCGGCGTCGCACAATTCTTCGGTCTGCCCGCTATCGGAGCGATTGCCGATCACTTCGGCCGTTTCAAGATCTTCCTCTGGACTATCGCGATTAGCGTCGTCGGGTATCTCATCATGGCGTGGAGTATTTATCAGCAGGATATCGCGCTGCTCTTTCTCGGTCGTGTCGTGACGGGACTTTGCTCCGGGAACTTTGGCCTTGCGCAATCGGCAACAGCAGATCTCACCGATCCCCATAATCGCAGTAAGGCGTTCGGAATCTTGATCGGGGTAGGAGGTCTTGGATTTGTTGCGGGACCTTGGATCGGAGGAAAACTCGCCAATCCCGATTGGCTGCATGGATCGGGGGCATTCATTTTTGCTGCAGCTGCAGCTCTCATCAACTTCCTCATGGTCCTGTTCTTTTTCGTCGAGACATGGAAGCCTAAGGCGATCCATATCGGCTCGAATCTGCTAGCAACGTTCAAAAATATTGCACAGGTCTTCCATCAAAAGAACCTTCGCACCCTTCTCATGACCTATCTTCTCTTCTGTGTAGGGTGGGCATTTTACCTCATTTTCTCGCCTACCTACCTCGTGCAGAAATTTAATCTTGGCCCCAGCATGATCGGCGATATTTTTGCGTATATGGCGCTTTGCTGGTTCTTCGTTTCAACCTTCTTGAATAAAGAGCTAGTAGGAAAATTTAGTCTTCGTAGTTTGATTCTTTGGGGAGGGGGATTTGCCGTTGCAGGGGTTGCTCTTTACACTTACCCCGATACCCTATGGCCTTATTGGATCATCATCCCGATTGGGATGATCGGAGGGCCGCTTGCGTGGATCAACTTAAGCGCGCTCCTTTCCACGACTGCTTCCGATAGTATGCAAGGCAGAGTCATGGGAGTGAGCGGTTCATTATGGTCGCTCGGTCAGATCATCGCATCGGCTGTAGCAGGACCGCTTGCAGGATGGAATATGTACTCGCCGCTTCTTCTAGGCGCCTTCATCGTCGCCATAGCGTTTTTCTATTTTATTTTCTGCTACCGAGGAGAGAAAGAACCTCAGAAAAGCGGGTGAAATAGCTCGCTGCGAGGAACACACTTCCAAAGGCGCAGAAAGGAAGAAAGAGCTCTAAAGTTTGTCTTCCTAAGTGATGGGGAAAATCCACCTCCTGCCCTTGGAAGAGCGTCAGCATGCTGGTATCTCCGAGCCACAGAGACGTGAGTAAACACGCAACAGCTGCCGTCATCGTGCAAAAAAGAAGACGGAGCAGCGAAGCTTTCTTCAATCTAAAGAAGTTCATGCCATGCCGTTTCTGATAGAGGAAATACAGAACGCTGGCGTTGATCAGAAAGACAAAACTCGTACATAAAGCGACGCTCGTCGGTCCCCATCCCATTCCAAAAATGAACAGGCTATTGAAAAGAACATGCAGGACGATCGTTCCCAAAGAGAGGAACATCGGCGTCTTGAAGTCATGCCTTGCATAGAAGGCTTGGCTGAAGAGCAAGACGACAGTAGCAGGAAGAAGTCCAAGTCCATAGGCCCATAAACAGATCGTTGTCATCATCGTGGAATGGTCGGTGAAATGGCCATGCCCAAAGAGAAGGTTGACCGAAGGGGCTCCCAAAAGAAAGATGCCGATTGTACAGGGGATCATCAGACACGAAGTGCGCATCAGGCCGAATTGTAGAAGTTCTTCCGCAGCGCTTTCTTCTTTGTTTTCGAGGGCTCTGGATAAAGTGGGGAATAGCGCAGAAGCAATCGCGATGCCGAAAAGCGCCAAGGGGAACTGCTGTAGCCTTATGGCATAGGAGAGATAAGCGGGACCCTCGAGATCGGCAGATCTTGCAAAAAGCACATCGATGAAGCCATTGATCTGGATGGCGCTTACCCCAATTACACTCAAGGCAAGAGTGGCGAGCATCTTCCGGATCTCCGGAGAGAAAAACGTAAAGGATTTGAGATCGCGGAAGGAAAGACTCAGTTTTAATTTCTTCC
This sequence comes from uncultured Simkaniaceae bacterium, assembly GCA_963813105.1. Classification (GTDB taxonomy): domain Bacteria; phylum Chlamydiota; class Chlamydiia; order Chlamydiales; family Rhabdochlamydiaceae; genus JAGXTH01. Next base: position 90,566 of record CAWEXT010000002.1, read on the forward strand.
AGGTCGCAGGAAGCAGAATCGCCCATTGGAAAAGGAAGGCGACATCGAGGGCCACTGCAAGATGCGTCGTGATCGCGCCTGGCTCGTTATGGCGATAGAAGATGAGGGTGCCGATCCAAGCGATATTGAAGGCGATCGGGGCAGCGCCAGTGAGAAAAAAGCGTCCCTGGCATTGCAGATAGCCTGTATGCAAAGCAAAAAGACAAATAAAGAGAAGCCCTGGGAGCGAGAGCATGATGAGCCTGACAATCTCGGCATTCCCTTCGGCAATATGATGCAGGGTGAAAAGAAGACCTAATTCCAACACTCCGATGAGACCGATGAGGAGGATCGCAAGAGATGAAAAAAGATCGCGGAAGAAAAAGGAAGCGGCCTTCTCATCCTTGGTTTTTAGCGATTGATAATGGGGGATGAAGCCATTGACGAGCGCTCCTTCTCCAAACAGACGCCTGAGCATATAGGCGAAGCGAAACGCGACGAGAAAAGCCGCGGCTGCAGCCGATGTCCCCAGCACATAGGCCATCGTCATCTCGCGCGTCATGCCGGAGATGCGGCTAAAGAATGTGCCTAGGGAAAATCGGAAGGCCGACTTGCTGACTTCTTTGCTCATACACGCAGCTTGCCGGACCAGCCCAGCTTAGTACGAAGTGTGGAGAAGTAATCGCGGCGGTGCAGGCTGATGAGTTTGAAACGGCGGGGAGATTTGCGGATGCGGAAAACTTCGCCCGTGCGCAGTTCAATATTCTCCAGGCCATCGGGACGGATCTCCGCAGAAAATTTTTCATTGAGATATTGGATCTGGATCTCTTGATCGGCGGGAAGAACGAGCGGCCTATTCGAAATCGTATGCGGACAGATCGGAGTAATAACGACGGTATCCAAGCTAGGACTGATGATGGGACCGCCCGCTGCAAGCGAATAGGCGGTTGAACCATTAGGCGTGGCGATGATGAGTCCATCGGCGGCGAAGGTATTCACATAGACGCCTCCGATGTGGATGGCCAGCTCGATGATGCTCGGGTTGGCCCCCCTATGCACGACGATATCATTGACCGCGAAAAATTCTTTGCCGCTTTGTATTTCGCCTTGGATCATGAGCCTTTCGTCGACGCTATAAAGACCTGCGACGAGATCCTGGAGACTTGGATAAAGATCGGCGACAGGCACATCGGCCATATAGCCGAGGTGACCTAGATTGATGCCGAGAATAGGAGCGACAAGATCGGGATAGCGATGCACGAGATTTAAGATCGAGCCATCGCCTCCCATCGAAATCATGAACTTGATTTCTTGCCGTTTGGCTTTGGACAAAGGGGATGCGCCGATGACATCGGCCTCATCGTCTTCAGCGACGATCGTGAAGCCGTGTGATTGCAAAAACTCCCGAATCCCAATAGCAAGAGTCTTCGAGGGCTTTTTCTTGAGGTTAGCAAAGAGGGCGATCAACATACCTTATCCGTAACCGCTTCACGAAATTCCCGCAAGAGGGCCGTCGCGATCGATTCGGCATCGAGACCGATTTGGGCGAGGAGTTCCTTATTGCTACCCTGTTCGACGAAAGTATCGGGAACGCCGAAGTTCAAGACTTGAACATCGTTGAATCCGTTGCGAAGGAGGAAGCTATTGACGACCATGCCGAGGCCGCCATTGACAGAGTGTTCTTCAATCGTGATGATCGCTTTATGGCTTGCGGCGATTTTGCAAATCAGCTCGCTATCGAGTGGTTTGACGAAGATCGGATCGATGACAGTCGGTTCGAGGCCTTGCTGCAGGAGAATTTCTCGCACTTTCATTGCGGTGGCGCACGTATGTCCAAGAGCGATGATCGCGATCTCTTTGCCTTCGGCAAGGACTTCTCCGACGCCGAGTTCTCGATAACGCAGTTCGCCTTCTGCGTCACTCGTCGCTAAATTGGGATAACGGATGGCAGTGGGGCGTCCATAATGGAATGCGCTTTGCAGAAGCTCTCGGAGCATTTTTCCATCGCGGGGCTGCGAGATAATCATATTCGGCATCGCATTCAAAAACGAGATGTCGTAGATGCCGTGGTGTGTCGATCCATCGGGTCCGGAGATCCCGCCTCGATCGATCGCAAAGATCACCGGCAGCTCTTGCAGACAGACGTCGTGGAAGAGGTTGTCCATGGCTCTTTGTATAAAGGTCGCATAGATCGACATGACGACCCGTTTTTTGCCGCCATAGGCGATGCCGCCGCAGAACGTTACAGCATGTCCTTCGGCGATTCCGACATCCAGGCAGCGGTCGGGATAGAGTTTCATGAACTCATCGAGACAGGAACCCGCAGGCATTGCGGGCGTTACTGCGACTAGATCTGGATCATTTTTGGCCATTTGGACGATTTGTTTGCCGAAAATCTGCGGGAATGTGGGCTGCGAAGAAGTGACAGCGTGGAATTTTCCTGTGATTTTATCAAAGGGCTTGCAGCCGTGGTAACTGATCGGATTCTGGATGGCTGTTTCGAGTCCTTTTCCTTTGGTCGTCAAAACGTGGACGACCGTCGGTTGATCGACATCTTTGAGTTCGCCAAACACCTGCAAAAGTTTTGCAATATCATGACCATCGACAGGTCCGACATAGGCCAGACCGAACTGCTCGAAAAATGGCGCTGTGCTGACGAGATTTTTTAGCGATTCTTTGAATTTAATCCCCTTTTTGGCAAGCGCAGGTCCAAGTCCCGGGAGCTTGGCCACGAGATGCTCGACTTCTGAGTACATGCGATTCGAAGTGGGATTGCTGAGCAGCCTGCTCAAGATATTCGTGATGGCGCCTACGTTATGGGAGATCGACATATTGTTGTCGTTGAGGACGACGATAAAACGCTTCATATTCCTGGAAACATTGTTCAAAGCTTCCAAGGTGAGACCGCAGGTAAGGCTTGCATCGCCTAAAACCGGCACGACATGAAAGCCATCTTGATCCAGGTCGCGGGTTTTGGCGACGCCCAAAGCAAGGGATAGCGCCGTTCCTGCATGGCCGGCATAGAAATGATCATGCGGCGATTCTTTGGGGTTGCCGAATCCACAGAGCCCTTTGAACTGCCGAATACGGGGAAAGAGTTCTTGTCTTCCCGTGAGCAGTTTATGGACGTACGTTTGGTGGCTCACGTCCCAGACGAATTTATCTTCGGGAGACGAAAAAATGTAATGCAGAGCGAGGGTGATTTCTACGATCCCGAGATTGGAAGCGAGATGTCCACCATTGATGGAAAGGACATCGATGATCGTTTGCCGAATTTCTTGCGCAAGACGAGGCAGATCCTCCGCGGGAACCTTTTTGAGATCTTCCGGTGACTGTATCGCTTTAAGCAGTTCGCTCATCGCGCACTAGTGGGTTGAAACGGTTGTTTTTGCGGCTGACCTTGTTCGTCTAAGGCTACTTCGCCACTGCGTTGTTTAATGAGAACTTCGATTTTTTGCTCAGCAGTGACGAGTTTTTCGTGGCAGCTGCGAAGAAGCATATCGGCTTCCTCGTAGAGTTTGAGCGCATCTTCTAAGGGGACGCTGCCAGCGTTCATTTTTTCGAGGATTTGCTCGAGGCGTTCATACGCCTTTTCAAAGGGCAATGTCATTATGGGATCCTTTGGACTTTAAGAGTTCCATCTTGAAGAAGAACATCGAGCTTTTCCTCTGCTTCAACGCTCTGAGTGGAAACGATAACCGAATGGGAGTTTTCTCGGAAGAGAATGCAATAGCCCTTCGTTAATAAATTTCTTGGGTTGATGGCGAGCAGATGCTGCTCGAGTTGTTTCAGCCGTTCTTTTTTTCTCTGGATTTGCGAGCGGAAGTTGAGGAGTAGATTGCGCTGCAAAGTCCCAAGCCGTGTCTTCTGCAAAGCCAGCCCGCTCGAGGGATTCAGGGCTAGGAGCGTCTCTTTCATCCTCCGCAAATGCAGCTTTTGTTCGCGGATGCGCGATTGGGCTAACGTATCGAGGTCTTCGCGCATCGTATCGAGCCTTTGGGCATAAGGGCCTAAAAGTGCGAAGGGTGAAGAAAATACTGGATGGCGCGCAAACCCTTTCCATCTTGCCCGCTCTTCGTTGATCTTGATCTTGACCGTATGAATAAGCGAGCGTCTGGCCTTTTGAAGGAAGTCGAGCTGTTGGGCTTTTTCCGCAGTGACCATTTCCGCGGCAGCCGAGGGTGTTGGCGCCCTTAGATCCGACACGAAATCAGCAATGCAGGTATCGGTTTCATGGCCAATGGCCGTCACGATCGGGATTTTCGAGCGAAAGATCGCTTCTGCCACGATTTCTTCGTTAAAGGCCCAAAGATCTTCGAGACTGCCGCCGCCCCTTCCCACAATAAGGACATCGGCAAGCTGGTAGCGGTTCATCTCATCGATGGCTCGTGCGATTTCTTGAGCAGCGCCTTCTCCTTGGACTTTAACGGGATTAAGAAGTAGCTGGAAACCCGAAAATCTTCGTGTGAGAACATTGAGAATATCCTGGATGACCGCGCCCGTTGGACTTGTGACGACGCCGATGACAGCAGGGTGTTTGGGTAAGGGTTTTTTTCTGGCGGGGTCAAACCAGCCGCGAAGTTCAAGAGTTTTTTTGAGTTCATGCAGCTTGAGGAGGAGCTCGCCCACTCCTGCAAACTCCATTTCCCGCACGATGATCTGGTAGTTACCCCTTGGGGCATAAACGCTGAGTTCACCCCGGATGATGATCTCATCCCCATTTTTTAATGGCCGCTTGAGACGAGCCGCATCCCCGCGAAAGAAAACCGCGCTTATTTGTGAGTCTTTGTCTTTGAGGGTGAAATAGATATGGCCGGAAGCCTGCTCTTTGAGATTGCTCACCTCCCCACGGACGGAGACGGCAGTGAACTGCTTTTCTAAAAGCTTCTTGATGGAGAGAGTTAGTTCGTAGACGGTGAGTACAGTCGACATGTAAATATTGTTGCGGAACCCTTTTAGCTTCGCTATCATACTCTTCTTTCAAGAATGAGTATGCGTAAAAAGATCATTGCTGCGAATTGGAAAATGCACAAAACGATCGCCGAGACGGTCGATTTTTTGCACCGGATGAAAGGACACCTTCCCCAAGCCTCGAATTTTGAGGCATGGGTCGCGCCACCTTTTACCTCGCTTCATGCCGCAGCCGAAACCGTCAAAAAAGAGAATCTTCCTATTTTGATCGGCGGACAAAACATGCACGAAGCTTCTCAAGGCGCTTTTACTGGTGAAATCTCTTCGGCAATGCTCAAAGACGCCGGCGCTAATTTCTGCATCGTCGGCCACTCCGAACGAAGGCATCTTTTCCATGAAACCGACGAGCAAATAGCCGCGAAGGTTCGCAAAGGGCTTGAAGCAGGTTTAACCATACTTCTTTGTGTAGGCGAACACGAAGCCGAAAGGGACAGCGGCGAGTATATGAATCTCATCGAACTGCAGCTTGCCAGCGGTTTAGCCGGTGTTGCCACATCGCATTTCAAAAAACTTGTGATCGCTTACGAACCTGTCTGGGCGATCGGGACAGGAAAAACCGCAACGCCCGAGATTGCTCAAGAGACACAACGAAAAATTCGAGAGTTTCTCGGCAAACGGTGGGGAGAAAGCCTGGCGAACACCCTGAGCATCCTCTATGGTGGTTCTGTCAATTCCGCGAATGCGGCCGAGCTCGCTTCCCAACCCGATATCGATGGCGTCCTCATCGGCGGCGCCTCCTTAGAAGCAAAAACGTTCCTTGAAATCCTCAACAAAGTCGTAAAAGCATGAGCATTTTCTTTTATCTCTCCATCGCAGTTTTTCTCGTACTCTGCGTCATCCTATGTCTTGTGATTCTCGTACAAGAGAGCAAGAGTTTGGGACTTGGCGCTTCTTTCGGGGGAGATCCCGGAGAATCCCTTTTTGGAACTTCGACCGCTGAGGTTCTGAAGAAATTTACGGCCTGGCTCGCCTGTATTTTCATGGTGGCCTGCATTCTGCTGTCTCTTTGGACATCCACCATGAGCCGTAATAAATACCATTACGAACCTCCAACGATTGAACAAACAAGCGAATGACTGTTCTCAAATTACGCTACTATGGCGATCCGGTGCTGCGCAAAAGATGCCCGGAACTTACGAAATTTGATGAGGAGCTCAAGCGTTTTGCTAAAGATCTCGAAGAGACTCTATACGCTCATCCCGCAGCAGGACTTGCAGCCCCGCAAGTGGGCTCTTCGCTCCGCATATTTACTAAAAGAAATTACGTCGTCCGCGAAGATGGGACGATCAAGTATACCGATGCAAAATTCTACATAAATTCCAAGATTACCCCGATTGGCTTTGAGCTACAAGACGAGCTCGAAGGGTGCATTTCTGTACCTGGCCCTTGGCTTCCGATCATCCGGCCGATGCATGTACGAATCGAGGCCTGTGATCTCGATGGCAAGCCGTTTGTCGAAGAGCTCGATGGGTATAAGGCGCGCTGCGTCATGCACGAAAATGACCACGTCAACGGGGTTCTTTTCTTCGATCGCGCCGACCCAAAGGACCGCAACAAAATCGAACCCGTCCTCCGCGCCATCAAAAAGAAATACAATCCGTAATTGGGATTAAGAGATTTTTTTTCTTCCATAGTGCTCGGTTTCCCGTACTCTCAGCTGCCCCCTTGAAGCCGCAGAGCGAATATTTCTAATTGCGACTTTTGGATGTTAGTACTTTATCATCTCCATGCCGGAGGTGAAGCGCACATCGTCAGCGGTGATGGTTGCAGTGAGACGAATTTTCCAGCCTGTAATGAGAGTGGTAGAGAGGTCGACTTTGCCCGAGTGATAGACGGGCTCGGAGCTTCTGCCCCAGCCGAAGTGGCTGGATCCATGCAATGTCCATAGAGGATGAAGTTTGAGTTCGCCAGAGAAGAGGATGGTATTGCGTCCATCGGAAAGCGGTGATTGGAGAAGTTCATGAAAGGAGCGGGTCTGATCGAGAATATAATTGTCGTGGTCGGCTTTTCTCCAGTCGAATCTACTACGGTGCCGATATTCGAAGATGAAAGCGAAATCGTCGATGATGGTCCAACTTAGCCGAGTATTGATACGATCAATGACCCCTTTTTGCATATTCCAAACAAATCCGACGTTGGTATGGCAGGTCGGATATTCAAGTGCGAGGTCGGTATAGAGACGCGGAATGGGGGAGAGTTGGCCTCGGTTGGCGAAAAAGGCGTAGGTGTAGATGTCGGTGGAAAAACGGGGAGGATCGATTGAAGTACGGGGATAGAAACTATTTACAAAGCCAAAGCGAAGGGTGTTGATGCGATGGTAGCCGTCTTCGAGGCTAAAAATGGTGATCTGCTCAGTGGATCTTGGTTTGGTAAGACCACGGAAGGTTGCATAGGGCTCGAAGACATGATCTAGATAGGTATAGTTGCGGCAGAGGCGAGTTTGTAGGGTAGCGCCATAAGTGCCCATGAATTGTCCGATCGAGCGGTGGAAGGGATTGTTATTATAGAAAATGGCGATGATGCCGATGTCGGGTGTAAGAGTGACGTAGCCTAGGCGAAGGGGATACGAAAGGGAATTGGTGGTTTGAACTCTGGCTGCATGGGTATCATGGAGATAGTCTTTCAAGTTGCTGGCATAGACATAATCGAGATAGGAGGCATTCGTCCAGTTGTACATGATGAGGCCGGAAGAACCGAAAGAATAGGGACGGAGGCCAAGAGAAAGAGAGGGGAGTTCTTGATTGATGCTCTGCCAGTGATTGATGCGCGGCTGTACTTGCAGATTCACAAAGCCATGACTAGCTTCGTGATCGAGGATGAAGCGTGTTCGTAGTCGCGAATCGATCTCAAAATCATCGCTTTTGAACTCGGAAATCATTTTTTCTGAACTTATCCAGTCATAGCTAAAGCGCATATGCGTTTTATCGTCGTAACTTTGTGTTCGGAAGGTTCCTTGCACGCGATATTCGCTAAAAGCATTGATGATGGGCGTAGATGGATCGTTGTAAGATCCATAGGTACGGGTGAGGCATTCGGTGAGGCTGTTTTCGGATTTATAATCGGTTTCGAGCGCAGCTCCACCACCTTCTGCTATGCGATAGTCGCCACGGACAAAGACGTCGAGAGTTTCCCAGGAATAGATGCGCCAGCGCGCAGAGATCTTGGGCCCAAGTTTCTTATTCCAGTCTATTATTTTGAAACGGATAGGTGGCTTCTTTACGAATTTGAGGTTGGCACGAAAAGAAGGCATCCAAAAGAAAGGGATCTTGGCGAACTTAAAACGCAAATTTCGCGCTGCGAGCATTCGATCTTTCGTGATGTGGATTTTTCCAGCATAGGCTTCCCAAAGGGGATCGTCGCTCGCCCAAGACGTGATGAACGCATTCACAATGTAGTAGCTGCCATCGGATTGCAAAAAGATTTTCTCGCCCCCGATGAACCAGAGATCGGCAAAAGTCTTTCCATCTTTGATGAGTCCTGTATGCGAGATGAGATCGTATTCGAGTAGGCTGCCGACGAATGCCTGTTCGCCATATTCGAGTAAAAGATCACCTTCGGCCAGGATTTTTCGGACTGTCACGCCATTTTCGATCCGATTGGTGTATTCGATTTTTCGCGCTTGGATCCGGATTCCTTCAGCAGTAATTATTCCGCCTTTATCGGTGGAAATGACGCCGTTTTGGAAAATAGGATCCTGGAGGTCGACCTGGAAATTGAGGGGTTCGTTCGGCTCTGCAGAGAGCGCAAATGGAGCGAAAGCCAAAGAGCAAGCAAGTACGAAGTGACGTTTAAACATCAGTAGAAATCTACAGGCACTTAGACTTTACTGCAAGGCGCGCAGAAGGAGTCCGGCGAGAGCGTAGCGATTGTTGGTCTTATCTTCCCGAATCGCTTTTAAGATGAGATCGATGCCATCTTTGGTATGGCGATCGGCAAATGCTTGATAGATTTCAATGAGGAGAAGCGAAGTTTCCTCAGGTGAGAGTTCATAGGGAGAACTCAAGGGTCTTTTATGGAACGGTAAAAGGGGACGGAAACGGAGGATTTCTTCTTTGTTGTGATTTTTGAGCCAGGTTTTGAGCATTTCCTCATACGGAGCAACGCCGCCTAAGCGATAGAGTGAAAGCGCGGCAAATGTGCGTATGAGAGGAGAGCCGGTGCGATTGGTGTTTTCTTGCAGAAGCGCGATGGCATCTTTTGTGCGAAGATTTTCCAGAAGGCTGCAAACTAAAGGAACGAGTTCTCCCTGTCTTCTTTCCAAAAGTGCCCTGGCCAAAGCGAGGAACGGTTTTTCACCGAGCTCTAAGCATTCGCGAAGGAAATGTTCGCGAACGGCCAAGGTGATGGCAAAAAGATCGCCATATTCGGCTTCTTGACGTTGATTCAGGGATGGAAGGATTTTCCAAGCCATGATCGATCTTCCCGGAGAAAACGTGGTCGCGATCCCTAAATCGCGCGTATCGCGGAGAAGGATCTCAAAAATTGCTGGGGAAGCCCTTTGGTCGCGGGCTTGTAAGAGTGCGATCGCTGCATTGATGCGCACTTGGATATCCTCGTCATTTGTAAGAGAAGCTAAAAGATCCAAACTACATTCCAGCTCGCCGGCAACCTGGATAGCGTATAGATCGCGCGCTTTGACGAGTTCATGGATGATTTCTTTCGCTTTTTCATCGCCGAAATGGACAAGAGCTCTTGCAGCAGCGAGCTTGACGAAAGAAGAAGGGGATTTCGTGAATTGTTTCAATCGATCTAGGGAGGCAGTGTCTTGAAGATACATGATGGCGGTTGCTGCAGCTTCTTGCATGGCATGGTGATGATGAGAAGCTCGTTTCCGGATGGCGGGGAGTAAATCATCCCGACCATGACGAGCTGCGCTCAAGACTGCCTCGGTCCTGCAGGTCATCTGTTCATCGTCCATGAGTCCACGGAGCATCGTGATCGATTCTCTCGTCCCGATCAGGGCGAAAAATTCGGGAAAAACAAAGTGGAAAAATGGCGGCACGCGGGTGAGAAGCGATTCTAATTGACCTGTCGCCGATGGATGTTTCCGCATCGAAAGATAATACGCCGATTCCAAGCGCACCTGCAGAAAAGCCGAAGACATGGCTTTGAGAAGAAGTTCGTCGCATCGATCGTCTTGGAAGGCCGCCAGCGATTGAATGCAGGCGAGCTGGGTCATGGGGTTTTGAGAGCGTACTCCTTGTTCGAGAACATCGCTAGGGGAAGCGACGCCTGCAATCCTGGCACCGTAGATGCTGGCGATCTGCCGTTCAGGATCGGCCGATCTTGCCCCTTGGTCGAGAAGGATCGTCCCAAATTGCTGGAGGAGTTCGTAGTCATGCCCCTCCGCTAAGGTAAAATCTTCAAAATAGGTATCGATTGCCTTGACGATCTTGCCCGATTCCGCAAGATAAGCGACTTGCCAGTTGGTATTTTCTTCAGCAGGAAGCGAAGCGAAAAGAGTGAACAGCAGCGCCGCTAGCGAATTTCTCGCATATAGTCCCATAGATCGATTCCTACATTCATTAGGAGCCGCCGTGTCGCGTTGATCGGCAGCCCTAATACGTTGTAATAGCATCCTTCCATTTTATCGAGAATAAGTTGTCCACAACCCTCGATAGCGTAGCCCCCCGCCTTATCGAGAAAATAGACATGTTGATGAAAGAGTGCAATTTGTTCTTCACTTAATCTATGGAAACGGAGCTTTGTCGTCTCGGAGTCGCTATAGGCCTGTCCTTTATACCGTAAATGAACGGCCGTATGCACTGTATGCCAATGCCCTCCCAGTTCGCGGAGGAATTGCGCCGCTTCGGCTAAATCCCTGGGCTTATTGTAGATCTTCTCATGCAAAAAAACGACCGTATCGGCCGTGAGAAGGATCTCATCGGGAAAACGGGTGCTTAGAGCAGCAGCTTTGGCTTCCGCGAGCTGCGTGGCATAGGCGACAGGATCGCCATTAAAAGGGATCGTTTCTTCATCAAAATGAGAGGCGACTTGAAGAAAGGGAAGTGTAAAGAAGTTCAAGATCTCTTTTCTTCTAGGAGACTGTGAGCCAAGCAAAATTCGTTTCATAATTCATCGAATGTTAATGCAATTTAGGCTTAAAATTTAGCACATTTCGATCTATCCTTAACAGCCTTTTCGGCTTACGATAAAGAAATCCTCATTGGCAATATTTTTTTTAATCCTTCAACATGAGTTGGTTAGACTAAAATTAATTTTTATCTTTTCTTAATAGCTACTTAATTCTTATGATCTGTGTTTATTTACATTGCTTCGCGACTTTTCCGTCTCGCTGCAATCTGAATAGACTTAGGGCAAAATTTGAAAAAACCTTTAGGAGGGTTTATCATATGACGATCCAACAAATGCAAGCAACACACGGAGCCCGCGAAGTTGGCAGCTTGAATCTACAGGCGGCTGATCAAACAAAGCTCAATAAAGTTGCTAGTTACAATGCAGCAGCAAGCTCGCTGGAATCTCTCGCCGGACCAAAGTCAGAAGGCGTCGTCGGAGATTTCTTCAGCACAGCCTGGAGTGTTGTTACATGGCCTTTCCGCACTGCTTACTCTCTAATGAGCGGCGTGTGGAACTGGATGTTCGGTTCTTCAACAGCAAAAGCTGGAGCAGAAGGAACACCTGCCGAAGAATTCGGCACAGCTGTAAAAGCGAAGAAATTCAAAGACGAAGATTTCCGAGCAGCTTATGCCGGCCTTTCTGAAGCTGATCAAAAAGCTTTCAAAGAGTGCTATTGGGTAGTTTCCGGTCACGCATATCCAGGTCCTGGCAAAGATGCAGCTGACTGGGTACAAGAGCAAGTGCTCGACAACAAAAAGCATGAGAAGAAATTCCCTGCTGATGTTCGTACGCACTTCAAAGAAGCCTATTCTCTTATGAGTTCACGTGAAACTCTCAGAGACATGGCAGAAAGACTCTCAGAAGATGGACTTGAAAATAGCAAGGACATCAAGAAAGAGTGCTATGACAAACTACCTGCTGTTGTAAAAGAGCAAGTCAAGACACTTGCTGCTATGTTTGCAACAGGAAGCTCTTCCTGCTGCTGGCACAGCGCACTTTAGCGACAAGAAGAACATGCTTGTAGCTAACCGTCGTGCTTGCGAAGCTTTGGCGAACGGCAACTTCATTCTTCTGAATGACAGAATTGCACGCCGCGAACTCGATGCGATGGCACGTCACTTGGCTGGTATTGCAACACGTTCTGGTGCTGATCCTATCGGCGCTGATGTTGCTGCTCACTACAACTCTCTTAGCGAAAAACCAAAGGCTCTGCTTGCGCAAGTCGTTGGTGGCCTCGCTAAGTGCCGTGATTCAGGTGATGCTTACCTCCGTGGTATGTACTATGACAAAGATGGCCATCATGTAAACGTGAATGTTAATCTTGTCGCTGGTGCTCTCGACGGTATTCTCGAGTTCGATCGTCGCTAAGCTAGCTTCGATTTTCTTTGAGAAAACAACTACACCTTGCGGGGAAACCTGCAAGGTGTTTTTTTTAGTCCCTAAGGGCAATTGCGATTCTGTTCAGGGCATTCATAAGCGAAATGCATGCGGTGAGATCGACGATTTGCCTTTCTGAAAAATAGCGAAGTAGCGGCTGTTTCATTTCGTCTAGATTTCTCTCCATCCTCGTCAAAGATTCGCACCATTGAAGCGCAGCCTTTTCCTCATCGGAAAATTCTTTCGAAGTATGCCATGCAGCTAAAATATCTAATTTTTCTTGTGGGACGTTCAGCTTTCTGGCTTCCTCAGAATGCAGCCGGCAACAGTACGCGCAGCCATTGATTTGCGAGGTTCGCAGCTCGACCAAAATGCGAATCGTGGGACTTAGAGGGGAATTCTTCAGGCTCGCATGACTTTGATAGAGATAGGAGATGGTTTCTTTCGATATTTCCGCATAGTTCATGATTTCACCTGTTTTTTTGATCTACTTCGCCAGATTTTTAGGGCGGATGAACACTAGAAAGACCAACCCACACAAGACAATTAAGAGCACATACATTCCCTCTAGAGGAATGGCGGTTGTAGCGCTTACAAAGCTCATCAAAGCACCTATTGCAGACGTGATGAGCACAGTAAAGACATTCATCAATGCTGAAGCGCTTCCTGCAATGTGTCGAAACAATGTAATCCCCTTACTCATTCCACATGGGTAGATAATCCCTGTGCCAAGAAACATGAATAAGCTCGACAGAATGATCAACCATATACTTCTATCTGTAAAATTGCTGACTATGAGCGAGAGCAAAGCTACTAAAAAGAAGAAGGGAATGGCCAATAGGCATATTTTTTCCATAGGGTACTTTTTTATCCACTTCCTACAGGCAATGGTTCCGAGTAAAAATAGCAACCCCATAAAAAAAGCAGTGTGGCCAAAATATACAGCGGAATAGCCTAGTTCGCTTTGAATCAAGAAGGGTCCGAGGGTATTGAAAATAATCAGCAAGGAATAAGAAAATCCCATGAGTATCATACAACCCATAAAAATTTTGTGGCTCAATAATGTACGTAGATTCAATTTGATTTGCGCAATATTCAATACCTGACGATTGAAATGCGTTTCAGGCAGTAAAATAAGGAAAGTGATAAACGTCACGAACCCATAAATGGCAAAAAAATAAAAACAGGCTTCCCAACCATAATATTGCTGTAGATACCCGCCGATTACAGGTCCAATAATGGGACCAATGCCCCACATCGTAGCAATTAAAATCATCGTGTGGCCAAGGCGTTCCGCAGGGAGTATGTCAGAGAATATTGCGCGAACGAGTCCAAAAGCACTCATACTGATACCTTGCAGCAATCTTCCAAGCAAAAGCATAGACGCATTTGGGAATAAAGGCGGCAGGAGGCTTGCAATCACGAAAGCAAACAATCCAGAAAGCATTAATTTTCTTCGTCCCCAAGCATCGGAGAGTAATCCAATGGTAAAATTGCCGATTGCAAGGCCGACCAGATAAATGGATATTAAGTTTTTGGATAGTCCACTCGATACATGTACACTACTGCTAATGGCGGGCAAGGAGGGGGAAATCAAGTCAATTCCCATCCCCATCAATGGATACAGCCCAAGCATAACAAACACTAAAAGATTAATGCGTTTTTTTGATAATTTGACAGCGTTGGGTTGCAAGATTCACCTCTATCTATATTGGAGAGGCATCTCCGCATAGATTATTGTTCAAGCTCCTTATACTCGATTTTGCATTTCAAGCTCCTAATATGTATCGAATGGGGTATACATTTACATCCTGGAAGCGGTAAATAGTACTCAAAAAAATAGGCAGATCGATGCGTCGGCAATTTTCCTTATTCCTAGGGCTAGTCGGGTGCCTTTTCTCCTCGATCCTTGCAGCTGATAGTTTTATCGAAGCAAGGGGCAATTATCCCTCCCTGCGTGAATTCAGGAAATTCTACGAGAATACGGGAACCTATGGCCTGGAGTTCGATTTCCAAGCTGTCGATCAATTCTATGGTTGGGTCGGCGCCTACTACGGGAGCCATAACGGAAAGACGATTCATGATAAAAATCAAAATCGCGTGGCGCTTCTGCCCGTGAATCTCGGTATGAAGTACATTGCTATGGCAAGGCTGGTACAACCTTATATCGGAGTAGGAGCTGAGACCACCTATCTCAGAGACCGTGGTTTTGGCGCTCGCCGCAAGGAAAATTGGGGGCTGGGACCTATTTTTAAGGGAGGCCTAATAGTGAATGCCTCTGAGAGATCCTTTATCGATGTCTATGCGGATTATTCCTTAATGGGGATGCATTGGCATAAAAATTCCGATAAATATGTGGTCATCGAGAAAAAAGATGTAAGCGGATTTTCGTTTGGCGGAGGATTTGGGCGTCGTTTTTAAACAGGCACGGGGTATTTTTCATTGCGGGCTCTTTCTCGCAATTCGATCCTTCTGATTTTTCCTGAAATCGTTTTCGGCAGAGTATCGATGAAGGCAATTTCACGGGGATATTTATAGGGAGCTGTCGATTTTTTTACGTGCTCTTGCAATTCCAAAACAAGGTCCGGAGAGGGTGTATAGCCAGGAGATAGGACGACATAGGCTTTCACAATGGATCCCCGCAGTTCGTCAGGGGAAGCGACCGCTGCGGATTCGGCTACGGCTGGGTGTTCTTTCAGAGCGCTTTCCACTTCGAAAGGCCCGATCCGATAGCCCCCGCTGATGATGACATCATCGGCTCTGCCGACGAACCAGAAGTACCCTTCCTCATCTTTATAGGCGCGATCTCCGGTGATATACCAATCCTTGCGGATACACGCGGCGGAGGCTTCGGGATTGCGCCAATATTCCTTGAACATCCAGACGGGGCGCTTGGGATGGATGCGAACAGCGATATCGCCTTCTTTATGGGGAGGAAGCTCCTGACCGTTTTCATCGATGATGCTCAAGTCAAAACCGGGAGAGGGTTTGCCCATGGAACCGGGTTTCATTTTGAGAGAGGGGAAATTAGCGCATAGGAGGACCGTCTCGGTCTGCCCATAGCCATCGTGAATAGTCAGACCTGTGGTTTCACGCCAAACCTTGATGACTTCGAGATTGAGCGGTTCCCCTGCTCCAACACAATGTCGGAGGGCTTTAGGGGGATGGCTCTGTAAATACTGCAGGGGTTCTTTGAGTACCATCATGCGGTAGGCAGTGGGAGAGGCGCAGAAGGTGGTAATAGGATAGGTATGCAGAGTGTCCAATGTCTCGATCGCGCTGAATTTCCCCCTAGCATCTTGGATAAAAAGGGCAGCGCCCATGGTCCAGGGACCGAAGAGATTGCTCCATGCGGCTTTGGCCCATCCTGGATCGCTTAAATTCCAATGGAGATCATTTTCATGTAGATCGAGCCAGTATTTGGCGGTGATCGTATGTCCTAATGGATAACTCGCCTGGGTATGAAGGACCATTTTGGGACGTCCGCCGGTGCCGGAGGTAAAGTAGATGAGGCAGGGATCGTCGCTTTTGGTTTCATTGCCAAGATAATCAGGAGAACAAGCTTCGATAGAAGAGGAATAGTTGGCCCACCCGGAGGCTTCGCAATCGACCGAAATACGGTGCTTGATCGATGGAAGATCTTGTTCCAGTTCGGCAACTTTCTGGATGGCGGAGCTGTCCATGATGAGTCCGTCGACCTCAGCGGCATCGATACGGAATAGAATATCCTTTGGCGTCAAGAGAGTGGTGCAAGGGATCGGAATGGCCCCGAGTTTGATCAAACCGAGGAGGATTTCCCACCACTCGGGGATGCGCGGCAGCATGATCAAGAGACGATCGCCTTTCTTGATTCCTTGCTTGGTAAAGAAGTGGGCGGCCTTGCTGCTTCTCTTTGCGAACTCGGAAAAGGAGATGCGTCTTTCTTTGGCTTGGCCTACCCAATGCATGGCAAGCTTATTAGGATCTTGCGCCCATTTATCGATCACATCGCGGGCGAAATTGAAATAGGGAGGAACCTCGAGATGAAATGTGTCTCTAGCTGTGTCATAAGGAATCATAGGGAATCCTGTAAGAACACAACAAAATTAGAGAAAGGCTGATGATTTTTCTACAAAAATCCCGGAGCAGAGATACTATTTGGTTTTCGGCTTCAATGACACCGCTTTATGTGCATTTCTAAAGAATGAAGCGATTTCTTTTTTTGAGATGCCATCTCTTGCTACTTGAAGAATGAGATTTTCATATTCATCATTAAAAATGACAAAAGGTATGTCATTACTAGCAAGGAATACAATGCTGACCATGCCTGCTGTTCGTTTATTTCCATCGAGAAAGGGGTGATTTTTTGTTATATGGAAGAGATAAGCTGCCGCCTTATCATAAATAGTACGGTGCAAATCTTTTCCATTAAAAGAAGCTCTGGGCATTTCGAGAGCTGACTGTAAGAGACCCAAATTGAGAATGCCTTTAGTCCCTCCATATTCCTCAATGAGTTGATCATGCAAATGAAGAACATAATCAAGCGGAATATAATGAATCATAGATCAGCCAAACGTTTCATTAGTCCGCTGTACTTTTTATTGAGCTTTTGAAAGTTTTCTTCAAAAATCTCGAGTTTATTATCATCAATAGACTGAATGATTAAACCGCCATTTGGGTTGATAGAAATCTGAAAAAGGGCGCCTTCAGGAATTCCGGCAGCTTCAAGCAGCCCCTTATCGATAACTATGGCGCGACTATTGCCGTGCTTAATAAGACGTTTGATCATATAAACCCCTCTATGTATGTATCTACAATGGTATCACACATATGGTATTTTAACCAAAAAGGAGCTTGATTTTAAGATCACATCTTATTTGAGCTAAGTGGCTAAGATAAAAATTTAGCGAGGGACGAGAGCGACGATGCGGGTTGGGCATTCGGCGCAATCATGACCTTTGAGTGGGAGAGCGATCACGTAGCTGCCCTTGGGCGGCATTTTTGAACAGTCGGCGATGTTTTCGAGGATGTATCTGTCGGCGCGTAAGAGGATTCTGTGAACGGGATAGTCCATATCGAGACAGTCGGGAGAAAGGGTATCGATTCCCAGTCCTGCGATATCGCGATCGAGCAGGAACTTGCCGGCATCTTTGGAAAATGCGGGAAAATGCCTTTGTCCATTGGCATCTTGGTTGATATAGGCCCTTGGATTGGTCCAATGACGGCTCCAGCCTGTGTAGCCGATCACGAGACTATCGGGGGCGATTTGGCCATGGGCTTTTTCAAACTCTTTGAGATCGTGCACGCTGATTTCATAATCGGCCTTTGCCCTATCAGAAACATCGATGACATAGGCGGGTTTGATGAATTGCTCGAAGGGAAGCTCGGCAATGGATAAGCCTCCTTTGAATACATGAGAGGGCGCATCCATATGCGTTCCCGCGCTAGCATGCATTTTGAGTTGCTGCGCCCTGAATCCCTTATCGTAATCTTGCTTGATTTCAATACTAAAGCCGCAAGAACCCGTCCAAGTGGGGATTTCCGGCCTTACTACATGCGTAAGATCGAGAAGTTTAAAGCTTCTAAGCATTGACTTTGCCTTTTTTATTGCGCTTGCCGTTCTGTTGAGGAGTCATATCGGGATAGTCGATCCAGATAGGAGAGCTCCACGCGATGTGGCCGTCTTCTTGAAGGACGCGCAAATAGTAGTAGGCAAAAGGCGGCTTCTCTTCAGTCCCATCGAGAACGCAATTATGGAGCATTTCCATATCGTCAAAAGTGAATTCGAAAAGCGAATCCTTAGGGTTGAAAATATGGAAAGGGGTGCCATTGCGGATGATGGCGATTTCTTTGATGGGGGCTGTGCAGCAGGCATAGCCGGAGATGTGCCGGTTATAAGCAAGGCCCGGTTTGAGTTTTGTCGAAAGCTCCGATCCCATCCCTGCGCCGGCAATGGCAAATCCTAAGACGATCCGTTTGCCTGTCGTCGCATAGCAAGACCTGGCTTGAATTGCCTGGAGTATGCCGTCGCGTGTGTGTTCGATTCCGACGATGGCTGTGAGTCCCGGCGTATATTGCACTTGGCCTGTGGAATAGAGGCCTTCGAAAATGCCGCGGTCATCGAGCCCTCCTGCGACAAAGCCGAAGCGATTTCCGCGATTCAGAGCGTCGCGAATAGATCCTCTTTGTGATTCTTCGGTGCCTTCGCTATCTTCCGTCATGATGGGTCTTAGATTGCCTTCTTTAGCAAGGCATTCTGAAGAACCCCAGGAATTGTAAATTTCGACGACGCGTTCAAATTCAGGATCGAAGCTGGAAAAGTCGACGACGAATTTCTTAGACATGGAAAAAGAGGGAATGGAAAAGAAGTCTTTGGGGCTATGGCTGCGATAAATCTTCTTCAAGGTGTTCGATTTAGTATCTTTTTTTCGCAAAATCGGTTTGTTGTCCTTGAGATAGACGATCTCTCTTAGCCCTTCGCCTTCTTCTTCATCGCCGTACCATTGGAATCCAAGAAAAGTGGAAAATCGACCATCTTCATTGAATTCGGCGATCTGGTTAGAGATGAATTTCCAGGCTTCATTGGAGGTTTCTTCTATGCTTTCGAAACAGGAAGTGGCAAAGAATTGTAAATTGCGATCATCGCGCATGAAGCGGAGCAAGAGCTCAACATTCTCTGTGCTGTCATAGCGGGTGGATTCACCGTGAAAAATACCCCAAAAAATGCTCTTTTCGGTATCGGGCAGGCATTTGATAGGCGCGGAGAAAAATTTACTTTCGTTGCTCAAATTGCGGAGCTGGATCTTGTAGATGCCGGGCTCATTGAAATACAGATTCGGAAGGTTGATGAATCCGGTCTCAGGCACAAAAAGCTTCCAAGTCAGATTGTCCCTTAGGTGCTCATAGCTAAGCTCTACTAGAGTCCCTTCAGGCGCATTGCCCGTAGGGTTGCCGAAGCGGTCTTCGAAACGCACGAGAACGTCGAATCTGCGATTACGAGCGACAAGTGAGGGCGCGACGACACGGATCGTGTGCAGAAAATTCCCTTTTACGTCGACGAGGAAGATCTCCGGTTCTTTGAAATCTCCTTTTCCTCTTGGGTCGATAAAAAGATGAAAATTCCGCTTTCTTTGGATGTGCGTTTGGCAGCGGTTTCCGCGTTTGGATTGGGCTTCTTTTTCAGTTTCAGGAGTGCCGAGGCAAATGGTGAAGGTTTCGCCGATCTTGATCTCAGAAGGGAGGATAAAATCAAAGATCGTGTTGATCATGTCTTCGGAGGCGGGCTTGGCTTCTATGCCCTTGCCGTTTGGCAAGACGCCCCAGATGAGATTTTTTTTCTCTTTAAGATTGGTTTGAGGAATTTCCCAATCGGCATCGCGTCCCATCGATAATAGATCGAAGCGCAGTTTAGTGCCTTTGGGAAGAGGGGCGGCTGTCGTGTAGAGGAATTTCCAAGTGGCAGTTTCTCCTGCAAAAACAATGGCTGGTTCCGAGCTGCAAATCGAACGTCGCATTCTGTGATTCTCCAAGTTTGCGGCAAGACATGAAGCCGCGCTAATCTAATTTATTTTGAGAGTGAAAGTCTGCCTTAATAGGGATTCTTTGGCAAGTTCAGACAGTCTCTCAGTCTCTTAGAACCATTTCCGCTAGGACTTCTCGAAAATTTTGCGAAAAAAACGCATAGGATTTTTGATTTCTAGACCCGTTCCTGATACACTTTCAAGAATGCGTAGTAAAAAAATTTTGATCAAAGCCTTCTTTGCGCTTGTCCTTTTTTTGACCATACAGAAAATCTGCCACATACAAACGGGCGGGTTTGCTATGCACAAAATCATCTCGGATTTAACGCCTAATCCAAAATGGGAACCACAAGGAGAAGCCGCAGCAAGAAACGATTTAGGAGAGAAAGAAGCCCTTTCCATATTCGATCAACCTTTTTACTTCTTAGGCAAAGGCAAAACGATATTCGCTTTTGTCTCCGAGGATAGGAAGTATGTCATCAAGTTCATCCGGCATAACCATCTTCGTCAGAGTCTCTGGGTCGATTTACTCCCTTCTTCTATGAAACGCTACAAGGACGAACAAAAAGCGATCATGGAAGAAAAATTGCGCATGAATTTTCTAGGTCACATGCTGGGCTTTGAAAAGCTTCCTGAAGAAACGCAACTGGTCTATTTACATCTGAATAAAACATCTCAACTTCACAAGAAGCTGACGATTTTCGATAGAATTGGCATCCGTCATGAAATCGATCTCGACAACATGGAATTTGTCATCCAGCGCAAAGCGATGGTCATTTGTAGGCAGCTCGAAGTGTGGATGCGAGAAGGGAAACGAGAAACAGCTGAGCTTGCCTTAGACAATCTCTTAAAAGTCCTCATCCAACGCAGGGAAAAGGGTTTTTTTGATCGAGATCCCAATGTCCATCTGAACTATGGCTATGTAGGATTAACGCCTGTCTTGATCGATACGGGAGGGCTTTTGGCCTATGAGGATCGACCCGAGAAGGACCGACGTCTTTGCAAGAACTGCCGCGACGAAATTCGCTCAAAGACGAAAAAATTCCGCCGATGGCTCTTCGTAATGTACCCTCAGCTAGCAGAATATTTCGACAAGCAGATTGCCGCTCTTCCTAACGAGTGAAAGCCGATTCAATCATCGGCTGCCCTGTAAGCTTCTCTAGGACATTTACGGGAGCTTTTTCCGGATCGACGAGGGCGGAAGGGGGCACGAGAATCGTCTGCTCTAGAGCGTATTGCCCCGAAAGTGCAGCATGCGACACTTGATCGGTAAAAACAGCCCAGCAGGAATGGGGAGGAAACTTCCAATTGTCTTTGTGGCAATTTTGCTGAAAGTCGCTGTTTTCCTTCAGGAAGTTATGCAGATTGAGCATAAAAACATCGTAGGGCGAGCGCAATGTCACAGGCAATCCTAAGCTGTGGCCTAGTTTTTTGATTCCATTGAAAAAGGCGCTGTTTTTCTTCGGGAAGGAAACCTCTTTTCCTCCGAATTGCTGAGCGAGTTCATTAAAGGGCAGCGAGGTATTCCAGACGCGGTTTTCCGTCGGGTTGATATTCGTAAAGAAACGGAGGATGCGCCTTCCATGCAAAGGTCTTGTCGGGAAGGAATCGCAATGGAGCAAATCGTTGCGCGCGCGGGTCCTAAGATCTCTTCCCTTCTCTTGAAAAGGCCTAAAACTGCCGTAGTCGAGTTGCCAGCGGTCAGCGTAAGGAGGAAGAAGCTCAGAGAGGAACGAGACCACATTCTGGCAGTAGCGTTGCATGATCTCCAGCAGTTTTTTCTCTTGGTCAGGCGTCATCCCCACTATATTGGTCATCTTATTTGCTTTAGGCTTATACGCGATATTTTTACGATTCGTGGCGCCGCTTTGTTTTTGCTCAAGCAAAAATGCCCTTTCTTCTTCAGGAAAGGGGAATGGACAGGAGGGAAAAAAGAGGATGTTGCCTGATTCGAGCTCTTTGCAGAATTGTTCTGGATTTTTTGACTTAGAAAAATCAGAGAGGACGTGTTCATCAATAGAAATTAATCTAGCCATAGAACCACCATAATTTTCCAAAAATAGTAACAGTTCGTTTCGGACATGGTCAAGGGTTTATTATTTTCCCGATCTTTAAAATCGCCATTAATTTGCAGGTATTTTGCTTTTGGCATAGAATCCGGAAAATACCGTTTGCTAGGGGGAGTATGGCAGAAGTCAATTTTTCCGATGTTCTTCAAGATTCGCGCCTTTGGGAAAAATTAGGGGATATTGAAAAATTACTTTTGCAAACTCCGCCCGGGGAAGGAAATCCTGAATTTCTCTGGGGAGTTGCCACTTGCACCTATCAAGATTCAGGGTCGGTCCATTCTCCGCGTTCTCAATGGAAAGACTGGGAAGAGAAGCATGTGAACGAGGACAATCGGTCAGGGCGGAGCGCTGATTTATTTGACTGTTACCAAAGGCGTCCTGAGGAAATTACCGATCGGCTCTTAGAGCTAGGCGTCAACGCGTACCGGTTTTCTGTAGAATGGAGCCATCTTGAACCGGAAGAAGGGAAATTCGACTCAGAGAAATTGCAAATCTATATTCGATTCTGTCAGCATTTACGAAGCTGCGGCATCGAGCCAATGGTGACGTTGCATCATTTTTCTGAACCCAAGTGGTTTCATGATTTGGGCAGTTTTGAAAATGAGCAGAATATTCACTATTTCGTCCGGTTTTCCTCATGGGTCTATGAGCAGCTAGTGCCCCTTGTGCGCTATTTTTGCACGATCAACGAGCCGACTGTTGAGGCGTTTAACCGTTTTATCCTAGGCGAGTTTTCTCCAGGCTGTGTGAAAGATTTCAAAAGGGCTGGATATTTCCTTAAAGGATGCTTGGAAGCCCACTCTGCTGTTTATGAAGCTCTTAAAAAAATCGACCCATCAGGTCAAATCGGGTTTGTCCATCAATATTTACATTTCATTCCTCGAGGCAAGAAGTTAGCCCCTATGGCTGGCTATTTGACGCATGTGATGAACGACGTCCCTTTGAACTTCTTGCGTACAGGAACATTCAGCCTGCTTTTGCCTACTAAAGAGACGATTTTGAAGGAAGGGCCTCCGCCTCCAACGGATTTCGTAGGCGTACAATACTATTCTCGTCCAGTGATAGACCTTTCGGGTTCGACGAGTTTTCATGAGCCAATGACTCTCATGCCTTATCGTGAAGACCCCGAAGGTCTTTATGAGGCGCTGATCACAACCTATCGAGCCGTGCAAAAGCCGCTCTTTGTGACGGAAAATGGCATTTCTACGAACGACTGTGTCCAACGCAGCCGCTATCTCGCAAGAGCTTTATATGCTACCCGCAAAGCCCAAGAAGAGATCGGACAAGAAAATCTTCTCGGCTATTTCCTCTGGTCATTCGTAGATAATTTTGAATGGGAGAAAGGGATGCGCCCTCAGGCATTTGGGGCGTATGCACTAAAAGGCAATAAAATTGCGGAGGGATGCAAGAGCGGCATCGAGCCTTTCGTGCAGGTGATCAAAGCAGCGAGAAAAATCTCTTAAGAGTTCTCACTTTTCTTCTGAGCGCTTGGGAGTGATCTTGATTTTCTCAATGGAGCGTTCGTCGGAGCTAAGGACTTCGAGATCGAAATCGTCGTGATGGATACGCCATCCTTTTGAAGGAATTGCCCCAGCGCGATGGAAGATATAGCCGCCGATCGTGTCGTATTCTGGACTGACGGGAATTTTGATCCCGAGCTCTTTTTCGATGTCATTGATGCCCATGCGAGCGTCGACGATCCATCCGCCACCCGGCAGGACGGAATACATCATCTCTTCGCCAACGTCGTATTCATCGGCGATTTCACCGACGAGTTCTTCGAGAATATCTTCGATAGTGACGATCCCTTCGGTACCCCCGTATTCATCGACGACGATGGCGAGGTGGATTTGCTTGCTGCGGAATTCTTGGAGCAGATGGGAAATCTTCTTGGTCTCAGGGGTATAAAGGACAGGTTTCACAAGCGCTTCGATCGGCGAGCTGAGTTTAAGAGGCGGCTCTGCTTGCATGGAACTCAAAGCATAAATGTTGAGAACGTCCTTGTATAAGAGCACGCCAATGATATGGTCGACGCTGTCGCGATAGACAGGGATTCGGCTATAGCCTTCCTTGACGAAACTCTGTGCGGCCTCGGAAATCGTGGTATCGGACGGCAAGCTGAATACATCGATTCTGGGCACCATGATCTCGCGCGCAATCCGGGTTTTGAAAGAAGCGATCGAAGCGATGAGTTTTTGCTCTTGCTGATCGAGGTGGGGGGCGAGTTCGGATTCGTGGATGATCTCCAGGATTTTATCGCGGATTTTTCCTGTTGCCGCATGGCGCTCTTCCGCATAGGCATGCGGGAAAAATCGTTTCAGAGAACGGAAGCATAAAGCGGAAAGAGGGGAGAGAACCGTCAGAAAAATCGAGACTGGCCAACCGAGAAGAGCAAGGCAGAGCGTAGGTTTTAAATCAGCCAAAAGCCGCATGCCAAGATCGACGACAAGCCAGGCGATGAGAAGGATAATCGCCATCAAAACAACTAAGAGACCATCAATAGCGAAATGACCGCCGCTATGCGAAATGATGACATGTTCAAACCAGGGGAGCGAAAGAAGGAAAAAAAGTGCCGAGACAGCATAGCAAATCTGGAGAATCTGTCTTGTAAAGGTAATGGAAAAGACCAGTCCCTCCCATTGTTTCTCCCCAAAAAAATACTTCGTGACGTGTTGGAAAAAAAATACGCGGGAACGCTCTTTGATCTCTTCATGGGCTTGCAGCCTTCCCAACTTTTGCATAGCAGAACTGATCGCCGTGAGCATCGTCGATCCTAAGAGAAATACGAGGGCGAGAATAAAAGTAACGGAGACCATGGACCATCCGCAAAAAATGTTAAGTGATTAATTGTAACAGATCGGCGGGTTTGTTGGTTAGAGGGGCTTCTTAAAATCTAGTTTGAAGGTAGCTTTCGATGACCATAGCCCGTTCGAGATGCGATAAAGAATATCCGCGAACACGGCGAAAACCGTATTCCCCCATTTTATCCTCCCTTCGTTCTTCTCCTCTGGCGACGAGGAACGCTCTGCTCACGCCATAGATTCCATCGCGGATTCTCTTAGGAAGTTTATCAAAGAGCCGCATCGGACCGATGTCTCTGCGAAGCTGACGATCTTGGAAGATCGGAATTAGTTGTTTGAGTCCATAGATGCAAAGGGCTTCTTGGCGGATTTGCGGGGAAACCGAGAGTCCATCGATTCGGTTAAAGGCTTTATTGCCGAAATTGCTATCCGAAGGCTTCTTATGGGTTTGCTTGCGGTAGATCTTATAAACGGAATAATAAATGCTATCGATGATGGGCTTAAGCTCGATCTCAGGGAAAATGTGGACTAGGCCTTTGAGATCGGGCACATCTGTTGGTCTATCGTAATCAATTTCAGCGGCAAGTTCGATAATCGATTGAACGAGGTCAGGGTCGACAAGAGGACGAATCTGATTTTGTAAGGCTGGCACTTGGACAGAATGATTCCTATGAGGTCTGCGTAAAGGAGGCTGGAGAGGAACAATGGGCTGGGGAGCAGCAGGAGCCTCAGGAGGGAGAGAAGCCTTCCATTGCACGATGAGATTTTTGAGCCCAGGCCACCGTTTTACCTCTTCAAGGGAGGCTGGAGCTCTGCAATCGGGACATTGATCGCTAGCAAGACGGTTATGGCTTCCCTTCAGCCATTTTTTGATCTCGGCGTCTTGAAATCGATGTTTGCAAAAAGCAAGATAGGTGGGTTCGGTCATGACATCTTGCAAGATTGTGCACAAAAATTCTTGCGGAGGTTCCCTTTTCCCAAGGAGTGGTTGAATGTCGGGTAAGGAAGGAGGAACTCGCGGGTCTCGCTTGGCGGGATTCGCGGCCCTCCATTGTTGTATGCGGTTCATTAGCGTAGTATGCGATAAGCAATCCGGTATGCGGATCCATTTCTTGCAGGTTTCGACGGGGCAACGAAAACGGTCGCTTACATCTTCGAAATTAGCCTCGAGGGCGTAGCGATCAAAGACATGCTTGCATTTAGAATAGACGGGATCTCTAGGCAGACGATGGGAAATGTTGCAGAGATACGTAGTTGGAGGACTTTCAGAATGGAGTTCTTGTTCAGTAAGAGGGGGTAGGTCTAATGGGTCGCTTATAGGGGCGCTGGGAAAGAACATATCCAAGAAATTCCTTGCTCCGCCCGATCTTACTTCGCCGAATCCAAACATAAGTTTATCTTTCGTTTGTTTGCCTCCGAGCATAAAATATGCATTTCTTGATGGCAAGAGCATTGAATTTATGAAAAAAATATTTCTTTACAAGGATGAAGGAGCTTCGATCGAAAGCCTTGACCATTTGTGGTTTAGCTTAAAGAAACTCATTAGGAAAACTGCGGTTGCGATTGATGCCAAAACAATTATTCAGGGGAACTGGAAACAAAATTGCTCGATTCTCATCGTTCCAGGCGGACGGGATCGACTTTTTCATCAGGCCCTTTTTCCCGAGGGAACACGCCAGATCCGGGAATTTGTCGAGCAAGGAGGCACTTATCTGGGGATTTGCGCCGGCGCCTATTTTGCTTCAGCTAAAGTCGAGTTTGAAAAAGGTGGCGAACTCGAAATTGTGGACAAGCGCGATTTAGGTTTTTTTCCTGGGATCGCAATCGGACCCGCATATGGCCGTCTCGGTGAATTTCATTATGACGCAAGTATCGGTGCGCGTATTGGAAGACTACTTTTTCCCGATGGGACGAAGATGCCGGTTTATTTTCATGGCGGCAATATTTTCCAAGATGCCCACAAATATCCGAATGTAGAGATTCTTGCTCGTTACGAGGATTTACCGGGACAACCTGCAGCAATCATCTCCTGCAAGGTGGGAAAAGGCAAAGCGATCTTAAGTGGTGTCCATATGGAAGTCTCCCCGGAAAAGATGTCATGTGGATCGGACAATTTAGCACAAATAAGGACAGTTCTTCTTAAGACCGAATCTTTTAGTCATGCAGAGCTAGTAAAAATTCTAATGACAAATCCTTGAATTTCTTTTAGTATGACATATAAGAGACTATCTCCGAATTAAAGCTTCGTCGACTTTTGGGGATTATTTTGGCCCATTTTCGTTTCATCAGTCAGGGGTAATATCGACTCGGGGGTATATTACCCCTGACTGATGAAATGAAAATGGGCTCAAAAGAACCTCAAAATCGACAGAAGTTTAATCCGGAGATAGTCTCAAAGAGTCATTTAAGAGAGGGTAGTTATGCGCTTCTTTAGCGGGCTTGCGTTACTTTTGATCATCATCGGCGCTTTGAATTGGGGCCTTTGGGGTTTCTTCCAGTTCGATGTCATTGCAAAATTTTGCGGTGGCAATACTGGTTGGCTTAGCCGTGTTGTCTATGCGGTCATCGGTCTTGCGGGCTTATGGAGCCTCAAATTTCTCGGGAAAATCGGCTGTATTTGCGGATCGGGTAAAGGAAATTGCGGTTGTGGATGCAAATGCTGCTGCGCCGATAAATCTAAAGGACCAAAAATGTAAGGTAGAGACTTCGGTCTCTAAGAGTCCTCGGCTGCTGCTTGGGCTAAAGCAACTCCCAAGCTGACAGCCGATTTGCGTTTTTGGAGCTTTTCTATGCGTATTCTCGTCAGTGGCTCAACCGGTCTCATCGGTAGACATCTCGTTATCTTTCTTGAAAATCTAGGGCATCAGGTTGTGCGCCTTGTTCGGTCGCAAAGATTACCGACTCAAGATGAAATCGTTTGGAATCCTGCTTCAGGCATCGTCGATCCTCAGGCTTTTGTGGGAATTGAAGCGGTGATTCATTTAGCAGGGGAAAATATTGCTGCAAGAAGATGGACAAAAGAGGTCAAAAACGAACTTTTTCGCTCTCGTTGTCGCGATACTTGGTTACTTTGCCAAGCTCTTGGCCGTCTTAAAATTCCTCCGAAAGTCGTCATTACAGCATCAGCTATCGGTTACTATGGAGATCGCGGGGAAGAGTCCTTGGATGAATCTATGGGCGTTGGAAAGGGCTTCCTAGCCGATCTTTGCGATCATTGGGAAAGGGCAACCGAAGTGATCGAGCAAAATGGAACTCGGGTGGCGCATTCCCGTTTTGGCGCGGTCATGACCATGGAAGGAGGGATGCTGCGAAAGCTCGCTACGTCGTTTCGTCTAGGACTCGGCGCTACTTTGGGCAATGGAAAGCAGTGGCTATGCTGGGTCGGCATCGAAGATGTCATTTCTGCTCTCTATCATATTCTCACTGATTCTCGTCTTAGAGGTCCTGTCAATGTCTGCACTGAGCATCCGCTTAGGAATGAAGACTTCACGCGGCTTTTTGCCAAGGCTCTTCATCGAAAAGCGTTCTTGAGGATTCCAGCGCCGGTTCTTCGGTTACTTTTCGGAGATTTAGCGAATGAGGGTTTTTTAGCAAGCGCTAAGGCGCTGCCTAAAAGACTCCTAAGTACGGGATTTACGTTTAAGCAGCCTTACTTTGAACAGCTTTTTCCAGTTTCTGGGTCGTGTTGAAACAGCGGGTGATTTTCGCATCATCGACGAAACCGCTAGCCGAATGCAAGATGCTATCGACGCTATCGAGGTAATCGCGCACGAAGACAGGGAATTTCCCTCCGATCTCTTGGGCGACTTTTTCCATATCGGGGCCAATCTTGAGAAGTTCGCTCTGAGCTTTTTGTTTAGCTTGTTCGATCTGTGTTTGCGAACCTTCTTCAATCAATACAAGAAAATTACCAACATGCATACTAATTCTTCGTTCTAAGTCACTTAAGTTTTGCTTTTGCAAGACTTTTGGTGGTTTTGCTTTTCTTAATCGTTTTAGAAACGATTTGTTCTTGGTCATACTATTTCTCATATTGTCGCGCTTACCATATTTATATAACAAAACTATTTTTTTTAAAATCATAAAGTAGAGTTTTGCAACTCTTTCTAATAAAGGTATTTGAAGAAATCGCCTATCTATGACATATTAGTTTACGGAAAACCATTTTCGTAATTTTAGGAGAGACAAGATGAGAAAGCACTCCATGATCTGTGGGATTGCCGTAGCCGTACTATCTACAGCGATGCTCGCAGCAGGATCTATCCAAATGCCTGCAAAAGCAACGGCCGATCAACCGGCGCCAGCTGCTAAAGAGCAAAGCGCAGCACCCGTGACTGCTCAAGACCCAGCACAAAGTTTGCCACAGGCAACAGCCCAAAGCCAACCAGCTCCTTCCTCCTCTCAAGATAATTCCCAGCAGGGCGGAGATCAAAGTACTGACTCCGATGATGAGGATATCATCATGATGGAAGATGACGATAATTCTGATTCATCATCATCTGATAGCAACTAATCATTAAGGAACTTCAGCTTTAAAACGCCGTAATTGAATAAATTGCGGCGTTTTTTTATTTTATTTATTGTGTAATTTACTTTTTTAATTATATCATGAAACTACAGATGAAATGGTAAGTACCTACTCGTTCTTCAATTTCTGGGTAGGGCTTGCTCGAATATAAGGTGGGATATGGCTACTAAGCTTTCAGTGAACCCCTGGCGCTCGATATGGACGCAACCTCGCGAGACAATTCGCAAGATTGTCAGCACAAATGCCTCCTATCGACTTCTCCCTTTATATATGATCTATGGCTTTCCGATTTGTCTTCATATTGCACAGTTCTTCGGCTTGGGGTCATCATTGGCTGCAGGATTTGTCTTATTGATCGCACTGGTCGTATCCCCGCTAGCTGGATTTATAGGAATCTCGTTCTGGTCGATCCTATTATTTTGGACAGGTCAATGGATCAAGGGTAGAGCCCCCTATAAAAACATACGGGCTGCTATAGCTTGGACAAATGTGCCTAATATCGTCACAGATCTTACATGGGTTCTCCTCGGCCTTATCATTGGGACGGCCTTATTTGTCCCGGGATTTGGTATGGGCGAAATGACGATGGCAGAGTCTCGGCTTGTCCTGGGGCTTTCTATTGTACAGGTATTGGCTTCTATCTGGGCTTTCGTCATCTTCATCGTAGCTCTTTCGGAAGTGCAAGGCTTTTCCATTTTGAAGGCAATTGCGAATGTCATCATACCCTGCGCGATTTTGTTCGTCCTGGGTGGTATCTTGAATAGTATTATGTTAAGAATGCAAAGTTAATAAGATAAAGAGAGGATTTTATGCAGACAGGGATGATGGGAGCTATGAAGAAGTTCTTCGTAGCGATCGGGTTAAGTTGCATAGCTTGGACAAGCTGCGCCCTGGCTGCCCCCGCGGCTAGTGACAAAGCTCCAGAAGCTAATAGCAAAGCCGCAACAGCGGCCGTTGACGCCAAAGCTCCCGCAGCTCCTGCGGTTGCCGATGCAAAACAAATGCCAAAATCACAAGCGCAGCAGGCTCTTATCGAATGGAAGGAATTTCATTCGGTTGCAGGAAAATGCCGTGTGAGCTTTCCATCGAATCCTGAGCATGTAAGCCAGAAGCTGACCACGCCTGAGATCGGCTATGATCTGCGCTATGATGCCTATATTTCTTCCTTGGACAAACAGACAGTCTTCATGCTCCTTGTCGCACAATATCCCGACTATGTCGATCAAACCTATGCGCAGATGAGCTTGGAAGCTTTCTTAAATGGGATTTTGACCTACAATCCGGAAAATCAATTGATCTTCGCCGACCTTCTTCTCGTCAATGGTCATGAAGCGCTCGATTTCTTTATCCGAGCAGGCGGTGTCTACTTTAAAGGACGCGCTCTCATGGTGAAAAACAGCCTCTACCTCATCGCCATGGAATGCGACGTACAGATCTACGACGAAACGAACTACAACAAGTTCGTAGACTCTTTTAAATTAGTAGTGCCTGACACGAAAGCAGCTTCTGAAACGAAGGCTCCTGCTGCTAAGTGAGTTTAAGGATCTCTTCGTAGGTTTTGAAGTGTCTTTTGCATACATTATCGAGGGCAGCAATGCCCTTTTCTTCCACGATGCGTTTCCCCACTTCCTTGACTTTGGCTGATGCGCCTTTCGGCAGCTCGATACCGAGCTGCTTGCTTAAATTCTCTATCTGATGGACAAAGTTTGCGCGGGCCAGGATCGAGGCTGCAGCGACGACAGGGTCTTCTTCAGCATGGGTTCTTTGGACGAGATCGATCGTGAGGTGTTTTTTCTTGATCGCCTCTTCGACAAGATAGGCCCCGCCGAATTTATCGATAAGGGCTTTTTTGCAGCCGGTCTTTTGATGAAGATCCTCGATGGCTGTCGCATGTCCCCAGGCAAGTAAGCGGTTGAGGTTGTGGAAACTCTGATACATCTCATTATAACGTCTCGGAGAGATGATGACGACAGCATGGGCAAAGCGCTCTTTCAACTTTAAGGCTGTCTTCATAATGACAGGATCGCTCATCTTTTTGCTGTCTTTGACCCCGAGGTCGAGGAGAGCGCGGATTTCGTCTTTGTCCGCTTTGACGGCTGCGATACATAAGGGGCCGAAAAAATCGCCCTTGCCAGCCTCATCGACACCGATCCTTGCTTCGAGATCGATTTTGGCGAGGACCTCTTCTGTCCTATGTGTATAGGAGAGATTCCCGAGGATCTCCGGCTCGAGGTAGAACTCGATGAATTCCTTCATGTCCTTACCCTGGACGGTGAGCTTGCCCGATGTATATAGGGTGCAGGAGACGCCTTTTTTCTGCGCCGAAAAGAGGGTATATTGCGGCTTTGTCAAAACAAAGCCTTGCGATTCAAGGTCTTGATGCAACTTATCTGCAAGGGACAAATCTATATTCGCAACAAAACACGAAGGCTTATTCATATTTGTCTATTTTGAGTATCTAAAGGAATTTACTCAAGGCGAGACCTTTGGCTAAGGCTTTTTCTTAAATAAAGGCATGTGGTAAGTTGTTCATAGTAAATGAGGATGAGTTCTCTATGGTTGGTAGAATCAGTGGTTTTAACTTAGGGCCGACTGTAGCTCATATTCCTGCGGCTCCCATGTATTTCAGCGCTAGCGCTGCAGCGGAAGCTGGGGATGTGAACGCTGTACAGGGTTTTTTGGATAGAGGGATTTCCATCGACGAGCGAAGTGTGGCTTTGGATAGTGCAGCAAAAAGTGGGCATGAGAATGTGGTGCAGATGTTGTTAGCAGATGGAGAAACTCGCCCGGCTTTCACTGGCACTGCCGTGATTAATGCACTAAGTAAACGGTATGAAGGGATCGCTTTGCGTATTTTCGAAAGGCCGAACCATCCAGGACAAGATGCGGTCGCCTTAAGGGTCGCTGCTGAAGAAAATTTTTTCGGATTTGTCATTGCCGTTTTCGCAAAAGGACCTATGGACGATCTCGATCTGAAGATCGCGGTCCAGGCGGCTCGAACGAAGGGCAATGCTGCGATGGCGGATTTTATCCATAGTAAAAGAACGTCCTTCAGTCGATGCGTTGCTCGAATAGGCTGTACGGTTCAATAACTTTTCTCAGCGTCACCATCCTTCTTGATAAGACTTTTGCGAAGCGGATTGACGCTCGAATACATTTGTTTGTTCTAGGAAGTTATGTGTTAGTTAGATAAGCTTGAGATCGTCGTCGGTCTTGACATCAAGGCTCGAAAGCGAGAAGCTTGCGATGGATAATGGAGGAAATTATGTCTGAAGAGACAAGAGAACTCGGCGCGCTGCTCAAGAAAAAGCGTGGCGAGTTACATCTGACCCACAAAGAAATCGAAAATGGTACATCGATCCGTACAGGCTATCTCGAAGCCATCGAAGAAGGAAAAATCGATCAATTCGTAGCGGGCATCTATTCGCAAGGCTTCATCAAGCAATACGCGTCTTTCCTGGGTTTTGATGCCGATGAGCTCGTTCGAACCTATCCTATGGCTTTCCATGTTCCAGCGGAAAAACACGAATTTTCTTATGGAATCGGG
This sequence comes from uncultured Simkaniaceae bacterium, assembly GCA_963813105.1. Taxonomy (GTDB): domain Bacteria; phylum Chlamydiota; class Chlamydiia; order Chlamydiales; family Rhabdochlamydiaceae; genus JAGXTH01. The sequence continues at coordinate 123,415 of CAWEXT010000002.1, forward strand.
ACGCTCGAGGTGCGCGGCAATGTAGGAGGAGGCGTTAAATGGCTTCCGAATCTCCTCTGGAGCGCCCTGGGCCTTATCGTTTTGCTGCTCGCCTGGTATTTGGCTAAAGTCCTTGGCATCTTTTAAGGATCGGCATGGACGAAAGCGCCCGCTTTACCAATCGTCTTATTCATGAAAAATCCCCCTATTTGCTCCAACATGCCCATAATCCGGTCGATTGGTATCCATGGGGCGAGGAAGCATTTGAAAAAGCGCGCACCGAAGATAAACCGATTTTTCTCTCCATTGGCTATGCCACCTGCCATTGGTGCCATGTCATGGAACATGAGTCATTCGGCAATCCCGAAATCGCCAAACTTCTCAATGAAGCGTTTATCAATATCAAGGTCGATCGGGAAGAATTGCCGCATGTCGATAGCATCTATATGGAATTCGCGCAAGGGTTAATGTCCTCTGCGGGGGGATGGCCGCTCAATCTAGTCCTCACTCCCGATCTGAAACCCTTTTTTGCTGTGACCTATCTTCCTCCAGATGCACAGCGCGGGCTCATCGGATTTCCTCAGGTGATCGAGCAAATCAAGGAAATTTGGCATTCCAAAGAAAGAGATCGATTGATCGAACAAGCGGATAAGATCGTCGAGATGTTTGCGCATATCTCGCCAAGCGTTGGAACTGTTCTTCCTTCCGAACTTTCGATCGATCGCAGCGTGGAAACTCTCTTTGAAATCTTCGATCCGGTCTTTGGAGGCCTCAAAGGCGAGCCAAAGTTTCCGATGAATTATCATCTCGAATTTTTGCTGCACTATGCAAAAAAGCGCTCCGACAGCCGTTCATTATTTCTCGTCGAACTGACGTTGGACATGATGGCGCGCGGCGGTATTTACGATCAGCTGGGCGGAGGGTTTTCTCGCTATAGCGTAGACGATCACTGGATGGTGCCCCATTTTGAAAAGATGCTCTACGACAATGCGCTTTTGGTCTCGGCTTACGTAGAGGGATTCCGTTTTACCCGCAATCCCCATTACAAACAGGTCGCTGAGGAGATCATCGGCTACATCTTACGAGATATGACTTCCCCTGAGGGAGTGTTTTATTCGGCGGAAGATGCCGATTCCGAAGGACACGAAGGACGCTATTATACTTGGACGCCGGCTGAAGTAAAAATGGTCGTGCAATCGCCTCAGTCAGAAAAGCTTTGTTTTTTCTATGGAGTCTCCCCCCAGGGGAATTTCGAGGGAAGAAGCGTTTTGCATGTCATGATGCCGCTTGAAGAGTTGGCAGGTCAGCTCAAAGTTCCAGCAGACGATTTGCGCCAAGAGATTCAGGAAGGAAAGAAAAAACTCTTCGAGAAACGAAAAGAAAGGCCTCGTCCTTTTAAAGATGATAAAATTTTAAGCTCCTGGAATGGCCTCATGATCTATGCCCTTGTCAGGGCAGGTGAGATCCTCCAGAAAAAAGAGTATTTCGATGCAGCCATCAAAGCGATGGGCTTCATCAAAAATCAGCTTTGGCAAAATGGCAGGCTGCTTCGTAGATGGCGCGATGGCGAAGCTAGATTTTCAGCGGGTCTTGAAGAATACGCCTTTGTGATCAAAGCGCTTCTTTCGATGTTCGAAGCGGGACTGGGAACCGGTTATCTCGTCTGGGCTTTGGAAATGACGAAACTCTTAGAGACTGAATTCAAGGTTCCAGACGGCGCTTTTTATCAAACCGACGGCAAAGAACCCCTTCTACTTAGAAAATGCGAACTCTATGATGGCTCCGAACCTTCCGGCAATGCCGTACATGCAGAAAATCTCATCCGTCTCTATCAATTCACAGGAGATGAAAAATATCTTTCGCAAGCCGAAGCGATTATTAAAGCTGCCAAAATGCTCATCGATGCCTACGCCCCCGGAGCCTGCTACCATTTCCTTGCCCTCGAACGATTTTACGACCTCAAAGCGCCGCTCATTGTCATTGCTCTTGATGATCAGAAATCTCTTTTTGAAGAGATTCATCGCGAGCTTTCCTTGCAACAGCTACCCCATGCTGCTATTGTGTGGAAATCTGCGGGGGATGAGGAGCTGATCAAAGCTCTCCCCATGCTAACGGAGAAAAAGCCTATTGATGGCCGCACGACGCTTTATGTCTGTAGCGGCACAAAATGCGATAAACCGTTAAGCAATCCGCAGGAGATTATGAACGCTCTTCGAGGTTTTTATGACTGAATTTCTCGGTGATTACCAAATCGTCGAACAATTGGGCATCAAAGCGCTAGGCACGGTCTATCTGGCCGAGCACGCCTTTCTCAAAAAGCCCTATCTTTTGAATGTACTTCCGGAAGAACTCGCTAAGGAAGAATCGTTCATCAAACGCTTTCAAGAAGAGATTTCGCGGGTAGCCAAGCTCGACCATCCCCATATTCTCAAAACGCAAAATGCTGCGCAAGCCGATGGCCGTTATTTCGTCGCCTCGGAATGCATCCTCGATGATAAAGGGGAGATCGTCGATCTCACTTCCTACCTCAAAAAACTCGGCCGTCTTCCCACCGAAGAAGAGGTCTATGCGATCGCGGTTCAACTCGCTTCGGCCATCGATTATGCTCATAATGAAGGTGGCGTAGCTCATACCAATATAAAGCCTTCGAGTATCCTCGTCCGAGGAAAGGGAAAAACCCTTGAGGTCTTCCTCACCGATTTCGGTCTTCTTCGCGTAGTCGGAGCAGGAGCTGTGCTCAGTCGCAGTTTCCATGCAGTTTGCCTGCAGCTCGGAGATAAATCAGGGTTTATCAGCACCGGAAAAGGGAAAGGAAAATATAGCGGCCAGCAGCCCGATGCGAGCCTGCACGCCTCCTTCATCGAACAATTCGCTTTCCTTTCACCCGAACAACGAGAAGGGGAGCCTGGGGATTCGAAAAGCGATGTGTATGCCTTCGGAACACTGCTCTATTTCCTTCTCATGGGCAAGATGCCCCAAGGGATGTTCGAACTACCGAGCCAAAGGCTACCGAACCTCCGTTATCATTGGGATCTTCTCCTTTATCATTGCCTTCAGGGCGATCCGGCAAAAAGGCCCAATCTTCTCGTCAAAACTTTAGAAGATCTACAGATCAAAAAAACCTTGATCCCTGCATTGCTCACCGAAATCGAGCGGTTGGATAGTAAAGGGGAGCATGAGCTCAAACCGGTCATCAAAGCCCCCGAGCTAGCCCGCCCAGAATTCGTCGCCGATCCAGGCGCTATCTTCGCCATCGATAAGACTGTGGTGAATTATCAGCCCAAAGAAGAGAAAAAAGATCCGATCGAACCGAAACATTCGGAAATGGTCGTGATCCGCGGCGGGCAATATTCACGAGGAAGTCAGCAAGGTGGCCGCGATGAGATGCCACGGCATGTCGTTACCTTAAAAAGCTTTGCGATCGATATCCATCCTGTAACCAATGATCAATTCGTCTTTTTCCTCGAAGCCATGGGAGGGGAAAAAAATGTCGATAATAACGATATGATCCGCCTTCGCGATTCGCGCATCAAACGGAGCGCCGGCAAACTCTATATCGAATCGGGCTATATGAAGCATCCTGTCGTCGGAGTATCCTGGTATGGCGCTATGGCCTATGCCAAATGGGTCGGCAAACGTCTTCCTTCCGAAGCGGAATGGGAAATTGCAGCGACCGGCGGCAAAGAAGACTCTATCTATCCCACAGGCATTGAAATCGAACGCGCGCAAGCGAATTTCTTCAGTTCCGATACCTCGGCTGTGATGAGCTATGCGCCCAATGGCCTTGGCCTCTATGATATGGCAGGCAATGTCTATGAATGGTGCTATGATTGGTATGAGTTCCATTATTATGACATATCGGTGCAAGAGCCCGATAATCCCACGGGTCCGCAGCAGGGTACTTATCGCGTACTGCGCGGCGGCTGTTGGAAAAGTCTGAAAGAGGATTTACGCTGCGCCCATCGCCATCGCAATAACCCTGGAACCATGAACGGCACGTATGGATTCCGCTGCGCCGCCGATGTTAGCTAAACAGAGCGTAATGTTTGTTTGCATGGGCAATATCTGCAGGTCTCCTGCGCTCATGGCCGAACTCCGGCGTCAAGCCAAAGAAAGGGGAGTCGAAAAAGATCTCCTCGTCGATAGTTGCGCTATGAGCTGCATGGCATCTCGGCGAACCTGTCGATCATCGCATCAAAAAAGCCGCCCTTGCAAGGGGGCTTAAAATCGAACATACCGCCAAGCTCTTCCGAAAAGAGGATTTCACGAGTTTCGATTGGATTTTAGCGGTCGATCGCGATGTATTAAAGCTCCTTCATCAAGCGGCCAAGCACGCTACTGTCACAGCCAAGATCGCTTTAGTGACTTCCTTTAGCAAAGAGTTCAAAAATCAAGATATACTCGATCCCTATTACGATGAGGAAAAGGCCTTCAGTCATACCTTTGTAATAGCCGAGGATAGTTGCCGAGGCATTCTCGAGACACTTTTCCCTAATTTAAAATAAATTTTACACTCGAAGAGAAAAATCTTTTTATTCTAGACTGTATCGCCTATGAAAATCCTACTTTCCAAGCCGAGAGGTTTTTGCGCAGGAGTCGTTCGAGCCATCCAAATCGTCGAGAAGGCGCTCGAACTCTACGGCCCGCCGATCTATGTGAAACACGAGATCGTGCATAACCGCCATGTAGTCGATGACCTTCGCAAAAAAGGGGCGATTTTCATCGAAGACCTCGCCGAAGTTCCCGAAGGAAGCCGCCTGATCTATTCTGCGCATGGCGTTTCCCCAGCAGTTCGCGATGAAGCCAAGAGAAGGGGATTCATCGAAATCGATGCTACCTGCGGCCTCGTCACGAAGGTGCATTCCGCCGCGAAACGTTTTGCAGAAAAAGGGTACCATATTCTTCTCATCGGACACCGCAACCATGTCGAGATCATCGGTACCGCGGGCGAGGCCCCAGACTGTACGACCATTATCGAATCGGTCGCTGATGTACAGAAGCTCAAGGTTTTCCCAAGACCAGAAACTTTTCTATCTTACCCAGACGACCCTCAGCCTCGATGACGTCAAAGAAATCTCCGAAGCCCTCATCGCTAAATATCCCCATATCGAGACACTTCCAAGTTCTTCCATTTGCTATGCCACGACCAACCGCCAGATGGCGCTTCGAGAAATCACCGCTGAGTGCGATCTTGTCCTCGTCGTCGGCGATCCTCAAAGTTCGAACTCCAACCGTCTCCGTGAAGTGGCCATGATGCGCAGTGTCCCCGCCTACCTCATCAATAGCGAACAAGAGATCGACCCTATCTGGCTCAATAATGTCCAGACGATCGGCATGACTGCCGGAGCTTCCACTCCCGAGCAGATCGTTCAGCGCTGCATCGATAGGCTCCAAACCCTCGGCGTCACCTCCGTCGAAGAAGTCACCTACACCGAAGAAAACGTTTACTTCCAACTGCCCAAAAATCTCTAAAAGAGCTAAAAGAAGTCGTAAGAGGTCATTTTGACACGACGATTTTCTTGGGGCTTTTTTAGCTTTATTGCCCTAACGCCTTTATTGCAGGCGAATCCCTCCCAGCCCCAAATCATGCATGGGCAGGTTTCCTTTGATCATTCACTTCCGAATCAATTGACCATTACTGCTAGCGACAAGGCGATCATCCACTGGCAAGACTTTTCTATCGATGAGCGTGAAATTACCCAAGTTCCTTCTGCCCTAGCTCAAGCGCAAGTGTTCTCAATCGCGTTACTGGCGAGCAGATCAGCCAAATTCTCGGCACGCTTACTGCCAATGGAAATGTCTACCTCATCAATCCTCAAGGGGTTTTCATTGGGCCGAATGGAGTAATCGATACGGCAGGTTTCCTCGCTTCTACTCTCAACTTGAGCAATGAAGACTTTTTCAAGGGCGATCAGCTCGTTTTCCTAGGCGACGCAAAATCTTCCATCATCAACTACGGCATGATTATCGCTTCTGATGGCGATGCGCTTATTGATTGGCTATCAAGTGGTCAATGCGGGAACAATTTTGGCCCAAAAAGGCGTAGGCGGGCTTGCCGCAGGAATGGAAGTTCTTTTGCAGCCATTGGCCGATGAACATGTCTTCATCCGCACTGCAGCTGCACAAGAAAAACTGGATCTTGGAGTGGATCAGCAGGGGACGATCGAGGCTATCCAAGCAGAAATCCATGCTGATGGGGGGCTTTATAGCTTAGCCATCCGCTGCGATGGGAAGTTGAATGCGAGAGGTGTCGAAAAGCGGGATGGCAAAGTATTCCTCATTGCTGAGAAGGGATTCATTGAATTTCAAGGCGAAGCAATTGCCCAAACTAGCGAGCAGAAAGGCGGGGAAGTCCGAATTCTTGGCGAGACGGTCCATCTCGTGGACAATGCAGAGATCGACGTCAGCGGCGAATTGGGTGGGGGAGTGGTTCTCATCGGCGGCAATTATCAAGGGCAGAATACTCCTGGCCCCAAAGCTGAATTGACCTATGTCGATCCGCTTGCAAAGGTGAATGCGGATGCCACGGTTTCTGGAGATGGGGGACTCGTCGTTTTCTGGTCGGATGGCGACATCATTTATTTAGGCGATACCGCCGCCCGTGGCGGGGAAGAGAGGGGAAATGGCGGAAAAATCGAAGTCTCATCGAAGCGAGGCTATTTTTTCGAGGGCATGGCCAATACCTCGTCACCCAAGGGAAAATCGGGAATGCTGCTCATCGACCCATGCGATATCACAATCGCAGCAAATGGAGGTGTCGATAGCAATGTCACGACTCCTTCACCCGCCACCGTCACCCCTGGGCCATGTCCCCCACCGGGTACGATCACCTATGCCTATGGCGCCGGAGCTGTCACGATCGATAATGCCCGCCTTAGCGCATTTTTGAATTGCAACGATGTGATGATCAGCACCAGTTCTGGGTCGGGCGGTATGGGAATGATCTCTGTCAATGATCCGATCATGTGGTCGGGCAATCATAGTCTGACGCTCCAATCTGATTACGATATGTTCATCAATGCCTCGATTACCTCAACTGGGGGAACTGCTATTGCTCCTGCAAATTTGACCTTAAATGCCAATATGACCACTGCCACCATAATTTCCGTCAAGCGAGCTCCATATCAATGCCCCGATTGCCTTGAACCAAGGTACGGTTTCTCTTCAAGATCTCATGGGAATAGGCATTGATTGTAGGGATTCGGTCCAAACAGTCGACGGAGACATCAAAATATTTACGAATGGGACCGGCATTGCCATTATGATACAAGATTCTATCTTCATTTCCCATTCAGGATCGATCTACCTACACCCGGGAGGGGTAGGTTTCATAACGATTGCTGCCGGTTTCAATGATGTCGAGATCTTCACGCCGCAAGACCTATCGATGCCCAATCACCGAGGACTTATCGATATCAATGGTGGAGACGTAACCCTTGGCGGCAATTCTGGATTCCATGCGCAAATCGGCTGCAATTGCGACAATCCCGTTTTTGCAGTTGCTAGTCCCATCAATCCCAATACCGATATCAATATCCAATTGAATCCAAATAGTGGTATCCAACTGCGCAATGCCCCCAATCCAGGCGGGGGAAGCTATAGCCAGATCGGTCATCGAGGAGCCTCCGGCGCTACGAATGTCACTTCACTTACCGGCGCTATTTCGATCACCACACATGAAATCATGTTGAATGCCGGTACAGGCGTGACGAATTCTTATGCGCAAATCGGCCATACTCCCAATCTCACTATGGATACGGTCATTGCGGGATCTATCCTCATCAATAATGCAGTTATGCCTCCGGACAACCAAGGATTGCTCCTTACCTTCACCGGCGATATCGATTATGACTATGCTTTGATTGGTTTTGGTACGACCTCTTCGCTCATTACGGGAGGAACAACTACGTATCAGGCTCTCCCAGAGAATAGATGCGACCATTCCCATCACGATCGATGAAATCGGCAGCATAATCGATGACGGGAGGTACCGGACCCGATAGTTATACGGGGATTGGATTTGGGGGAACGTCGACTCCTGGGACGAGCGTGATCTTTTTTAATAGCGCGGAAATCAAAACGACTATTTATACGCAACCTGGACCACTAAGTACTTGGATGTTCAATGCTGGAAGCGGCAGTAATGCCGATGCGTTTATCGGTTTTTTTTATCCTAGTCTAAGTTTAGCGACTTCTTTTGCCAATCACAGCATCGATTTGAGTTTAGGCCCCTTAGTCGAATTAGATCTGAATGGGGCAACTTCAGGGAGCGCATCGGCTTTCATAGGAGTTCAATCGTCTTCTAAAATCAATTTAGCTGCCGGTCTGACTCTAGCGAGTAGGGACGCTTCCTTCTCATGCAGGAAAATTGAAATTGACGGCTTCAACGGGCGATGCCTTTATCCAAGATTTTGTAGGAACTGTGAATGCCAGTCTTTCATCCTCGATCCTCGCAGAAGTTTCTATCGATCTCTCTTCTTCTTTAACAGCTACGGCGTTTATCAATGCAGGCAATGATCTAAGTATTACGACAGGGACGCTTTCAGCTTCTATGGGGGATATCAGTGTAGGCAATGATCTCACTATTTCTACAGTGTCGATTTCAACCACTTTGTCGAATATCATCGTTGGCAATGATCTAAGCATGACTGCAAGAAACTCGATTTTAGCCGCTACGACAACGATCAATGCTGTCCATGATCTAAGCATGACTGCAGGGAGCTCGATTTCTTTCACATCGACGCCCTCTGTTTCATCCTCGAGTTCTGCTGGCAATACCCTTCTTTTTATCGTCGATAATCGCTTTCCACACCGTCCCCGTATCGGCCCAGGAGAATTCAATTTAGACGCGAATAGCTTTGTAGTATCGCTATCGGGCCAGCCCATTTCGATCTACACAGCGCGATTTTCGCAAAATATGATCTTCGGCAAGATCAATAACGTTCTCTTTTCCGGCACACCTTTTATTAATGATCCGCAAAATCAATACGACATCTATTATCCCGCTGGAACCCTCTCATCTCCCTACACTGTTTTCTACAAAGAAGGGAAAAGACCGAATGCGGTTCAGGCTTTCCAGCAAGTCATCGTCTTTGAATTTACTCCCTTCTATATCAATTACGATCTCGCATCCGAGGATATTTATTGGGAGCGAGAATTTTTCACATCCTATGATCTAGCTTCCATGAACATTCTTAAAAGGCGTGATGGATTACTGACGAGTTATACTGTAGGAATCCGGGTGAAAAGTTCTTCCTGAATAGAAAAAAATACCTCTATTATAAGGGATTTACTCCGTAAGGCCATCAGTTCTAGATGCCTCATCTTTCCTATAGGGGCTGATTTTGACGGTTGCATTTCTTTTGAAAATCGCCTACAAAGAAACTAAAGAATGTTTTTTATGGGGTACCGCATGTCCAGGCTACGCTACTATGCGATTTTTCCACTCATCGCATTAACGCCGCTTCTCGATGCCAATCCTTCAGGGCCGCAAGTGATGAATGGTCAAGTCACCTTTGATTCTTCTGTTGCGAATCAATTGACCATCAATGCTAGCGACAAGTCGATCATCCATTGGGATGAATTCTCCATCGATATCAATGAAATCACGAAGTTCCTTCAGCCAGGCTCGAATGCCAGCGTACTCAACCGCGTCACCGGCGATCAGATGAGCCAACTTCTTGGCACCCTTGCCGCGAATGGCAACGTCTTATTGATCAATCCCCAAGGTGTTGTTGTTGGGCCGAATGGCATTGTCGACACATCGGGCTTCATCGCCTCTGCCCTGAACTTGAGCAATGAGGACTTTTTCAAGGGCAATCATTTGGTTTTCCAAGGCGATTCGAAAGCCTCCGTAGTCAATTACGGCACGATCACCGCGGCAGATGGCGATGCGCTTCTCATCGGTTATCAAGTCATCAATGAAGGCGCAATCCTTGCGCCCAATGGCGTGGGAGGACTTGCTGCAGGTCAAGAAGTTTTGGTGCAGCCCCTTTCTTCAGAGCATGTCTTTATCCGTACAGCAGCAGCCACCGATCAAAAGTCTGAACTCGGCATCGACAATCAAGGAACCATCGAAGCTGTTCAAGCGGAAATCCGCGCTGACGGCAACCTCTATAGCATGGCTATTCGGTGCTACGGCAAAGTGAACGCCCGTGGCGTTGAAGAGCGCGATGGAAGAGTCTTTCTCGTCTCCCTTGAAGGCGTGGATAAAATCGGGGGTAGCATTGTAGCCCAAAATAGCGATGATACTGGCGGAAGCATCGCCATCCGCGGTAAGACTATTCAATTACGGCCAACCGCCTATCTAGATACTAGCGCTGAGAATGGCGGTGGAAGTATCGAGATTGGACATGATTTCAATGCAGCTAGCGATCTTCCACCCACAGATTTTATCCTTGTCCAGGAGGGGGCGGTTATCAAAGCGGACGCTTTGAATAGCGGCAATGGAGGGGAGGTCATCACATTTGCTGACGGGACTACGTTGTTCTCTGGGCAAGTAAGTGCAAAGGGTGGACCGAATCGCGGAAATGGCGGCTTTATCGAAGTATCAGGGGAAAAAGATATGTATACAGAGGGAATGGTGTGTACTACCTTTGCGCCTCAGGGTCGCATCGGAACACTTCTTCTCGACCCGTGTGCTATTGACGTGACGTGCCCTTTTTCGTCGCAGGTGGATTTGGATGTCGGTTCCATCATAAATTCCTACGATAATGATGGCACGGCATCGCCATGCCTTGTATTTTCAGGCACTAATCCCGGGGTGGCTAGCGCTGCCTTTCCCGCCAACTCGATCAAAGTCGAATTAGAAGCGGGGAATAATGTTATTATTAGTACCTGCTCGCAAAATCCTCACCAAACGGGTAGTGGGGCTATAACTATCGGTGTAGGGTTTACGTACAATGCTAATTCCAATCTCACCTTCCAGGCCAATAGCGACATTACAACTTCTGCTGGGGTCCTAATTAATAGTGCCTCAGGAACTGGCGAGATCGATTTCCTGGGGAATCTGACGACGAGTGTCACTGGAATTACAATCGCAGGACCCGTCCCAAATGGAGTTACTTCCACAAGTGGTATTATAAACATTAAATCAACTACTGGGCCTATTACAATCAATGGTAGGTTAGAAGCTTTCGAAATGAACGTCACAACATTAGCCGCTCAGGATATTACAATCACTTCAAGCATTGTAGACGTAAATACAGGAGATATGACATTCACCTCCGGTAGGGATATCCTATTCAATACTGGCGCTGATGTAGAATCAGGTGGTGGTGCACCAGGCGCTACTATGATGTTCACCGCGGCTAGAGATATCGTTGTCGCAGATGGCGCTAAGGTAGCTACAGATCTTGGGACAGGAACTGCACTCACGTTAATGGCGAATAGGGATATCACAGTTGACGCCACCGGTTTCGTACAGGGTCAAGGATCAGGTCTTGTCTCCTTAACAGCGAATCTAACGGATTTTGTCACAGGGATTACAATCGATGGCCCTGCTGGCGTAAGTCAGGGAGTGGAGAACACCGGAACTGGAGGGATAACGATTCTTTCGGAACTTGGGCCTATTGAAATCGACGGTCAATTAGGGAGCGCTAACGGCGCGATGGTTACAACAGGGGCCGGCGATTCAGACATAACAATCACCTCAACTAGGGTCATCATGACCGGTGGTGAGCTTGTTGTCTCAGCTTCTAGAGATCTCGATGTCACAAACACCGCTATAATACAAGGTTTTGGGACAGCGAGTTGCTCTTTGACGGGGAATACAATCGGTGCGGTGGTGGGCGTTTTTATCAATGGTCCGGTCACTTTTGTTGATGGGCCTATTTCTATGACATCAGACAATGGGCAAGTTCTCATTGGCGCTCCTATACAAACGACTAATGGGAACATTTCAGCGACTACGTTGGGTACTACAATCATAAGTCTAACGGCTCCTCCGGATATCCTCGTGGATAGCACTGTAACGGTCATGAATTCGGGCTTCATTGATTTCGAAGCAACTCGGGATATTGTAGTGTCAAACGTTGGTTCCATAACGAATATGAATGATGGGTCTTGCCAATTAATTGGGAATAAGAACCTTGTGAACCTTGGTGTTGAGAACTTTGGTCTGATCACTATGGAAACGGGTAATATCACGATCACATCGGACCTCGGCCCCGTTCTCATTGATGCGAATGTGACAACGAGCACCGGAAACATTGCTGTTACTACACTAGCAGCTCAAGATATTACAATTGAGGCACAAGTTTCTTCCTCGAGTACAGGTAATATTACCATATCTTCTGGCCAAGATGTCCTGATTGGAAGCGCTGCTAATGATGTAGTTATATTCACTCCGCAAGATATGACTAATCTGCCTAGCCTTACCGCACTGATTAAAGTAATCGCCTCAGGGGATATCACTGTCGCAAGCACATCGGGTTTTAGAGCTCAGGTTGGATGCGATTGCAATATTGCTCCTTTCACCGGCCCCATGCTCAATCCGAATACGAATATTCTGACCCAGATTCTCGCAGGGGGAACTTTACAAGTAGGTGGTTTTCACAGCGGTATTTCACAGATCGGACATAGTGGAGCGACAGCCGCCACCAATGTCACCGCGCTGAATGGCAATATCACTTGTGATTTTTTCGGAACGAATCCTCGTTTTCCCTCCCCTATCGGCCAGCTTACAGTTGGAAATGATATGATGAGTGGTTATGCACAGATCGGACATTCACCAAATCTTGGGTCTCCTACTACCATAACCGGTACTATTCTCATTGAATCGCCCCGTCAACATGTTCCTCATCCACTGCCTATAACGAACTATAATGTTACTATAGGAGGAAGTACCCTTGCAGCAGCTAATCACTATGGATTGGTAGGATTTGGAGGTTTTGGTAGCAGTTCGCCTATCACCTATAACTCCACCGATGTTGAACTTACGCAGATTAGGAACCTAACAATCAATGGTAGTGATTTCATGCAGGGACCTGCGGGAATTGGAATTTCTAAGCGCAGTTAACAGCGCAAGTAGCTATCAACTTTCCATATGGTATTGCCATACTTGTTGAAGGCGGGGACACTGCCAGCAGCCAAACTTGGACGTTAAATGCTGGAAATGGTGTTGATTCCGAGGCATTTATCGGCATTTTCCTTCCCGGCTACCAGCTTTAGATTACATCTTCTAATGCCAATCTGATAGCGGTCGGCACGCCTGGCAACTTAACCTTGAATGGACGATGCAGGAACTGCCGGTGCATTTATCGGTATAGATACCGGGGGTAATAAAAACCACAATTCGCTCGCAGCTGATATTTTGATCATAACAGATAATGCTGTGACCACTACGGGAACTTTTACTATGAATGCTAATACTGGGGGGGCTTTTATTAAAGATTCATCTTTTGAGTCTCCATTCCTCCCTTTACGTTCCCATTTGGAATTGCTATCGCAGCTGGTACTGATGTTATTTTAAATTCTTCCGCTAATAACCAGTGCGTTTATTTTTTCCGGCGGGGATGTAGGAATTGGTGCGGGGGTCAGTGTATCTTTGAATGACGTGGTCGCACTCAATCCTTCTTCTATCGAAGCCGCAAACCTTATTGGTATCATTGTCGACGGGCGGTTCCCTACACCAGCATCAGGTATTGGTCCGGGTCAGTTCAATTTAGGTTCGAACGCAAATTCTACAAGTAGTTTGTCATCCGATAATGATATCCCTATTTTTATCTACACAGCAAGACAAGCGCAGAACCACCTCGTTGGCAATGTAACCATCAACGGTTCGCCCTATTTACCAGGTGTACACCTTATAGACGACCCGCAAAACGAATATGCCTTATATGCTTTGAATGGAGTAGGACTTACTGTATTCCCTTACACGATCTTCTACAAAGAGGGCTTGCCAATACCTGTTCCGCCCACTCACAGTACATCGTTCCAAAATGTGATTGCCTTCGAGCTCGCGATATTCGAGACAGCTTTCCAACTCAATAATAATTCCGAAGATTTCTATTGGGAACCTGCTTTCGGCACCTCCTATAATATGGCCTCGATGAAGAATCTTCCTAGGCATGTAGGAAGTCTGACGAGTTATGATGTCAGGCCAGACGAAAAGTTCTTCGAGTTTAGGAAGAAATACCTCTACTACAAAGGATATACTCCTTGAGGATTTTTCCTCTTGGGTATGAGCAATATGTCAATCCAGCGAAAAGTTTTTCGTGTTCGCCAGCAAATGAAAGGCGCTTTCAAACTACTTGCTTAAGAAAATTTTTCAGGTCTGAAAATAAGGTGTCATGAATGGTTTCTCGAGAGAGATGGGACCTTAGGGGCCAAAAAAGTTGTTTCGGGGGAAAATTTTTCCTACATAGGAAAAAAGTTCTTCATTATAAAGGATACTAGATAGGTTTGCGTCTCTTTCGCACGCCTTGGGACAAACGAGGATATCTCTGTGAAATACAATCCGACAGCGCAAAATAGCTTCTATCAGGGACTAAAGAGTCGTCTTCCTTACCTGTTTTTCGCTTCAGTGCTTCCCCTCTCTATGCAACTAGAAGCAGGAAGCCGCAGAACAACCCTGTCCGATGCGCATGATTACCAGAACCAATTATTCTCCACGGAAGATGACAAGGTCATTGTCGAGTCTCTGAACAAAATCGTCGTTTCCGGAAGCAAAAAACTTACCTATGATGAAATGGCGGAACCAGGGTGTTTCGGTGCCTATAATCTCAAACTTTCTCCAGAGGAAATCGGCGCCCTCGAGACAAGACTCAAGCCCATGTTCTATCATAAGCCGCTTACGCAAAGGCTTATTTCCAGGCTGAAGACCGAAGTCATCCTCTTCTATAGTTCGATCGATCGTCCTGTTGTTCTTGTCGATGTTCCAGAACAGGAAGTGACGCATGGGGTGCTTCTACTGCGTGTTATCGAGGGAACTGTAGGCGATGTCAAAGTCGTCGGGAATAAATTTTTCTCTGCAGAGCGCTATTTAAGTAATTTCAAGCAGAAAAAAGGATCCGTTCTGAGATCGGATAAATTAGCCGCTGACCTAGCTTGGCTTAACCGCAACCCCTTCCGTGTGGTCGATGCTGTTTATTCCGCAGGGAATAAAGAAGGCGAAACCAATATCGATCTTATCGCACAAGATGAAAAGCCCTGGCGCATCTATGGCGGTATCGACAATACCGGTTTCCATAACATCAACTACCTCCGCTATTTTGCCGGCATCATGGGCGGCAACCTCTTCTATAATGACCAGCAGATCAACTACCAATTCACCATGTCGCCGCAGCCCCATAAGTTCAAGGCGCATTCCCTAAGCTGGTCGATCCCTCTTCCATGGCGCCATGTTCTTACCTTTTTTGGCGGTTATTCTTCGATCCATGCCCGTCTGCAACCATCTATGGCGAGCCATGGTTATGGCGCGCAGGCGAGTTTTCGCTATGAGATTCCTTTCTTGCCTCGTAGGACGCTGATCGATAACTTCATGTTTGGAATCGATTTCAAAAGGACGAACAATAGCGTCGACTTTGGTGGATCGACTGTCTTGAACAAAGGCGTCGATGTCTTCCAATACGCAATGCATTATGATTTCACGAGGCAGAAAGCCAATTTAAGAACGTATGTGACTTTGGATGTGGTCTTCCAGCCGGGTGGAATTTGGCCGGATATGACGAATCAGCGCTACAGCGCGCTTCGAGAATATTCAAGAAACGTCTATGTCTACGGCAAATTTCGTGCGCACAACCTCTGGCGACGTCCCCGTCCCTATGATTGGGGGATCGAGAACCTCACGATCATGCAGTTTACCAACAAAAACCTCATACCAACTGAGCAATTCGGCTTAGGTGGGTATGACTCCGTGCGTGGCTACTCCGAACGGGATATCAACGTCGATAATGCTGTGGTCATCAGCACCAACTTCTATTCGCCCGGCGTCACTTTTTACAAAAAGGCAGGTACGGAAGACCGGCTGGTTGGGCTCGTCTTCGTAGATTACGGCATGGGATGGCAGCATCATAGGACCTCAGCTGATTTCAGGAATCTCTACATTTTAGCCGGCGTTGGTCCTGGCTTCCGCTACCATATCGGACATTGGTTCACTGCAAGGTTCGATTGGGGCTATAAGCTGCGCTCGATTCAAGGCGATCCACCAAGAACCCGCGCCACCTTCAGCGCTACAGCTGCTTATTAAGCAAAAGGGCTAGACCGAAAGGTCTAGCCCTTTTTTCAGAGACTTGCTCATTTATCTAATTAGAAATCGAATTCAAAACCTGTCGTCAGGCCATGAAGGCCGAGATCGCCATTGGGCGTAAGATTCGATGGGGTGACCATTTGATTTTGACTCCACCAATAACTCAGCGAATAGCCCAAATAATAGCGCAGGAAAAAGTCATGCTCTGGCCAGCAGCGAGAATAATCGAGTCCTGCATAGAATTCTGCATTCGGACGAATGGAATGATAGGGTTTGTTCTTGATAATAATATCCAATCCAGAGGTGCCATCCTCCGTTATAGTAAGAATATTGGAATATGTTTTGTACCTAGAATAGAGTAGAGAGCCAGCTGCATTGAGCTGAAAGCCAAAACGTGTTTTTCCAAAAAGCCAGTGAGTATCGATCCCAATTCTCGGACCTACCCCAGTATAGTGCACCGACTCAAAAATACTAGCGCTTGCAGCACCTGTATCATCAGTATCGGTTCCAGTGCTAAAGGACTTGATTTTTTGACGGATCCAGGCTCCTCGAATGCTGATAAAAGGCTGCAAGGAGAGATTGGGACTGACGTAGAAACTGCGGCCCAAATTTCCATCGAGGATGTTGTAGTGGAGTCTCCATGATGAATGTAGGAAGGTTGCATCGAACTGGGGACCAGTCCCAATTTCCGAATCCTGGATAAGATAAATCGTCCCGGTGCTTTTAATAGATTTATGGGAATAGTAGTAGGTATAAAGGACGTCGAGAGACCAATCATCATAGGGTAAATTATAGCCGATGCCAACTCGGAAACCCGGTTTTACGCTAGGGCGAAAATCGAGGGGTTTACTTACGGTGCTTCCTTGGTTAATCGCGATGAGTAGCTGATCTTCAAAAGCTCTCCAAAAAAGAAACTCCACTGTTGCCGTCGGGCCATTCATATCGCAGCCGCGGGCAGAAGCTAGCACTTGAATAGATTCGTCTTGGGACTTGGATGAAGAAGCCTGGGTCTTTTTTTCTACAGCTGCGATAGTTCCGTCGATTTCGAGAATTTTATCCTTCAGTTGCTCCAATGAAGTCCCGAGGTCGCGACATACCTGGTCTGGATCTTCGCAATATCCCTTTGCGCTCAAGCAGAGCAAAGTCCAAGCATAAAGATGGAATTTTTTGGTCCATTGCAGCTGATTCATGAATACGCCTTTAATAGGTTTCATAGGTTGTCAAAACTCCAATTCAAAACCAAAATCGATGCCATGGAATGCAAGATCTCCATTGGGATAAAAGAGAGGGGAATTCATGACGAATTGGTTTTGATTCCACCAATAAATGACCGAGTATCCAGCAAAAAGGGCTAAAGAACATGCTGAATCTTTCCAGCAATGATGATAATCGAATCCTGCAAAGAGTTCGCCATTGAAGCGGATTCGCTTATAGACATCGTCATAGAGGAGATTAGTTTGGGTAACGGGAATGGTTTGATCGGTTTCTTGCGTATCGAAGGTATAATGAAAGCCTGAATAGAGAATCGAAGCCTCTCCATTGAGGAGAAATCCCCAGCCGCTTTTTCCAAAGAGCCAATGGGTATCTAGCCCGATCCTAGGTCCAATGCCCCAGAATTTGAGCCTTTGTCCGATAGCAACCGATGCAGATACGCTGCCGCTCGGGGCGAAATCGTCTGGCACCATTCCTAACACCCCTGTATTGATCCGCTGCCGGATTCTTGCGCCTCTAGCGCTGATGAAAGGACGCAAAGCTAGGTATTTGCTCACGTAGAAATCACGACTGAGTTCCAAATCGAGCACATCGTATAAGAGCTTCCATCTTGCGCTGAACTCACTTGCTGAAACCTGACTTTCTTGCCCGGGAATGCTGAGATTGTAGAGTAGTTGAACGAAAGGGCTTTGAATTGTCTGATGGTTCCTATAGCGTGTATAGATGGCATTCACAGACCAATCGTCAAAGACGCAATTGTAACCAAGGCCCACACGGAACCCCGGCTTGAAGTTAGGATGGAAGTTAGCGAGTTCTACTTCAATAGAAGTTTGCGAATTACTGGACGAGAGAAGGCCCAGTATGAGCTCATCTTCAAAGGTCTTCCAATAAATGAACTCCCCAAAAACAGTCAATCCCCATTCATTAGAGCAATTGCGAGCTGAAGGCAGGATATGCATGGCATTCGCCATGGCTTGCTTTTTCTCATTTTCGGCAGTAAGTCTCAGTTCGCTGAGTTCGGTATCGATTTTTGCGATATAGGAATTGATCACTGTTGCAGTTTTTTCGAGTTTCCCTGCATCGATCAAATTATCGATTGCCAAGTCAGTTGTCTGAGTAATTTCCTCTAGTTCGTCATCTGCATCAATTGTCAAATCGTAGATAGGCAAGATGGATGATTGCTCGCTATTTACCATTTCCCCATCTGTAGTTGTTTCCAAAGCATCTGTAACCAAGTCCGCAGGCTGCTCATTTTCTGCGATTTCCTGGACTGGTTGATCTAGATGGCTCGCCTGCTGGCTTGGGCCTTCTTTGCAGCCAGTCAGACAGGCTAGAGTGGAAATACCGATGATCTTGAGCGTATCGAATTGATGGGGGCTCATTATATATCCTTTCTTAAAAACTCACGCGCAAACCAATGTTCAAACCTTGCAGACCGAGATCGCCTTCCAGGAAAACATCATTTAGGGAGGAGAGTTCGTTTTCACGCCACCAATAATTGACTGAATACCCAATATAGCTGTCCAAGGAGATCTCGCTATCTTTCCAACAATAGGCGTAGTCAAGTCCTGCGAAAAGCTCAGCGTTGGAACAAAGACGCCGGTAATTTGTGTGATAGAAGATGGTACTAGATGCTGTTGTATCTTCATCGTTGAAATGATAATTGTAGCCTGAATAGAGAAGCGATCCGGAGGCATTGAAGAAAAGGCCAAGTCCGGTATCGCAAAAGAGCCAGTGGGTATCGACCCCGAGCCTTGGACCCACGCCCCAGTGTTTGAGGTGTTGTTGGATAAAAGGCGTAGAAACCGTCTGGTTCACACTGCCAGAAGCCATAGTATCGATCTTTTGGTTGATCCAAGCTCCCCGAATGCCTGCGAAAGGCCGTAGAGCTAGACGACGGCTGACAAAAAAAGACCTGCTGAGTTCCCCATCGAGGATATTGTAATGGAGCTTCCATTTGGAAGAAACGGACTGACCGGTAAAGAGAGGGCTGCCGGGTAGCTGAGATGTAGGCAAAATGATAAAGTTCCCAGAATTGGGATCGAAGCTAAGAGAAAGCGATTTTCGCGTTTGATAGTAGGTATAAATCGCATTGACCGACCAATTGTCATAGCGAAAGTCATAGCCCAAGCCTACCTTAAAGCCCGGGTCATATCGTGTTTTGAATGAAGTGATATTGGTTTGAACGATATTCGTAGACCCCGAAACGCTCGGATAAATCGGTAGGATATTGAGCAATTGATCTTCAAAGGCACGCCAATAAAGGAATTCTGCCATGGCAGTGAAGGCGCTGCCTTTGCATAAATGGGCCGAAGTCGTAATAGGCGCCTCTTTGGCCTTCTGTTTGGGTTTTGGCTGGACCTTTTTAGCATTTGTATAGGCGATCTTAAGATCCTCGAGCTGTTCATCGATTTGCGCGAGATAACCGTATACCTGGATTTCTAGGGCGTCAGCATCGATGAGCGGCTTAGGGGAGATAGCTATGGAGGGTTCATTCTGGACGGTAGCCTTTTCAAGTGAGGTTGTCTTGGAGTGATGTGAAGGATGCCTCCTAGAAGATTCTGGCGGCCCATTGCAGCCGGTTAGGCAGAGTAATACCGATATTCCAGCTAGTTTGAGAGGGAGGGAATTGCTCATTGTGGTTTCTTTCCTCGTTAGATAGGGCAGTAAAATACCCTAGATCCAGCACTCCGATCACCACGATTACTAAACTCCTTAATTTCTAGGAAGTAAATTTTTTTTAGGGAAGGGGGTTTTTAGAAAAATTCGCGCAATGCGTTCAATAACATGACAACAATGCGCGTATTTGGAACTTTCAGGACTTTTTACCCCAATTATGGCTTTAGGGGTTACTTGTTCATCTTCGCGGTTTGCTCGGCGAGCTGCTCTCTTACCTTGGTGACTTTGTCAATGAGGTCATCGATTTGCTGCGTGGGGGTTTCTTCTTGTACGACAGGTTTTTTGCCGAGCGATTGTAGAGTTGCGATATGCGCTTTGAGATTCGTGACATAGGCAAGGACCGCGTCGAGCCTCTTTATTCGATTTTGAAGGCGCATTTTTGATTTGTATTGTTCGGTGCCAAGGGATTGGAGATCTGTCATTTGTTCTTCGAGCAAGGCGATGTTATCGTACATTTCATTGATCTTGTTTAGGCGGGTTTCTGCGGTAACTTGCAGATCATCAAAACTCGCATGACTCGACTGTTTGAGCACAGCAACCTGTTCTTTGAGCTCTAGAACATGGTAAAAGATTTCATCGACATTGGAGAGGGGATTTTCGGCATTTGCCGTTGTACTAGGGTTTCCCTTACAAGCACCCAAGCAAAGAACTGTGGCAACTGCCACGAGTTTTACT
The DNA here is from genome assembly GCA_963813105.1 of uncultured Simkaniaceae bacterium. Classification (GTDB taxonomy): domain Bacteria; phylum Chlamydiota; class Chlamydiia; order Chlamydiales; family Rhabdochlamydiaceae; genus JAGXTH01. The sequence goes on from CAWEXT010000002.1 coordinate 144,149, forward strand.
AGTTTATAAGCCATAGACTTACTCATAAGACAACCCCTAATTACCATTTCTTTTGTTATTTATATTATTATCAAAAAATTAATTATATATCACTAATAATTACAATAATTATATAAGTGACTTATTGAATGGATATTAGAGGTGAAATAAAGTCCAATTCCCTAGAAGGCAAATACTAGCCCACAGGTCAGGCCATGGAAAACCAGGTCGCCATTGAGAATCGTATTAGTCTGTGGATTGAACATTTCGTTTTGGCTTCTCCAATAGACGAGGTTATAGCCTGCAAAGATATCGAGGAAAAGTCGGTGTTTCTCCCAGCAGTGCCCATAATCGAGTCCTAGGAAGAGCTCGGCATTAAGGCGGACCCGTTTGTAGACATCGTGGTAATAGGTGTCGTCTATGTCCGATGCGCTAGTTGTATTTACGTGAAAACGATAACTATATCCGGAATAGAGAAGAGAACCCTCCCCATTTAGAAACATACCCAATCCTGTTTTGCCAAAAAGCCAATGGGTATTGAGACCAAGTCTTGGTCCGACACACCAGAAATGTTGTTTTTGTTGGGAAAAGGCGGTGAAAGGAATAAGTCCTACGACACCATGGCTGGATCGAGTAGCCCCCGCTCCCGAAATACGCACTGTTTGCGGTATCCATGCGCCGCGCAGGCTGGCAAAGGGACAGAGTGTGAGATGTTTGCTGATATAAAAATTACGCCCTAGCTGCAGGTCTAGCACATTATAGTGTAAGTTCCACTTGGCATCAAATTGGGTTGTTTGCAAATTAGAACCGCTGATTGGAAAATTCATAATATCGAAAAGGAAACTTGTAGGAAGAGTGGTAATTGAAGGGATGGTACTTGTGGAGTTTGAAAGGGAAGAGTGCGTTTTATAATAGGTGTAAATCGCATCGAGTGCCCAATCATCATAACCCATTTCATAGCCGATGCCAACTCGGAAACCAGGTTTGAATTTGGCTTTAAAATCGAGGGGTTTTTCAGATGTAGAGGCCGCAGTTGCACCGCTCGAAAGGGTGGTATTTGTCGAAAAGTCCGAGGTTCCGAATTGGAGCTCATCTTCGAAGGCGCGCCAATAGAGGAATTCGCCCATGACCCTTACGCCATTTCCCTTACAACCGCGAGCTGATGGGGTGATAACTCTTTCAGTTTGCGGTTTCTTTTTTTTGCCGGCCTTTTGATCCGAGGCGGCTAGAAGCTGATCATAGCTTTGTTCTTCGATGATCGCGATGGAATCTTCCCCAGTCATTTCCTCGGATGCCATTTGCGGCTCGAGTTTAGAAACTTCCTCGCGGAGTTCAGCAGTTTGGTCGATGATCGATTCGACTTTTATAAGGAGCGTATCGATTTTTCCAAGAGGATTTTGAGTATTGGGCTCTGCAGTTTCCAGTGTTTTTACAGGCTCAAGCTGGACAACTTGTTGGGTGATTTCATCTCGCACTTCTTCGATTTTCCCATCTTGATCGATAGAGGCTACTTCCCATTCATCTTCTTCTTCGTCAACGTCATAAGCCACTTGATCTTCGTCTAAGTCGTAGGCGTCTTCGTAGAATTCTTCTTCATCCATGTCATAGGCCACTTCGTCGCTTTCTGCATCATCAATGCTGAGCACTTCGAGGTGGTCATTTTTGGCATCGACGTTGCTCACGACCTCATCGACTTGATCGTTTTGGGCATCACAAGTGCAGGCGACTTCCTCGTGTTGTACATCGACGATGCTGTCCACATCGTCGAATCCAACATCTTCCTCATCAAATTCAATGCCGGCTACTTCGAAATCATTCGCAGCAGCTGTTGCAACATTGGATGATTTAAGACTGGTGAGTTGGTTTTTCAGCATTGTAAGAGAGAGAAGAAGATCATCGATTTTGGCGAGTTTGCTTGTTGAGGTGGTTTCGGGGTTTTCATTGCTGTCTATAGGTTTATTGAGTTCAGCAAGCTGCATTTTGATGAGGTTGATATCACTAGAGATCCTGACGATTTCCTTCTCGATCCGGGATTTTACTTCTGGAGAAAGAGTGGCAATAGCATTAGGATTTTCTTCGGAAATCGCTGCCATTTCATTCGATTCATTGGTGGAAGAGGGTTGCTCCTCGCAGCTGGTGCTTAAGAGGTCGACCTTGCACGATTTATTCAATCGTACTGAGGATGAAGGGCTGTTGTTGCAAGCTGTCAGGCAGAGCAGAGTAGAGAATGCCGCCAGTTTCATATGATCAAGCGAACAACGCATAGTATACCTTTCTTGATGGTTTCTTTTTACCGCTGCCTAAAATTCGAATTCTACGCCCACATTCAAGCCTTGCAACCCGAGATCTCCACTGGGAAAGAACGTCGCGCCAGTGACGAATTCATTCAAGCTCCACCAGTAATTGAGCATATAGCCTGCATAGACGTGGAAATCGAGCTCCTGCTTAACAAAGCAGTGTCCATAATCGAATCCAGCGAAAAGCTCGACATTGGCCCGAACGCGGTGGAAGACGTTGCTGAAATAGAGATTGAAGGGGGTGCCGCCAACGACATCGTTTTTCTTAAACTTGCTGTTATAGCCAGAATAAAGAAGTGTTCCTGAAGCATTGAAAAAGATGCTGACGCCGCATTTACCAAACATCCAGTCGCTATTGACGCCGAATCGTGGGCCAACGCCCCAATAATTGAGTTTTTGATGGAGATTCGATGAGCCGGACAAAACCTCAAATTCCTCCGTAGCCTCGTCGAAGATGGTGTACGATCCCACGGAATTCGTCGCGATTTTTTGTTCGATCCAAGCTCCCCTGACGCTTGCAAAGGGGCGCATGGTGATGTATTGGCTGATGAAGAAATTGCGTCCGAGTTCTAAGTCGAGGACATTGTAATGGAATTTCCAGTGGCTATTAAAATTTGTGGCGAGAATGCCGCCAAAGCCGCTGCCAGTGCCATCGATGACGATATTGAAGCTTCCGTTTTGTCCGTGGAGGGTTTTCGTGGCTTGGTACCAAGCATAGATGCCTTTCACATCCCAATCATCATAGGCAAGGTTGTAGCCAAAGCCGACACGGAAGCCAGGCTCAAAATTGGGTTTTATCTGGAGAGAAGTAAAGCTCGTCGAAGAGGTTTGGCTGACGGCGATCGTGAGTTGATCTTCAAAGACTCGCCAATACGTGAATTCAGCCATCAGGGTCGGACCCATTTCCACTTTGCAACCACGGGCGGAAGGAAGAGGCTGGGGTTCCTGTGCAGGCTCATTCTTTTGTTTTTTCTCAGCAGCGGCCAGAACATTTTCATCGTTGATCGGGGTTACCTGATCAGAAGCAATAGTTTCTTCTTCGTCGTCGTCAGCGATTTCTCCTTCTTCTTGCATGGAATCTACTTCCACCATCAAATCTTCTTGAGGGGTAGGCGCGCTATTCTCTACCAGATCAGCATCTTCGGAGCCTATTGGTAAGGATGCTTGGGTTTCCGAAGATTGACTAATTGGCTCATCGACCTTAACTTCTTGAGGAGCGGACTCTAGGGCAGGTGCAACTTCGAGGATTTCAAGGACGACTCCCTGGGATTGAGGCTCAGCAGCAGGTGCTTGTTTGATGAAGGGGTTCTCTTTTTGAGCCGCGATTCTCTCTTTGCGCTCTTTTTTTGCTTGTGTCCACTCTTCATATGTCATTTGTCCAGGACTCTGTTTACAAGCGCTAAAGCACGTCAATGCGGAAAGCCCGATCAGCTTTAACATATTCCCCGAAGTGAGCTTACGCATAGTTCTCCCTTTCTTGAACTCTTTATCTTTCCAGTACTAAATTAAATAATTTCCCAACAGCTTTATCTTTAAAATATTAAAAAACGTTGCTTTTTGCTTATTAGTTGCCTATCAGGAAAAGAGATATGAATAAGGAAGAAAAACCCGGCGTTTCGAAGGTTGCATTCCTGGTCAAACACAAAGTCAAACGCGTTCTTGGCGTTTGGGATTTGTTCGCTATCGGCTATGGGGATTTAGGATCGTCCATTTACTATGCCCTTGGCGTCACTGCGCTTTTCGCTTTAGGTGCAACGCCAATTGCCCTAGCGATTGCAGGCCTCGTCTTTATTTGCACAGCGCTGAGTTATGCAGAACTCAGTTCTGTCTATCATGAAGCAGGCGGATCAGCTAGCTTTGCAAGGCAGGCTTTCAACGACCTCTCTTCTTTTATTTCAGGTTGGGGGCTTCTCCTCGATTATATCGTGACGATCGCCATCTCCGCCTTTGCGATTGGCCCTTATCTTTCGGTATTTTTTCCGGCTTTGCAAGGACGCTATAGTCATATCGGATTTACGGCTGCAATCATTGTCTTTCTATATTTCCTGAACCTATTTGGAGTGAAACGCTCGACAAGGGTGAGCATGGTACTTGCTTTCTTTGCCATTTTGACCCAAATCATCATCATTGTTTTGGGGGTTTTCTTTGTCATGAACTTGCCCCAGGTCTTCGAGCATTTACGAGTCGGCGTAAAAAACGTAACTTGGTCGCCTACCTGGACAGAATTTTTTCGTGGCGTGGCGATGGCCATGGTCGCCTATACCGGTATCGAATCGATTGCGCAATTAGGTTCGGAAGCAAAAAGTCCTTCAAAGAACCTTCCTCGCGCGATCTTTTTCAATATGTTCGCTTTGATTGTCCTCTATGTGGGAATTTCCATCGTCGGCCTTTCAGTTCTTACCCCTCAAGAGCTCGGCACAACGTATATCAAAGATCCTCTCGCAGGGATCGCAAATGCCTTGCCTGTTGGGGGGAAATGGCTTCAATGTTGGGTCGGCCTTTTTGCCGCGATTTTGCTTTTCGTCGCCTCGAATGCTGGGCTGATCGGCTCATCGAGGCTTGCGTACAATATGGGCGAATATTATCAACTGCCACGTTTTTTCTCCCATGTACACAGGAAGTTTCGCACGCCCCATCTTTCGCTTCTCTTTTTCGCGGCATTTGCCCTGATCATCATCATCGCAAGTCGAGGACGTCTTTCTTTCTTAGCTGACTTGTACAACTTTGGCGCCATGATCGCCTTCTTTTCGACCAACCTGTCACTCCTCGTCTTGCGCGTCAAAAAGCCTAAGATGCATCGCCCCTTCAAAGTTCCCTTCAATATTCGACTTTTTGGGTATGAATTTCCCATTTCCGGAATTATCGGCTGTATTGCGACTTCGAGTGTTTGGACGCTCATCGTACTCGTCAAACCCGAGGGAAGATTCATGGGTCTTGCCTGGATGACGATCGGTATCTTGATGTTTTTCCTCTATCGAAGGAAGAAGGGACTTATTGCGCAAGGCTCACTGCAGATCACGACGATCAGGGCTCCTCATTTCGCTCCTCTGAACATCAAGCGTCTGCTGATTCCCATCCATTCCGTCAAAGAACATGATACGATTCGGCTCGCATGCGAACTCGCTAAACTCCATAAGGCACATATGACCATCGTCCATGTCATTGAAGTGCCCTTTTCACTCGCTGTCGATGCTTTTTTGCCAGGCCGGACACGCAATGGTCATGAGATCCTGCAACAAGCTGAGGCTCTTGCAAGAAGTTTGAATATTCATCGCCTTGACACTGTGCTTGTGCGCGGGCGCTATTATGAAGACACAGTTTTGGGTGTCGCAAAAGAACAGAAATGCGATCTTATGATCTTGGGCTGGAAACGGAAGATCAAGGAAAAGATCCTTCGAAACAGTCCCTGCCGCGTCTGGCTATGCACTGAGTGAGATTTATTCAGGTGTTAATAGATGGCATGCAGCCTCATGACCCGGGGCTACAGTCCGGAGTTCTGGACGTTTCAAAAAGCAAATTTCCTTAGCATAGGGACAGCGGCTAGAAAAGACGCATCCTTGAGGCGGGTTGAAGGGGCTTGGCGGCTCATCTTTGAGAAAGATCCTCGTCCTTTTTCTTTCTTGGATCGGATCAGGAATGGGGATCGCGGAAAGAAGGGCTTGGGTATACGGATGAAGAGGATTTGCAAAGAGATCTTCCGACTTCGCTAGTTCTACAATATGTCCTAAATAGATCACCGCAATGCGATGGGAAAGATACTTCACCACCCGAAGATCATGGGTGATGAAGAGATAGGAAAGTCCCATCTCTTCTTGGAATTTTTTGAGCAAATTGATGATCTGCGCCTGAACTGAGACATCTAGGGCAGAGATCGGTTCATCGCAGACGAGAAACTGCGGCCTTGCCGCGATTGCTCTTGCAATGCCAAGCCGCTGCCTTTGTCCTCCGGAGAATTCATGGGGGAATCTACTCAAGTGATGGGGACTTAAGCCCACGAGTTCGATGAGTTCTTTAAGCCTTTTTTCCCGTTCAGCCCCATGTTCGAGTCCATGGATATCGAGCGGTTCGGCGATGATCTCTTTTGCCGACATGCGGGGATTGAGCGAGGCGTAAGGGTCTTGGAAGATCATTTGGGCTGACTTACGGAATGCCTTCAGTTCTTGCTTCGGCATTTCAAAAAGTGGCTGGTTGCGGAAGAAAACCTCTCCTTTTGCACGAGGCTCCAGCCGTAAGATCGCTCTTCCCGTTGTAGATTTACCCGAGCCGCTTTCTCCTACAAGTCCCAGGGTTTCACCTGGAAAAATCTTGAAAGAAATAGAAGTGACGGCTTGGAGGATCCGTTTTCCGATGGGAAAATGAACCGTCAGATCTTTCACATCTAGAAGAGGTTCATCCTCCACGAGGCACCTCCTGCCAGCAAAAGACAAAATGGCCTGGTTGCACTTCGGTCTTCACAGGCTGCTTTTCTTGGCAGATTTTCATGGCCTCGTCGCAGCGAGCGGAAAAAGCGCATCCTTTGCATTTATGCTGAAGCGTGGGCGGCCTTCCTTTGATCGGAAGAAGAGGGGAGCCGCGCGGCGTATCGATACGGGGGATCGAGTGGAGTAACCGTTTGGTATAAGGATGGCGGGGACTTGCGAAAAGCTGCTCCACGTCGGCCTCTTCGACGACCATCCCGGCATACATCACTAAGACTCGATCGCAAAAACCGGCGACGACGCTGAGATCGTGGGTGATGAGGAGAATGCTCGTCTTGCGGGTTTGGGCGATTTCTTTCAAAAGCTCCAAGATTTGGGCTTGGACGGTCACATCGAGGGCGGTAGTGGGCTCATCGGCGATGAGAATCTTAGGATTGCACGCCATGGCAAGAGCGATCATCGCCCGCTGCCGCATCCCTCCAGAAAGCGTATGGGGATAGGCATTGAAACGCTCTTCGGGTTGGGCAATCCCGACCGAGCGCAAAAGCTCGATCGTTTGACCTTCCACGGAGTCTTTGGTCAACTCAGGATGATGCAGAAGGATCCCTTCGATGATTTGGGCTCCGATCTTTTTGGTGGGATTGAGCGAGGTCATGGGGTCTTGAAAGATCATCGCGATCTCTTTTCCCCGCACCGAACGCATCATCGCTTCAGGAAGTTCGAGGAGATCTTGGCCTCGAAAAAGGACTTTGCCGCTATCGATAAGACAAGAATGTTTAGGGAGTAGCTGCATGATCGCCTTGGCCGTGACGCTTTTACCACAGCCCGATTCGCCGACTATCCCTAAGATTTCCCCCTCTTTCAAGGAGAACTCGACACCCCGAAGCGCATAGACCAGGTTTCCCCATATACTAAAGGAAACATGAAGATCTTCGACTTGTAAAAGACTCATGACCGTAGCCTCGGATCAAAGGCATCGCGCATTCCATCCCCAAGCATGTTGAAACAGAGCATCGTCAAACTGATAAAGCCGGCTGGGAAGAAAATTCTCCAGGGGAAGTAGCGCATGGCGGGAAGACCGTCGCTGGCCATCGTCCCCCAGCTCGCGATCGGCGCCTGAACGCCTAGCCCCAGGAAACTCAAAAAAGCTTCGGTAAATATCGCAGAAGGTATCGTCAGTGTCATCGTGGCGATGATCGGCCCCATGGCATTGGGGATGAGATGGCGGAATAATATTCTTCTTCGGCTGGCGCCAAGAGCCTGAGCCGCTCGGATGAAATCGAGCTCTTTCAATTGTAAGATTTGACCGCGGACGATCCTGGCCATTCCGATCCATCCCGTGATCGTCAAGGCCACCAGAATCGTCGGAATGCCATTGCCCATCACGACCATGAGCATGATGACGATTAATAGATAGGGGATCGAATGCAAGGCATCGGCGATCCGCATCATGACCTCATCGACTTTACCCCCGATCGAACCGGCGATGGACCCGATCGCCACCCCTACGATCAAATCGAGAAGCGCCGCCATGATCCCGATAAACAGCGAGATCCGGGCTCCCCAGCAAATACGTGTGAAGATGTCCCTTCCCAGTTCATCTGTTCCGAAGATATATTCACGGCATGGGGGCATATTGATCTGCGGAAGATGGATCTCGTAATAAGTATAGGGAGAAAAAAACGGCCCTAGGATTGCAAGCAGGCAGAGCGCCGCTAAAATCCACAGCCCGATCATTGCCGGAGTATTGGCCCGAAGACGCCGTAAGCTTTCTTTCCAATACGATACGCCAGGCTGCATCTCTTCTTCGCTGACATCGTAGGGCTTATCCAGAGGGGTAAAGAGATCTTCTGTTTGCATCATCTATCTCCGGAGTACCGCTTTGATTCTCGGATCGATGAATGTATAGAGAATATCGACCAAAAAAACACAGAACATGAGAAGGCAGCTGTAAAAGACCGTCACACCGAGGATGACCGTATAATCGCGGTTGCTTACGCTCATCACGAACCAATACCCCAAACCGGGGATCGCAAAGATTTTCTCCACCACGAAACTTCCCGTCAAAATACTCGCGGTGAGCGGTCCGATATAGGTCACTACCGGCAAAAGGGCATTTCTCATCACATGGCGTATGAGGATCCGAACCGAGGATAGCCCCTTAGAGCGCGCCGTTAAGATATAGTCTTGCTGCAGTACTTCGACCATGCTCGACCTGGTAAGTCTTGCGATGAAGGCCGTCGGCAGCGCCGCCATCGACAGAGCCGGCAGAATTGCATGAGAAAAAGAGCCCCACCTCGCTACCGGAAGAAGCTGGAGTTTGATGCAAAAAATATATTGTAGAAGCGTTGCGATGAGAAAGCTCGGCACTGAGATCCCCAGAACGGAGAAAATAGCTGCGCCGTGGTCTTGCCAGCGGTTGCGGAACCACGCGGAGATCATCCCCAAAGTCGTCCCGACCCCAATGGCGATGAAGAGCGCCATCATCCCTAAGGAGAACGAAACGGGAAAGCCGCTTGAAATGATCTGATTGACCGTTCTCGATTCATATTTGAACGACGGCCCGAGATTCCACGTGACGACACCTTTGAGATAACGCAAATACTGGATGTACCAAGGTTGATCTAGGCCGTAATAGCGATAAAGAGATTTCAATATCTCTTCGGGGATCGCCTGCTCTTGCAAAAAGGGGTCTCCGGGGATCGAATGCATGAGAATAAAAGTCAGCGTTACGATGCCAAAAAGAGAAAGGATCAGGATGCCCGTCTTGCGAAGTAGGTAGGTGAATGTGCCCAATAGAGCTCTCACTCTAATAACTAGAGGGGTGGAGTATATCCCAACGGGCGATTCCGTTGAAGCCCTACCATTATTATGGATCTGGAAAACGCATGCTGCTGAGGTAATCGTGATAGGGGGAGGTGAAATTGACCCCGTACCAGCCCATTTTCTTGAGAGGTTCGCGGATCGATTGCTTGAGCATAACGATGAGTTCTTTGGCAAGCGGATGTTCAGGAATAGGGCGTTGAACCAACAATTCCTCATCGAAGGTGATTTCATCGAAATTCACAACACCCATCGGGGATACTTTGAAATTTTTCACGTAAGGTTGTATAAGGGTGCCATAACAAGCATGGAAAATGGGGGCAATCGGGGCTTCTTCTTTGATGATATCATCGGCTTGTTTGCAAAACTCCCAAGATTTTTTTTGGGTTTTTGCGCATGATGCTTGCTGAAGCAGTTCAGTAAATTCTTTTGTATTCCATTGGCAATAATTTTTCGCATCATTCTTCGTGCGGAATCTTTCAAGCATGGAAATGGGATGAAAGTAGTAAGAATTCCAAGACAAGATGGCCATGGAAAAATCTCGTTCAGCCATTCGCTTTGTCATCTCATCGAGAGTCAATGGTTCCGTTGTGATTTTCATATCGAAAATGAACTCCCAACATTCTTTGAGATCCTCAGCAAGATTAAAATAAAATTCGCTATGAGGAAAAAAAAGCATGAGTTGCGAGGAGAAGGTTTTTTGCGAAATTTTCTCTTCTTTTAGGACCTCTTGAAAGAGTTTTCGTGCTTCAAGAAGATCGAATTTACTGAAGTTTGTAGATTCTTCATTTCCACGATAAATAGGAGATAACAAACCTGTTGCAGCTTGTTCGCCCATCACCGTGAGACGTTGCAAGACTTTGGGGCGGTCAATGCCCATAGAAAATGCGCGCCGGAGTTTTTTGTGTTTGAAAATCGGATTTTTGCAATTGAAAATACAGCAGCAGGTATCCGTTAATTGATCGGATAAAAGTTCCTTGGAACTGACAAGATGTTTGATCGCCTCATGCTTAAAGAGGATGCGGAAACGTTTAACCATAACATCGATATTTCTCTGTAGAAAATGATCGACAACCCGCAAATCATTGACTAGGTAATTCAGACGTATTCTTTCTAGATAAATTTCCTTTGCTCGGTAGTAATGGGTATTTTTATCCATGACCAATTCGACATTCGGAGACCAGTGGCAAAGTTTAAAGGGTCCGTTAGAAATAAGAGGATAGTAGGTAGAATCGGGATTCGGATAAAATCCCTCGATGCTTGAAGGATGAAGCGGCGCGAATACATAACAGGCTAATAGATCGAGGATAAACGAAATCGGCTTCTCTAATACGATGCGCAAGCGAGAATCTGACAGACTCTTAACACCAATTTGATCTGGCGAAATTTTCCCTTCTTTTGCCTTTTTGGCATTTTTGATGAAAAAAAAGAAATAGCTAGAGGGGCATTCGATATCAGGTCTTAGTAGATACTTCCATGTATTTTCAAAATCCTGGGCTCTGACTAGTGAGCCATCTGACCAATGGTTTTCTCTCAAGGTGAAAATGTAGGCCTTGCCATCATCACTCACTTCATATGTTTGCGCTTGGCTGAGGATGATTTCTCCATTCGACAGACATCTTGTTAGATTATCATAAAGCAGATGTGCGAGAGTTTGCGCTGAGATGTCAGAAGTGCGTTGAGGCTCAATCCTGCCAGGACTGCTTCGGTAATCAGGTTTGGCGATATTGGCCACGAGAGTTTTATGCCGGTGGACAAAAGGAAAAGTGTGATCGTCTTTCATAGAGAACTCTTGAGAATTTCTTAATTTCTACTTTAAAAAAAAGGCGCATTCAATAAAATGATTTTTGTAAACCTCACCTAGGAGGAACGTATGCGTAAGTCAATCATGTTCGTCTTCTTCTTTAGCGTTTTGTGTTCTGCTGGAGTCTTCGAGGGAAAAGTGGGCAGTTCCCCAGATCAGACTTGCTCCACGAAAATAGAACGAAAATCGCCTTGTGATATCGATCTAACTTGCTGATGAAAAACGAAATGGGTTTTTAAGCAGGAAATAGACCTTAGTAAGCTCTTATTTTACTTTCTCGAAGGGAGGTTATAAGGGACGTATGCTGAGTGATTGTATCCAGAGACTACCACTTTTGCAAACTTCCATCGATAAACGTTTATTCGTAAGAAGGACATAATCCCAGAATACTATAGGGGTAACTGGCGCTTCTTGAGCTAGAATATTTTCACATCTGATTATTCTTTCCCATTGCATTTCTAAATCTAAGGCGTCTAAAGCCAAAAGATAGTTCTTTTGGAATTCAGCATTTTCCCAGCCAGAGTAATTTTTAGGATTATCTTTTGAAAAAAATCGATCTAAAAAGCTGATTGCATGAAGATAATTAGCGTTCCAGTTCACCAAGCCAATATCATAGTTCATGTTACTGAGTGTTGTTGTGATGTGTTTTAAGTCATAAGTCTCCAGTTCGATATTGATCCCTAGTGACTTACCCCATTGGTTTTGCAAAATTTGTGCAAGCTTCCTAGTATTTGGATTGTAGTTGGGGAATAGGAGTTTTAGCTTAGGTAGATCCTTTGCTGAAGTAATGCCCAATTCATTCATCGCTAAATCGAGCAATTTTCTTGCTTCTTGCAAATTGCATTCAGGAAAGGAGTCATAACGGCGGCTTTTAAACCCATCAGGGATGATCGAATAGGCGGGCGAGGCTTTTTGAGCTAGCAAAGCAGTAGCAATAGCTCTTCGATCGATTCCAGCAGATAATGCTTTCCGGAAGTTTTGGTTGGTAAAAGGAAATTTCCAGGTATTAAATGTAATGGCACTGACATTCGCTGCAGGAACAGTTTTTTCTATGAGATATGTAGGAAGGAACTCTAAAATTGACGGCGAGATAAATGTATAGGCAGAACCGATAAAATCTAGTTGTCCGTTGAGAAAAAGTTCATAGGCTGTATTTTGATCGGAAACGAGGCTGATTTCAATGCCTTCGATCTTGATATGCGAGGTATTCCGATACAATCCATTTCTAATCAGTTTTATTTTCTGACCTCTTTTCCATTGAGAAAGGATAAAGGGGCCATTACTAAGACGAATTTCAGATCCCAAGGCATCCTTTGAGAACCGAATAGGATAGAAAAATGGTGAACTGCTAAGTGATAAAAAGGTAGCATTTGGCTTTTCTAAATGCACGCGTAGGCATTTTGAATTCAATGCCTCAATGCCTACTTGATTAAGAGGAATTTTCCCTTTTTTGCCCGGTTTTGCATTTTTAATCGGGTAAAAAAGATAGGCGTTGGGACAAGGAAAATTTGGATCAAGACATTCTAGCCAGGATGACCGAAAGTCTTCTGCGGTCACAGGCTTTCCATCTGACCAGAAGGTGTCTTTTAAAAAGAACGTATAGATGGTCCCGTCTTTGGAAATCTCAATACGCTCTGCTTGGGCGGATAGGATATTCCCTTTAGGATCCATTTGAGAAGGCCTTCCCCGATCAAATTACTGTAAGATATGAAAGCTGTTGGCTCGGTTGTTTTGCGAATATCCTGCGAAGCTTGGTTCAACTCCGAAATTCATGTAGAGCCAGTCGGCCTTGCGCTTGTCACTACTGCCGTTATTGCAGCTACTGAATAAGGAGATGCTCGAGAAGAATGTAAAGGAAGAATTTCATAGTAGGGCCTCCCTTTAACTATATTAGGACAGAGGTTAAGGAAAGTCTTGCTTTTCGTAAAGATATGGTTGGTTAATACTTTGGGAAGTGCAAAAAAGGGGATGTTTGGGGTATTGTTTTTGCCATGATTCAAAAGATTCATTTCACAAGCTTGGGATGCGCGAGGAACCTCGTCGATAGCGAGGTGATGCTCGGTATTTTGCTCCAAGCGGGCTATGAAGCCACTCCTGATCTCAAAGAAGCCGACTATCTCGTCGTAAATACCTGCGGGTTTCTGCAGGTCTCTAGAGATGAGTCGTGCCAAACGATCGATGAACTTTTGAAAGAGAAAAAAGAGAGCGCAAAAGTCATCGTCGCCGGTTGCATGGTGCAGAAATTCGGCGATGAGGTAAGGACGAAGTTTCCCGGAGTCCATTATTTCCTCGGCTCGGGCGATATGGAAAAAATTCTCGAAGCGGTCCAATCGGATAACGCTGGCGCCGTGGTCAGCTCAGCTAAAAGTTATCTGCAAATGGGTGAAATCCCCAGACAGCTTTCCACCCCTAAGCATTACGCCTATATCAAGATCGCCGAAGGATGCGCCAAGCAATGCGCCTTCTGCATCATCCCCAAAATCAAAGGCCCCCTGAAATCTAAGTCGGAAGAACAGGTCTTAAAAGAATTCCATGCCATGCTCGACCAAGGAGTGCGCGAGGTCATTTTGATCGCGCAAGATCTCGGCGACTTTGGCAAAGAACGAAGAGAGCCCCGCGCTTTAGAAAAACTCCTGGCGCAAAATGCTCGACACCCCCAAAGATTTCTGGCTCCGGCTTCTCTATCTTTACCCCGATGAAATCACCGATGAGATCCTCAGCGCTCCTTAAAAAAGATCAGCGTCTTTGCCGCTACCTCGATATGCCGATCCAACATATCAGCGACCCGATCCTCAAAGCGATGCGCCGCAAGACCTCCCGTGAGCAGATCATCGACATCATCACCAAACTCCGCGATCAAGTTCCCGGTATCGTCATTCGCACGAGTCTCATGGTCGGGTTTCCAGGCGAGACCGAGGAGCAGTTCGAAGAACTTCTCGAGTTCGTTCAAGAATATCCTCTCGATAACGTCGGGATCTTCAAATTCTCCCTCGAAAAAGAAGCGCCTGCAGCCAAGTTCTCCGGCCATTTGAGCGAAGAGGTGAAGCAGGAGCGTTACGATAGGCTTTGCAAAGCCCAGATGAAAGCGGTCAAAAAGCTCACCAAACGCTACATCGGCAAGACGCTTCCCACTGTCATCGAAGGCTATCATCCAGAGACCCCGATGCTCATGCGTGGACGGTTCTATGGACAGTGTCCTGATATCGATGGCCAGGTCATCATCAACGACGGACGCAAAGTCCAATCTTTTGGGCAGCTCTACAATGTCGAGATCACCGACGCCATGGGCTATGATCTCGTCGGAAGAGTCGTCGGTCCTGTAAAGCGTGCACCAGCTCTCAATGTCCTCTAGATGTGTTCATTTAAAACCCGGTAAGGAAAAGTCGCTTCAGCGGCTCCATCCCTGGATTTTTTCCGGTGCTATCCAAGATATTCCTGAAGATTGTGCGCCCGGCGAACTTTTGCCCGTATACGCCAGCGACAAAAAATTCTTGGCGCTAGCCTACTTCCAACCGGCTAATTCCCTTTCCGGACGGGTGCTGAGTTTTTCGAATGCCCCTATCGAAAAGGTCCTCGAAGACAAACTCGAAATGGCTCTTAAAAGGCGCGAACCTTTCCTATCTCCTGCTACCACCGCCTACCGCATCATCAATGCAGAAGGGGATGGGCTACCTGGATTGATCGTCGATCGCTATGGCGATGTCCTTGTCCTGCAAGCGACGACCGCCGGGATCCAACGTCTCAAACCCCTTCTCTCGGAACTTCTACGACAAAAACTCCAGCCCCAGGCGATCTATGAAAAATCGCATGGACAGGCGATGCAGCAAGAAGGGCTTGAGGAGCAAGAGGGATTTCTATTTGGGGATTCTCCCGATGAGATCGAGATCCTGGAAAATGGATTGAAGTTCGTCATCTCCTTGAAAAACGGCCAAAAGACCGGCTTTTTCCTCGATCAGAGGGAAATGCGCAAACTCATCATGAACCTCTCGAAAGGAAAACGGGTTCTCAACGGCTTTGCCTATACAGGAGGCTTTTCCATTGCGGCATTGAAAGGGGGAGCGGAAAGCGTCGATAGCGTCGAGATCTCTTCCAAGGTGGAACCGCTTTTAGTCAAAAATTTGGCCCTCAATAGCTGCGACCTTCATCAACATCGCTTTTTTGCCATGGACGTGTTTGATTTTCTTTCCCGTCCGCTTAGCGACTACGACATTCTCATCCTCGATCCTCCGGCTTTTGCCAAAAAACGCTCCGATGTCGAGGCCGCATGCCGTGGCTATAAGCAATTAATGCTCGAAGTTTTCCGCAAGGCAAAACCGGGAGCGCTGCTTCTTTTCTCTTCTTGCTCCTATTATGTGGATCAAAATCTGCTCCAGATGCTGGCATTCCAAGCGGCGCTCGAAGCAGGGAGGCAAGCTGTCCTTCTTAGCCAGCATCTTCAGGCCTTCGATCATCCTATTTCTCTTTTCCATCCGGAAGGGGCGTATCTGAAAAGTTTTCTGATTCATATTTCCTAAAAATTCGGCCCATTCTGTTAAAGCCAGGCTATGTAGTTGTCCTCATAGCGGAGGGGTAAATATGAAATTCAAGTTCATCAAAACCCATCAACCCGAATACTCCAAGGAGCTGATGCTCCGATGGGAAGTTCTCCGCAAACCTCTAGGCATGCCCCCAGGGTCTGAACTCTTCCCCGAGGAAGAGGAAAGTCTTCATTTGGTTGCCGTTGAAGGCAAACAGGTGGTGGGATGCGTGCTGTTCTATCAGGAACAAGAGAAACGCGGTAAGTTATTTCAACTTGCGGTCAGTCCTGAATACCAAGGCGTTGGTTTTTGTAGACGCCTGATGTCGACCTTGGAGCAAGCGCTGATTCGGCGCGGCATCCGCGAGGTCTATCTTCTTGCAAGAGAAGAGCTGGTTCGCTTTTATTCCCACATGGGCTACAGTGCGGAAGGAAGCGTGATCCAGCGGTTTGGACTGCCGCATTACACCATGACGAAACAGCTCATGGTCAATGATCATGCAGAAATTAAAGCGGGGTAATATGTCATTCTATGCCATTAGCGCGGTGATTGTCGCCGCATTAGGTGGGTTCCTCTTCGGCTACAATACAGCCGTGATTGCAGGAGCTCTGCTCTTCATCAAAGCACAATTCCAACTCACTCCTGCTTTGCAAGGATGGACGGTGAGCATTATTTTGCTCGGCGCCCTCATTGCAGCAATCATTGGTGGGATGGTCTGCGATTGGATCGGAAGGAAAAAATCGATCCTCTTATCAGCCGTCCTATTCATCGTTGGATGTTTCGTCGCTGCAAAAGCAGGCGATGATACGATGTTTACGTTGGGCAGATTCATCACAGGTCTAGGTGTGGGATTGACTTCCGTGGCGACGCCGATGTATTTGAGCGAAATTTCCCCCGCTAAGCATCGTGGTGCGATTGTGACCTGCTACCAGCTCGCGATTACAATAGGCATTCTCGTTGCATATTTTGTCAATTACGGCTTTGCGAAGACCTCTGATTGGAGCAGTATGATGGCCTGGGGATCGGCTGCAGCCATCTTACAGATCATTTTATCGCCGCTTCTTCTCGAAAGCCCTCGCTGGCTTCATGGCATTGGAAAGGTTGCTAAAGCAAAAAAAATCCAGCATAAGCTCAACCTGAAAGAGAGCATCGAAGAATCAACACAAGATAAAAGGACCCATTGGGGCGCGCTCTTTAGGACGCCTGCCTTGCGCAAGGCGGTCGTCGTCGGGCTATTCTTGAGCATTTTCCAACAGGTCACCGGTATCAATGTCGTGATCTACTATGCTCCGCAGATCTTCGATTTTGTCGGGTTTCCCAGTAATGAAGTGGCAATCTTAGGAACGGTGGGCATCGGCACGATTAACGTGATCGCGACGCTTTTTGCTCTATGGCTCCTTGATAAAGCAGGACGCCGCATGCTCCTTCTCGTCGGCCTCGTCGGCATGGTGGTTGGCTTGCTATTACTCTCGATCTCCTTCTTTGCCAAATCCGATTGGACAAACTATCTTGCCCTTGTAGGGATGATGGGCTATGTCGCGATGTTCGCGATTGGCCTGGGTCCTTGCGCTTGGGTGGTCATCTCCGAAATTTATCCGCTTGCAGTACGTGGAAAGGCCATGGGCCTTGCGACTCTTGCCAACTGGGTATTCAACTATATCGTGGCGCTATTATTCCTCGATGTCGTCCAGTGGCTCGGAGCAGGATCGACATTCCTTCTCTTTGTCGTGCTGTGCGTGGCGGCCTTTATCTTCATCTTCAGGATGCTTCCTGAGACGAAGAATAAGCATTTGGGAGAAATCCAAAGACTGTTTTCATAAACAGATCCTTGCAAATTCTCAAGCAGTCTCTTATGATCCCCCTTTATACGATTGTAGAGGGGGATTGCTATGTCGCTGAAAACTATTCGTGATCAACTAGGCTCAGAAGCCGATAGCCTTCTCCATCATACCTGTAAAGTCAGCAAGGATCGTCTGCACATTCCATCGCCCGATTGGGTCGATCGCATTTTCTTTCAATCCGACCGCAATATCCGCACCCTTTGCAGCCTTCAGACTCTTTTTGGCCATGGCCGTCTCGCGAATACCGGTTATATGTCGATCTTGCCTGTCGATCAGGGCATCGAACATACCGCTGGCGCCTCATTTGCCCCGAATCCCGAATACTTCGATTCGGAAAACATTGTCAGACTCGCTATCGAAGGGGGCTGCAATGCCGTGGCATCGACGCTTGGAGTCCTTGGCACAGTCGCCAGGAAATACGCCCACAAAATCCCCTTTCTCATGAAATTCAACCACTGCGAGCTTCTCTCCTATCCCAACACCCACGATCAGGTCTTCTTTGCCACGATCAAACAAGCCTATGATATGGGCTGCGTCGCTGTCGGTGCGACCATCTACTTCGGCTCCTCAGAAAGCCGCAGACAGATTACAGAAGTCAGCCATGCCTTTGCCATGGCCCATGATCTCGGCATGGCCACTGTCCTATGGTGCTATGTGCGCAATAACGCCTTCAAAGTGGGCGATACCGATTATAATGAATCAGCGGATCTCACGGGGCAGGCCGATCATCTAGGCGCGACGATCGAAGCCGATATCGTGAAGCAAAAGCTTCCTGTATGCAATGGCGGCTTCAAAACCCTCAAATTCGGTAAGCAGACCGAGGCGATGTATACGCAGCTCTGCAGCGACCATCCGATCGATCTCACCCGCTATCAAGTCATGAATAGTTATATGGGGAGAATCGGCCTGATCAATTCAGGCGGTCCCTCAGGCAAGGACGATCTTGCCCAAGCAGTCCGCACGGCCGTCATCAATAAACGGGCTGGCGGCATAGGCCTTATCTCAGGACGGAAGGCCTTCCAAAAACCCATGAAAGACGGCGTTGCCCTCCTTCATGCGATCCAAGATGTTTATCTCTGCAAAGAAGTCACGGTGGCCTAGTTCTCAATTAACTGAAGATTATCAACTTACACCTCATCTTGCATAAATGTTATAAAAATCATAACATTTATGTATGGATAGAAGGGATAAACTATTTGAAATTGCTGACAGACAGCAGGGTTACTTCACCTCGCAACAGGCGGAAGAGAGTGGGTTCTCGCGTTCTAATTTTCATTTTAAAATACAGTCTGGTGAATGGGTCAAACAATTTAGGGGGATATATAGGCTTGCTCACTATCCTGTCACTGAACGCTCTGAATTGGTGTTGTGGATGTTGTGGAGTCGAGGAAGAAAGGGACTGCCCCAGGGTATTTGGTCTCATGAAACAGCGCTGGATATTCATGAGCTTTCTGATGTAATGCCTTCAAAAATGCATATGTCTGTACCTGTGCGTTTTAGGAAGGGTACCCCGATTCCTAAGAATTTGCATCTTCATTTTATCGATATTCCCAGATCAGATGTTGAAGAAAGACAGGGATATCGCGTCACGACACCAATTCGTACTCTTATCGATGTCATACAGGAAGGGAAGCTCTCAAATGAACATATTGCCCAGATTGTAAAACAAGCTTTGGAAAAAGGGCTTGCTACCATTAAGGAAATGCAACAGATATCTGAATGGGCTAAGTCAAATGGTAAAAGTGAAATATTCAAGATCATTTCAAACTCCATAAATGACACAAAGAACACCGCAAACCGATCCTTCACAGGAAAATGACAAATGAATACAACCTTTAAAACAGCAACAGACTTCAGAAAGAGCTTAGAAGCAAGACTTCAGAAAATAGCAGCAGAATCTGGCGAAGACCTTCAACGTCTTCGTCGCAAGGTTGCTTTTGATAGGCTTCTAGCAAGAATCTTTTCTCAAGAAATTCCAGCCTTTTATCTAAAAGGTGGATATGCAATGGAATTACGTATTGCCCAGGCCAGAGCAACAAAAGACATTGATCTTACATGCGTTCGCAGAGTCAAAAATGAGGGTGAATTTATTGCTGAACTAATGCTTTTGGAACTGCAAGAATTAGCACGGATCGATTTGAAGGATTATTTCATTTATCGAATTGGACGTGCTCAATTGGATCTCCAGAATGCACCTTATGGAGGCGCGCGCTATCCTGTGTCAGCGCTAATTGATAGTAAGGTTTTTGTTAGTTTTCAGTTGGATATAGGAGCTGATGTTATTGTAGATAGCATTGAAAATATCCGAGGAGTTGATTGGCTTGGATATTGTGGAATACCTTCGCCAACTATTCCGATAATCTCCATTGAGCAACAGTTTGCTGAAAAGATGCATGCCTATACGCTTCCACGTGATAGCAATTCCCGTGTCAAAGATCTCATTGATATGATCCTCCTGCTCAAGATGAAAGATCTAAAACCTGAAGGATTTCTTCCTGCATTGCAAAAGGTCTTTAAAGCACGAAACACTCATGCACTTCCCGATCAATTGATGATGCCTCCGAGTAACTGGGAGTCAAAATTCGCCGCTCTTGCAGCTGAATGTGGTCTCCAGCAGAATTTGAAAGAGGGTTTTGAAAAAATAGCGCGTTTTTACAAAGGTCCCTAACGAAGAAGTTCTTCGACGGGAAGGGAGAAATGGATGCGTAAGGCATCGTATTTCACATCTCGTTTGATCTCATGCATGCCGACGTGGCGGAGGATCTTTTCCGAAGCGACGTTATCGGGGCGGCAATTCGCGATGATTTCCTTAAAAGGCGCGCCGTCGACTAGGTAGCCTTTTTGCACGAGCTGGGGGCCAAGAGTTTTTACAACAGCGGTAACAGCTTCCGTTCCATAACCTTGATTCCAATACTCCGGTAAAAGAGCGAAGGCGAGTTCCGATTGTCCGGGGTTATCCCCATATCCCATGACGACATGGCCGATGATGGGATAATTCAATGGATCTGCATTCGGGGTAATCAGAGTGACGGCCATGGCGCTGAAAGGATCGCTATTGAGCCATCTTTTTCTCCAGGAGGTTTCGAAGCGTTTGGTCGTTGCTTCCGCTGTTTTCACCTGGCCATCGCCGAATTTAGCCATGACGACGGGGTTGGAGAAAAGAGCGCAATAGGCCGGTAGATCTTGAGGGAGGATCGAGCGGACGACGAGTCTTTTTGTCCAAAGGGCTATGAAAAGCCCCTTTTCTTCAGAATACGATGATTCAACACGAACAGGCTCTTGTTGTTCAGAATATATGGGGGCAATGAACAGGATCAGCAGTAGTAGGATACGCATAGTCGGCTCCAGAGGTCATTTGAGAAGTTTGAGAAGTTGTTTAAGAGGTTTATCGCCCGGTCGGATTGCGCTTTTTTTCTTCTTTGGAGAAAGCTGGGTGGGTGGAGAAGATTGATTTTCCCAAGGGAATGGATGTTTAGCGGCGGGTGTAGGTTTATCGCCTTCTGGCAATTTCATCGCCTTTCCGACAAGTCCGCCGATGAGCGCGCCTGGGGTTCCTCCGAGGGCGTTTCCTGCAGCCTGTGAGGCTTTTTGCCAGGCGAGGACGAGGCCGATTTTGGAGGTGGCGCTCGAGACGTCGATATTGACATTGTCGAGGGGGCCTTTCATAGGAATCTGCAGCACATAATTATCGGGAAGTCCTGAGACTCCGAATGCCGATGAAAGCGTAGGAGCAGGGATGCCTAATATCGCGTCGACATAGTTATCGATCAGGTCGATATTTCCCCAAGTGGCGATTTCGATGCTGTTTTGTACGAGGATTTCGGTTCTTTCGCAATTGACAATGCCTTGGCGAAGAGAGAGGTCCATCGGGGCAAACCAGAGATTGAGATCCTTGGATCTAGAAAATTGCCCTTGCTTGAGCAGATCGAGCGTTGTGTGGATATTGCCTTCGTTTCGACAGACGAGTTTGCCGAGTTCGATCCGCATATGAGGGATGAGGGCTTTAGCAATCGTCCAAGGGAACATCGGCAAATAAAAGTTCTCTTTATCGACGATCAGCGTCATAGGTCCATCGCTGCGGACGGCCGAGATGGGAAGCGGGCTTAATCCTTTTAGGAAAAGGCGGCTGATCTCTTCGGTCATCGTGACCTGGGCAACGAACGGATCATCCAGGAGCAAAATACCATTTTGCAAGGAGCCGTTCAAAGAGAGCCTAGTCGAAGGAGAATTGATCAGAACGGAAACGGGTCCGCTATTGTTCTGGATCGCAGCTTGAGCGGTTCCAGAAATCTGCTCGCCAAACAGCGTCATGAGGTTAGCGCCTTGGGTGCTGCCTATAGCTGTTGCCACAGTGCTCATGACCGATGTCGGAAGCTGCTGGAAAGCCGCCTTGATCGTGGCGTTCATATGCGACAGATCCCAACCTTTATCCGTTTGCAAGATGCCCTGGATATTCGCGGCAACATCGACTTGTCCAGGTTTTGCCGCATCGATCGAGGTCCTGAGTTGAAGCAGAGTTGGAGAAGAAAGATCGGGCCTCGATAAACGGAAGGTCAAATTGCTAAGAGTCACAGGGTTTTTCGTGGCATTTTCGATCAAGGCGACCGAAGAGCTCATCAGTGTGCATTCCATCGTCGCTTGAGGAAGCTGGGAGTTATCCAGGTCAAACGTCCCTTTTTGCAGAGGGAGGTTCATTGAACTGATGCGCAATTGCAATTGGCATGGTTGTCCAAGGCTCATAGGAAGGGTTTTGCCCAAGAGATTTTGCAAGGAGGTCAGCCCTGCTTGGTCCACTAAGAGGCTAGCGGTAAGTGGTTGGTTGCCATCGAGCGTTAGCTGATCATCGGCTCTTGCTAAATTGATATTGAGGGTTCCTTTTTCGCATGTGGTCGTGAAATTAAACGATGATGACTGCGTTCCTTGCAAAATAGAGCCCTTCAAAGTGACCCAAGAGCCAAGAAGAGGGGAGAGGCTTCTATTTTTCGGCAGCCAACCATCGAGGAATCGAGTATCGAGCTTGTCACAAGAGATCTTCGCTAAGTATTGTGCGCCCGACATATCGATTCTCGGCTGGAAATAGAATTTGCGGCCGATAAAGTCTGCATGAAGGGGAGTAAGAACTGCGACATCCGTGCCAATCGATGCATCGAGCTTAGCGGTGAATTGATTGGCTGAAGTATCGAGCAGCCACGTGCAAACCCCGTTTTTGAGCATGGAGGTCGCTTGATCCCTAGAAAAGGAAAGCGATGCCACATTCAGATTGCCCTGCAAGGTGACATTTTTCATGTAGTTTTGCCCTAGCGGAGTGGAAATGGGCAATATCTGGGCAGTTATGGCAACAGGTTCGAGGAAAGTAGGCGGAGAAGGATCGAATTCTTTCCAGAAACTAGCAGCTTGATCTGGATCGAGTGTAATGGCAAGCGTGAGGGGTTGAACAAAAGAGAAAATATCTTTCTTCCTATCATAGCCGAGAACAGTAGAGGTCGTGAGCCCCTCTGCTGTGCCATTGAGATTGATCGAAGCTAGTGTTTCGATGTCGAAGACGACATTCAAATTAGGAAGAGAAAAGTTTTTGTAGAAAAACTGCGGACTTGTGCCGGTTCCTTTCGTTTTTGTCTTCGAAGAATCCGCATAGGTGTAAATGAACTCTTGCACAGCAAAATCGATCGGACCAAAACCGATTCCGCCGGCATGTTTTTCCCAAAATGACCGATCGGGAGTATAGGTGATCTGAATCGGAGCATTTAAGTTAAAACCGCCATCAAAAAGATGGAGGGTCGCGTTGTTCATGTTGAGATTTGCAGAAGAGAATGAAAAAAAACCGCTGCGATTATCGGGGTTTTGGTCGACGGAACCGGCAAAATCGCAGGTGGGACCCAGCGCATCCTGTAAAAATCCTTCCGTGTTGAAAATCTTATCCAGAATAGGAAGAGGAAATGCCTTCGTAGAATAGGCATATGTCGTGGGGGAGACCTTCGCAAGCGGATCGGAAATCGTGCCAGAAGTGGCGACAAGGGCTTGGTTGGTGCCGAAGCTAATCGCCGCTTGACCATCAAAGATAAGCTCTCTTTCGAGAAGATCGGTCTTCAAAGAGGCCTTTAAGCTTTCAAACGAAATATCACTGATGAGCAGGGGCGTCCCGAATTTCAAATCGATGACATTGAGCATCGCATCCATTTTGAGCTTCGACCAACCGATCCCATCTTCCAAGACGGGGATCGCAAGCTGGGAGATATTCAAAGTGGCAAGAGGACTATTGGCAAGGCCAAGAGCACGAAAATAGGGACTCAAGGAGAAGAATTCTTCGGCCAGATAAGACGTCACCGTCAAACTGAAGCTCGCTGGTGCGACAAGAGAGATGACGCCATTTTCGGTCATCGTGCGCAAAATAGCGCTGAATTGCGAAGAATTAGCGTTGAAGGCGATATCTAGGCGCTGATTGGAGAGGGCAAATTGCATATCGAGATCGAGCTTCTGTCCGATCGCCGATACGGCAACCCCTTCCCAACGGCGATGGAAAAGCGCAATGACTTGATCGACGCCGAGCATCGGAAGCGCTTTCAGATTGCCTTGGATCGTTAGCGTCGGATCAGGGCTTTCCAGAGGACCGAAATTCCCCGTCCAGTTGAGGCTTCCGGTTGTCTCGCCCTGACGTGTTACCCCAGAAAGAGAGAATTTGACGTAGTCGCTCGCTTCGGGAAGCGTCATAGAGAATTGGAGATTCTCGAGACGGACGTCTTCGATCCTAGCGCCTTGGACATCGATCGCGCCATCGGTCAACGTCAAGCTGCCCGTGAGTTTTGGCGTGAGATTTTTCCAGGCTTGTTGCAAATCCAAATGGGCAAGTATCGGCAACGGAGGAATTCCCGCCGCTTGAATGGCCACTGCTGTGGGTTTTTGCGTTCCTTCTAGGCTGAGGGTAAGAAGTGGATTACTGATGTTGAGATTGCCAAGTTCATGAGCTCCAAAGGCGATTTTCCATAAAGAAGACGAGGTAGTGAGACTCTTGCAG
The DNA here is from genome assembly GCA_963813105.1 of uncultured Simkaniaceae bacterium. GTDB lineage: Bacteria > Chlamydiota > Chlamydiia > Chlamydiales > Rhabdochlamydiaceae > JAGXTH01. Next base: position 168,840 of record CAWEXT010000002.1, read on the forward strand.
ACAAATTGCATATTGCCTAGAGCATCTTTGTAGGTGATGTTCTCAAGCGATGTCGCATCCCACCAGCTGACATGGGCTTTTTCGATCGTAATTTGCGCTTTTAGAGGGCCTTTCAAAAAGCCAAGGATAATCGCCCTTGTTCCATCGTAGCTGATCAGCCAGGGCAAAAGAAAGGCGAGTACGCAGGCGATGACGGCAAGCCCTACGGTGAATTCGACGATCCACAATAGAACGTGCAGAAATCCCTTCATCGCATTGCCTTTTGTAGTGAATAGCGAAGAATCAATACGGTCGTCTTCGCATCGGTGATCTCACCTGATTCAATCATCTCTATCGCATCTTCTAGTTTAACAGGGAAGAGATCGATTGCTTCATGCGCATCTTTTGGAAGAGGTGATTTAGAAAGCCCCTCCGCTAGGAAAAGATGGAGCACCTCATTGCAAAAACCAGGCGCGGTCCAGATTTTGCCCATGGGCGTGAGTTTTTTTGCGCTATAGCCTGTCTCTTCTCTAAGCTCCCTCATCGCGCACTCGATGATGGGTTCTCCAGGATCGAGCATGCCCGCTGGCGCTTCGATCAAAATCTCTTGGATCGTTCTGCGCCATTGTTTAATCAAAAGAAGCTTCCCATCTTCTTGAATCGGCAAAATAACAGTCGCCCCTGGGTGTAGGACTACGTCAGATGTAAAAGGCGCTTCATTTTCGAAGAGGTAGGTATCCTCCCTGACAGAGATGAACCGTCCCTGGTAGGCCTTATGGGACTTCTTCTGGCAGCGCAACTCTTTATTTTTCTGTTTTTCGGCGAGATTCATGGGTATCGATTGTGTAAACGCGGATCGGTTCATGGCGTCCTTCTATGGAAATTTCCCCAAGATAGCGGAAGGGGAATAGGTCCTTCACGGCTTCATAGGTAGCTTGAGAGAGCAGGATCGTTTCTTGCAAGCTTTTCGTGGCCTCTTCGAGGTTTTCGGCGATGTTGACCGTGTCGCCAATCGCTGTGTATTCTACCCTTTTCATCGAACCGATATTCCCTACTACGGCAAATCCCGTATTGACGCCCATCCCCACGCGTATGGTCGGCTTGCCCTCGGCTTTCCATTTGTTATTGAGTTCGGCGATCGCTTCGATCATGCCCGTGGCGGCAAGAAGGGCGTGTTGTTCTTGCTTTTCATCATCGAGCGGAGCCCCAAACTCGATCATGATGCCATCTCCCAAGAATTTATCGAGAGTGCCGTAGTACTTGAAGATCACATCGATCATTTTATCAAAATATTCATTGAGGAACAAAACGACCTTTTCAGGCGGCATTTCCTCTGCAAGACGGGTGAAGTCGCGGATGTCGGAGAAAAGCACAGTGATCCTGCGCCTCTCGCCTTCGAGCTGGCCGAGGCTGCCTCCCTTCATGATTTTCTCGAGCACTTGCGCAGAGACGTATCTAGCGAAGTTCGTCTTGAGCCTCTCACGCTCTTCAAGGCCTTTGGTCATTTCATTGATCGCGTCCCCAAGATCGCTAAATTCATCATGGGTGTTCAGATCGGCTTTGCATTCCAAATGCCCCTTTCCAATTTCCCGTACGACATCGCAAAGCGAGGCAAGCGATTTACTCGCCGTATGAGAGAAAATAAAACCGACGATAAGGGCGAGCAGAATCGAAGCTCCTAAAGCGATGAGGCCGTAGATCACAAGCTGCATCATCTCGAGCTCAATATCCTGAGCGCTAAGATCCACCCCAAGCATGGCGACAAAATTGCCTTGGCTGTCGTAAATAGGCGCGAAGGCAGAAAGCCAATGTCCCCAGGCATCTTTGCTGATCCCCTTATCGACATAGGGCTTTTTGAGATACTCTTCCATTTGTTTTTCGTCGCTTCCTTCGACGACTTGACCGGGCGGAGAAGCTTCGCCGGGATCTTCTTCTGCATCGACATTGAAGACGAGTTTCTCGGGATTTTGCGGATCGACGCTGTAGGTATAGACAAATACGACGAAGATATCCTCTCTTCGATTAGCATCTCGGAGGGACTTCAGCACCTTCTTCGCTTCTAGATATTGCTGCGTATCGATGGCCTTTGGAGTATCGAGTCCTTTGAACAGATCGGCATCGATCTCAGAAGCCGCAGTCATCGCAATCGAAAGAGTCTTGCTGCGAAGTTCGTTAAACAGCAATTTTTTCGTAAATATATAGACAATACCCAACCCTAAGACCACGCTGAGCACCGCGATGCCCACAAAAGCCAGCAAGAGTTTGGATCGGAATTTCATAGTAGTTTACTTTGTTAATCCGGTCATTTTATCCCGATCGATTGTGTAGATGCGAACGGGTTCATGGCGGCCTTGCACAGTAATTTCACCCAAATAGCGGCAGGGGAAACGATCTTTCACAGCCTCATAAGTAGCTTCGGTAAATAGGATCATTTCTTGTACGGTTTTTGTCGCTTCTTCAAGCCTGGAAGCGACATTGACCGTGTCTCCGATCGCCGTATATTCCAATCTTTTGAGCGAGCCGATGTTGCCGACGACGGCAAGCCCTGTGTTGATGCCCATTCCGACGCGGATGGTCGGTTTTCCTTCTAGCTTCCATTTTTCATTGAGCTTGGAGATCCCTTCGAACATTTTGGCTGCGGCAAGCAGGGCATGCTGCTCTTGATTTTCATCATCGAGCGGAGCGCCGAACTCCACCATGATACCGTCTCCCATGAACTTATCGAGCGTGCCAGAATATTCGAAAATCACATCGAGCATCTTATCGAAATATTCATTGAGGAATTGAACGACCTGTTCCGGAGTTAGGGTCTCTGCAATGCGCGTAAATTCCCGTATATCAGAAAAAAGCACCGTGATTTTGCGTCTTTCCCCCTCGATCTGCGACAAAGACCCTGACTTTAGGATCTTCTCGAGTACATGGCTGGAGACATATCTGGCAAAATTCGACTTTAGACGCTCCCTTTCTTCAAGCCCTTCCGACATCTCATTGATCGTATCGGCCAGGTTATTGAATTCATCGTGAGTATGCAGATGCGCCTTGGCTTCCAGGTGACCTTTTCCGATTTCTTTGACCACGCCATGCAGGGAGGAGAGCGATTTACTGACCGCATGTGCAATCAGAGATCCGATCAGGATTGAGGCTAGAATCGAGATCCCTAATGCCAAAAGACCATATTCGAGGAGATGCTTCCTTTCGACATGGATGTCGGCAGCATTGAGATCAATGCCGAGATTCGCAACATAGTTACCCTCTTTATCGTAAATGGGAGCAAAAGCCGAAAGCCAGTACCCTGAAGCGGTTCTACTAATCCTTTTATCGACGATCGGATGAGTGAGATTGAGCTTAATTTCCTCGAGGTCTTCCCCTTCGACCACTCGCCCTGGAGTTGCCGCGATGGAGGTATCTTCTTCCGCATCGACCCCATAGACGAGATTGCTCAGATTGTCATGGCTTGGCTCAAACGTATAGACAAAGACGACGAACAAATCTTCTCTACGGTTAGCATCGCGGATCTTCTGTAGGAGTTTTTTTGCTTCTTGATAGCGGGCGCTCTCTTCAGCATTCGGCTCGCCTTGATCCTTGAATAGATCCCCATCGAGCTGCGATCCAGCCGTTGCGGCAATGGATAGCGCCTTGCTTCTAAGCTCGTTAAAGAAGAGCCTCTGCGAAGTTACATAGACGATCACAAGCCCAAAAATCGTACTGAGCATCGCGATCGCCACGAACGTGAGCAAGAGCTTGGAACGGTATTTCACAGCTACTGGGTTTTATTCAGTGTTCTATCACTGCCCCCTTTTTCCAGACAAACAAAAAGGCCGCAGGAGAAGCCCCTGCGGCCTTGTTAGAGAAAAGATCAACTAGAGATTAGGTTTTATCTTTCACAAGTATTAATGGCCATCATCCTCATCAGCATGAGAAGGAGATGCTCTACCTGAACGTGCTGGAGAGCTGGCATTGGAAGGAGTTGCTGCACCTGGAGGACTTCCGGTTCCATCTTCATCATCTGATTCAACATCTGAATCATCTTTAGGCTTTGGGGTTACAGTACCTGAAGTGGCCCTAGACGCGCTTCGAGATGAGTGGGCTGATGAGTGGGCTGAACTTGTAGCACTCGCAGATTTTGAAGAGTGATTAGAACCGGCCTGGGAAGGAGTTGCGGAACCTGAAGCGCTCCTAGACCCACCTCGAGATGAATGGGCTGAAGGAGTGCCACTCTGGCTTCCTGAAGCTGAAGTGTCCCCTGATCCCGCTTTGGATGATTTTGCTGATCCAGTCGGTGTTAAATGGCGGCTAAGTGCTTCGCGTACTTTTTCAAGAGCTTTTGCGCGTTTTATTCTAGCTTTTTTAGCAGCTTTTTTAGTGACCTTTCTTCTTTCAGATTTAACAGATTGGGTGTCAGACTCTGTTTCACTTGTTGCAGCTGATCCTCGGCGATGTGCTGAAGTACTTGTGACTGATGCTGTGTCAGCCTCAGCATCGGAATCTGTTGACGAAGCAGCTGCTTTTGCCTTTCTATCAATATTGACTAGGCGAGCTAAGACACCTTCTACGAATTCTTCATCTGCATTTTTAAGAAGTTTAGGATTGGCACGGACTGCTTCAAAAACTTCGCCTTTATCACTTTCATGGAGCTGCTGGCAAAGCTCATCAATTATGGCATTATAGGCAAGAGGATTTGTTTCTTCAAAATCTGTGAATTTAGCAATCAAATTTCTGTCAGTGTCGTTTTGAATTGATCTAAAAAAATCAATAGCGTCTGCTTGCGCCTTTTGATCTCGAATGGCGTATAGGATACCATCACGTTCGGCGGCTTTAGTTCTTCCAAAACTTTCAAAATGGGAACCACTGCCCTGTATTCCATTGTAGTATACAAATAGCGTATGCTCAGGATCGACTGCACCATCGCGGGGGAATGCCTCATGAATTCTTCCGTCTGGTCGGACAATAGCGATTTGTAGGTGAGGATGCTTTTTTGTATTAGCAAGTCTTAAAATATTTGCAGCAATTTCAAAGAAAGCGTGGTCGACCCAAGTATCCGTTTTCTTGATGTTTTCTGCATAATCCTTAAGAAGGGCTTGATAGCTTTTTTTCTCAACTTTTTCGCGAATCCGTGCCTTTTGAGCGCTATCGTGGCCTTCGGAATGTCTTGCAATTTCATCCTCGCGTATTCGATGAATTAAAAGTACTCCTGATAGTTCATTGCGTGACATTCCATCTTCCAATTTCTGTCCTGCTTTATCCAGTTGTTCAGCTTTTTTTTGAAGGTCGGTTGCTTTTTTGCTGAAATGTGTTGCTAGTTCCGCGACCGCCGCTCTCAAGCCTTTAGTATCCGGTTTTTTGCCGTTAGGCAGGCGAATGTCTAATTTATCCATTTGGTCGACGAGGCTCAAAGGTCCGCAATCGCCTCCGCCATCGTTGCGTTCCATGTATGCACGCTTCATAACAATGGGACCAGGTGTCGCAGATTGGCTACTTGCGGCAGGGGCAGAGACTTTCTTAGGAACAGAAATAGAAAATGTTTGGGCAGCAGTATTATAGTCGAGTTGGATATAAATCGGTTCCGAAACATGTCCGGGTGATTTTAGAGAAGGATTATCAAATAATACTGGTGCTGCACCATCTGTGAATCCATTGATGATTATCGGGGATGTATTATTCCTGCTATAGGAGAATATTGTTGCAATCAATCCAGGATGAACAATTTGACCTGGGCCTGGCGAATAAGCATCCTTCACGACTCTTAAATCCAGAGGAACGCCATCTCTATTCAAGTTGTCTAGATACATGCCATAGAGCTTCAAAACAAGCATTGCGTTAGCTTTGCCTTCAGGTGTTTTGGTATCGAAATTATTGCCTGAACCTTTAATAGCAGCAAACATTTCATGGTCAAAAAGCGTTTGCATTTTCGGGTCATCTTTCGCATAACGAATTGATTTTGTTATAACCTCGAATAAAGGCTTAAACCTAGCTTCTTCTTCTGGAGTAAAGCTCGTTGCTGATTGGAGGGTAGTATAGGCACGGCTAAGAACGCCGAAAACTTCCTTTCTTATATCTGTAGCGGTTTTTCGAGTTCCTATTCGGGTATGTTCATCTGCTATTGCTGTAAAAATATCGGGCGCGTTTTTCCATTTCGTGACTCGTTTCAGAGCTTCTTGAGGATCGAATGCAGCAGGTGGGGTTACTGAAGCAGTTCCGCTTGCATTGCCGCGAGAGGTAGTTCGACCGGCTGCGCTAGATCTAGTGCTGCCTGATGACGCAGTAGATACTGGATCTGTTTCGGCATCATAATACTCAGCTTGATCTTCAAGCGCTTTATGCAATTCTCGAAACTCTGTATTGATCGCTCGTATTTCTCGGGCGTTTCTAAAGACTTGATCAACTCTATTGGTAAGTTGGTCCTGGGGTATACGTTGTTATATTGCCTGTACGAGTCGCATATTCAAACGAAAGGCTATGAAAATCCCCGTTGACTGAAAGCCGAGAGTCATAGAAGAACTCTATTCCACCATAAATTGCTTTTGAATGTTGGGTTTAAGATGGTTGTATACGGCATTCGTTATCCCGCGAATATTATCCATATCGAAAATCGGCTTTTCTTCAAAGTCATCTGTGCCCGGATCTTTGACTTCATAAGTGACCTTGACCCAGCGTTTGTCGACTTTCATAATCGTTTGTCGTACAATCGGAGATATTCTAATCGGCTATCGGGAAGCGCGCTTGCTGAACTGGCACGGGGGGTTATGGTGCTTGAAGCTGATGTGCCATACGATTAATCTCTTGGTTTTTATTTCGTCTAATATTATTTTATAATAATCTTTATTATAAATCAATACAGATAAGCATATTAATGAGCTTTTAATGCGAAAAGTCATAATAGCGATAACAACAAGGCATTAATAACAAAGGGCTTAGGAAAAAGCCCTAGGAAACTAGGCTAATGCAATCTTAACCTGGTCTTTAAAGACTTAATACAAGTCTTTGACTATCAGGCAGGGGGGAAGAGACCCGAGGAGGATTCCTTATCTAAGACCCAAAGAGCGGGATGGCCTTGGACCCCCACCTTTTGGACGGGGTGGTCATCAGGGACATAGGGGCCTTTGAAGATGTTGGCGACCATCGGTTTTTTGGAGGCGCCGAGAACATAAAGGGCGATATGGCGAGCGGAGTTGATGCAGGTGAAAGTCATCGTCATCCGCCAGGTGTCTTTTTGTGGGATATGGTTGGCGATGATGAGATCGTCATGGACATGAAGGCCTTTGGTGTGAGGGAAAAGCGAGGCGGTATGACCGTCGTCGCCCATGCCGAGCATGATGAGATCGAAGGGACGTCCTGCGAGAATGCGCTGGATATTCGCTTCATAGGCAATGGTATTTTCTTCGATATTCACTTCGGCGACCATGCGGTGGATATGGCCTTCAGGAATGGGCATATCTTTGAAGCCTGCATCGAGGGCCATCTTGTAGTTGGAATCGGCATGATCGGGAGGAACGCTTCGTTCATCGCTCCAAAAGAGGTGGATCTTTGCCCAGGGAAGAAGCTTAGAAAACGGGGGTTTGGAGAGGGTTTCATAGATGGATTTTGGAGTCGATCCGCCGGAAAGGGCGACGAAAAATGCTCCATGGCGTTGCACCGATTCTTTAGCGCAGGCAAGAAAATGCTCAGACGCATAGTTGATGGCGGCTTTATGATCATCACAAATGACGAGATTGCGGCGATCATCCCAAGGGGTTAGCATAGAGAGAGCGCCTCCAAGTCCGCGATGAAGCGAAGCAGTTTTAGGAAATGCTCGCTGGTCGATTTTTGGTAGATTTCTTTGACGAGAGTGAGGCCGATGCCTCCTTTATCAAAGAGGAATTGGGTCGGCATCTCGCATTTTTCTCGCGAGGCGATATAGAGCGTCACCTGATAGCTGGCTTGAGGATTGCGAGCGAAGAGGAAATGTTGTCCGCTATAGGTCGTTAGCTCGAAGGCGCAAATTCCGCCGGGAACGACTTCGGGATGTTCTTCGGGAAGAAGTTTCACTTCGATGGGTTGATTTTTGCCATTTTCATAGTGGAAATTGATTTCTTGGGAATTGACGTCGCATTCGTGGAGTTTCCAGCCAAGTTGGAGGGCAAGCCATGCTTGCACATAGATCGATTGGATGCGCGTATGGCAGAAATAATCGGTCGGTTTGACATTGTAGACGATTTTGACCTGGCGGGCATCATGCAGCTCGGCTACGCGCTCTTCAGAGTGAAACGTGGCGAGAAGAAGCGATCGCCAGCTCTCCGTTCGCGCCCAATTGAGATCGGCGATCTCGGCCTTGGAAATTTCCAGATGATGAAGGAGATTTTTCGCAAAAAGAGGGAGATTATTCGTCGATTCGGAATCGAAGATGAGCTTAGTTGTAAATTTTTCGAGTTGGTAGGCGAGGGGATTGTCCATGATTGGATCTTCTGCCCATAAGAGATAGACTGGCAGATCGGGAAGCAGATGCGATAGAAGGACAAAGGGCACGCGCACTGCGCTGATGGAGGTGACATCGCATTCGATATAGTCGCAGGCGATATCGCTTTGTATATCGCCAGGGCTCAAGACCGAAACGCCCGTGCGAAGAAGATCTTCTTTGCTCTCTCGGTCGATCGTGACGAAGAGCACGCGCGAGGGGAATTTCTCGATTACCCGTTTAGCGATTCCATGGATATACTCAGCGCGCGAGTTTTTGTCGGTGACGAGGATGAGATTGAAAAGACACGCCCGCATGACGCGGTTTTTTGTTCCTTCTTTAGGAGCGCTGAGCGATTCCCAAAGAGCATCGAGCTGTTTTTCGATTTGCGCAGGAGCAACGATCTTGACATCGCTCACAAGATCCTCCATTTCCGATTGTCGCGCGCGATCATCTCCTCGGCAGCTGTTGGACCCCAGCTTCCCGCTTGGTAATTGGGGAATGTGGGACAGGAAGTATTTGCCCAGGTTTCCAGAAGAGGCGAAAGGAGTTTCCAAGAATTGAACACCTCGTCTTCTCTGGCAAAAAGCGTGCTGTCGCCTAGGATGCAATCGAGAATGAGCCGCTCATAAGCTTCGGGAGGGGCCATGCCGAAATAAGAACCGTAGCGGAAATCCATTTTCACAGGCTGCATGGGGCTGCTGGGACCAGGCACCTTGCAATTTATTTTCAGGGCGATTCCCTCATCAGGCTGGATGCTGAGTACGAGGACATTCGGATCGGCATGTTTGCCGGCATGCTGGAAGAGCACGTCGGGGGGATTTTTGAAGGTGATCGCGATCTCAGTCGCTTTTTTGGGAAGCCGTTTGCCGTTGCGTAAATAAATCGGAACGCCATCCCATCGCCAGTTGTCGATGTAGAGCTTGAGCGCGACAAAGGTCTCGACGCATGATTTGGGATCGACGTCTTTTTCTTGCCGATATCCCAAGACCGCTTCTCCGTCGATGAAGCCGGGTCCATATTGTCCGCGCACGCTAAAGGTATCGACTTTGCTCAAGTCGAATGGCCGGAGCGCTTCGAGCACTTTGACTTTTTCATCGCGTATCGCATTTGCTTCGAGACTTACAGGAGGTTCCATACCGACGAGGGAGACGAGCTGCATGATGTGATTCTGGAGCATGTCGCGTGTCATACCCGCTTCTTCCCAGTATTTTCCTCGATTGGCGATGCCGAGATCTTCGGCAACGGTGATCTGGATGTTGTCGATATAACGGTTGTTCCAAAGGGATTCGAAGATCGAGTTGCCAAAGCGGAAAACCAGGATATTCTGCACGGTCTCTTTGCCGAGATAGTGGTCGATGCGGTAGATCTGATTTTCCTTCATGTACTTGAGGAGTTCTTGCTGCAAAGCTTTTGCCGAAGCAAGGTCGTGTCCGAAGGGTTTTTCGATGATGATGCGCGACCATTTATCCTTGACGACACTTTCGTCGTAGATGAGCCCGGCCTTGTGTAAATGCTCGGCGATGAGCGTGAAATAGCTGGGTTGCGTCGAAAGATAGAAAATGCGGTTGCCTCTTGTTCCAAGGCGCGCATCGAGATCGTCGAGAAGCTTTTTGAGATTGGCATAGCCCGCATCATCGTGGAATTCGGAGATATGGTAGAAAATTTGCTGCTCAAAATTCTTCCAGATCGTTTCATCAAGGGGCTTCACGCGGGAAAATTCACCGACTGCCTTCTTCATTTCCCCACGGAAATCTTCATTTGACTTAGGCCTTCTGGCAAATCCGATGCAGGCAAATTGCGAAGAGAGCTGCCCTTCTCGTGTCAGGTTATAGAGAGCGGGGACGAGTTTACGGGCTGTGAGGTCGCCTGTAGCTCCAAAAATTACTATGACGCAAGGATCGGGAAGACGGGTAGGTTGCCCCTGCTCGGCGAGGGGGTTGGAGGAAGACGTGCTCATATTGAAGTCCTTAGGATAGCAACCATTAAAAAACAACTTGAGGTTTTGAAGCAAAGGGAAAGACGGTATACTCTAGGGCATTAAAAAAGAGAGTTAAATCCCATGTCAAATTATTCCATACATCCAGCTATTTTGAGAGGCCTCAACGACCTTCCTGGGATAAAGCCCGAAGAAAAAGCGCGCGTTGTCGCGTGCCTCATAGCCTATTCGGAGCCCAGAGAAGTGTGGGACTATCTACCCTATCTTATGGGACGGGTGACCAATTGTTTCTATGCAATATTCAATAGGTCGAATTGGAACATCGCGCAGGATGCTCTTGAACTGCATATGAGAAGGGTTGCTTTCCAACGATTGGAAAAGAAATATCCAACGCCAGCTTCGAAGCGGTTTACTCTCAGTAATGGAAGATCGATTTCCCTAACGCATGTTCAAGTCATGAAACTGCTCGATACAAGCATCAAACATATCGCGAATGGCTATCTCGATACATGGGTTTTGGCCCAGAATAAATATCCCGCGTTTACGAAATCACAAGAGATGTCCATTGCGGAGAAGATGAATTACATCCCCCTTCTACGTGATGGGATCGATGAAGCAATGAAAGTCATCAAAGCAAAAAAAACCTAAACTCGATCGATTTTCATCCCGTCATAGCCGACAATGACGGGAATTTCATTTTTTTTCCCTAAATTGCAAAGTTTTTTTCGCGAAGCTTTTACATTCTTGTAGAACCATGAGCCGAAGTGAACGAAGAGGATCTTTTTCGTATACTTTCGAAAAGTTCTGACGAGATTGGGAACTCCGGCATGGCCAAAAAGCTTTCCCGTTTCAGGGTCTTTGCGGATCATGCCCCCTTCCCGAAAGAAACTCGCTTCCGTGATGATCAAATCGACATGGCGGAATAGATGGTGGTATTCCTTGTTGATCCACACTAAATCTCCCGTATAGAGAATCGTTTTTTTTCCCTTTTTGATGAGATAAGCCTGCGATTTGACGAGCTTGCTGTGGTGGGTCGGAATCGGGGTGATGGTAAAGGGTCCGAGGCGTTTCTTTTTTTTGAGGAGTTCGATGGGAACCCGCCGTTTTTTCTCGGGACCGTAAAGGGTCGCTGTGGTCTTTGGGATTTCTTCTTTGCCTTTTCGGACGAAGTAGGCGTGGTCGGGATGGAGATGGGTGAGAAGAATCCACTTCGGATGGTACTTGAGAAACGACTGCTCGCCTAAATCCAGAAGCAAAACCCCATCGATCAAGATGCCGCTTTGCTTGGTGTAGCGCGGGCGTCTTTCCTTGATCTCCCCACGGGTCCCGAGGATCTTAATGCGCATGCCTCTCTCCTGTTTTTATTTATACAGAAGAGAGCTAAGTGTTTCTATGTCCATTCGTCGGGCAGGATAAATAATGGCTGACGGTATCCCTTTTTCTGATAAGGGTGTTCACTGTGGATATAATGTTGGAGATACGTGAGCGTCCTTGCGATTTCATCGCGTTTTTCTACCTGGAATCTTTCGAGATGTTCTTGCACGTATTTAGCAAGGGGAAGCTCCCGTTCTTTTTCAAGATGTTGACTCAGCAAGAAAATCTGACCGTCTAAGGCGTCTAGGTGGTCGAGAGAAAGATCCGCGGCAATTTTAGCAAGTCGGAGGAAGGGAGTGATGTATCCATGACCGCCAAGGCACCCGAAGAGCAGCTGAACATGTTTCTTCGTTTTCGGTTCATTGAGATATTCGGTGACTAGCGTTTCAAAGAATTTTGTTCTCATCAATTCCTGCGAGATCAATTTGGAAGAGGCCAAAAGGAGTGTAGCGTCATCGACCTTGTTGCTTTCGACAGCGGCGCGGATTTTGACCTTGAAATATTCCAAGGGTATATCAGAGTTGAGAATGGGGTTTGTTGGAGAAATTCTATCGAGAACGGAACTGGCTATACGCATAAAGAGTTTGTCGCAATGGGGTTAAGGAAAAAACCGACGCAATGTTTATACGCTAGGAACCGGCTCTTTTGCCAGTAAAAGAATCATTTGGATTGAATCGGCCTGGTGGTTCGTCTTGATTATCAGTTGTTAATCTATCTATCTGATTCTCAGTTATTTATACAATAATTCTATCAAAACGGCTGAACATAAACTACTTATAATAACACCTAACTAAACAGGCAATTAAAGTTTGTTCTATAGTATAATAATAGTGTTGAATAGAGCGTTTTTTTATGAGTTCAATATCATTTTTATCAACTTTAAGGGAGTTTCAGGAAAACGGCCACCAGGGCGTTATCCTTCCTGTCACCGAGTCCTCGGGCGCGGTTGCTTCCTACCGCCTTACCAGGGCGTCAGATGCCCTTTCCCAAGCGGTCCGCGATAAAGCGCTGCAATCCCTTGAATTCATGCAGAATCGCTTGAGCAACCCTCCTGATAGCGATCTTCTTCCAGGCCTGAAAACGGTCCTAAAAGGAAAGAAGAGTCTTAAGCTCGATAAAATACGGGCATTCGTTGCGAAAATGAAACGCCCCTCGGCAAAGAAATTACAGCCAGAGCAAAAAGAGATTCTGCGAAAAGAACTCCGTCAAGTGTGTTTGAGTTCCATCGATAGCGCAAAAAAGAACCTTACAGTCATTGAAAACTATCGCAAGCGGCTTGTCGGAAATGAGGCTGCTTCAGGAAGGGACGTGGCGGTAGCCCTGATCGATGGAGTTATTAAAAGCAATCCAGGACAATTCTTGATCGAATTCGGAGCCAGGGAAGAAATCGTAGCGATCTACCGACCGATCCTTAGACAATTCCTCCTCGAAAAATTTCCTGATCTTGCGGCTGTAATCGATCAAAACACTCCTGAGAGTCGTCTATTGGTTCAACAGGCGAAACAAAAACTCACCATTGAAGATGCTAAAGTCCTCAATCAACGCATGAAAGATGCCCTCGGCGCAAGATCCTATGAAATGCTCTACGATAGAGAAGTCGAAGATCGTTACATTAAGCAAGTCCGTGAAAAGCAACCTTATGATGCCTATCAAGACTATAAAATGCGTCTTGCGTCGAAGATCTATCCCACGCTTCAAAAGCTTAAAGGACTTCTAGAAAAAGGAGAGCCCCTTTACATCGTCCAGCCAGGCAATAACGATATCCGCAATAATATGCATGCCGATATGGTCAAAGAAGTCGTCTTCGACTTTCTAAAAGAAAATGGCTTACACAATCCCATCCAAGTTCACATTCTGGGGCTTGGCGGACATCCCACGACGGCATCCTTTATCGCACATATCGAAGTGATGACCGCTAAAGAGCGGTATTTGCTGCTTCGATCGAGGACGCAAGATGCAGAGATGATTTTGCAGGCTCTGCAAGTTGCTGCCACAAAACTTCCTATTGAAGGCCGAGTGAAGACCACGCATATTTTCGACTCGGATGCATCCTTTACAGAAAAACTCGATGAGCTTTTTACCAACGATCTTACCCGGGAAATTTTCGATAAGGTGGGAAGTTTCAATATGATCGTCGATCCAAGCAAGCAAAAAGAGCCGATCTATCTCTTCAAAGGCGTTCCCGAAGCCGTGACGCATGGCGAGCTCATGCAGGCTCTCGGAGGAAAAGCGCCTTATGAACTCCATCTCGAGCCCAACTCCAAACATACAGGCGAAAACGTACAATTTTTCGTCAGGGATATTCCGCAGGGACAAAAACCGATCGTCTTTGTACTCGATGCCTTCAGAACGGGACGGCAAGTCGCTACTTTTTCCAACCAAATGATCGCGCAAAGCGTGGCCAAAGAGCAAAACTGGTCAACGATCGTTGCGCCGCTGCTCGACGTTCCTTTAGCTACCTATCGTGAAGGTTATACAGAAGAGCAGCTTTATACCGAAGTGGCGGCGAATTTCGCCGAACTAGCGCGTCTTATCTCGTATCCCGTCGTCGAAGGATATACCGATCCTTTTCCGATCCGGGTAGAAAACTACGACCTGCTTGCTCAGTATTATGCCAAAATGGCGAATGTTTCCGTGGATGAGGCGATGCGGACCCCGCTGCCCAAAGTTCTCGCTTTGACGGGTAAGGAATTTGCGAATTTTGAAAATACGATCCTGCCCGGTCATGACAAGGCCCAGCATCGAGGGCAGCTGTCACAATTTTACCGACGTCAACAAGCGCGAAAGCTTCTCATGCGCGAAGGGAGCCCCGGTTTTGAAAAGGCTGTTGAGGGCCAGGTGAAGAAGATTCGCTCCGGTGAAATAAATCCTTCTTCGTTGGTTCCGCTTTCAAAAGTCCCCCAAAGAATCCGTTCCAAAGTTATCTTAAAAAAATCCTAGACATGCGTTCTTGACTGATGCATAGCAGCTTCATTGTAATCGACTTGCGTGAAGGAAATTTGCATGTAAATAAAAATTTTCCATGCATTGAAGATTAAGGTGTTTCCCTCTATGATTTGGGCAAAATCGAGGGGAAAAATGCTGCGATTACCCGAGGCGCTTCAAGGATGTATCCTTCCTTATCTGGATGTCCAAAGCGCACAAAATCTTGAAAAGGCTCTAGGGTCTGGTCAAGCAAAAGATCCGAATTCTGCAGCACTTCTCCAGCTCTTCAAAGATGCTACATTCTGGGCGCATCTTCATAAGGAAAATCCGCAATCTCCCTACAAAAAACAGGTCGTTTCTGCGCAGGAGTATTACGCCGATCTTCAAGCGGAAATCGAAGCGGCTGCTTATTTTAATTGACTAAGCAACGCTTTGCCTTCCGGCCAGTCGCCTAAATTTGAATCCGCATTGATATGTCCCTTAGCGCCGATATCGACGAAGCGGCTGCCAAGCGCTGTTGCTAGATCGCGGGCATATTTACGAGTGATATAGGGGTCGTCGCTGCTTGCGACGAGGATGCTAGGGAAGGGGAGTTTGGATAGTGGTGTTTGGAACTCAAAATCCCCAATATCGAGTTCTTTTACGGCTTTTGTAGAAAACTCGGGAGGCGCGACAAGAAGAGCGCCAACTACATTGCGTTTGTGTTTTCGATACGCCCAGTGGATCACCGTCGTGCATCCAAGGCTATGGGCGATGAAGACAATGGGAGTATCGATGAGGCGCATCATCCTATCGAGTTCTTCGACCCACTCATTGAGATCGGGCGCTCCCAATTTTTTTGCTGCACACGAACGCAATTTTCCAGTTGTGCTTCCCAAAACGTTTGCCAGTGGCCTGGTCCTGAATTGGCATATCCCGGCACGATGATATAGGTGATGAGGGAATTGGTCATTCTTGCGGCGCTTTTCTGAGTTGTTTTTTTTCCGAATTCGCCCGTTTTCGTTCGATCAGCTTTTCTTGCGTCTTGCGGGAGCGCCGTTTTTTCTGACGGCGGATTTTGGCGATCTCCTGCTGCTTTTCGCTTTTTTGCTTGAAAAATCTGTATTCGAGTTTTTCACAGAGCTCGCGACGAGCGTAGTAGCGGTTCATCTCGCGCGAGCGGTCCCGTTGGCATTTGACCTCGATGCCGGTAGGGATGTGCTTGAGATAGACGCAGGAGCTTGTCTTATTGATCTTCTGGCCACCACTTCCCGATCCGAGGATGAACTTTTCGATGAGGTCTTCGTCTTTGATCCCCAAGTTCAACATCCGCTCGCGCAGCTGTAGCTCTTTTTCTTGGGAAATCATGGGCAGTCCAAGAAGTTTTGTAGGATGAGCGTAGCGCTAAGGGAATCAACTAAGTGCGTCCGTTTTTTGCGGTTTAACCCCGCCTCTTTAAGGCTGCGTTCTACTTGTGCGGTGGTGAGCCGTTCATCCCAGAGCTTGACGGGGACTTTGCAAAGAGTTTCGAGGATGATGGCGAGCTTGCGCACTTCTTCCGACATGGGGCTTTCTTTGCCGTTCATGTGCAAGGGGAGGCCGATGACGATTTTGCCGAGTTTGTGTTTCGCGAGCTCGCAAGCGATGATCTGCGCTGTTTCTTCTAGGGTAGTTCCGGCTGCTAGGCAAGGATGGGGTTGCGCGATGATGGCCCTTTCATCAGAAAGTGCGAGGCCGATGCGCGCCTTGCCGTAATCGAGAGCGGCGATTCTGCTCATGATTTTTTCTCTTGGATGACGGCTGCGATGAAGTCGCGGAAAAGAGGATGGGGATCGGTAGGCTTGGATTTGAATTCGGGATGGAATTGCACGCCGAGCATCCAGGGATGGTCTTGCAATTTCAGCGATTTCGCAAAGGTGGCCATTTTCCAGCGTTCCGGAAAGGATCAACCCTTTTTCTCGCACTGTTCTTTGTAGAGGTTGTTGAATTCCCAGCGGTGGCGGTGCCGTTCGGAGATGCGATCTTTGCCATAGGCTTTTTAGGCTTTCGTGTCTGGCTTGATCTGGCAGGTATAAGCGCCAAGACGCATGGTTCCGCCGAGATTGGCGATCCCTTTTTGCTCGCTAAGAAGCGAGATGACAGGATGGGGAGTATTGGGATCCACTTCTGTGGAGTTGGCATCTTTCAGGCCGAGCACATGCCGGGCGAATTCGACGCACATCACCTGCATCCCAAGACAGAGGCCGAAGTAGGGGATTTTTTTCTCGCGGCAATATTTGGCGGTCATGATCTTGCCCATCCAGCCCCGCTCGCCAAATCCTCCGGGAACGAGATAGCCATCGCAGCCGCCGATCGCTTTTTCCACATCGCCTTCTTCGAGGACTTTATCCGATTCGAACCTGCGGATTTCGAGTGTCGACTTGATTGGCCAAGGCGCCGTGATGGAGCGCTTCGAAGACCGATTTATAGGCGTCTTGATGCTGCAGGTATTTGCCGACGATGCCGACGACGACTTTACCTTTGGGATGTTGCAGATTGCTGGAGCATCTTTTCCCATTTGGAGAGATCGGCTTTTCCTGGATGGAAGATCGAGCATCTGGCAAATTTTCTGATCGAGTCCTTGCTTATTGAAGATTGACAGGGCACTTCGTAGATGCTGAATGCCACATCTGGCTCATCGATGACGCGCTTCTTTGGGCACGTTGCAGAAGAGGCTGATCTTATCTTTGATCTCTTCGGAAAGGCTTTCTTCGCAGCGGCAGAGGATGATATCGGGAATGATGCCGATTTCGCGCAGGACTTGCACGGAATGCTGGGTCGGCTTTGTCTTCACTTCGCCGGCCGCTTTGAGATAGGGGACATAGGTGAGGTGGATATTGATGCAGTCTTTGGGCCTTTCATAGCGGAATTGACGGATCGCTTCAAGAAAGGGGAGCGATTCGATATCGCCGACGGTTCCGCCGATTTCGACGAGGACGACATCGGATCCGTTCTGCTGCTTGGCGCAGGCGAGAATCCGCTGTTTGATCTCATCGGTGACATGGGGGATGACTTGCACTGTTTTGCCCAGATAATCGCCGCGGCGCTCCCGTTTGATGACAGCGTCGTAAATTTGTCCCGAGGTCGCATTGGAGAGCTCGGGAGAGGGGGAGTTGGTATAGCGGTAATAATGTCCCAGGTCGAGATCGGTTTCGGCGCCGTCGTCGGTGACATAGACTTCTCCATGCTGAAAAGGATTCATCGTCCCCGGATCGACATTGAGATAGGGATCGAGCTTGAGCATGGCGATTTTGAGCCCGCGGCTTTCCAAGAAGCATGGCGATGGAAGCGGAGGTAAGCCCTTTGCCAAGCGAGGAGACGACCCCTCCGGTAATAAAAATATATTTCGTCATAAAAATTCCTATATAGTCTATCATAGATTTTGGAGGGATTGGAGTTAAAAGACAAGGTTTGCCGAGCCATTTTCATCGAGATTCTCCTCCAAGGAAACTACGGGTGGCAAAGGCTCTTGCCACAGAATTCTCATAGAGGATATAGTGACGTTAAAAAATATCTTTGTGAGGCGAATAACATGGTCGTCAGCGTATTCGAACTCTTTTCTATAGGTATCGGGCCATCGAGCTCCCATACCGTCGGCCCCATGCGGGCCGCTAGGAAGTTTGCCTTAGGTCTTGATGAGGAAGGCAAGCTTGCTTCTGTTGGTTCCATCACAGTAGAACTTTTTGGTTCGCTTGCCATGACCGGCCATGGGCATGCCACAGACATAGCCCTTCTTCTAGGGCTCGAGGGCAGCGCTCCTGAAGAGGTCGACCCCAACAGCGTGGAAAGCCGGATCGAAGGGATCCGCGAAACAGGATTTATCAAAATACTCAGCAAAAAAAAGATTCCCTTCTCCGAAGAGCGGCAGCTTCTTTTTCTAAAAGGCAAACGGCTACCCTTCCATTCCAATGCAATGCGCTTCATCGCCCTCGATACAAGAGGCCGTGAGCTTGCTTCGGAAATCTACTATTCGGTCGGGGGCGGTTTCATCGTACGGCATGATGAGATCCATCGGCCCGCCGCAACAAAAACAGTTTCTAAAGTTCCCTATCCCTTCAAAACCGCCAAAGAACTTCTCGCCCATTGCTTCCGTGAAGACAAGGCGATCCATGAAATCGTCATGGCCAATGAACTCTGCTTTCGACAGGAAGATGAAATCCGCAGAGGGATCTTGCGCATATGGAACGTGATGCAAGCATGCGTCAACCGCGGCTGCCAAGAAGAAGGGATTTTGCCCGGAGGACTCAATGTCAAACGACGCGCGGCGAGCCTATATCGCACGCTGACGTTGAAAGGGGACATTCAAAACGATCCCACGGAAGTCATGGACTGGGTCAGCCTTTTTGCATTGGCTGTCAATGAAGAGAACGCCGCAGGCGGTAAAGTCGTCACCGCGCCGACCAATGGCGCCTCTGGCGTGATCCCCGCAGTCTTACATTACTACATGAAATTCACTCCCAATGCTTCTGATGACGGGATCATCCGATTCTTCTTCACTGCTACAGCCATCGGTATCCTCTACAAAGAGGGCGCGTCTCTTTCTGCGGCTGAAATGGGCTGCCAGGGTGAAGTAGGCGTCGCGTGTTCGATGGCAGCAGGCGGTCTTGCCGCAGCTTTAGGCGCAAAGACGATGCAAATCGAAAACGCCGCAGAAATCGGCATGGAGCATAACTTAGGACTCACCTGCGATCCTATCGGCGGGCTTGTCCAGATTCCCTGTATAGAGCGCAATACCATGGGCGCAATCAAAGCGATCAATGCTTGCCGTCTCGCTATGCATGGCGATGGCGATCATCGAGTATCTCT
The DNA here is from genome assembly GCA_963813105.1 of uncultured Simkaniaceae bacterium. GTDB lineage: Bacteria > Chlamydiota > Chlamydiia > Chlamydiales > Rhabdochlamydiaceae > JAGXTH01. The sequence goes on from CAWEXT010000002.1 coordinate 188,312, forward strand.
GGACGAAGTGATCAAAGCGATGCGCCATACCGGCGAAGACATGAAAAGTATCTACAAAGAAACTTCCGAAGGCGGACTTGCCGCCCATGTTTCCGTGGCTATTGCGGAGTGTTAATACATGACCTCCTTGTCGAAACTTCGTTTGGAATATCGCCCCAGTGTTCCGAGGCTATTCCATAACTTTCGGCAGGTGGGTTTCTTACGAGAAGAGTTAGCAAATACCGGAAAAGATGCGAGTGAAATCCGTACTCTTTTCCCAAGAACGTTTGCTCAACCTCTTGTCTACGGCCATAATTCTACTGAAAAACCCCTAAAACCTCTCAAAGTCGGCGTCGTTTTCTCCGGAGGGCAAGCTTCTGGCGGACACAATGTCATCTGCGGCTTATACGATGGCCTCAAAACGCTCAATAAGGATTCTACTTTAGTGGGGTTTATCGATGGACCTGGCGGCATTGTCAGTGGCAAATCGATTCCCTTAACTCCGGAACTCTTAGCGCCATTCCGCAATCAAGGGGGCTTCGATCTCATCGGTTCGGGACGCACCAAGATCGAGACCGAAGAGCAACTTTCTGCAACGCTTAGCGTGGTGCAGAATCTACAATTAGACGGGCTCGTCATCGTCGGCGGCGATGATTCCAATACGAACGCAGCGATCTTGGCGGAGTATTTTCTGCAGAAAGGCTGCACGACCAAAGTCATCGGCGTGCCTAAGACCATCGATGGCGACTTGCAAAATCCCCATCTACAGATTTCCTTTGGCTTCGATACGGCTTGCAAGACCTATTCCGAGATGATCGGCAACATCGAGCGCGACGCGCTATCATCCAAGAAATACACCCACATCATCAAGCTCATGGGAAGGTCTGCCTCGCATATCGTCTTAGAGTGCGCTCTTAAGACCCATCCCAATTTAGCTCTCATTGGCGAGGAAATCGCACAAAAGCAGATGTCGCTTAGCGCGGTCGTGAAAGAAATCGTCGAGGTCGTCGAAAAACGGGCGCAAAATGGCAAAAACTACGGTGTGATTCTCTTGCCGGAGGGGCTCATCGAATTCATTCCAGAACTTGGCGCGCTCATCTCCGAACTCAATGCAAAGCTCGCCTCTAATCATCAGGCACAAGAAAGCGATGCAATGGGGATGCTCACAGAAGGGTCGCGCAAGTGCTTTGAAGCATTGCCTCCTGCTATCCGGTCTCAACTTCTAGCGGAGCGCGATCCTCACGGCAATGTCCAGGTATCGCTCATCCAAACCGATCAACTCCTCGTGGGCCTTGCGGAAAAAGAACTCAAAATGCGCGGGGTAAGGTGTAGCCTGGTCGGCCACTTCTTCGGGTATGAAGGGCGCGCCGGTTTTCCATCGAACTTCGATTGCAACTATTGCACGACCTTAGGCTACACAGCGGCGCTTTTAGTCGATGAAGGGCTTACTGGCTATATGGCGATCGTGAAAAACCTGCATCTCGATCCTACAGAATGGACCATAGGCGGTCTGCCGATCACCTCTCTTCTCTATATGGAAATGCGCGGTGGAAAACGGAAGCCCGTTATCCAAAAAGCCTATGTCGACTTGAACGACAAGCCGTTTAAATTCTTAGCGGAACTGAGAAAGAAATGGGCTTTTGATGATGACTATCAGTTTCCCGGGCCGATACAGTTCTTCGGCGATCAGGCTCTCACCGATACCATTCCGATGTCGGTAAGTTTGAAATCCCTCAATGGCAAAGAAGCTGCGTCTTATCTGAAATTTGAGCGCCTCTAGAAAGAGGCGCCCATAAGAGAATTAATCGAGAGTTACGTTTGCAATCGCAACATCGAGTTGATTCATACGCGTTTCAACAGCGCGAGTAACTGCTTTGAGATTGGTCTCAAAGACCTTTCTTCCGGCATCTTGCGCTTCTTTCTCAGATCGGCCAGGCGCAGTGCCGAGCATTCGATAGATGGTGTATTTTTCCTCTTTGGAGACTTCGCGGTTGAAAATCTCATGGAGTTGATCCTTGAGTTTCCCAGCGCTGGCTGACAGAGAATCGAGGAATGAGCTAATAGCTTGGTATTGTCCTTTCAGAGCAAAAAGCGCCTCGAGGTCGGCAGATTCTTGAACTCTTGGGCTTGCAGTTGCAGAAGCTTTTCTTTGTGCAGCGGATGCAGGTTCTTTTTCCTTTTTATCAAGCTGTCCGCGTTCGGCATCCATCATCGCACCGAGAATTTCGATCTCTCGTCTGTTCGAGTTGCTCAATACGTGCCCTGATCGCCTTTGCTAAAGCGTTGAGATCGGTATTGAATATTTCTCGTCCTTTTTCTCGAACTCTATCTGCGGATCTTCCCTGTTTTGCGCCAAGAATGTCGTAGATAGCACGTTTTTCTTTGTCGTCGATTTGCAATTGATCTTTGAAGAACGATTGGATCTGTTCTTTGCGATCCTTCTTATCTTTAATAGCTTGCAAGACCGGGATAAAAACGGCGACTCTTTCGAGCTTCGTCTTAAGAACTCGAAGTTCATCTAAGGCTCCAGGAGCAGCAGGCTCTTTGTCCTCATCGAAGAAATCAACATCATCATCAGTTTTTTTAGCGGCGGCAGGTCCGGCTTTAACAGCGGCAGGTCCAGCAGGATCTTTTCTGTCATCTTCGACAATTTCTGGGGCTTTAAAAGTCATTGTGGAAGTCGTCGCGAAGTAGAGAGCGGAAGCGACTTCATTATTTGGGGCTGCTGCAAAACGGTTTTCCCCGAAATTTTCCCTATCAGGAGAACCATTGATGCGCCAAATCGCTTCGAATACCCGTCTCTGCTGATCTTTTGCCAATGCTCCAAAATGCTCTCTGGCATGGGGGTCATTTGCTTCAAATTCATGGGCAAGATCAATAAGGGGATTTCGAATGAGTTCAACATCTATTTCGAGAAGATTTCGAACCTGAGTAAATAAGAAGGTCGCCGATTGCATACACATGGCCTTCAATGGCAGCGATCTGTTCCTCTCTATTGAGGTGGTGGCGTTTATCGATTTTAGGGTCGTTTTCAAAAGCGGCTCTAGCAGAAATTCCATCGGGGAGTCTTTTGATGACTCGTATTTGTTGGAGAATACTCTCTCGATGCCAATCAGGGAGTTGTTTCACCAACTTTGTGGCAGCTTTCGCATCACCGGCATCAATAGCGTCAAAGATAGGACCGAATAGCACTTGGTTGAGTTGACCGAGGGCATTATATTGTGCAAGATACTGCTCATGCATGTTCTTCCGACCTTTTGCAGCATCGAGAAGGATTGCGGCATAAGGATCTTCAGAATTGGTAACTGTTAGGATACGTGAAACGACAGCTCGATTGTGCTCACGATCGATAATGACCGACCAAAAAGCAGCAAACGGCGTGGTGGGATCGAATAAGAAATGCGCATTATCGGGCGAATAGCGCATATTGTCGGGATTTTTGCTTCCTTTAGGTTCTGCATGGGCATGAATGCTTTGTTTTTTCAATGCGCCAAAAGGAAGAGCATCTTTATCTTCTGCCGGACGAATGCCGCAGAGGGGAACAAGGCCCATTTCGAGAGTTCTTCTTTTACTATCGCCTGGCTTGAGATTTGGAACTGCCCAGCGGTGCGGTGCAAGAACTGCAGGACGTGCTTGTGTGGTAGCATTAGCGATCTGGCGGCAATCCATAGTGAGGCAGAAGAAATCGACGTTTAAGCCATCGAGATTTCCTGCCATCTCTCTTACTTCTCGAGGGACGCGGGGCCAGACATCAGGAGAAAATCTTTCAGCAGCCACAAGGGAGCTGCCTTGATGATAATTGCGGAGCATAGGCACTTGGATGACATCGGTAGCGCCATGTCTTGGGGCATATCCATAGTTTTTCAAAGCTGGTGGTTGGGAAGGGCATAGGGCATTATGGTAGATACGGTGATCGCGGCTTCCAGAAGTATTGATGTGGGTGATATATCGAGCCTGGCGAAGATTCATAGAGGCTATGGTTAACTGCTGTTGCTCTTCGTCTGAGGAAGGTTGTGGGAGAAGGCCCATCTCTACAGCAAGAGTATAAATGCGATCGCGTAGTCTTACTAAGGCAGGTAGATTCCCAAAGGGATTATCCATGTGAGCTTCGGCTTCTTCTTTAATTGCCGTTGAAAGGCGTAAGTAATCTTCGTAGTTTACCGCTGCCGCTACTGCCACTCTTGGGCTTGCTGATGATGCCATAATCCTTCCTGATTTAAAAATTAATGTAGTGAGATTATTATATAATAATAATGTAATAAAAACAGTATAAAATATAATTTAGTACGTAGTTTTAGAAGTGGGTAAAATAAAGAGTTTATAGAAGAAAACTAGGCAAAGAAAAAGGGCATAGCTCAGATGAGCTATGCCCTTAGGTTAGAAGGGGTTAGAAATCGAAACGGGCCGTCACGGTCAGACCGTTCATATGCAGATCGCCTGCTGAGGCGTCTGTTCCGACGGCGATTTCATCCATGAGTTTTCGCATCATGTTCTGCTCCCAAAGGATCATGAAATCATAATTCACTAAGAGATCGAAGTGATAGCTTTGGTTGCTGAAATAGCTACCCCAGCCAAGCCCTAAGCCCATTTCCGCCATTGGACGCAAGCAATTGTAGTTCGGCATGCTTGCAGTAAAACCAGCGGCTGGATCTGAAGCTTCTGTAGGATCTTCTCTATGGTGCGTCTTATAGTACCGTGTGAATAAGAGAGCTCCTGCAAAATCGCCTTCTAAACGGAATCCCCATCCCATATGCCAGTGTCCTTGCATACCGCCTTTTGGCCCAAGAGCCCAGGCTTTAGATTGGGTAAACGACACCACCGGGTCATTGGGAACAGTAGTGGAAATGACATTCGACTTGATCCGCAGTTGTTGGCGAATCCAAGCGGCCTCAAGACCGGCAAAAGGTGATATAGTGAGAGCGCGGCCTTCATAGAAAGGACGGCTCAAGTACACCTCGAGGAGGTCTGTTTGCAGATGCCATTTAGAAGTTACCTGTGTCGAAGACACGTACTGATCTAAAGGTGTCGCTTGGAGATACCAACTACCCGAATACCAAGTTCCTATCCCACCTGGTTGAGAGGGAGCATCGCTGATGAGCGATGTGGATTGGTGCATCCATGTATAGCCGGCATAGCCTGTCCAACCGTCGTAATTGAAGTTGAGCCCGAGACCTACTTTAAAGCCTGGCTTAAATCTGAATGGTTGGTAAAGGACCGTGGTGTGATCGGGGAGGAAAGCTTCAAGGCTAACAGGAGCTGTTGGGGTGGTAGGAGGAGCATCAACTGCGCTTACTGCGAGCTCTAATCCTTCTTCATCGACAAACCACCAGATGAAGGATCCATTGATCCACGCATCCCAGGACATCGATGTTTTGATGCGGCCAGGAGCATTATAGGCCTTGGACATTTGCTCTTTCGTCAACGGATAGCTCTGTTCCATCATTGGCGCTTGCTTGGAAGAGCTGGAAGAAGACTGCATTGTGGAAGACTTTTTTGCCTGCGCAAGTTCAGCATTGCTTCTTGGCGCTGGACTATTCAAGATGAGTTCTTTTGCAGCAATTGCATCTTCGGTCATTGCATTCGTGGAAGATTCATCGGCGATAAGGGCGTCTGCAGCCATCACCGCAGCTAGTGAAGCGATGAGCTTCGTGTATCGATTTTTCATTTTGTTTTTTCCCCGGTTAGAGACGAAATATGTGACAAAGCAAACATTAAGCCAAGTAAGAATTTATTACTAGTGTCGGATGAACTGTATCATCCTGAACCATGCTGTGAAAAAAACTAAAATAGAGAAGAGATAAGCAAGGGATGTAAAAGCAATAGGAAAAAGAATCATTGCTGAGAAGAATAGAAAAGCTTCTGCTCGTTCAATGAGTCCCGGGCTATAAAAGAAGCTCTTCTCTGAAGTATTGCTCTGAAAGATTCCCACGACTAAAAACGAAGTCACGCAAATAAGGATCGATCCGAGCATGAGAATAGTTGGCAGCGCTCTTGAAGTAGGAGCAACTAAATAGAGACCGAAGATGATGGAGAATTCGACGAGGCGATCGCAGAGGATGTCCAAAGCAGCGCCTTGCGAAGAAGCGCGGCTCGTTCTGCGCGCTAAACAACCGTCAAGCGTATCCAAAAACCCCGAAATCGCTAAAGCTGCAAAAGCGAAAAAGGGATGCTCGAAATACAGCAAGGCAGCAACACTGATTCCTGTGAGGCATGCTGCTATCGTAAGATAATGGGGATGGATCCTTTCTAAAGCCTTGGTTTTTAATAAAGGCTCGATACACATCTTCTCGTAGTTCTTGCGAAAGTAGGCTTCGATCATTTTTTTCTAAAATGTTTGACGATAGCAGGAGCTAGGGACAAAATCGCGAGCAACGTCAAAGCGATTTTGATCTGCGTATTGAAAATTGCTCCGATGGAGAAAGCTTGCTGGCTTTCGAAGATTTTTTCAAGCCCTCCGCCGGCCAAGGTGAACACAAAAGAGCCTGGAATGATGCCTAGTGCCGTTGTCCAGATAAACGTGCGCAAGGGGACGCCAAAGAAAGCAGGTGCGAGATTTACCGCCCAGAAGGGGAAAATAGGAATGAAGCGAAGGAATAGCAAATAACTCGCAGCATTCTCCCGGAATCCCTTTTCCATTTTTTTTAAAAAAGGTCCGGCTTTCTTTTTTAAGGCATCGCCGAGAGCGGTACGCGCTGCGAGGAAGATCGCTACGGCGCCGCAAGTCGCGGCAAAGACGACGTAGATTGTACTCCATGGCTGTGGGAAAAGATATCCCCCTAAGAGGGTAAGGAAGATCGCTCCAGGAACAGAAAGTGCTGTGCAGACGAAGTAGATGAGAATGAAAAGAACGGGGAAAAGAACCGGATGGGCAAGGATGGTCTCTTTAAGAATCTGATGGTGGGCTTTAAGGGAGTCGAAGGTCAAATAGTGGTAGCTCCCTGTGGCATAGACGACAATAAGGCCGATGAGAAGGATGATGAGAAGACCAAATCGTTTGATGAATTTCTTCATTTTTTCCTCTTAAGAACTGAGGCTAGTGTTTGGATAAGCCACCGATCAGCGGCTTTGCGCAGCGCTTGGTTATAGGTCGGATACGGATGGATAAGCCTTGAGAGTTTGCGGAAGGGGAGTTTGGCATACATAGCCGTTGAAATCTCTCCGAGCATTTCTCCGGCGCGAGGGCCGACAATCGTGCAGCCGAGAATATGGCTGCTCCATTTTTTCGTAATGACTTTGACGAATCCCTCGGTCCTTCCCTCGGTAATTGCCCGATCCACTTCCGTAAATGGAATAAAATAGGTGGCGATCTTAGTGGTTTTTGCTGCCTCTTCTTCGGAAAGTCCAATACTTGCGACTTCCGGATCGGTGAAGGTGACGCGCGGAACAGGCTGCTTGTCTAGCCGTTTTTTGAAGAAGCTTGGAAGAAAAAACGAGGTGAGAACCGATCTTGCCTGGTTTTCGGCTGCGTGGGTGAACAGTGGCCCTCCCGTGACATCGCCGACCGCCCAAATATGACGCACATTCGTTCGTCCATAGTCATCTACGGGGATCCCTTTTTCAGAAAAATGGACACCAGCGGCTTCGAGGCGAAGAGAGGAGGTATTGGGCCGTCTTCCTACAGCGACGAGCAAAGCAGCGGTTAAGATGATGGGGCCATGTTCGGGATGTAGGGAGAAAAGGCCTTTTTGATGCTGGATCTCTTGGATCTTGCAGCCTAAGCGAAGAGTAATGCCCTCGGCTTTAAATTGTGCAGCTATGAGTTCTTGAGCGCACGCTTCTTCCTTATTCAGAAGTTCTTCATGCGTATGGATCAGTGTCACTTTGGAACCGAGGCGGCTAAACGCTTGGGCGAGTTCGCAGCCAATCGGTCCGCCTCCCATCACGGCAAGGCTTGCAGGAATTTCCTCCAGATCGAAGATGGTCTCATTCGTAAGAAATGCAGCGGAGCTAAGGCCGGGTATCGGAGGAACAAAAGGGGAAGAGCCTGTGGCGATGACGATTTGATCGCCATGAAAAGTCTCGCCATTCGCAGTTAATGTATGCGGATCTTCGAAATAGGCGGGTCCCGTTACCGTTTCCACCCCAATTTCAGCGAGGGCGTGGGGATCTTCATGGGATTTGACTTCCTCAACAATGCGCCGCACCCGTTCAAGAGCGGCTTTTGCCTGCAGGCCGTCATACATAAAATCTAGGCCGAGTTCATGGCCTCGTTTAAGAGCATGGGCAGCATGAGCGGACGCGATGAGGGACTTGCTGGGAATGCAGCCGAAATTTGTGCAATCGCCACCATAAGTGCCTTTTTCGATGAGAAGGACTTGTTTGCCCCCTTTGGTAGCACCGATAGCGATGACGAGGCCAGCTGCTCCAGCGCCGATGACGACAATGGGGTAAGATTTCATTGTGCTTCAAAGTTTAGTGCGGCGGAGTTCATGCAATACCGTTTGCCGGTAGGCTGAGGGCCGTCATTGAAGACGTGGCCTAGATGCCCATTGCATCTACTACATAAAACTTCGGTGCGTTTACCTAAGAGACTGAAGTCTTCGTGATAAGAGACGTTTTCTGGACAAATCGGCTGACTGAAGCTTGGCCAGCCTGTGCCCGAATCGTACTTTGCTTCAGAACTATATAGAGGAAGGGCGCATCCAGCACAAACGTAAATGCCCGGTCTCTCATTGTTGTAATAGTCATTGGCAAAAGCAGCTTCTGTTCCTGCTTTGCGCAAGACCTTGAATTGCTCGGGAGTGAGTTTCTCTTTCCACTGCGCTTCAGTGAGGATGAGTTTTTTTCCGTCGAAGCGATATTCCGGTGTGCAAGTGTCCAAAGTTTGACAAAAGCCGCCAGCAAAGCTATGGAGAAGAAGTAAGGCTGCAATAATTGTATTCTTCATATCTTTATTAGTTGGAATTTAGATCGCAGTTGTCAAGAAAAAAAAGGTGGTGTTCATGAGCTGGTGGAAAAAGGTGTTCGTCCTAGTATGCGGCGCTATGTCTTCGCTATGGGGCGATGAAACAGCTATTTTTGCCGGCGGTTGTTTTTGGTGCATGCAGCATGACTTTGATCAAGTTCCTGGGGTGATCTCGACGACTGCAGGCTATACAGGAGGGGATAAAGTCTCTCCCACTTATGAAGATGTTTCTACGGGAACGACAGGGCATGTGGAAGCTGTAGAAGTTGTTTACGATCCTGATAAAGTCACCTACCAAGATCTTTTAGATGTCTATTGGCATAATATTGACCCTTTGCGAAGCGATGGGCAATTTTGCGATATCGGTTCGGAATATCGCCCTATGATCTTTACGACGACTCCCGAGCAGCAGAAGCTCGCGCAAGACTATAAAACCAAGCTCATCGAAGATAAAACGTTCAAAACACCGATTTTAGTCGAGATCGCACCGGCGAAAGCCTTTTGTCCTGCTGAAGACTATCACCAAGAATATTGGAAGAAAAATTCGATCCGCTACAAATTCTACCGCTACAATTGCGGGCGTGATAAGCGGCTTAAAGAATTATGGGATCGATAGAGGGATCCGAGGGCTCCCACTAGGAAGGTAAGAGGAATCCCATAGACGGCCCAATACCAAGTATAGCCACCCGCCTCGCCAAAAATCGCATAAGCCCCAACTCCGCATAGACATCCCGTAAGAATGCTCAAATAGACGCCGAATCTCGATGCTTTTTTCCAATAAAATCCCGCAAGCAATCCGAATGAGAGGGCAGCGACGGGAATATTCGCTAAGATGAGTTTATCGAATACTTTATCGACAAAGGTATTGGCGAGGAGATACGAGATCGAGGCAAACGCTAGCGTCGCCAGAATACTTCGGTTACAGTTTGTCGCGGGTTTTTTCACAAAATCCCCCACCCACATCGACGCCATCGCGCTCCAGACTCCTGTGAGCGTCGTCGCCGAGGTGGCAAAAAGCAGCGCATAAGCGATTCCCTTCATTCCGCTCGGTAAACATTGATGGATTAAATGAGGTAGCGCCAATTCCCAAGAGGGACAAGCATAGCCTCGATAGCGGAAAAATGCCGTGGCGATAATCGCCGACCCATACAGGACAAATACTAGAATGGCAGCAGCGACTACTGCCCAAAAAGCGGTCCTTTTTGACTGCGCGGCAAAGATCTTTTGCCCATACCAAGGAGCGAGGATATAGGTAAACATCGTGAGCATCGTCAGCGAAAAGACGAAACGGAGCGGCAAGAGCGTTTGAGCATTTTCGACCGAGGATAAGGAAACCGGAGTCAAATGGGACGATTTCCATAAGAAAAATGCGAGAAAAGGAAAAAAAAGAACGCAAAAGACAAAACTCCAGACATCCGTGCGGATAATCGCAATCAGGCCGCCTCGTAAACTCATCGCAAAAATCATCGCGAGCAAACTCGCACTGAGAATCCATGGATCGACCGAGGGAAATAGTGGCTGAAAAAGAAGAAGCAGGGACTTGATGTACGTCGCGCTAAATCCCAGCATGGCAAGGAGTAAAAGCAAGCTAGTCAAGGCTCCGATATCTTTTCCATACCGCTCACGGAAAAATCCTCCTACCGATATGCCGTCATAGGTTTTCCATTTTTTCGAAACTGTCACGGCATAAAAAAGCAGGCCGATGAGGAAAATGCAGGGCATGCAGAGCGCCCAAAAACCGACGCCATAACCTAAAGAAGAAAAGGAGATGAGCGTCGCTCCATTGAACTCCGTCATCACAAGCGTGGCCGTGAGCGCCGCCCATTTGGTTTTTCTTTCAGCAAAGAGATAAGCAGATTCAGTTCCGATTTTCCTCGATCGATAGACGCCCACTATAACCAAAAGCAGCAAGATGCCTACAAAGAGGAGATAATCGAGAATGGCCATAGATTCGACTCATGCACAAAAAGATCCCTTATGCTACGGAGGAAGTATATTCTCAAGGGGCCTGTAGTGGAGAAAAAATTAGTCATTATTACCGGTGCGAGTTCTGGAATCGGAGCTGCGACGGCCAAGGCATTTAAAGAAAAAGGCTACCCTCTTCTTCTCGTTGCAAGGCGTGAAGACCGACTTGCAAAATTCAAATCAGACAAAGTCCTTTGCAGAAAAGTCGATGTGACGAACCTCGACGCCTTTAAAAAAGCCGTTCAAGAAGCAGAAGGCAAGCTCGGCCCTGCAGATTGCCTGATCAGTAGTGCGGCTGTACTCTATCTGGGGCTATTTCATGAGCAAGATCCTGAAGAATGCAAAAAAACGCTCGATGTCAATGTGATGGGCGTCGTCAATGGTATGCATCTCGTCCTTCCCGGCATGGTGAAGCGTAAAAGAGGGACGATTTTCAATATTGGGTCGGTAGCCAGCTACGATTCGTATCCAACCCAGTCGGCCTATTGCGCTTCGAAATTTGCCGTCAGGGCCTTAACCGATGTCGTGCGCAAGGAAGTTTCGCAATACAATGTACGTCTATGCTCTGTATCCCCAGGAGCTGTAGAAACCGAGGTGGGCAGTCAAACGACCTTCAAAAATCTAAAAGCGGAATTCGATAAAATGAGGAAGCAAGTACATCCTCTAGATCCCGATGTCATTGCTCAGGCCATTCTCTATGCGTACGAGCAGCCCAATCCTATCTGTTTTCGCGAGATGATCATCGCGCCTACGCCTACTGTGAGCGAGGAGTAGTTGAACGCATTTTTAATCAGACGAAAAAAATGCTATGTGCTATTGATGAAAGTTAGAACAAAAGGTGGTTTATGAAATCCTCCAGTAGATTTCAGAAGTTAGCTCTAACTTCTCTTTTAGCAATAAGTCCTTCCTTGATCTTTGCCGAGGTCGATAAGGAAATTGCGCAGAGCTCAGTTTCAGGGAAACGCAAGGCGCCGAATACGCAAAATTCCGATGCTCCAAGAGATGCAAATCTCGAGGATCTAGAAGCAAGGTTAGCGAAGATTACTTCTGTCCTCGCGGAGCTCAAAGATGAAGTTAAGCCTTCCTCTTCAATGGAGGCTCCAACAGCTTCTTCAGTTGAAACTCCATCTTTATCTGAATCTTCATTGGCGGATTCATCGTCTTCAATAACTTCCGAGCAAAGGGATTCGATCGTTTCGAAAAACGTTCGTGGGACAGTGGGGGGGAAAGTTCCTCCGAACCATGAACGCCAACCTGACACTTGCGGCTTTTTCTTTACAGTCGACTTCCTCTACTGGCAGGCCACTGAAGATAATTTAGAGCCCTTTCACGGTTTAAAGGGTTTTCCCAGCCTACACCCGAAGTTCAAAATTCATTTTTGCCAGGGATCGATCGAAAACTCTATGATATGAATTATCATTGGAATCCCGGATTTCGCGTTGGAATCGGTGGGCAATTGAAAGAGCATGATGATTGGGATTTAGCTCTTAATTATACCTTTATCCGCAATACAGCTCGTCGTGCAAAAAGCACGAATATTAGACACTAGCCTTACTAAGTCCTGAATGGAGTCCTAATTTCTTTGGCATAAATACTGACCATTCCACTTCTCGATGGTCGATCAATTACAACACATTGGACTTTGAAATCGGCAGGGATTATTTTTCCGGGACTCATTTGACTATACACCCACATATGGGCCTGCGCGGTGCTGGCCTGCTGCAAGACTATCATGTTGCCTATGACATTATCCAATTCCCTGCTACCATTCCTCAAACAAAATTGGATGGGGAATGTAATTTTTGGGGGTTGGGAATGCGAGGCGGGGTAGATATAGGCTGGCATTTTACCGAGAATTGGGGACTCTATGGCCAGCTCACCGGAGCATTGATTTATGGGCATTTCGATGTTGTTGAAAACACATTGGGTATACTTCCTCCACCAAGTGTATCAAATCCTGAAACACCTTTCGGTTTGCCTGGTAAAACCCATGAACAATTTTGGAGATTGCGTACGACTTTGCAAACGGGGCTTGGATTTACATGGGAAACCCTTTGCAATCAAGATCGATGCCGTGTCGCGCTAAGTCTCGGGTATGAATTCAATGAATGGTTCAATCAGAATCAGTTTATCAACTCCTATATATTGCCCATATCGGGTCAATTATTTAGTTATAGCGAGACTCATCAGGGCGGCGATTTAGCCTTTCAGGGAATAGTTTTCAACATTCGTGCCGATTTCTAAGAGATGAGCTTGCTTTTGGATAAAAAAGGGGAGGCAAAAGCCTTCCCTCTTTTTATATGCGCCCTAGATGGCTAGGTTCTCATCAGTTTTGAATGCTATATCTACCACGCCCTGGGGTTCAAACATGCCTATAAACTGCTTGTACATCTCTGGCCTGTCCTTCGCCTCCGGCTGTCGTCAAAAGTAACTCCTGACCGTAGAGGGCAATATCTTCCACGATTCGTTCATGCCGGTAATAGGCCAGGATTGTCGAATTAACTTCAGTCTTTCCATAGCCTTTATAAAAAAGCTTTTCCTCATGCGGCTTATTCCAAACATTTCCAACACCTCCGCCAATAAACATGAGATCGCGTTCTTTTGGCGCCATGATAGGATCATCCCAATCCACTATGTAGATAGTGTCATTTCCATCCATCAATACATTGCCGCCATGAATGTCGGAATGGCACAGCACGAATTTAGGCGATTGGTCCTGGAGCTTTTGGCCTAGCTGTTCAGCGCGATCTACCAGTCGGCGAATTGCCAGCATATTCTCCTTCATAAACTTCAATAATTTTAAGGCGATCTCATCGCCGATCGGTTCAGCTTCAATATGAGTATAGAGCGACCGAACAGCCTCTCGCCATTTAGGTGAATAGGCTTCTCTCCGGATTCGATTTTGGATTGATGAGCGGCACATCAATTTCATGAACTTGCCTCAACGCTTTGCCGAGTTTAATCCATTGATCATCCGTTAGATTACGGCTAAATCCATCCTGTCCATCGACAAATGGGTACACAATGAGAGTAAAATCTTCAATACGCTGAGTTGATTGACCATGGATTGTTTTAACGGGCGGAATAATCTGTTGAATCCCGGCATCATGTAACAGCTCTACTATCGCAACGCTGATATCATGATGGTGGCCACGTTTTAGCTTTACGAAATAAGATGTCTGGTCATGCGTTTGAGCTTTATATACTGACGCATTCATATCCGCGCCCAGAGGAAGAAATGTAAGCGTAGCAACTTCAATGCCATAATCGGTATTTAGGCAATTAATAATGAGTTGGTCTGAAAGGGATTGTTTCTCTATCATAAGTATGCCCTCTAGGGCGTGATTCATCCCAATCCTCTAAAGGGGTTAGGAATTCCCAAACGTCATTTTAATCTTTTTAGTAAGAATTTGTTCGACCAGGCGCCGCTTGTCTCTATGAATTTGAGCACAATTTCTTTGAAATTCAAATAGAGCGACCGAAGGAAATCGTATGTACAACTCTAAGCGTTTCATGACATCTCTACCTCCGCCCTGTCCGCCTTCGATTGAAATAAGTGTCTTTTCTGCGATAGCAAAACCGAGGGAAAACTCTTTGGTGGTCAAGTTTAATTCTTCTCGAAATGCTCTCACATCCTCCGCATTAAATGTTCTCTCACGCCGGCTTTCAAATACAAAAGAAGATGGGCCTCTTTTCCCAATTGTCGTTAACAAAATGAATGGATCTGTCTCGTTTACAGCTATCCCTTCAGATAAACAATAATCTCTATAAGCAGGGTTTTCACGCGAAGGCAAGCGGTCAACAAATGATTCAAAAAGTTTTTTAGAAACAAATTTTTTACGGCTTAAAGGCAATTCTGGACCTAAAGGAATCAGCCTGGAATGCAAATACTTTTTATCATATTGAAAAATGTAAGTTTTTTCCTTCGCATTGTAAGTTAACTCTCCTACAAGCTTTCGACTCTTGCGTCTTTCTAGATAAACGAGCACAGAGGAAATTTCACTCTTTGTGTTCATAGAGCTCCAACGCTTCCTTTAGTTCTTTAAATCTTCTTGTAATAAGAGTTAAAAATGCCTCCTTTCTCGCCACGGAAATAAAGCTCTCAGAAACCAATGACACTACCGCATTTATATCTATTGATGTTGAAAATTCTTGAACAATAGAACAATATCCAAATTTGCAAAATTCAGTTGCATATTCACGCATTTTTGGCTCTGTAGAACTTGCAGTATGGATTTTACCGCAGGGTTCATGGTCTGCTTTTAACAACCAATCTTCTTCAATACCCAGATAAGAAGGATTGTCATAAAAAGGCGCAAGAAATTTTCCATTCGGCGTTTGAATAAACGCCAAATTTCTTCCGTGCCGATCGTGATTTCCGATCAACATATCAAATAAGCAAAGGTATATAAATTGATCAATTTCTAAGTGATTTCCTGTATGATTTGAAATCACTTCAATAATATTCGCTAGATCAAATGGCCTCTCATCCATGAATCGATATAAATGTAGTAAATTCGCATCGGTATGTTTTTCCATAAAATTTTTTGAAATAAATGCTTCCGCCTGTCCTTCTAGTTTAATAAGATAGAAATCAGGAACATTTAAACCCAAAGTTCTTGCAATTTGATTACACAAAAACTCCATCGCAGGAAGATCCTGAAAAGGCTCTTGCCGCACTTTGACAATATAGCCTGAACCTCCAAGGCGAGCAGAGTATTTCTTAAATCTCCCATGAAAAAAACTGGAATTCAAATGAGCAAGTGGGATCATTGCTATTTCCTGCTGTTTTCATAGTCAAACTGAATTGCATTTCCGAATCTTTTACTTCGAACCATCTCAGTAAAACATTCTTTATGTAACCCGTGAATCTGTTCTTCTATCCAGGGATCTTAAGCATTTAAAGCATCTCATCCCGATATCCTCTGTGTTTTTACTGTAACTTTACAGTAATCAATGAATTACTGTAAAGTTACAGCAATTTATCGGCGATCTAAGATATTGATTATTAAGTTAATAAGCTTGTAGGAGGTGGCAAGAAACAGCATTAATTTGGAGATGGTCCACGCCTTGCATGGGGCACTTCAACTCGATTCCTAAGACAAGCTAAACTCTTGCCCAAATAGGACTCCGGATAAACCCGCCTGTTTGCGACGAATACGTCGCTTCACTTCTCGTCCTACCACAAGCCAAACTATGGGCTTGCTTTCTCGCCAAAATAAATTTTGCCCAGAATAGGACTCCGGATAAACCCGCCGGTTCGCATCCTACAGGATGCTTCACTTCTCGTCCTAACGCCAGCCAATAAATTGGCTAGCTTTCTGGGCAAAAAAAAAGAGGCGTTTGCCTCTTTTTTATTTGCCCAGGATAGGACTCGAACCTACATACCTTACGGCACCAGAACCTAAATCTGGCGTGTCTACCAATTCCACCATCTGGGCACGAGACGGGAAGTTTAGGGTATGGGGAGTCTTAAAATCAAGTGATGAAGTAGCGGTCGCCGAAGTCGCCAAGTCCGGGGACAATATAGTGGGAACTATCCAGCTCGGGGTCGGTGGCGACGATATTGAGACGTACGGCAGGGAAATCTTTTTTGATTCTTTCGACACCGGGTTTTGCGGCTATGATGCCGATGAGGTGGATTTTCTTAAGGTCGGCGCCGGCGCGGTGGAGATGGGTGATGGCGAGGTGGGCGGTGCCGCCTGTGGCAATCATCGGATCTAGAAGGAAGATCTGTTCCTGCCCTGAAAGATTGGGGATTTTATCGTAGTAATGATGGGGTTCGGCGGTTTCTTCATCTCTGCGTATGCCGAGGAATCCTACTTTAGAATCAGGGAAGAGCTTTAGAAAGGCGGGAAGCAGGGTAAGTCCGGCCCTTAGGATAGGTACGAGGAGGATATCGGCCTTTAAATACTTCCCTTCACAGGCTTTGAGGGGGGTATTGATGGTTTTCTTTTCTAGGGGAACTGAGAGCGCTGCTTCGGCTGCGAGAAGTTCGGCAAGACGGGAGGTAGCTTCACGGAAAGCTCCCGCTTTAGTCTTTTCATCTCGTAAAATCGTGAGCAGCGCTTCTTTCAAGGTTTACCAGGCTATAGGCTAACTTTTTTATACATAGTATCGGAAGCTGAGTCAACCGCTTCCTGGGTCTCGATATCATAAAGAACGATCTGGAAGCGATAGTGCTCGAGATCGTGATCTTTTTGATGCGTGATCGCCTTGGTGATGCGGATTCTTGCATCGAACGCTGGAGCCGTAGCGTTGTGGCGTTTGGGCCTTGTCGCATCGGCATACTTGGGATTTTTCGTCGTCTTATCGAGAAGGCGGTCGAGCTCTTTTTCATCGAGCGCATCGCCGACTACGACGGTAAAACGTCCATCGTCGATCGCCACTTCTTCGATGATATCGCGGATCATGGCCGATGAGATGACTTGATCGGTGCGGTTATCGACTTCAGTGATGACGATGCGCGCTTTGCCCTTGGTCTCGAGTTCTTCTTTTGTAACGGACCACCAACGTTTCATGAGTTCGCTTGTGACATGGGCTGTTTGGATTTTGATATCGGTAGCGCCATATTTCCAATCGAGGCAGGCCTGTTTTTCATGGCCAGGCGTGACGTCTTGCGCAGTGCGGATATTCCGCCCGCATGCGCAGAGCATGACTAAGGGACAAAGAAGAAGAAGCGAACGTTTCATAGGATTTCCTTGGTTTTTGGAAGTTGAAAATGGGTTTCGTGTCCGTGAGGACGGAAAAGCTGAACGATGAGAAGATCGCCCGCTTCGATTTTAAAGGAGGTTTTTTTGCCGCCGGAGCAGGAGAGGGTATGCACGCCAGGCTCGAGTTCTTTGCGGTACACATGGATCGTTTGGGGCAGTGTATGCCACATCCGGGTATCGGCGGTCGTGGATAGGTTGGCAAAGAGCATACCGAAATCAGCGAGATGGCCGGCGAGGGGATCTTTTTCATAGGCATAGGCGACGCCGGCTCTTCGGATGAGCTGTCTTGCAGCGGCTCTTGTCGCAATAGTTGGGAGCCTTTTTTCTAGATCGTCTTTGGCTTGGGCAAAAAGATCATAGGAGAGGATGCAAGGTAGCGTTTGTCTATCGAGGCGAAGATCGATGGGGGTTTGGGGTGATGGATCTTCTGGAAAGGCGGGGATCGCTATTCCGCTGAGGGATGAAAGGGCCGGCTCGATGTCCCATGCGGCAAGGAGGATTTCTAGAAGCTGCATGCTTACAAGACTTAGAGGCGCGATGACACTTTTTTTCTCAGGAAGAAGTCCGTCGTGGACGAGACAAATGACCGTAGCCGACTTATTGGGCTCTTTTTTGAGTCCGATCCGCTCATAAAGAAGCCTTGCTTGAGAAGGGTCGCCTTGTTGTTCAAGCGCGGCGGCGAGTAGGTAGTGGGTGAGAGGGCAATATTCGTTGGATTTGCTGAGCTCGCGCTCGAGGCTTTCTAGAGATTCCGCTTGTCTAAGTAGAGCGATGGCGTTTTGCGGATCGTCGTTTTGAAAACAGGCGCAAGAGGCCATAAAACGGGCGAGCAGGGTTTCATAAAAGGGAGGGATGTAAGGAGCCTTACTATCTTCGATGAGGAGTTTAGCCGCATCTTCATGAACAAGAGTTTTTCGGTAGTAATCGATCGCATCGAGGGCGATTAGATAGTCGTCTTGGCTTTTTTCGATAGCGCCTTGGGCAAAGCGCATGGTGGCGCGATCGAGCAGTTGCCAGACGGCTTCTTTGTTTTTGGTAAAAGCTACGATCGGGAAATTGTCATCGTCGATTGTTTTCGGAAATGAGGTAGTGCGATAGCTAATGACCGCTTTCTCTTGGGGGGAAGAGTGAAAGGTGCAAGCGGAAAGAAGAAGTAGAAAAGGTAAGGCGCCGCGGATCATAGCCGTCTATGATACTGCGCAGCGCCATTGGGTTGTACTCTAGAAAAAAATTACCTTTTTAGGGGTGATTTTTTGTCTAAAAATTTATTCACAGTCTTGATGAATTCATCAGGTTGCTCGACGAAGGCAAAGTGGCCGCAATCGCGTAAGACCACGAGCTGCGAATTGGTCATCTGTTTATTGAGATGGTTCGCAGTAGCTAGCGGTACAGGATCGCTATCGCCATGGATGATCAGCACTGGGCACTTGACGTTGGCCAGCTGACTGTTGATGTCATAGGGCTTGGAAAAAAGATTTTTTCCAAATAATTCATGCACTTTGAAGCCGTCTCGGGCCGATTTTGTAGTGAACTTTACACGAAGATTTTCCGCATTTTTGGGATCACGCATATAGCTCTGGAACATCAGCTTGACGTATTTGGCATGGACCTCAGGATCCCCGGATATGAAGGACTTCGACTCGCGCATTGTTTTGAGTTCTTCCATATGGGGGGCTACCCGTTTGCCCCATTCTTCGAGGAATTTGGAAAAGTCCTCTGAAGTGGCAGCCATGGAATTAGAGAGAACGAGTTTCTCGACAAACTCAGGGTGTTGACCGGCATAGTTCATGGCCAGCAAGCTACCGAAAGAATGGCCGAGGAGGGTGACTTTTTTATAGCCGACCGCTCTTCGGATTTTGTCCAAATCGTCGACGTAGGTCTGCATCGTTATCGAATCGTCGTTGATTTCGCCGATCGATTCGCCGCTACCCCTTTGATCGTACATGAGGACTTGGTGTTGATTGGAGAGTTTGCTCAAATAGGGCATCAAATATTCTTGCGACATCCCTGGGCCGCCATTCAGGATAATGACAGGCGAGCCTTCTCCCATGACGCGGCAAAAGAGCTTGGCATCACCGACATCGACAAAAAATTCCTTTGTCTTTGCGGGGAGATTGTTCTCTTTGGGCGTATCGGCCAACGCTGGCGCGATCATGGGCACAAAGAGCGTAATGGCTAACAAGGATGCTTTTCTCAACATAGTACCTCTAGGGTAAAAGAAATTTTCTCACTCATCGAGTTCATAGACAGGATGCACTTGGAATCCTGCCTCCCGAACAGCTAGGACTAACTTGGCGATCGAATTCCAGGAAGCGCCCTTATCGATATGCAGAAGGATCTTGGTCTGCTTGGTGTTGGGCGGGAGCAGTCCTTTTTGCTTTTGCTTGATGAGCTCATTACGGATGATCTGTGGGTCGTTGATGATAAAATCGTGCATTTCCGTCAGCCACTTATACTTGCCTTCTTTAGTCACGGTGAGATCGACAATGAAGTCTTCCGATACCTTGGATCCGCTATCGAGTTTTGCTGTGGTCTTCACGAGATCGAGCTCGGCGTCATTGAGAGCCGTTCGTGTTACAGCCAAAATCGCAAATACGGCTACGACGAGAAAGAGAAAATCGACCATGGGGGCTAAATTCAGCTGCCCCTGTTTTGTGAGTTCCTCGTCAGGTACTAAGCTCATGGGGATCTCTTAAATGGACGTTATGTAGGGGTACTGCAATCGGATGAAGGGCGATTTGCTGCGCTTTTGCATCGACAAGAGCGAGTTGACGCACAAGTCTGTATTTCAATGTCGATTGGAAAAAGAGCGCCATAATCGAGACGATCAGTCCACCGACTGTAGTGCCGACAGAAATGCCCAAGCCATCGAACAGGGTATACATGCTTTCGATCGATCGGTTGACATCGTAGAAGGCATAGAACATTCCAAGTACGGTTCCCAAAAGACCGATCATCGGGGCGATGAGCGCGATATCATTGAGAAGAGAGAGCCGTTGCCAGAAATAACTGGTAGAGCGCTTACCTTCTGCCTGCATCCGCTCAATCATGGCTTGACTCCCTTCATGGCGGGCGGCGATCGCTGCCGTAATCATATTCGAGAGGAGGTTCGGCTCTTTTCGGCAAAGAACGAGCGCTTCTTGCCAATTGCCCGTAGCGAGTTGATTTTCGACTTCTTTGGAGAAGTTCTCAGGCATCAGCTCTTTGTTTTTAGTGAGAAGGAAATGATAGAGCCAGAGAGCAAAACCTGCGAGGGACATCAAAAGAAGAATGGAATAAATCACAGGAGCGCCGGCAAAAACCTTTCCCATATCGATACGGGTTTCTCTTTCTTCGAGGACCGCAGGAGGTGGCGCTTTTGCTTTTTCCGTCACCACGACTTTGCTATCGGTTGCGGGCAGCTGGGAAATAGGGGGATTTGCTGGAAGGGGATTCGCTGTCACTTCGGGAGCTTTAAAGAGAATTTTTGTCTCGGGCGCTAAGACTTTGGGGGCTGAGAGCTCTAGATTGGAGTCTAATTGTCTTAAGTCTTTTTCCTCGTAAAGTTTGCCTTCCGCATCGGTTTGGGTTACCTGGCTTTTAGACAGAGGAGGCGTGATCGAACCTTGCGTTTCTTCTGGGAGAACGGCGGCAATCTCCGCGCATTCATCATGGCAGGGAGCGTCTTGAATGACTGTCCCCGAGGCGACCATCAACGTGCAGAGTACGGAGGTAAGTGCAAGCATAATTTTTATCGGGTTGATAAGGATAAGTTGAGCTTAGCAAAACTCCTACTCATTAAAAAGAGAAATTTCATGTATGCTAGTCGCCCATAGGAGATAGTTTTGAAACCTAAAGATCTGAAATGTCCCTTTAAATGGGATACTCGTCAGCCTCTTGTGCATGAAGGTGTGCTCTTCGTACCCACGTATTACGACAAACACGAGAGCTTTTCGCTTTTCGAAAAAACTGACAGGCCTATTTATGTCGAATTTTGCAGCGGCAATGGCGATTGGGTCGTATCGAAAGCCAAAGAGTTCCCGCAATTTTATTGGGTAGCGGTAGAAAAGCGTTTTGATCGCGTACGCAAGATTTGGTCGAAGATGAAGAACTCCTCCGTTTCTAATCTTCTCATCGTCTGTGGCGATGCATTGACCTTTTGCCGTTTCTATGTGCCCAAGGCAGCATTCGACGAGATCTTCATCAATTTTCCCGACCCTTGGCCCAAGCGCGGACATGCTAAGCACCGGCTTATTCAAAAGCCCTTCGTAGAAGAAAGCGCCCGGGTCGTCAAAGAAGGGGGCAATGCGATGTTCGTCACCGACGATGAACAATACAGCTCGCAAATGATCGAGGAGATGCATGGCCTTTGTGCCTGGCGCTCTCGCCTTCCTTCTCCTTATTATTTGACGAAGTGGCCTGGCTATGGAGATTCTTTCTTCGAGACGCTCTGGCGCGCAAAGGGCTGCCAAATCCGCTACCATCAATTTGAAAGGAAAGCCGATGGTTGAAATCACCCTTTCCGCTCTTCCCAAGGATGATCTTGTCTGGAAAGAAGAATGTCAGCTGGCCATGCGGAGCGAAGAGGTCCTTTGGCGATTCGACTTCGGCATCGATCCTGTCTTAGAACCGCTCACCGATGAATCGCTTTTCCAACAAAGAGCGCTTGGCTTACTAGCCTTCGTAAAAAATGTCTATCCACTCTTTGCTAAAGTGAGTAAAGGGGTCGTTCTTGCTTCAAGCGCCCTTTATAGGAAGATCGATGCCCGAGATGCTTACGAAGAAGAGCTTCCTGGTCTGCAAGAGCCCCTGCGTAGCCATATCAAAGCGATGACCCTTTTTGCCGATTATCTCCACAGACTCGCTTCTTTTCTGCCGGATGAGCTTGGTGCCATTGTGCGGATCGATGTAAGCGAAGCAAACAATCTGTCCGATATCGCGATCCTTCTTTCAAAGGAGCGGTTCCGTCATCTTCATCTAGAAGTTTCTGGATGGTTTCCGCAAAAAGGGACTATCGGATGCGTCATTCCTGAAGATGGGCTATGTGAACCTGAAACTGTGCAAGATCTCGAAGAGCTCTTGCAATGGCTAAAGGAAGAAGAAATCCCGATACGTTTAGTGCCTCAAGCCATTCTCAATGAAGAATGGGACGGACTCGATACGCTCGTGATGGTTGCAAGAGGGGTTTCTGCAGCTGGAAAAAGAAAGGCGCAAGGATTTGTGGCTGCAGGGGGAGAGATAATCTCTTATGGTGGAAAAACCGGAATTGATGGTGAAATACTCTGTGAGAAAGGAAATCGGAGCAGAGGGATTCGAACCCCCGACCTACTGCTCCCAAAGCAGCCGCGCTAGCCAAGCTGCGCTATGCTCCGATTTCGGCAAATATCATAGTATTTGTCCCTGTTTCCGGCAATGAATATTGCTTTGTAAAGTCCATGGTTGTTATTGGTGAAGAAAGGTAGGTGGCTGCATGTCATTCACACGTCTTAAGTCGTATGCCGAACTCCAAAAACTTGCCAAAAATCCTTTTGATTTGACCAAAGAAGGGGCGCTTTCTCCTAAGAGAGTAGACACTTTCATAGCAGAAGCGATGGGGCTGAAGCTTTTCTATGGGACAGAGCGGGTCGACGAGAGTGTCATGAAAGCTCTTTTTGCCCTCGCCGAAGAGACGCAGGCTCTGAAAAAAATGGATGCGATGCAAGCAGGCGAGATCGTCAATTTCATCGAAGGGCATCTTCCGAAAATCGCCCGGCCCTCCATACCGCCATGCGCGACTTCTTCGAACACCGCAATCCTTCCCCTGTTGCCACCGAGGCGACAGCAGCTCGCCTATAAAGAACTCGAAAAACTCCGCGATTTTCTCAATGAGATCGAAAAGAAAATCGCTTTACCGACATCGTCCAAATCGGCATCGGCGGATCGCAGCTTGGGCCGCAAGCCATTTATATGGCATTGGAGGCCTTCCAAAAGCCGGGCCGCAGGGTGCATTTTCTTTCGAATGTCGACCCCGATGATGGAGCGCAAGTATTAAGAAGTCTCGATCTATCGAAGACCCTTGTCGTCGTGGTCTCGAAATCTGGCAGGACTTTAGAGACCCTGACCAACGAAGAATACGTCAAAGAGCATTTCAAAAGGGCCGGACTCAATCCAAAGATCATCTCGTCGCCGTCACTGGAAAAGGGAGTCCGATGGACGATCCGCAGCAATATCTAGCTTCGTTTTATATATGGGATTATATCGGCGGACGCTACTCGGCGACCTCGATGGTCGGAGGCGTGACGCTTGCTTTTGCCCTAGGAATGGATCGATTCCTCGACTTTCTTCGCGGCGCCCATGCGATGGACAGAGTCGCGCTGAATCCCGATCTCAGAAAAACCTTCCTCTGCTTTCTGCCCTATTGGGCATCTGGAACCGCAATTTCCTCCATCATCCTACCGTAGCCATCATTCCCTATTCACAAGCGTTGTCCCGTTTTCCTGCGCATTTGCAGCAGCTCGATATGGAATCCAACGGCAAACGGATCGATAAAAAAGGGCAGCCTGTCGACTTTGAAACAGGGCCGATTATCTGGGGCGAGCCTGGCACCAATGGCCAGCACTCCTTTTTCCAACTCATCCACCAAGGCACGACTGTCGTTCCGCTCGAAATCATCGGATTTTGCGAAAATCAATACCGCGAAGATGTGATGTACGAAGGAACGACCAGCCAGGAAAAACTTCTCTCCAATATGTTTGCGCAGTCGATCGCTCTTGCAATCGGGCAAAAAAACGACAACCCGAATAAGTTCTTCCCGGGCAACCGTCCTAACCGGATGCTACTGGCAAGCCGCCTCGATCCTTTTGCGATGGGCAGTCTTCTTGCCTATTACGAACACAAAGTCGCCTTCCAAGGCTTTATCTGGAATATCAACTCCTTCGATCAAGAAGGGGTGCAGCTTGGGAAAGTATTGGCGCTAAAATTCATCGAACAATTTTCACTTCTCAGACAGAAGAAGGTCTCCGAGACGAAGAGCTATGCTCTTGGCCATGCCTACATGCGGCATCTTCTTTAGTAATTCACCTGCAGGCGCGCTGTGAGTCCTTGAAGGCCGAAGGGCGCGTAGACATAGCGCGAAGGCCGAGGTGCAATTTCAGTCAAATTTATATCCGAAAGCAAGATCTCGTGCAAATTGTACCAGAAATTCAATTCATAGCCTGCAAAGAAATTGACTGCCCAATGGTCCCGTCGCATTCCCCAAGAAGGCCCTAGAGAGCATTGCAGTGTTGGCACAATCCTATGATCATGCAAGTTAGGGTTGGCTTCCAGAATCTCAGGACTGCCGAGAGGTAGTAAACCATAAAGGGTGACACGGTAATTCTGATAGTCTCCAAAGAGCAAAGCTGCTTTGAATTTTCCCAATAAACTAAATCCCGAACCGATGTACCAATCACTCTCAAACCCAGCTTTAAATCCGCCGCCCTTGAATTCCCAATTGTTCTTTGTAATAGTAAAGGCTCCTATAGTCTCAAATATCAGCGGACTATCCAAATTGACGATATTCCAATGCTGACTGATCCACGCGCCTGTCCCTCCCATGACCCATCGCAGAAGGATTTGTTTGGAAATCTGAAAACGTCTTGATAAGAATAAATCGCCAACATTGTAATGCATCCCAATTTTCGAGCTTGCCAATACATTGCCATTCGTGCTCGTGCTAAGGAATGTCGCATAGATAAATGACCCTGCTGCGGGATTAGCAGTCACATTGAATGTTCTCTTGGGCGCTAAATACGTATATTCAGCTCCTACATCCCAATAATCTGGCCCGAATATATAGCCTACTCCTACGCGAAATCCCGAGGCCCAATTAAATTTTGCTTCCTCGACTGTTCCCCACTGCGCTGATACATTGTCCAGTTCATCAGCCTCTGAAAACGCTACTTGCGCTGGATTTTCTTTGACTACGAAATCGGTGCCTTGTTCAAACGGCTTCCAGAAGATATATTCGACATCGGCATAAAAATCGTGCGTATCGAGCCTGGGCCGCCATTTGAAGACACGGTCAGTACAACTCGGCATCATTTGGGGAGCGGGTTTGGGAGCAGCGGTTTCTGTATTTTGTGCGACAGGTTTCTTTTCATGGGATCTTTCCCATAGGTCTTGCTTTCGTTCGTCCCAAGATGTCGCTGCAATTTCTTCATTCGCATAGGACATCAGCGGCAGCAAAGAGAGTGCAAAAAACCATTGCTTCATAGGAAGAACCTCATTCAAGATTATGTTGGACTATAGGCGAGGGCGGTTTTCGCTATCAATGAATTTTTCAACCTAAGTTGCGTGTCCGTGGGAGATTTTGAGCAACTTGCCTGCATGTTTCTCGAGAAAGGCGGTTGGAGGATAAGGGGAAGTCAAAAAGACCTGGCCGAGGACGGAAATATGTGTTTCTAAAAACGACTGCCTAGTTGCATCTAGATGGACTGCAAAATCGTCGATACTGAAGAGGGGAGGGGCTTCTGTCCGTTCATAAAGGCGCTGCCATTCAGCAAGGCGGATTGCAGAAAGACAGGAGCGCTTTTGCCCCTCGCTCGCAAAACTACGCGCTTCCTTTCCTCCAATGAAGAGTTCTAGATCATCGCGATGAGGACCGGTGAGTGTAAGGCCAAGAGCGATCTCGCGGCCGCGAAGTCTACTTAAACGATGTTGGATTCTTTCGGCGAGATCTTCCGTATAGCCGTGGATATTCATGCTCGGTTTATAGCGAAGATCGAATTCTTCAGTTTCGGAAGAGAGTTCTCCAAGAGCTTTTTTGACTTTGGGATCGAGTTCTTCGACAGCTTTTTTGCGCTCTTTGATGAGATAGCTCGCGGAAAACGCCATCAGTTCTTCCCAGCTCTCAATGCCGATCAGCTGCCTTTGGCGAAGAAGCTGATTGCGCTGTTTCATCGCTTTGCCAAAACGTAAGTAGTGATGCACATAAAGAGGGTCGCTTTGCGCAAGATGGAAATCGAGAAAACGCCGTCTTTCCACAGGAGCTCCTTGGATGAACTGGATCGCTTCCGGCGTGAGTAGTACATGGGGAAGCATGCCGAGAAGTGGAGCGAAGGTCTTATAGGAAGTCGCATTGACGCGAAGCTGTTTTTCTTTTCCGTCAAAGCGAAGTTCGAGGCTTTGTAGAACGCCCTGTTTTTCGAGTTCAGCGCTAAGGACAAAGGCTTCTTTGCCTGTTTGGATCAGTTCTTCGAGTTTGGCGGTGCGGAATGATTTGCCCGTAGAAACGAGAAAGATCGCTTCGAGAAGATTGGTCTTTCCCTCGGCATTTTTTCCGTGGATATAGTTAATGCCAGTCGAAAACTCGAAAAAAGACTCTTCATAGTTCCGAAAATTCTTCAAGAAGAGTCTTTTGAGGTGCATTTTACACTTCTAGGCGCATCGGCATGATGACGAAAATGCGCCTTGGTCGAGTCAGTGACGAGTCCAGGATTGTAGGAGTCGCTGACATCGAAGTGGACGGTTTCGTCTTTGCTATGCCGCAAGATATCGAGGAAATAATTCGGGTTGAAGGCGATGTCGAGTTTAGGGCCGGTGTAATTGACCGCCATGGAGACTTTTCCTTCGCCGATATCGCCGCTCATTGCCGATAGGCGGAGTTCTCCCGGCTCGAAGCTAAAGCGCACGGAGCTGCTCGAATCGGAAGTAAAGAGCGCAACCTGGCGCAACAACGAGATGAGTTCTTCGCGATGTAAGACAATCGGGGTTTCCGATTTGTTCGGGATGACCCGAGCGACATCGGGATATTGTCCAGAGAGCAGTTTAGTAATGAGAAGGATGCTGCCCACTTCGATGCCGAGTTTGTCATTGGTAAGGGTGATTTTGCATTCGTCGGCTTCTTCATTGAGGATCTTGATGATCTCTTCGACGGCTTTAAGAGGTACGACATAGGAGCCGCTATGGGTATCGGGGATCTCCACTTCGGTATGGATTTTAGCAAGTCTCTTTCCATCAGTTCCTATCAGGGTTGTGACCGAGCCGATGCTTTGCAAAAGGATCCCGTTGAGGATTTGGCGGCTGTCATCGCGCGCTGCTGCAAAGGCTGTTCTGGAGAGCATTTCTTTGAGCATTTTTTCTGGCACGACAAAAGAAACACCAGCGGAAAGATCGGGCAAGGCAGGGAATTCTCCCTTGTGCATGCCATGGATCTTAAAATAGGAGCTGCCCGCGCGGATATGGGCGATTTCAGGAGTAGGGCATTCGATTTCGACTTGCGGAGCTGTGAGCTCTCGGACCAGTTGAAATAGGCGTCTTGCCGGCAGGGTAATAGCGCCAGGCTGCTGTACTTTCGCTTCTGCTTCGACTCGCATGCTGACAGTGAGGTCCGTTGCACTCATGATGAGTTGACCATCGAGTGCTTCGATGAGGACATTGCCTAAGATGGGCAGACTCGGCTTAGCCGGCACGATACTTTGGATTTTGCCGACAAGTGATGCTAACTCAGTTTTGGAAATGACGACTTTCATGCTCTGGCTCGTGGTTAAAAGAAAGCTTGATTCTAGGACAAAAAAACCGCGTTGTCAATCGCAACTATTCGTGAAAGAAGGTGTAGTCTTCATGATGGAAATCGGGATCGCTATAATCCTTGTATCGTTTGCAATAAGCCTCGCGATCGCGGAGAAGAAAATCGATGGCGATTCCTTCGGCAAGTCTAGCAGCGCCGATCGGAATACCGGGGATGTCTCCGCTTAATGAGGCATGACTCAAAGTAGCCGCCCGATTGAAGCAATGCAGATCTTTGAGGTAAGGAGCGGTTCCAGGAGTTTTTTCGAGGAATTCAAAATGGGGGCCCAAATACGGGAAATTCCCCATCCTCGAATGTTGAGTAAATCCACGATCTTTCCATAGAAGGATTTTGTCCATGAAGCCGCCCAGTTCGGGTTGTTTAGCTCCATCGAGATCATAGCCGGTCGCTAAGATGATGAAGTCAAAGTCACCGAACTTTTGCAGATTTTTTTGGCAATGGATCCGAAAGTTGTGGAATTTATGGATACGGTCTAAAGCTTCCTTCGGGGGAGGCACACCATTTTCCGACGAAAGCGTATAGATCTTCCACTTCTCTTCATCGGGTAAATGGTAAAAACCGTGAAACATCCCAGGATAATAGAGGCTCTTCTCCTTGTTGACATTCGGCAGGCGCGCTCTTCGCATGTACATATCGACGCTTTCGGCTCCATTCTCTAAGGCCTCCGCGGCGTTATCGAATCCGGAAGAGCCTGCCCCGACAATCGCGATCCGTTGACCTTTGATCGCAGGAAAGTCGATGAACTCCGATGTATGGGCCCAACGCTCTTTGGGAACTTCATGGATAAAACTGGGGACTCTGTAGCCGCCGAATCCCGACATGCCAGTCGCTAGCACCACTTTGCGCGTCGATATCTCTCCATTCGAGAGTTTCAATCGGAAATGCCCGTTTTCAGGAACGATTGCTGTCACAGATACAGAATTTTGGATGGGAAGCTTAAGAACATTGCGATACCACTTCAAATACTCCATCCAATCCGCTGTCGAGATTTTTCCCAACTTTTCCCAGGCATCGCTTCCATACTTCGCTTCATACCAGGCTTGCGGGGTCAAACTCGGAAAGTCTATCGCTGGTCCTCTCCAATGTTTCGGAGAACGGAGAGTTTTCATCCGTGCGTAGATATCCCAAGGACCTTCCTTCCCTTCCTCGGCTGCATCGATAATCTGGATTTTGGAGATGCCTTGCTTGAGCAAGGCGAATGCGGCCATCATACCCGCCATTCCTCCACCGATAATCACCACATCGTGCATATCGACAGGCTCAGCAATCCTCCATCTGCTTGGAGGATAGTTGATCATGGCAAGTTCGCGCAGAATCTTCTTCTCTAGAGATTCAAGGCTCATAAATTAACTAGACGACAGCAATTCGTCCTCTTCGTCGGAATGCGCCACGTGGTTTTTGGACACGAATCTCAACATGACATCCAATTAGGGAAAGATAATGCAAAAGCGTATCAGCGCTGAATTCATTGAATTTTCCGGAAATTAGCATAGAAACTTTGGGTTGAGAAATGCCTAATTTCTTAGCGATTTCTCGCTGGGTGAGTTTGCTTGATTTTATAAGCAGGCCAAGCTTATGCATGAGCTTTGCTCTTGTGATGAGCTCATCAGAGTCCTCAAGACCAAGGTCGGCAAAAACATTGCCGCTTGAAACTTTATAATTTTGATCGTCAGTTTTCATGGTTGATACCTAGATATATATCGATATCAGTATATAAATAATAGGGGAATTAGAAAGATTTACTCGTGATCGCGAACTGCTCGATCGATCGCTCGCTTATGTTCACGCTCTTTGAGGGCGGCGCGTTTGTCGTGAAGTTTCTTGCCGCGGGCTGAGGCGATCTTCACTTTGACGAGGCCCTTTTTTAGATACATGGCAAGGGGGATCAGGGTGAGTCCTTTTTCCCTTGTTATACTCTCGAGTTTGAGGATCTCTTTTTTATGGAGAAGGAGTTTTCTAGACCGCCGTTCTTCGTGATTGTGGATGTTGCCGAATTTATAAGGGGCGATCGAGGCATTTTTGAGGAAGGCTTCACCGTGAGAAACGATGACATACGAATCTTGGAGACTTCCGCCGTGATCTCTCAAGGACTTGATTTCTGTTCCTAGAAGAGAAATGCCAGCTTCGAAAGTGTCGAGAATTTCGTATTCATGGAAGGCTTTACGATTGCTTGCAAGCTCAGAATCGGAGCCTTTCTTGTCTTTCGACATGATGTTTTAATGCCCAAAGAGGGTGTGTCCAAAATCGGTGACTTTCAAGCAGAGTTCATTGTTCCATTTTCCTAATGCGATAACGCCGGTTTCAAACAGCCAATCGCCTAGGGTAGCACGGATTAACTTGAGTTGGTCTTCGGTATAATCGGGTCGGGCGTATTTCCAATGCCGACCCAGTTTTTTGAGCGCTACTGCAGGTTCATCAGTAAATGATACTAAGGCGCCTTTGAGGACATCTTCGAGCTTCACCCAGCCTGCGCTAAGAACGCGCTGGATGCTCTTTTCTGCTTCGCGCACTGATTTATCGATCACCATGGGTTCTGGAAGTTCTTCAGAAATCAGCCGGTTATGAGGATGGCGGTAGAGGAAAAGCGCTTTTTCTTCATCGTCCATGCCAAGCCACTCTTCTCCGTTGGAAGTTAAGGACAATTCGCCATCGGCGAATTCGGCGAGCTTGAGAAGCCGTAGTTTGACCACCAGACGCGAAAAATAGGCTCTACCCTCTTCTTCTTCGAAATCGAGCAAGAGACGTCTTCCAAGGGCAGTAGAAGTCGATTTGGCGGTAGGGGAGCAATGTTTGCCCGTAGCTTTTAGGGCGATCGCTTTCGTTTGGATGAATTTGAGGATCTCCGACAGATCGCGAACAAAGGAAAAGTCTTGCGGGCGGAAAAGCGTGACTTCCTCTTCTTCCAAAATAGGCCAGGCTTGGGTAGTGCGAAGGAAGGTGAGGTGTTCCCGCCACTCATCAAAGGGAGTGACGATTTCTTTCCATTCGTCGCCGACCTGTTCATAGCGAAGACAAGCGATAAGACTAAACTCGAGTAAGAGCATAGTCTCTTCGAATTGTTCGCGGTCCATCCGGTACTTATCGATGACTTCTTGGCCGGAAAATTTGAGTGTAGGCGAAGAAAATAGGTCTTTGACTAGCTGGGCAAGATGGGGGTGATGGAGGTAGAAATCTTGCAGATAGCGGTAATACGTCTGTGGTGTTGCGAGATACCGTTCGATGATCGATTCGAAGATGTTGTTCGATGTGCGAGGAATGGCATACCACGTCGGTAGGACGTGAATAGGCACTTTACGAAGAAGCCCTAGAAGAAATTCTACGCCTGGCTTGAAGTCTTCTTCGAATTTCAGGACTTGCGTCTCGAGGTATTTGCGCATCTCTTTATCTACATCGACGGTGTCTTTGTCGATCGTAAGAAGGCCTGTTTGGCCGAGTTTCTTAAGAATGGCTGTGAGGACTTCCTCAGTGAGTTCTAGCGTTCTTGCCATTTTTCGAAGAGAAAAACGGACAGTACTGAATAGAACTTCTTGTAAAACTAAAAAATCTTTATTGGTGAACCGCGACATGAGAAGACGGTTTTCGATATCACGCCGGTAGTCGTAATCCGATAAAATGATTTTTGTTTTGCGTTGTGTCTGTAGATCTAACATGGATAGTCCCCCGCAGGAGAAGCATAGTCTACAAAGTCATTTCACGCAATTTTCAAAATATCATTAGTCATTCTCAAAGTCTTTACTTAAGAGTCCTGAGGAGCTATACTTCTCTCCTATTTACCTATACTATAGATCCCCATGGAAAAGCCTAAATACGACCACCAGCGCATCGAAGCCAAATGGCAGAAATACTGGGAAGACCGCAAGACATTCAAATCAGAAATCGACAAATCCAAACCCAAATATTATGTCCTCGATATGTTTCCCTATCCTTCCGGAGCAGGACTACACGTCGGCCACGTAACGGGCTATACCGCTACCGATATCCTCGCCCGCTACAAACGGCAAAAAGGGTTCAATGTTCTCCATCCGATGGGATGGGATAGCTTTGGTCTGCCGGCTGAACAATACGCCATCCGAACAGGCACCCATCCTGCGATCACGACGCAGACGAATATCAATACTTACCGCCGCCAGCTCAAATCGCTCGGCTTTAGCTATGATTGGGACCGAGAATTCGCCACGAGCGATCCCACCTATTACAAATGGACCCAGTGGATTTTCACGAAGCTCTATGAAAAAGGGCTTGCCTATGAAGCCGAGAGCTCCTGTCAATTTCTGCCCCGCCTTCGGCACTGTTCTCGCCAATGAAGAAGTGGAAAACGGCAAGTCCAAAGAAGGCGGGTATCCCGTCGAACGACGTCCTCTTCGCCAGTGGATCCTCAAGAATCACCGCCTATGCCGACCGTTTGCTCCAAGATCTCGATCTTCTCGATTGGCCCGATCACTGAAAAAATTGCAGATCAATTGGATCGGCCGCAGCGAAGGCGCCAAGATCCATTTCGTCGAAACAAAGACCAAAGACCCTATTACCGTCTTCACGACCTGCCCCGATACTCTGTTTGGCGCTACTTTCCTCGTGCTTTCTCCCGAACATCCGCTCGTGGCCAAAATCACGACGCCGATCCAAAAAGCCGCCACGCAAGACTATCTTGCCAGAAGCTGCCGCAAAAAGCGATCTGGAGCGCACCGATCTTGCCAAAGAAAAAACAGGCGTATTCTGACAGGCGCTTATGCCATCAATCCGCTCACAGGAAAAGAAATCCCGATCTGGATCGCCGACTATGTCCTCATGGGCTATGGCACTGGCGCTGTCATGGGCGTTCCTGCCCACGATGAGCGGGATTTCGAATTCGCCAAACACTACAAACTTCCCATCAAGCCCGTCATCGAGCCGAAGTTTACCGACGATCCTGAGGAAATCCC
This sequence comes from uncultured Simkaniaceae bacterium, assembly GCA_963813105.1. Lineage (GTDB taxonomy): Bacteria > Chlamydiota > Chlamydiia > Chlamydiales > Rhabdochlamydiaceae > JAGXTH01. Next base: position 221,321 of record CAWEXT010000002.1, read on the forward strand.
CGAAGGGATGACCCAAGAGCAAGTATTCAAAGAGGTGATGGCGGGTAAACATTGCTGGCACTATGGCGGCACGATGGTCCATAGCGATGTCATCAACGGCCTCGATTCTCGTCGAAGCAAAAAAAGCGATGACCGCTTGGCTCGAGAAACACCACAAAGGCGAAGAGACGGTCAACTACAAACTGCGCGACTGGCTTTTTTCTCGCCAGCGCTATTGGGGAGAGCCCTTCCCGATCCTCCATTTTGCAGATGGCACCATACGCGTCCTCGAGCTCGACGAACTTCCGCTTACGCTCCCTGAGCTCACCGATTACAAACCTTCCGGCGATGGGCAAAGCCCTCTTGCCAAAGTCCGAGAGTGGGTCGAGATCACCGATCCCAAAACCGGCAAAAAAGCTAAACGAGAAACCAACACCATGCCCCAATGGGCAGGTTCTTGCTGGTACTATCTGCGCTTCTGCGATCCGCACAATGACCAAAGAAGCCTGGAGCCAAGAAGCGGAAAAATATTGGATGCCGGTCGATCTCTATGTCGGCGGCGTCGAACATGCCGTCTTGCACCTCCTCTATGCCCGCTTCTGGCACAAAGTCCTCTATGACTGCGGTCTTGTCAGCACGCCCGAGCCCTTTCAGACGCTGCGCAACCAAGGCCTCGTCACCGCCCGCTCCTATCAGAATTCCGCACGGCGGCTATCTTCTCCCTGAAGAAGTCGTCGAAAAAGACGGCCAGTACTATCCAAATCGGCACGAATGACGCTCTGCAATCGCCAGATGGAAAAGATGTCCAAATCGAAACTCAACGGCGTCACTCCCGATGAGATGATCGAAGAGTTTGGCGCCGATTCTCTTCGCCTCTATGAAATGTTCATGGGCCCCTTCGATAAAGAAAAAGTTGGAATACCGATGCCGTCAGCGGCTGCCGACGGTTCTTGAACCGCTTCTACGAGATCGTCTTTTCCGAAAAAGTCTCCGACGAAGAGACCGAAGAAGCTCTGAAACTCGCCCACCGCCTCGTCCATGGCGTTGAAAAAGATATCGAAGCGATGCAGTTCAACACCGCGATCGCCAAGATGATGGAATTCATCAATGCATTCCAACCGCTCCCGATCTATCCACGAAAAGCTGCTTCGAATGCTCACCAGGTCGCTCTATCCCTTTGCCCCGCATATTGCTGAAGAAGCTTGGGAGCATCTCGGCGGCAAAAACAGTCTCGCCTAGAATCCTTTCCTGAGGCCGATCCTGCTATCTCGTCGAAGACTCCATGGCGATGATCGTCGTGCAGGTCAACGGAAGATGCGCGGCAAATGGATGCTTCCCAAAGACAAAGACCAAGAAGAAATCCTCGCCTTTGTCACGGGTCAGCCCCAGATCGCTAAGCACATCACCGGCAGAGTCGAAAAAGTCTTCTGGGTTCCCAGGACAAACTCCTCAACCTCGTCGTGGCCAATGCTTAAAGTTCTTTACGACATCGGCGTGCTTCTTTTGGGTCTTGCCTGGTCCCCGAAACTCTTCCAGGACAAATACAAAAGTTCGATCAGGAAACGACTTGGCCTAGAAATTCCCGAAATATCCTCCAAAGAACCACGTCATTTGGATCCATTCCGTGTCGATGGGGGAGACCAAAGCCGCAGCAGCCCCTGATCCAAGAATACAGGCGTCAGTATCCGAACCAGCGTTTTGTCGTTTCTACCGTGACGGAAACAGGGCAAGCAGAAGCAAAGCGGATAATTCCCGATGCCGAAGCCTATTTCTTTTTGCCTCTGGATTTTTCTTGGATTGTCCGGCAAATTCATGAAGCGCATTAAACCTAAGGCGCTTCATCCTCGTCGAAAGCGATTTTTGGTACAACCTCGTCGATGAAGCAAAGAAAAGTGGCGCACAAGTCATCCTCGTCAATGGTAAGCTCTCCGAACGTTCCGCAAAACGCTTCTCCTATGTTCCTTTCTTTTCCAAAGCGCTATTCGGCAAATTCGATCTCTTTTGCCTACAAACCGAAGAATATAGAAACGCGTTCCAATCTCTTGGCGTGAACCCCAAAAAACTCCTCGTCACCGGCAATTTGAAATTCGACATGAATCTCAACGAATTGACCTCCCAAGAAAAAGAACAGCTACAAAAAGAGTTCGGGATCCAAAAAGAAGATTTCGTCATCGTTTTGGGATCGACGCATGAAGGGGAGGAGACCGCTCTTCTCGATGTCCTCCAACCTCTATTCCAGCAGATTCCAAACCTCAAGATTATCCTCGTTCCCAGACATCCCCACCGCTTCGATCGCGCAGCCGAGATTCTTCAGAGCCGAAACATCGCGTTTGACCGCTTCTCTTCAGGAAAGTTTACAGGCGCCCCCGTCCTTCTCCTCGATGCCATGGGCAAGCTTACGGCCAGCTTCCAGCTCGCCAATATCGGAATTGTCGGTGGGAGTTTTATCCCGGGTATCGGATCCCACAATCTCTTCGAGCCCGCAGCCTGTGGGATACCTGTCCTATTTGGACCCCATTTCCATGCCCAAAAGCCCTATGCCGAAGCGCTTCTTTCCGATGCCATGGAGGATTCTCCCTGCCCATAGACAAGGTCGGCGAAGAGGTTCTTTCTCTATATAAGGAGCCTCGTAAACGGCTGCGTATGGGAGAGGCTGCCTATGACCTCGTGCAACAATCACTTGGCGCAGCAAAACAAAACAGTTAAATGCCCTTGCTGCGAATTGCATCCCCTGTTAGAATCGTGCAAATTTTAAGTATTCTGCCTATCGCGGGGTGGAGCAGTGGTTAGCTCGTTGGGCTCATAACCCAAAGGCCGGAGGTTCGAATCCTTCCCCCGCTATTTTTCTCTTACGGCGGTATAGCTCAGCTGGTTAGAGCAGCGGAATCATAATCCGTGGGTCGTTGGTTCGAGTCCGACTACCGCTAAGTTTATATCTCTATCAATAACTTCAGCTACTAACTTCGCAGTTCTGACAGACCTCTCTGCTTATGCGCGGAGTAATCTAAGTGAAGTGCCATGTTAGGCGCGAACAGGTGTGGAAGACGATGATGAAACCGCAGGGGTTGATGAAGAAGATGAGGCAGACGATAAAGCTGCTGAAGAAGAAGACGAAGGAACCGTTGAATGCCATGACACTGAAGAAACCCTAGTTGGTATAGGCAGCTTCAAACGAACGAGAGCTTTAGCCGCTTCGGCATTTCCGCGTAAAGCCGACTGAGTGTAACAATAGATTGCTCGTTGCGGATCTTTATCAACGCCATTGCCCGTTTCACTTAAAGCTCCAAGAGAATACATGGCTGCTGGGTTGCCTGCTTCAGCGCTTTTATTAAACCAGATGACTGCTTGCTCCAAGTCTTTCTCGGTGCCTTTGCCTTCATAATAGCAAGAAGCGAGGTTATACGTAGCGAGCGGGTGGCCTTTTTGAGCAGCCGGTTGGTACCATTCGAATGCTTTATCGAGTTCCTTTTTTCCACCACGTCCCAATGCACAGCGCTCTCCGAGATCATTCATTGCATTGGCATTTTTTGCTTTCGCAGCTTTTGAGACCCACTCGATAGCTTGCCTTCGGTCTTCAATACTAGTACCTCTGCTATGCCAACAGGAAAGCAGGAACATCGCTTGCGGATTGCCCTTTTTAGCATAGGAATGGATGATATTTATTCCGTAGATAAGAGGGGTGGTACTGAAGATAAAATTCCAAAAAACGCTATTTTCTCCAATTGCATCGATTTGCCAGTCTGAGGTGATGAGCTGTTCATAGAGATACTCCGTAATAGCTTGCCCTAGATCGGGAAATGTAGTGAGCATTGCCAGGGCTTTTCGAGCGAGATCTTTATCTCTTACAAAATCACACCAACGGTAAACAGAACAAAGCTCTTGAGGGGTCAGTTCTTCTCGTATTTCTGCTCCATTTCGCATGGCATACCAAATACCTAAGATCTTATTGCTTAAGGGAAACCCTAAATCTATGTTTTCAAAAGACACTTCGATTGGTTCGGTAGTGTCTTTAGGAATTTGGATATCGGGATCTTTTTTTTCACGTTTGGAGGGCGGTTGAAGTTCGACATCCGCCGTCCGTTTGGTGCCACGTGAGGTTTCTGCTGAGGAATGTTTTTCCGTGGCCTGTTTTTCATTGGAGCGTTCGCTTGCATTTGCAAATTCTAACTGTGTATCAAAATAGGTGGGTTCTAAATCCGAGCGTTCATTCAAGTAGCGGTTTGTGATTGCAATAGCAGGAAAGGTGATTGCCTTAGCAAGGCCGGATGTTTGATCGATAAACTTCAGCTTAAAACTAAGCGCGTCGCCTTTAAAGACAGATTTTATATGGCGCTGTAGGAAGCGTTCACTTGCTATGGAGCTCTTAGGAAACATGAAGACTTTTTTCGCAATATCGGAGGCTTTGGATGACGAGCTACTAGATTGCGGCGCTACATCAAGATCCATCTCGACATCTCCGTCAAGCGGTCCATCCGCCGGCTCAGGAGCGACAAAGGGGAGGGGAAGAAGGGAAGTCGCGGTCAATCCGCTTACGCCGGACATCATAATAAATCCATTTTTTGGATAATTATTGTGAAATTCGTTATTAATTACCAATTAAAATAGTTGCTTTCTGTCTTGTTAAGATGCTATTAGATGCTTTTTATTGAAGCAAATAGCATAAATTTATTATAATTTCCTGAAAAATACAATATAGCTCTAGAAGTCGAAGCTTGCGTCTACAGTCAGTCCATGTAAAGTTAAGGCTCCCACTGCCGCTTCATCGGTTGCGAATGCGTAATTATCGGAGATTCCCCGAAGTACGTTCTGATTCCAGAACACATTGAAGTCATATGTTGCGGCCAGGTTTACATAGTAATGCTTGCCGAAATTGGTTCCCCAGGCTAATCCCAGTCCGATTTCCGCATTGGGGCGAGCCGTACGATAGGGACCGTATTTTGCAATGACTTCGCTTGCAGCAAGAGCTGCAAGTGCAATATTTTCATTCAAGGTGATCTTGGTGTAGGAGGTATAGAGAATGCTACCCGAGGCTTTTCCGAGGACGCTAATGCCAGCGCCGAGATTCCAATTGGTTGCCAAACCGACCAGAGGCCCGAGTCCCCAGGATTTGGAATCAAAAGTACAATTCATCGGTGTTGCATTGGAAAAGGAATAGGTCAGGTTGAGATCCTGATCGATCCAGCTAGCGCGGATTCCAACGAGCGGGGTGGCGGTGAGCTTAGTTCCCTGATAGAAGGGACGAGACCAAGCAACATCCAACAGGTCGAACTTCAAGCCCCAGGAGGAAGAAACTCCAGTTGCTAAATAGGCAGTGTTGATTCGAACGATCCAGGTTTGTGTGACTATATTGTTGTTATCAAACGAAAAATTGGTATTTGTTGTTTGATGAAGCCGAGTCCACTGACCATAGAAATTCCAATTATCCATCGCTGATGTGCCAAACCCAGCGTAGAGTTTGAACCCGGGCTTAAATTCAAACTTCTGGTACAGAATTTGTTCATTCAATGTAGGCGTAACCTTTGCGCGATTTAGTGGAATTCGCCTACCGATTGTGAGACCATCTTCGCTGGCCAGCCAGTAAATGAAGCTGCCTCCGACAAATACATCCCATTTTTCCTCTTTGAGATAGCGAGCAGATTCGTTATAGCCTGGAACCATCTGGGGAGGGGACTCCTGTTTTTGGGGAGGAGGCGTGTCTGCGAGGCAATTCCCAGTCATAAGAGTGGCGCACAATAAAGAAGAAAAAACGATCGATTTCATACGTCAGCTCCATTAGAAGTTATTGCTAAGCAACAAAAGGGCGGTAATGTCTCCAATCAGATCACCTTGAAACAGATTTACAGACCTATGTTTTGTCAAGGGTGATGAGAAATCAATTTTACTTAAGTCTACGTAGAATATTTCGTCTTTAACAGACTCATAATAATTTACTAAATTAATATTGTCATAAGCTCTAATCCATTGGGTAGGCCATGCCACTACTAGTGGCGGGGGCAAATACATCTGTAAAGCTCCGAAAGGTTCCACAGTAGTAAGAAGGAGACCAAAAGCAACAGCAACTGCTTGATCGGGGGAAAGAGTGGAAATTGGGGTTGTTGAGAGAAATGCAGCGAGACGAACGAACCTTGAAATAGGATCAATATCTCCAGGGAGACCTTTATTTACCGAGGGATTAAAATACGTATAATTTTGTAAATTTGCTATTTGTGCTGGATACTGAGGTTCGTTGGTTGTCACATTATAATACCCGCTTTGGGTGAGAGGATGATAAACAACAGGCGCAGCTCCTCCACTGAATTCAATCAGCGCTGAATCTCCGGTTGCATCATGCAGAGTAAAGTGCAAAGGTAGGACCATTGGCCCGTAATAGGGTAAAACAGGCGCTATGATGTAATAGTCGGAAAGTGTGGCCAGAGCTTCGTTTACTGTTGCACAGTTATCAAGAAAATATCGGGCCAATAGATTCATGGATAATATCGGGACACCCGCGGTTGGGGGCAATGGTGGATACGCTGCAGTCTCATCCCATAGTATACAAGAAATCAGACCCTTTTCATTCATTCCATCTGCAACAGTAATATTCCCTTCATTGTTAGGCGTGAGATAGACACCCCCATATTTTGATACCCACGAAAGAGGAGGATTCGTTGTGATTCCATTCGTTAAAGAGGTGGTCCTAAGGCCCCTGGGTGCTATTTCAACCAAGGTAGGAATAGAATAAGGAAAATCAAAGGACCTTGCGGAAGCAGAGAACGTGCTGCCATTGGCAACGGTTACTTCTGAACAGGCAAAGATCTGAAATTTTGCAAAAATAAGCGCGCAAACAATATAAAAAAACTTCATTTTACCTCAGATATTTCTAAAAATTGTTATTGAGCAACAAAAGTGCAGTAATGTCACCAAACAGCCCTGGTTGATACATATTTACAGCCCTACGCTTCACGTTAGGCGATGCAAAATTAATCTTACTTACGTCAACAGAAAAACTTTTATCGTCAACAGCCTGATAATAATTGACTAAGTTTATACAATCATAAGCACGAATCCACTGAGTAGGCCATGCTTCATCAGCCCCATCCGGAGGCACAGTGGCTCCAAGAGGCTCCACAACAGTATAGATGAGACCAAAAGCAGTAGCAACTGCTTGAGATGGGTTAAGAGTGGAAATGGGGGTTGTTGAAAGGAATGCAGCGATGCGAACGAACCTTGACTCAGGATCGATATCGCCTGGGAGACCTTTAGGTGGCATTACCCCTGGATTAAGATAAGTATATGTATTTGCATTCGTTAGTTGTGCGGGATACTGAGGTTCATTGGTTGTCACATTATAATTAGGACTTTGGGTGAGATTATAAACCACAGCGCTTCCACTAGTGAATTCAAGCAACGCTGCAGCTCCGGTTTTATCATGCAGTGTAAAGTGACTAGGTAGGTTTGTACCATAATACGTTGAAAAATTCTGAAAGACGTAAAAGGAAGGATTCATTATCGCGTCCACAGCTTCGCTTACTGTTGCAAAGTTATCGAGAAAGTAGCGAGGCAAAAGATTATGGGCTAATACCGGGATTCCCGCTGGTGGGGGTGTTGGTGGGTATTCTGAATCCCCATCCCACATCAAACAACAACTCAGGCCCATTTCATTCATTCCATCTACGACAGTAGTAGATCCTTCGAGGCTCGGCGTGAGATAGACACCTCCATATATTGCTGTCCAAGTAAGAGGAGGATTCGTAAATCCACCCGTTACTGATGTGGTCGTATTTCCTCGGGGAGATACTTCGACCAAAGTTGGAATAATAGTAGGGAAATCCATGCATCTTGCAGAAACAGCGAACGTACTGCCATTGGCGACGGTTACTTCAGAACAGGCAAAGGCCTGAGATTCTGCAAAAATAAGCATACAACCAATAAGAAATTTCATTTCGCATCTCCGTTGTACATGTTGCTAAGGATTCCAAAAATGCCAAATCAGGGAAAGGACGAATTCCGTGTTTGAAGGCTGCAGACTTACCTTTGTCGATGAAACAAAGGAGGTGTAAGTATTGGTAAATGACTGATAAGTCGTATGAGAAAATTCTCCTCTTAGACTCAGCCCCCAATAGAGAGCTTCTTCTACACCAATTCCATAGGAGAAGCCGTTTGCAGAATGATACTTGGTCGTTTTGAGAAAAGGCTGTCCATTAGCAGCGGTCGTCAGATATTCTTTTTCCAGTTCTTTAAAGCGGGTTTGGGTAAAGCCAAATTTGAGATAGACCAAGGATGAATCTCTCCATTTATAGCCTGGAAGAAGGCTGCATCCATAACCGAATCGAGCAGTTGTCGCTGTTTTATATACATAGGGGCCTGCGTCTGAAAAAACAGTTGTATACTCGTGGGAATGGGCATTTGTGAGATCGATATACCCTTCAACCCCCAAATAAGCAGGGCAGTTTAAAGTGTGGCCATAACCCAGGAATAAAGTTCCCACCATATGGGTAGGATACGCATAGGCTGTTTCATTGAATAAAGGATCATCTAAAATTGTCGCTTGAACGTGTCTATGAATGGTATACCAATTATAGCCGCCTCCGATTCCTACATAAAACCCATCATCCAAACGATGTTTTTTCTTTTGCTTTTTTTGGCTGCTAGGTTGAGAGGTTGGATTTTCTGTGCTGGCGACTGAAGCTGTGTTCTCCTCTTGCGCAAAACCTACTGCCGTGCTGAGAAGTGCAACTGAAAATGCAATCGAAGATAACCGTGACATAGTGTCTCCTTCATAGGAAAGCCATTCTGGGGACATGCTTTGCAAAATGTCAATAAAGTTCTTGTCGTCTTGATTTAACCCAGCATGGAGCCTCTTGGGATGAGGATGACCAAAGGCATCAATTCTTCAACTTGACGATCGTTGATATTCCAATGACTGCGCCTCCACTATTTAATGCTTGGACTTGGAAGTAGGGTCCATTGTTGGCTGTTGTTATTGTCGTTTCAAAAGAGGCGGTTTTCGCTGTGCTTGTCGCGAGGGATAGCGAATTGGGGTTGGGACCTGCAAAAACCTGCCAAGTTGCGATTTCCGTGGATCCATTCCATGAAGCATACACCGTAACTTGCCCGTTGGATGAGGTCACCGCGATGCTTGGCGGATAGTAAGGGGTCGCGGCCCAAATCTCACGATAGGCTCGATAGGTATAATTGCCACTTGGCATTGGGGCATCGTAGAGCTGGGTGCCGCTTGAGTTAAATTCTGAAAAATATTGCGATTGTCCCCAGCCAATAAATTTGTTGTGCCGTTGGAGAAGGTTTGCACATTTCCCTGCGATGCAACAATGATCGGCGGATCATGATAAAAGCTAGACACCAAACTTGCATTAATCGTAGTAAAGTCGATTGTCAGCACCAATCCGTGTGAGGGGGGTGTTCCTGGGGGAATTGTTTCGCTTTCGCAGCAGTTATCGTCAAACATGCTGATGGTGTTTGTTGTAGCAGTGCTTGAAAGAAAGCGGGCATCGTGTTGCCAAGAAAATTCCGCATCAGGGTCTATGGTGAAACTGCTTTGCATTGCCCTCCGAGCTGCCAAACAATGTTTCCGGTAGGTTTATTGATTCTATAAATGGTCAAGGTGTTGCGTCCCGATACGATAATATCACGTGGCAGTGTCGGTGAGCCCAATGGAATTCAAATGGTACACATCCCAAATATTTCCACTCGAAGTTGCAGATGAGGCCGGTTCAAAAGAGTCTGTAAGAGGGATATGCTCTAAAGCATCCCAAAAAAATACCAAATCATTGGTTTGCAGATCGACTTCCTGGATCGCAAAATCTTGAACGATATCCATTTTTAGGTCCCCCATAAGGGGTTAAATCCATGGCACAGTCTTCGTAGAAAGAAATAAGGCCGTATTATTCGGCGTGAGGAGGAATTCATGGATGTCCGAGGTAAAACCATTTTCCGCAGAGACTGTTGTGATGACAGCATAGGTGTTGTCGAGAATATAATAACAAGAACCCGGCTCAGATGAACCGCCGGGCAGCATTGGTATACGTTGGCGGCGTGGCAAGAGTGCCTTGCCAGAAAGTCAACACGGATTGTCCATTGAGTTGCTGCACCCGAAAATCGGTATTCATCAAATTGGGGGTGCTTAAAGGGCGAAACCAAAAGGGATTTCCCATATTATCCAGAATCAATGATCCAGTCTGTCCATACATGGCATCTGCAGAAAAAGCATAAGGGGCAACAAAAATTGAACCCGGCGCAAGTCCAGGATTTAGGATATTGACTGTGATCTTCATAGGATGCAAATCGGGCTCGCTTACAAAGCTCCATACTTGAGGTCGAATAGAGAATGGGATCGGGTGTTACATGGCCGGTATTGGAGGGATAAGGCACTGTTCCGCATTCACAAGGGGAGCCAATTCCTACTGTTGCTAATACTGCTTTCTCTTCACATAGGAATTCATTGTAAAAATACTCGAGTTGATCAAGCGATAAAGAAGTATTTGCACTGAGGAAAACTAGGCAACATGAATAGAAAATAGCGGAGAGGGTTCTAAAGCGTTTCACTACCAGTGCTCCCCGGCGATTAGGACTTCCCACCTGTTGCGGTCACTTCCTTCTTAGTGCCTATGGGCATGGTCAAGCTAGCTGTGAGCAGTTGTTCCGACATATTGTGGTTGCCCATGTTGAAGGTGTATCCGAAGGAGCCGATCAGCCGATTAGAGAAGAGGGCGCTTAAGTTGAACCCAGCAGAAGCGAAGGTATTCGCATTCTTACTGATGGGCCAAGCTCCATGGGTGCCAGGAAGGCTTGCTTCGTTAAAATGGATCCGTCTTTTTTGTTCTAGCCATTGTCTGTTGGCAGTGAGGAAGAGATCGGTCACTAGTTCTGTGGTGCCTACGGTATAATCGAGGCGAGCTTCCCATCCAAGGCCTGAGCTAAGAAGGGTATTGCCTTGCCCTCGATAGCTGATATTCCCAAAAGCAGCGCCGGACTCCGTGTAACCCTTTATGAGAACTCTTTGATAATTGAATTCCACTAAAGGCCCTGTCCTAAGAGTTGCGTAGGACCAGATATAATAAGCCCCATAAAGTTCGGCGTCGTAATCGATGCCGTGGGTTTTCCCACCAGTATGACTAATATAGGGTCCGATAGCAAATCGGCGTTTGATCGATTCATAACCCAGCCAGCCGATGTTGAAGATCCCGTTGACATAGCCATGCTTTCTATCGAAACTGCCGAAAATGGAAAGAATGCCAGCGTTCAGATCGAAACGGCATTTGTTTCCCCCTTCATGGCAAGTGGAAGAATTACGAGAATAAGTGCCAGCTATACCTACGGTCCATGCGTCGCCTACTCGGTCAGTAAATCCTACGCAGATATCTCCACCGCTGACATTATGATCCTCGCATCTATCAGATAATGCTGGTAGAAGCAGTGGGCTATAGTTGCCGCTGATAAAGGGATAGACTAGGTATTTTTCATGATCGGGCTGCATCGGAGCCATCTGTTGATGGATGTTGGTTCTTTGCTCCCGTAAAACTCCGAAGGGGATTTCTGCGAGTGTTGCGTAACACTCTGCAGCGCTCAAAATCGAGAACACATAATCAGAAAGGAGTTCATGGGAAGCTTCAGTGGGATGCACGCCGTCATACCAAAAGACATAGCCTGATGTGTTCGTACCGCTACCAGCGGTTGGATCTGGTTTAGAGGTGGAATTGTTCAGCCCAAATGCTTGAGGATCTGCTATAACTTGTTCAAATAAACTATAGAGATCGATTGCAATGACTGGATAATTTTTTTGCGCGAGTTCTTGTTGCAGTGTGCTGTTGAATGCCAAAGAATCGGCTGTGAGGAGAGGGCTGATCAATGCAAGGCCTGGAGATTTACCGAGATCGGGTAAATTGAGAACAATGAATGTTTTGTAATTTTGTCCATGCAGATAGTCGAGGATATTGCTAATATCCATTGCTCCTTCCTCACCGATCGAAGGATCCATAAATTCAAAAATAAGATCGTTCGCGCCACCCCAGATAAAAATGGGACTATTTTTATTGATAGTAGAGGGAAGAGACTGTGCTTGCTGTGTCAATGTCGGATTTGGAAAAACCGCCAAATAGCCGCTGGTGAGGGCCCCTACATAAGCGAAATTGGTTCCTCCCTGGGTGGAAGGATTTAATCTAGCTGCGCCCAAGTCTTGCGCTAGTAACACTGGCCAGGTCGTTCCATTTGTTGCTGGAGAAAAAAGATTGGGAACCCCCAAAAGCGACTCATCTGCAGGCCGAGAGTTTCCAGAATCGGATAAGCTATCTCCAAGAACGACGATTTCGTGGGGATAGTGAGCATTTGCTGCGCTGCAAGTAAAACCAAAAAGAAGTGCGCAAGGCCATTTCCACAAACGAGAAACTTTCGAGCGTAGCTGATCCATGTACATACTCCGTGTAAATGAACTACCAATCTGTCTTAAGCAAAAAATGTAGGCAAGAAAATTTGAAGGAGTTGCCTGCAAATACCATTCTTCAGCTTTCCACTTTATTTGCGTCATGTTAATTCTTGGGAATATGGAACGACGTCCCGCTATAGCTACGGTAATCAATTACTGCACAAATGAGGATCGTTTTCTCGATCAGTGCGTTGCCGAAGCAAGCATGTTCTCTGATCAAGTCATCGTCTCTGTCTGCGACCATCTATTCGACGGTACGCCGGAAGATCAGTGTTGTTTGCGCCAGGCCTATGAGAGGCATCCTGAATGTCTTTTCGTCGAATATGCTTATGATCCCGATCGTCCTTATGGTCTCTATTGCCCCTATTTGCCGACCGATGAGGATTGGGCCCATTATTGGCATAGTACGGGAAGATATGTGGGGTATCACTCCATAGATGAACAGATTGAATATATCCTGTTCCTCGATGTAGATGAAATCGTCGATGCGAAACGTTTCATGAGCTGGCTAGACTATGCCCAGTTTTGGAGACTGGATGCTGCACGTTTCCTTAGCTATTTCTACTTTCGTTCGGCGGAATACCGAGCTTCGCCCAACCTTCCTCATGCGCTTCTCGTGAGAAAATCCGCTCTTGGTTCGCCTGAAGACATTTTGAGCATCCATGAAAGGCAAGGGCTATTCGAACAAATCGGAGGCTTAAAATTCCGTAATGTCCTCGATAAAGAGGGAAAGCCTCTTGTCGACCATTATAGTTGGGTGAGGACAAAAGAAGAGCTTCTTTTAAAAACGAAGGCTTGGGGTCATAGGTCGGATAGAGACTGGAAAAGCCTGATCGAAGAAGAATTTAATAAGGAATTTACGGGTACTGAATCCATGTTCAATCTCACCTACGAAAAAGTAGTCCCTCGTTTTGATCCGTTTGCGCCGAGGCAGAGCTCAGAAAACAGAGCAAAAAATCTTTCCCATGTCAAAAAGATCGATAGCCAGTCGCTAAATCGAGAACTTCTGAGGAAAGAGTTTCTTGAAGTAGCGAAAAAGTAATGACCAAGACTGGGTTCTTGAGGATAAATCAAGTAGTTCCAGAAGAGATGTTCCTACGCTGTCTTCTCATTGATCGGTTTTTGAAAATAGGGGAGATATGCTTATGCGATTTCTTTTTTTCCTCAAACCAGAGGTCATATTTTTGCTGTAAATTCAGCCATAATTGAGGCGTTGTATCAAAGGCCTTAGCTAGTGAACAAGCAATTGCAGGGGTGATATTTGCTCTTCCTGATCGAATTTTAAATAGGGTATTGCGAGCAATTCCTAAATGATCAGCAAGGTCCTGCAAATTTAAATTAAGCGGTTTTATGTAGTGCTCATCGAGAATCATTCCTGGATGGACCGGTTTTCTCTTTCTTGTCTTCATAAGTCTCCTCTAATGATAATCTAGTAAATCTACATCCGAAGCTTCACCCTTCGCAAAACGAAAGATAATCGTCCAATTGCCATTTACATGAACTGAATAGAATCCTTTTAAATCTCCCCTAAGGGGATGAAAATCTGATCCCGGAAAGCTCATATCCTTAACTTCCATAGCAGCGTCGAGTCGGTCTAAAATAAGCTCAATCTTAGTCGCAAAGGCCGGAGGAATGCCTGCCTTGCTCCCTGTTTCAAAGAACTTTTTCAACCCTTTATTCCTAAAAGTTCTAATAGTCACAAGCTGCCGTTCTAAAAAAACTTAATGTAACCTAAAAGATTACGTAGAGTCAACAGCAAATATTTATTAGCTCTCTAGCTTACGAGGAGACGCTAGAGAAATTTCAGAAATTCCAGCAGATATTCAGAGAGACGACATGCGATTGATAGGCGGGGCAGTATTCCCCTTGATAATCGATCGATCCGTAAGGGTAGCTAGGATCGACAGGTTCGAAGATAAACTGCATTTCGGCAGCGCCGAGATTCTGGGAGGTTGTGAACGTCTCGACGGTAAAAGTGCCTGGAGCTCCTACGATAAATCCCGTGACTGTGCCGACTTTGAACGGCTTTTTGTTCACATAGCTGGCTTTTTCTTGAAGGACGAGGCTCCATGAGGAAAACGCTACAGTCTGATAGAATCGAAGTCCCGTTTCACTGCGCAAAAATGAGGAATACTGGTGTTTCTGGCGTACGTTAAACGGCCCACTTCCGCTTTCTGTATAGTGATGCTGCCAGTTGCTGATCCAATCGAACATGGCAAAAGGCTCTAGCAGCCGTAGTTGCTTCCAATAGGAAAAATCATAGCCAACCTCGAGATGAGGCGTCAGCTGCCATCCATGGATATGGGATGTCGAGGTGAATGCAAAACCGGTCATCTGGATGTTGCGGACATTATGGATTTGGAAGAGCCCCGCCCAAAATGCCGAGTCAAGATAAACGTTGTCATTATTCCATAGGGCATAAGCAAGGAGGTATTCCTGATTGATGCGACTATGGCCAGCTCCTGCTCTTTCGTGAATATACGTGTAAGAATAAGCAGCGCCGCTTCCGACTTTGGTTTGTGAAGAGACCTTCGCATCGAAACCGATGATCACTCCTCCAGTTGTGGGTTCGAAGCCTGGAGTTTGGCGCTGCGATTTTTGATAGGTGAGAGCGCCGAGGATTTCTCCCCACAGCGCATAAGGTTTCGTTTGGTCCTTAGTTCGAGGTTTAGGAGGGGAAGCATCGGCTAGGACATCTCCTTGCCGGGGTAGAAACTCCTCCGCTTGACTGATGCTTCGTTGCGTTTGCGTCTGCCTTAGTTGGCGTGAATCCCGCGAATGACGTGAAAGGCTTTGATTGAGAAAAAAGAGGTTGTTATCGGCGGTGAAAAGGGAGACGGCATTACGCGTAGGGGCGGCGCTCTCAAGCGCTTGGGTCAATGTTCCATCGAAATACGAAGGAACGAAGTAAAAAGCATCGTAGGGAGCGTTTTTATTGATGTAGTTCGCAAAGGTTAAGTTATTGCCATGCAGGCCCGCCGTCGGAATCTGGGAAAGAACAGACATGGCAACGCTACTGATGAAAGCAAAAGGTAACCCTAGATCGATAGTGGTCAATTGCCCAGATGGGGAGACGAGAAAAGCAATAGGGGGTTGTTCGAGGGGGTTCGTATTATTCTGCCCTCCGAGAAGGCCGGCTCCGAACTGATTGATCGATACGCTAGCGATAAAGCCTGTGTTTATAGAAGAGAGGTCGAGAGGTTTAAGCTGCCCTGACGGGGAGACGAAATAAGCGAAGGGGGACCCAGCACCTGGATTTATCGTCGTTCCTCCGATAAGTCCCACTCCTGAGTCATTCAGAGAGACGCTTAGGACCATGCCAACGGGGATCGAAGAGAGATCGAGCTGGTTAATTGCCCCCTGTGGTGAAACCAGGAAAGCAAAGGGTGGAGGATTTATGCCAGCTTCCGAATATCCTCCGAGGAGGCCCACTCCAAAATTGTTGATCGCAACGCTTGCGATCACGCCATTGTCTTGAAAAGCGGCAAGAGAGATCACGGAAGGAGCGGTCGTTGGCGAAACGAAAAATGCCACGGGTGCGCCAATCGGATGTGTGCCGATATGTCCGCCGAGGAGTCCCGTTCCGAGTTGATTGATCGACGCGTCTAGAATGAAGCCATCGGGAACGATCGAGGCAAGATCGATCGAGGTAAGTCCTCCTGAGGGAGAAACGAAATACGCAATAGGTGGTCCGCTGGTGCCGGTGATAGCATGTCTTCCCGCGATAAGTCCTAGCCCTGCATCATTGATCGCAACGCCGCTGATTTGCCCCGTGGGAATCGATGAAAGATCGAGGTTGATCACTTCCCCCGAAGTTGAAACAAGAAATGCCATGGGAGGCGCAGGGAGGGTGAGATTTTTTCCTCCTAAGATCCCGAGTCCGGAGTCATTAATGGCCACTTTATTGAAGTAGCCACTGCTTATGGGAAGATTGATCATTGTGGGATTGCCCGTAGGAGAGACGAAAAAAGCAATGGGAGGCCCAGTATTTACATCTTCCTGTCCTCCGACGAGCCCTGTACCAAAGCCATTGATTGCAACGTAATTGATCGAAGCTGAAGTAATGGATGGAGGAAAGTTGACGGTTGTTGGCGCCCCTGATGGAGAAATGAGATAAGCGATAGGAGGCCCGGAACTACCGCCGGGCGTATTTTCCCCACCGATGATTCCGACAGGGTTCATTTGGGCCAATGCAGGATGAGAAATTGTAAAAGCAGAAAACAATCCCAGCTTTTTCAGCATGTCTGTCAATGACACTTTTTTGCCCTCAAACACTAGAGTGACTATATCGGGCCAGGACTAATTAATCCAAGTTTGGTTAAATTAAAGAGTGAGAAAATGAGAGACGCCTTTGTATCGATCGACGATTGCTCCGATCTATGAGTTGCTACAGAAAAGCCGTACGATCCGGCTGTTCATCTTGTGGTATTTTATCTGTCTTGCTTCAGGATGGCTCCTACTTCAAATTCCCGTCTGTCAAAAAGCAAGCATACCTAGTTTAGATACCCTTTTTACGGCAGTGTCTGCGGTCTCCACGACAGGGTTGCAGACTGTCGATATAGGAACAGTCTTTTCATTTACGGGACAGGTGATCATTATCCTGCTGATTCAATTCGGCGGAGTGGGATACATGGTCTTTAGTTCCCTCATCGTCTTGTCCCTTAAGCAAAAACTATCGGTCTTTGAAAATTCGGCTTCTTTTCAAGATATAACTCTCGCAAAGCTCATCAAGCAGGTCATTTGGTATTCCATTGTGTGTGAAGTGGGCGGTGTGATCGTACTCTATTGGTTTTTCAAAGATGCTGGGCAGCAGCAGGCTTTATGGAACGCGGTCTTTCATAGCATCTCAGCATTTTGCACTGCTGGATATAGTCTTTTACCTACAAGTCTAGAAACTTACGCGCATCATTTTGGCATGAATATGGCGATTTCTGTACTGAGTATCTTGGGAGCGGTGGGTTTTTTTCTTTGCAGCGAAATGTTCAACAAACCCTTGCTTTGGGAAAGAGGAGGTAAATTCCTCGGAAGGATTTTTAGCTGCTTCACCACCATAACGATTACAGGGGGAGGCATTCTATTTTTGCTCCTGGGTGTGTTCTTTGCGGAAACTTCGCAGTTTCAAAGAGTCCTCGTTTCCTTTTTCCAGGCGATGTCTGCCATTACAACTGTTGGGTTCAATACGATTGACATGAGGACAGTGCCTCAATCTGCCCTGCTTTTGCTTTGCGTATTGATGCTGATAGGAGCTTCGATTACGGGAAGCGGTGTGCACATGAAACGGACTTCCGTGCCAATTTTGCTCAAACTCTTGATGAATATGCTGACCGTCAAGGAAACGCTTCGGGCGCGCTCGCAGAAAGTGTTTGCAAAAAGGGTGCAAATCGCCACGTATACGTTTACGAATTTCTTCCTCGTCGTCTCCCTACCTTTTTGGATTCTTGTCTTTATAGAAGGGCTGCCCACGCTTTCTCTATTTTTTGAGGCTGTCTCGGCCCTCTGCACAGTTGGCTTGAGTACAGGGATTACGTCACAATTAACTGCTTTGGGGAAAGGATTGATTATTTTGCTGATGCTTACGGGTAGGACGGGCGTTCTACTCTTTGCCTTTGCGATTTCAACGCAGAAGATATCTAGGAAAAAAGCTGCGTACGTTTAGACTCTTAATCGTTATTTTGGAGCCGCCTGAGAACTGCAGGAGTAGGTGTCGCTGCTCGTGGCGGAGTCGATGGAGGCTCAGCAGGTTTCATTCCTGCCAATACCATCATCTCTTTCCAGAATTGACGAAGCGATTCCTTCCCATTGGCGGGACGCTCTCGCAATGAAAGAGGAGGAGGAATTTCTGGTAATTTGGAGAATGGATCGAAGTCAGCGGGGAGAAGAGAACTGATTTCTTGGACGCGGCAGTGGATGCCTCCGCCATGCCATGAATCTATACGAGAGGCTTCATAGGATAGTTCGCCAGTCGCACAAATTTCCCCCTGAGAGGGCCTTCCGGTAAAGTAGATGTTCTGGATCCCATGTTTTCGCATATATTTGGCAAATAGGGAGATTAAATGCCGGTCAGCCGAATACTTTCCCCCGTTTGTGATGCAATAGGTTCCTTCAGGTCCAATCCCAAAGATCGAGTTCAATAACCGAAGAGAGATCTGTTTGTAACTTGCATAATATACTCCAGGAACGCGCACTACATTGAATCCTTGAGTTTCGAGCTTCATGCCGATTTTATCCAATTCTTCCCCAAAATGGGCGTCGTATTCTTGCGCGAAGTCATAATATTTTTGAAGCCTCTCCCTTTCGCGTTTGCTAAGTGGTTTGACGGCGAAAATGTTCTCGATAGCCGTTAAACATAGGGAAAAATCATTGAGGAAAATAACCCCGCCGGGCGCTGCGGCCATAAAAATATCTAAATGGAAGGCAGGTTGCGGCTTGAAAGGAAAAGAGGGGATAATGACTTTTTTACCAAGATACTGGGAAGTCCAATCCCTTAAGCAATTGATCGAACTCAGCGTCAATGTCGCAATAAACTCGACTTCTTCATCAGAAAAACCCTGTAGTAATCCAGTGGGCTTTAGCCTTAAGCGAATAAATTCAATATCGGTTGGCTTGATACCTCTTTCTTTATCTCTTTTCATTTCTTCGAGGAGCCGCTGTTTGTGATTATGGAATGTCTGAGCTGAATTCAAAATGCTATAGGTGAGATTGGAACCGCCCCAAATATAGACCTCTTCTCCGTCTCGATTGAAAGCGCGCAGGACATTGCCTCCTTCGAAATAGAAAGGCGCCTCATGAAGATTAGGAATAGAAGATTTCAGTAACGTTTCGCTCGATCTGTGCTCTTCAACAACACCCATAGTATCTGTTGGGAGATCTCTATTGAGCTTTCTGGCCATTTTTCTAAAGGATTCATCGAAATGCGCTTGTTGTGGGACGATGATACGACCATCATCCATAATCAACATGCAATCCCTAAACCAACTGAAAGATCCATCGCGGATGTTCATTCTGCTTAAGTGAAAACCCTCGTTTCTTTGAATATCTCCCAGATTATCTAGGAAGCATCCGGCCGCTCTCCCCAGTACAATTCTTCGGATTGTCCAAAAGGCATTGTGAAACTGGCGGTTCTCCACAATATACGATCTGTCTACAAGTGGAAGCGTCGGAGAGGAAAAGGGACGAATCGGAAAATGCACATGAAGAGGTTTTGGCTCCGAAGCAAAAAAGGGCGTAAGGGCCCGAACATTCCGAGTTTTTAGGGCATAAACGAGGCTGTCGAGTAAAGGATCATGTTTGGCTAAGTTTTGCAGCGCCATTATGGCCCTTATGCGAATGCTTTGATCGTGGGTAGAGAAGGCGATCGCTGCAATCACATGGACAAGATATTTTCTCTCTGTACGAGGCTCAAATTTCGGATCATGGAGATTCCCTGAGGAAGGAACATCGGTAACCAATTTGGAAAGAGTCGGTAGGTAGCGTCCTTGCTGGGTGCGGAGCATCCTCTGAAGAAGGGCAGTGCAAGTTTGGACTTTTTCAGTCGGGGTTGCATCACATTCACTCGTAGATACCCTTGAAGGATCTAGGATGGAGAAAATCAAATCCTGGCTTCGCTGCGCGATTCCTGAATCGATATATTCAAGCTCGTGCGGTTCACGCGGATCATGGCGTTTACTTGTAGCCGGCGGGATCGGTTTAATCGGCGATACTAAGGGCTTAATTGGCGATGAATACGACATAGATACAATTATTTAATTAAAAGTTATATTATATCACAGTCTCTTAATATTATTAATTATAAAAATAACTTGACTAATCTAAGTCTAACTATAGGCAATTCAGATATTTATGCAATTCAAGGCCTCAAGGAATAGCTGTAGTCCAGCAATTAACAGCAACTAAGTATAATTCCGCCCATAAATTATGGAGGAAGTATGCCAGTCAATATCCCTACGCTTGATCAGCCGACGTATTTTTATCGTCAGCACGAAAATGATATCATGAAACCTGAGAATCCCAAGACCACTTTCGATCAGTTCAAACGGGTGGCATCTGTCGCCTTGCCTGTTGCCAGCTACCTCTTCTACTCGGTCCTTGGCACACAAAATGTCGTGTTCAAGTCCTTAGCAGCGGGTATGAACGGACTCAGAGCATCTGTTTCCTTGGCTGAAGTCCAGAAAGGACGTCAAACCGGAAATGCCTCTCAAGTGGCTTCAGGAGCCTTAAAGACCACCCTATCTGTTGGCGCTGTCGTGGCATCGGTCTTTGCTCCGACTATAGGCCTATTCCTTTCTACAAGTAACGATCTTACGAGTAATCTAGGCTCGCTTATCCATGCCAATAGGGCAGGCGACTCTAAAATAGCCGCCGAAATGGGCGCCAAAATCGTCCTTAGTTCCCTCTATTTAGGAACGTTTTTTGTGTGTTCTTCAGGCCTTTGGACAGTCCTTTCGTCAGCCCAAGTACTCCAGAGCTTGTACGCTTCTGCCGACGATCTTCAGAAGGGCAACCACCTCGAGGCCGGGGGAAATATGTTCATGGCCTTGCTTAGACTGCCGCAACTCGCCATCTCAGCCTACGAATATCAAAACGATTGGGATTGCAAAGATTGCGACCTCGACTAAGTCTTTAAGCGTGAAAGCCTAAGTTTCACGCCTGGAGTTAATGTCATACGTTTGGTATTCTTCTTGCCTAAATCCTAAAGAAACTGGATAGACAAGCTGCTCAATATCAGCGTCTTGCGTCGTTTAGCCGGATCTTAACCGATTGATAATCAATTTGATAAATAAAATTAAACTATTATTTACAAATAGCTATTATTGTGATATAATTTTCAATTATTTAAACAATTAAATGAGAGTAAAATGAGTCTTCTTTCTTGTTGCTTCCCCTGTTGGTTTAAACGTCCAGAACAGCCCATTCAAGTACACCTTCACCTTCAAATGACTCCTGCTGCAGATGGCATGGATGTGTCAGCTTTAGCGACAGCTGATAGAGTCGCGGCAATCGCACCCCAAAATAGGGTCCAGATTCAGCCAGAACCTGATTCGAGAGGTCATTTATCCGACCGTTTAGGTAGGAGTCGAAGAGCCTTCGGTTCTCTTAATACTCTTCATTCTTCAGATGATATTCGGTTTACAGGTGTAGAGAAAGCTTCAACTGCTTTTCATCTCTTTCCGCCAGGCGGTCGTCCTCCTCATTTAGATTTATCAGCGGCTCCTCTTCCGTCAGCACTTCGTCCAAGTCCTAGTAGTGAAAGCGAAATTGGGAAACCGAAAACGATCAAAAGCCAATTTAAAGCTCCTCTTCAAGACTGTTTGCTTGCCTTAGGCCAATTAAAAGAAGCTAGCGAAGCGGAACGCCCTGCACTATTCGATACTCTAACGAAGACTTGCACAACCATGGCAACCCTAGCTCGGGGTTCTGTCAATCAAGTCAAAGAACAACATCGAAAAGGCGCAGAAGAACCTAGGTTAGCCATTACAGTAGATGCACCTGCATCGAGAAAAGTAAGTTTCGATTCTTCAGAACCTACGCAAGTGCTTCATGTGGAAGCCGCAAGCGGCGCCGGTCCAGCGGCTCCTAGCGCTTTATCAGCGCCCCCTGTTGTGGATGTTAGAACTTTATCCCATGAACTCATCGCACCTCTTCAAGGGATCATCTCTAACATCGAAACTTTTCAATTAGACCCAAAGAATTTTGACGGGCTAATCGAGAAGCTCGACAACAATTTCAATGCCTTCAAGGAACTCCTAAAAAATCCTATTTTCAAAACACCCATCGGGGAGCAAGTTGAATTACGATTAGAAAATGGCGCTTTTAGCCTGCAAAAATTAAAACAGAGAGTGCTTGATTTGGCTAAAGACCATGCACTCCACTATGTAGACAAAGACGAGGGAGTCCCAAAGAACATAACTCTCACTATTGATTTTCCAGATCTAAGAAATGCCAAAGACGCGGATCAAGAATTTAATGGGGACTTCGAAAAGATCAAACAGGTACTCCTGAATTTCATCAACAATGCCATTAAATATGGAAAGATCAATGGAAAGATTAAAGTTAACATTGCTATAGAAGAAACGCCTGAAGGCGTCCTCTTTAAGTTTGTCGTAGAAGATAATGGTAAGGGCATTTCTGAAGACCTGCAACCAAAACTCTTCGGCCTTTTTGCAAGTGGGAATAGTCACGATTCTTCCACTTCCTCCGGCGCTGGACTCTATCTTGCCTCTGTATTTATTAACATGATGAACCCCGATGCAGCTCAGCAAGGACGGAGGCCCTTCGGTTTTCAAAGCAAGGTCGGCGTAGGGACTACAATTTGGTTCACGGCTGTGGTCAAGAAGGTCCCCTCGATGATCCCTTCAATGGTAAAAACACCTGCACCTCAAGCCAAAAAATTCAGGAATCCAGATCTCAAAATCTTATGGGCCGATGATTCTCTGCCTATACGAAAGATTTGGGATAGCATGTTAAAGAAAATGGGATGTAGAGATGGCAATCGTTTCATGGAAGAAGATGGAGTAGGCCAAAAAGACGTTGGCCCTGATGGCGCTGTCGTCGTAGAGCGTCCTGGAGCGGTGGAACTTTCTCGCTTTATAGACTTTGATCTTGTTTTCCTCGACGATAGTATGCCCACCATGGGAGATGGTTGCAGAGCTGCAAAAGCAATCTATGACAATGCAATCGCAACAGGCAAAAAGCCCCCACAAATCTTTATTGTCACTGGGCATACCGAACTTGAAATTCAGCGAGCGCTTGGTGGGCATGCAGATAAGGTTGGATTTCTTCCAAAACCCGTACTTGGCTCGCAAATTATCGAAATTGCTGATGCCATGTTCCCCGGATCAGTTGAGGAGGAATAATGGCTACTGCAACAAGTTCTGTACATTTTCAAGCGCCGGTTCAGCCACCTTCGCAAGATCTTTCTCACATGACGCTCGATTCTCTAAAAGATGGTCTATTCCGAAAACGATTTTCCGCCTATCTCGAAAAGACCCATTTTAAGCCGCTCGGTGAAGAGATTTCAAAATCCGTTTGGTCGGGCAGAAAAGGTGCTAGTCAGGTGCAAAAATGGGCCGATCAGCAAAGAAAGTTATTCGATGCTCTTCCTAAGCTCCAAGATTACGATCCAAGCCAAATCGCCGGTCTTCTTTATACAATAGATAGCCTTATCCTCATGGAAGGTGCTATACACTATTCTCCTTCAAGAAATCCGCTCTTGCAGCATTTTCGCACGCTTTTATTGAGCAAGCTTGTTGGATTGCAACATCTAACAGCCGACGCTCGTCATTTCCTCGTTCCGAACCCTGAAAAAGCTGGGTCTTTCTACGTATTTTTCCGCAGAGGTGATGATAAGTGGTTCTTCCCAAGGGAACAGCTTAAACAAAATGAACATGGGACTATTTACTTAACAGATCTTTGCGCTGTGCATTTTGACCATCATCATCATCTTAACGACGAAGAGGTCCTGAGCGCACGCTTTACACTGGATTTGGAAGATCCCCTAACCAAAGAAAATGTTGTGAATCACGCTAGAAAGGGGACTCCCTTAGATTTCAAAAAAATGAAATTCCTCGCTGATATCACATTTGTCAATGGCATTCCCGACGAAGATTGGAGCGCTAATGCAGCAACGTTTACGTTTAATGTTACTCTAAACGACATATCTTTACGCTATTTGCCCGGACAGCAACAGGGGCTAGAAATAGATGTCGGAAGCATTCTAAGAACAGTGGCTTTTCAAGCTGTTGATAGCCTGAAAAAATATGCTATTGGCGAGTTTCTAAAAAAACTCAAAAATGACATCACCTACAAACCAATTTATGCACTTGTTCTACCGGCATTTCCAGAAATTGCTGACGGATTCATCGAACATGCGCTTGAAACTGTAAAAGCGAATGCGAATGCCAACGGCAAGTTGCTCGAGTGGCTTGCTGAAATCATTAAACCGAAGCTTACGAAGGCTATCGTGGAAAAAGCACATGCAGAAATACAAGATCCCGAGCCCTTTGTTGAAGTCAGAGACAATTACTTCGAAGTGTCGCCCGAACTCATGGCGTATATTTTGCATCAACAATACATGGCGCGAAAAACAGCTAGCGTATCACCTGTCGAAGAAGAAGAAGCTGTGGAGCCTTCTCAATTGATAGGTCCTCAAGCGGCACCAGAGCTCCTTTCAGAGGCTGTTACAAAACCTACGCCATCGGCAATCCCAGAGGTCCCTTCCGATATAGTCGTTCCGGAGCCGGCCCCATCAGCCATCCCAAAGGCCCCTTCCGATGCAGTCGCAGTTGTTCCCGAGCCAACGCAGTCGGCAATCCCAGCACTTCCTACAGTCGCAGCGCCAGTTCCTAATCCAACACTGGCAATAATGCCTCCTTCGGGCCTTCCTAAAGCGGCAAAAGCTCGCGAAACCACTGTTGCCCCCGAGAGAAAAGAAGCGTCGGTTGATAGATTTAGCCCCATAGGGCTTTTATTGAAACCCAAAGTCCGAGACCAAATCGAACAAGTGCAAAATGGCAATCCCTTGAATAGACGTGAATTTAATGGTCTAGTCCAGAAACTCCTCGTCCTTCGACGAGCTGCAGGGGAAGTTCACGAGGTTCATGCAGGATCGAAGGTGAAATACCACTTTAAAATGGCTGGTAAGCCAGCTACAGGCGCAACTTTTTACAATGCTCATGGCTCTGATAGAGGTCGAGGACCTGGACCGGCGGACCAAAAAGAGACTCTAGATAAACTATTAGCGGATACTCATACGACATCTGCTTCTTCAAGCGCTGCTCCATCTGGGAACAAAAAACCTGTAAAACCTACTGGCCCTGTTACGAACGGAAAAGATGCTGCGAGGAAATAAGGTCTAGAAAAGCGAAACCGATGGTAGCAACTGCCGCCATCGGTTTCTTTTTTGTGATACTAACGACTTAACAAGGACCGCACATTTTTTTGCTACGGCGTCTTCTTCGTTTTGTCGCTTTCTTAGCTGTTTTTCTCTTAGCAGCTTTTCTTCTTTTAGCCATGATCTTCTCCATTATTGAGACCACATAGTTCTCTTAGTATTCGTGCCAGGATTTTTCCTCAAGTGTTACTTCATTTTTTTTAAAAAAAAATTTTCAAGCCGATTTTTTTTCAGGAAAAAATTGCCAGTTTTTCTGAACGAAGCGCAGAGTTTTTCTAGCCGATCTCTCGAAATTTTTGACATGTTGTGCTTCGAGATGCTTTTGGTGCAGATCAATTGCATTGCGAAGTTTTTCTCTGGGGGATTTTTTGCTCGATTTCTTATAGAGCTTGTTCATTGATTCCCTATGATTTGTTGAAAGATGATGCAACATTTTTCGAGCCATTTTTTTCGAGAAATTTTTTCTGTAGTCAGCCAGATAGGCGAGTTCACTAAGCGATATTTTTTTCTGCTCGATAAGAGTATCTAAATAGTTTTCACGTCGCTGATTGATGCAACGCCTATGATAAATGTTGAGTCCCAACCAGGCTGTGGCAACGACGATACCAACTGCTAATGGCAATATTCCAAAGGTTCCCACCGAAAATACAATGAGAGCGACAGATGTGATAATACCGGCTGCGACGAATGCAATGTTCATCCAAGGAATATAATGGTCATAGCGTCCTGGAGCCGATTTTTCCTCTGCTTCATGTTTGATTTTACCTACGAAGAGTTGGAATTCGCGCAATGCGACTAAGACGAAGATCGCCGTCAAGATGATCAAAGGAAGTCCACCAGTAAAGTAGCACATGAGGCCAAGTGAAAGAGCGCCTATTGCAAACATGACAATTCGTTTCCATCGGCTCGAATGATTTTCTTTCAGTGTGCTGAGGATGATCTTTTCGACTTTCTTACTGTCGGCCTTCTCTACAGCGTGTTTTACTTTTTTAAGCTGCTTCTCGTTTCCAAGGATCCTGAGCATCTTATGTTTTTTCGCGGCACGGATCTCATGTTGCAGGACGTTTTTACCGTGTCCCATCAAAGCATCCTTGCCGAAGTAGGATTGGACAAAGCAGTCGACTTTTTTCGCGCTCAACCAGAAGGGGAGTTCGATTCTGCCATGTTTTTTGAGCAGCTTGAGATTCCTTTTGGCCATGGGCCTTAAGTCGTCGAGAGCGGCTTTTACAAAATCATCTTTCCCTTTGCCTTTAAGCGCTTCTTTTTCCACGGCCTTTGGGTCTAGACCAAGATGTCGTTTCAGAAAGGCGACCTTGTTTTTCCTCTTCATGAACTGCTTTTCAAAACTGGAACATTCATATCCCAACAAACCTTCGTAAAGAGCAAAAAAACCATAAGCCGCCGATGCAAATGCATTGCCAATGACTTCGAACTTGAGATTTAAATGGGACCAAGTAGGATTCCCTTCATGGACGACTTCGCCGATTCCGGTCGCATGAATACCTCCATAGCCAACGCCAAGACCGATTTCCCCCGATCATTCCCGCAACTTCTGTTGCGCCAGATACTATGCCGCTAGTATCACGGCGCCTGAATGCGGCTGCCGTTTCCTCGCTTGCTCTGTGAAGACCATGCAATCCGAGAAGGGCGTACTTGGCCGTGGAAAATCCTAAGGATTGGAATAATACGGAATGATGGCCGTCGGGGTACATATCTGTATCCTTCCACCCAGGAATGGGTAAAGCGGTCCCTTCTCGAAGCGCGATGGAGAGTTCTCCCACGGCTTCCTGCCCATAGAGCCCAAGCTCACTCAGCATGGGCTCATTCGACATAGGCTGCGTCTTGAAAAGTGCTTTCTTTTCCACAAAGGACGCAACACTCGAAGTCGAAACATTCGGCTTCTTCGGTGGATCCTTTTTCAAGACAGAGGAATTCCAAGGATCTACAGTCAGCTTAGAAATCGACATACCCTCGCTCTCCATCTAGAACTTACGTAGAGTGGATTGCAAATCGCGAATAAAAATCCTCGTGCGGTCTGAAGAAAAAATAGGTTGTGCATATATAACTCCTTAAAATGTTAATTGGTTGCGTGCATAGAACTCCCTTGAGCAACTTTTGCGCAAAAGGGTTCTTAGTCAAAACTTCAAAACAATAAAATGTGTGTGTATGATGATTATTTACCCTGGCGGGTAATCATCCTATACATGATTAGGCGAATGCCTAGACGGAAATGCGCTTTGATGGGCGCATGGCGGATCATGAATGAACCGCAGGTAGGAATGTTCTGCTTATTTACTTTGGGACGGGTCAACACAAGGGTGGACATGACAGCGCCCTCCAATTTACAACACTCTTATTCATAAAAAACTCCTAACAAAGTTAAAGGTTTTAAACCGACGATTTTCGTCGGTTCTCAGGCTTCCAAAACACTACTAATATGGTAAATTTGATTAGTTCCCGTATGGGAACATAATCCGACACATGGTTAGGCGAATAATGCCTAGATGGAAATGCGAATACAAGGGTGCGCGAGCGAGCATAGAAGAGCCGCTTGCTACTGCCAACGAAGATGATTTTGTTCTCATTTTCATAATACAACCTTGCTTATATGCATAATTATAATAAATAGTTAATTTCTAAATCAAACTATTTTCTTATTATTCGAAAATAAAGCGTAATTAATTACACAAGTCATTGATCTCTAGGCGCTTACTGTTTTTCGGAGAATCGGTCAAATGCCCAGGAGTTCGCTTAAAGTTTTGCGCTGCAGGGAAAGGGCTCCGCCTCGGCTTGCATCGCTGCCATGTGGCGCGCAGTAGGTGAAACCGAATCTGCGCTGTTCTCCGACACCTAGAGTTCCGTCTTGGCGTTTACGTAAGTGGATTTTTATGTCAGCTCCATCGGGGCGGATATCGATTTTCGCTTTTCTCGCTTCGGCTTTGCGTTGCAGGATTCTATAGACAAGCTTTTTGAACGCATCTTTTTTTATGGGTTTTTTTCCATGGAGAACCTGATCGACTTGGCTTTGTACTTTGACTTTGAGATTGAGCGGTCGTAAATCGAGCTTAGGATCTGGCTGAGGAGGAGGTTTCGGAGGTGTTTTATCGGAATGCCGGCGAGGTTTGGCATGTTGCATTTTTTTAGATTTGGGCTGGTGGGGAGTTGAAAAGGCAGGAGCTGATTTTGTTTCCCCTTCTCGGGCTTTGTCATCAGCTGGAGGAGCTGGAGCAAGCATAGGTAGATCGAGTTTCTTTTGCAGGATATGGGCGAATACTTTCGGTGAAACTTCTACGCCTTCCTCATCGATGGGGGTAGACTCTTCGTGAAGTACTTGTCTGGCCCCTTCGATTTCTTCTTCAGTAGTGGAAATGCCGAGTTCTTCTGCGACAGAAGCTAGCAGAAGGGCATTTTGCTTCGGCGCGAGTAGAGCGAGGCGTAAAATTTCCCGTACAATGTTCTCATGTTCTTCCGGGGTTTCGGGGAAGATAATGGACTGATCGTGTTTGCAATTCTCCAAGGTCCAGGGCCTGCGCGCTTTGGCAAACCACTCTTCTTTGAGATAATCGACTGCTTGCTGTGCGCGTATAAGCACGATTTCTTTCTGGAAAGCCGGTACGTCGGGAGGGATTTGACTTATTGCAGGACCGACAAGCGCGCAGTCACCGTTTTTTTCGAACTGGCCGACGAGCATAAGAGAGTTTGAGCGCCCATTGGGATGAGGGGATTCCCAATTGTAGGTGACACAGGCTCGAAGATCGCATTGTGTAAGATCCATCGGCGTTTCTGTAGCGATGCTTTGTTGGAATAGGCGCATCGTCTTGGGTTCGAAAAAGGCGATGATAAAACTGACGGTGACAGAAGGACCGGTGACGAGTTCGGAGTTTTCATCGAAGAGCGCAGCGCGGAATTGTCCCAAGGGCATGTGGGGATTGCCATAATTAAAGCGAAACATGATGCTCCACCATCCTTGCTCTTTCACGAAAATCATCCTTTTGTTGAGATATTGCTCCGATAGATGCTCGAAGAAGGTAAATTCTTGGGATTTATTTCTGAGTTCCGCAAGACGATGGATCAAAAGATGCCGTAAATAGAGAAACACGGGTCTTTGCGGAATGACAAGGGATTCCTCTTCCTGATAGGTCATTTTGTCCAAATCTGCGATGTCTTGCATAACACACAGTAGATGGACAAAGAATTCCGGCCGATTTTCCCTCCGCCAGTTTTTGTTGCCCTTAAGTGTTGCAAGTTCTTTCCCCAAATTCTCGACAAGTAGTGCATACTGGAGCGGTTGTTCTTGAAAAATGGCGATCGCTTTAGGGTCTCTAGAGGTCGATGCGGCTATCTGCTGCTGTGAATAAGCCGTGAGCTTTCTGAGATTCGGAGAAAAATGTTCTTTCTGAAGGAACTCCATCCAAGGTTGAGGATCCAATCCTTTTTGTTGAAGATCTTCGGGTATTATCGTGAGTAATGCATCTCTATCCTGCATTCCATAAAATGTAGAAAGAATCAGTTCTTGAGCTGGCGTAATCGTTATAGTTGGTAAAGCATGGGCCATGGGCAACCCTCCGTAAATCTTGGCAAAAAATATGCGGCGGGTTTTTTGCTAAGTCAAGAAGTTTTTAAGAAATTTCTTGGCAATTCTGATCGGCGAGCTTGAGATATTTGTAGTAGGTGACTTGGGCGTTGTATAAGGAAATGATAAATCCTTCTTTGCCACCGAAGATGCCTCGTTTGAGGATGTAATTTTTAAAGAAAGCGGCAGAAGCGTGGCGCAAGGCTTTGCCAAAAGTCGATTTCTTACCGGAATGCTGCTTGGCAAAAAGAGTCGAGTAGGTCTGCATCTTGCTGAGGAAAGCATCGATGTTTCGATAAGGGGTATGAATAAGCGCTCCGCGTAATCGAACAGTGCGCAGACCGTTAGTTAATACCTTTTCATGTACCTCATCGTCGGAAAAGCGTGTTTTTTTCCTAGGATAGAGACGTGCCACATAATCGGGATACCACCCTGCGCAGCATTTCATCCGTTTGCCATTGAAATAGTTGTGCCGGCCTAGGGCGTAGACGGTTTCTTCGTCGAGGGATAGCGAGAGGATTTCCTTGGCAAGGGCGGGGGAGAGGACCTCATCGCTATCGATAGAGAGGATCCAATCGAAACGGGCTTGCTCCGACGCTTGGTTATGGGTCGGTCCGAAGCCGCGGAAATGATCGGTGATGACCCTTGCATTCAAAAATTGTTTAGCGATATCGAGAGTGCCATCTGTCGATCCGGTATCGAGAATGAGGACTTCTGGAAACCCTTCAAGAGATTCTAAAGTCTTTTGCAGAGTTTCTGCAGAGTTTTTCGTAAGTATCGTGACAGAAATCATAGTAGACTAAGATAATCCAATTTTGTATTAAAATCCAATTGTCGGTCGATTCTAAAGGTCACTATGCTGGGCCTTATCAAGGAATTTTTGCGAAGAACAAGAGATTGCCATGAGACATGCCTATACCTTTGACGATGTAGCTTTGGTCCCCCAGTTCAATAACGTGCCCTCGCGCACGGAGCCCGATTTAGGGAGCTGGCTGACCAAAGGCCGCAAAATCGATATGCCGCTTCTCTGCGCCAATATGGAATCGGTGATCAGCCAAGAGCTTGCCGATATTCTCTTAAACTACGGCTCGTTTCCCATTTTCCACCGGTTTACGAACTTTGAGCAGCAGGCTGAGTGGGTAAAAAAATACGAAGGAAAATGCTATATCTCGTGCGGGATCAATAAAATCGAAGAGACGAAAAAACTACTCTCTCTTGGTGCAATCGGCGTCTGCGTCGATGTCGCGCATGGGCATTCCGATCGATTGATCGCTCTTGTAAGGAAGCTCAAAGAAGCCCATCCCGATAAGGAAGTTATCGCGGGCAATGTTTGCACGGCGATGGCCTATCACGACCTCGTCAATGCCGGCGCTGATGCTGTCAAAGTAGGAGTAGGTCCTGGGGCTGCTTGCACGACTCGTATCGTGACCGGTTTTGGCGTGCCGCAATTCACCGCGATCTACGAATGCGCCAAAATCGCCGAAAAGCTCCGCGTACCACTCATCGCTGACGGAGGCATCCGCAGCAGCCGCGAGGTCGTCCTAGCCCTTGCCGCGGGAGCGAGCACGGTCATGATCGGCAAACTTTTTGCTTTGACCAATGAAAGCTCCGCGCCCAAGAGAACTAGCGAAGGTGTAAAAGAAGCCAAATTCCGCGGGCAGGCGAGCAAGGATTTTCAGGAAGATTACTACGGCGGCGTCAAGCATAAGACGGTGGCTGAAGGGGTCGATTTTTGGGCGGCAGTATCAGGTACCGCAACCGATCTTATCGAAACGCTCCTAGGTGGTCTAAGAAGTGGGTTGACCTATGGGGGAGCGCGCAATATCAAAGAACTGCAGCGCAAAGCTGAATTCGTCCATGTTTCCGGCAGTTATATGAAAGAAAGTCTACCCAGGGTAACCTCTTGAGAAAAATTTTCGATCCCCTTCATGGATTTATCGTCTTGAATGACCTGGAAAGCGCCCTTGTCGACACCGCGCCTTTCCAACGCCTCCGCTATATCCGCCAACTCGGTAGCGCCTATCTCGTCTACCCGGGAGCGACCCATACCCGGTTTGAACATTCCCTTGGGACGATGGAGCTTGCCTCCCGCATTTTCGATCACGTCCTTCTTTCAGAAGACAATGAATCTTGGCTTTCCGATCCAGCCTATGCAAGACAGATCGTACGGCTTGCAGCGCTATGTCATGATCTAGGTCATCTTCCCTTTTCCCATGTTGCAGAAGCGCTTGTATTAGGGGCCGAAGGACACGAACGATGGACGGTGGCGATCATCCAAAGCGACCTTCTTGAAACGGTCTGGCACGAGGTACGAAAACGATTCCCAGGTCACGACGTGCAAAACGACCTCATCAAACTCGCCGTCGGCAAATCCAAACTCAAACAACTCGGCTTCGAAGTCCATTTTTCCAAATGGCACGAAGCGCTCGGCCAGATCATCGCCGGCGATTTTTTTGGAGCCGATAGAATCGATTACCTTCTCCGCGATGCCCGAAATACCGGCGTTTCGTATGGACTTTTCGATTACCACCAGCTCATCGAAATGGTGCGCATCATTCCAGGTGTTGAGGGCCAGCTCGAAATGGGCATTGAAGAGGGGGGAATCGAAGCTTGTGAAGCGCTTCTTCTCGCTCGCCATTTCATGCACCGCAGGGTCTATCAATACGACAGCGTGAAAAGCCAAGCATTCCATCTCGGCCGCTTCATCGCAGCAGTTCTCGGCCCCGATTTTGCGAAAACCTCGCTTAATAACTACCTGTCCTGGACCGATAATGAAATACTCACCCTGCTTCGCGCTTCCCTCGATAATCAAGAGTCCAAGGGCTATGAAGATGCGGTTTGCCTTTCTGATCGGACGAAAAGATTCCGCGCCGTGAATGTCCTCAAAATGCCGGAAATACTCGCAGAGTTTCCCAAAGGACAAATTTTCTGGGAAGAAGCGCATGGGAAAAAGGGGATCGAAAAAACGTTCCCTGTTTTACGACGCAACCGCGAGATCATCCCGTCAAAAAATATCTTGCAAGTGCACATTCCCGCTCGTTCTTCTACATGGCTTTACGTCGCTCCTGAGCTCTTCAATCAGGTATCGCAGTTTATCTAATTCTGCGTTATTCTTTGGGGCATGTTCCGCAAGAAGATTCAAGAAATCCTTATCGCCATTTGGCCGCAGTCTCGTCAGGAGAGACTCTTCCTCCTGATGACCTTTTTATGCAGTTTTTTTATCACGGCCGACTATGCCATCGTCCGGCCCGCCTCGAACTCCATTTTTTTAAGCTTCTTTCCCAGCACGATTCTTCCTTATGTTTGGCTCAGCGGACTCCCTCTCAATTTTATCCTTGTAGCCCTCTATAACCGCTACCTGCCCAAAATCGGGGCCTGGAAGATCTTTCTCACCCTAGTCACCCTCATTTTCGCAGGCAACCTAGCCGGAGCTCTTTTCTTATACGACTCTCCTTGGCTCTCTGTTGCTCACTTCATCTGGAAAGAGATCTACGTCATGCTGCTCTTCCAGACTCTTTGGTCGCTGATCCATATGACAGTCTCTGAAGAAAGGGCTAAATCGGTCTACGGAGTGATGTTCGGCGTCGGGGGCATCGCTTCGGTCTTGAGCAGCTTTGTGCCTGGATTCTGCGCCCACATCATCGGATCGGAAGCGCTGCTATTTTTCAGCCTTCCCATCATGATCCTTCTCGCCATTTCCTATAGAAAAGCGATCTCGTATAGCGAGCCGCTCAAAGCCCATGCGACTTTCCATAAAGGGGGAGGGGAGACCGCCACGCTGAATGTCGGAATAAAGCTCATCTCCCGCTCCAAAGTCCTTCCCTACATCCTCCTACTTGTCCTTTTCTTCCAAGTCTCAGCAACTCTTCTCGACTACCAGTTCAATGCCATTTTGCAAGAAGTGTATCCTGACAAAAATCCCCGCACAGAGTTCCTGGGACGGCTCAGCAGCGTCATCAGCTCCTTCAGCGTCTTCTTCCAATTCATCGGAAGCTTTTTCCTGCTTCGCTTCATCGGCCTGCGCGGATCGCACTTTATCGTTCCAGTCGTTCTTAGTCTGAACGCGCTCGGCTCTCTATTTTGGCCGGGAATCCGTATGATGGCCTACTCCTTTGCCTCGATAAAAGTTTTCGACTTTTCCCTCTTTGGCATCATCAAAGAAATGCTCTATCTTAAACTATCTCCCGAAGAGAAATTCCAGGCCAAGGCCCTCATCGACGTCTTCGTTTACCGCGCCTCCAAGGCCCTTGCCGCTATGGTGATCCTTGGATTACAGGCGATCAACTTCGGCCACACGTCTTTTATTACCGGCGCCTGCCTTGTCATTTTCGTCTTCTGGTGCTTTTCACTGGCTAAACTCTTTCGCGAGGAAGCAAAAGCTACGGCTGCTGCTTGACAATCTCTATAATCGCCGGATAAGGTGCGATGTATATGTTAAAGGGTAGAGAACTACTGCATGACCCTCTGCTAAACAAGGGTCTCGCATTTACCGAAGAAGAACGGACTCGGCTGAAACTTCATGGCCTTATTCCCTATGGCCATGCCACGCTCGAACAACAAATACAAAGGCGCTATGCCTTTTTCTCCGAGCTTCCTAATAATCTCGCTAAAAGTCTGTATCTTTCCGATATTCTCAATCGAAACGAAACGGTCTTCTATCATCTAGTCCTCGACCATATCGATGAGATGCTTCCTCTGATCTATACACCCACCGTAGGAGACGTATCGCTTCGCTTCAGCGGACTCTATGCGCATCCAAGAGGACTCTATATTCCCTATCCTATGCAAGACAGGATCGAGGAGATCCTTGCCAATGTCGAAAGAGAAGCCGATGTCATCGTCGTTACCGATGGAGAAAGAATTTTAGGACTTGGCGATCTAGGAGCAGGGGGCATGGCCATCTGCGTCGGCAAGCTTGCGATTTATACGCTTTTCGGCGGGATTTATCCGGGAAAGACTCTTCCCATCATGCTCGATGTCGGCACGAACCGGCAGGAGATCCTCGACGATCCCTTATATATTGGATGGAAGCATCCTCGGATCAAAGGGCCCGAATACTTCGCCTTCATCGAAAAGTTCGTCGCGGCCATCAAAAAGCGTTTTCCCAAGGTGCTGTTGCAATGGGAAGATTTCGGCAAGGATAATGCTATACCGATCCTAGAAAAATATCGACATCGTATCTGCTCGTTCAATGATGATATGCAGGGAACAGCAGCAGTGACGCTCGCGGCGCTTCTTTCCGCGGTAAAACTCGCCGGAAGCTCGCTCGACAAACAAAAAGTGGTGATTGTCGGCGCTGGAACTGCCGGAATCGGTATCGCCGAGCAGCTAAGGAATGCCATGATTCGCCATGGCCTTTCACCTCAGGAAGCTAAAGATCGTTTCTATCTCATCGATCGCATCGGGCTTGTCCTAGAAGGGGATGAGGGGGACACCGAAGACAAACGTGCGCAATTTGCAAGAAAACGATCCGAAGTCGCGGCTTGGAAAACCCACGACCATCCTTCCCTTTTGGATGTCATGAAAACCGCCCATCCGACGATCTTGATCGGCGTCTCTGGAAAAGGAGGCCTCTTCACCCAAGAAATCGTCGAGGCCATGGCGAAAAACACTCCCCATCCGATCATTTTCCCTCTCTCCAATCCAACTGCCTGCGCTGAAGCGCACCCAACTGATATTCTACAATGGACGAAGGGCAAGGCGATCATTGCAACGGGCACCCCTTTTCCTAATGTCACTTATCAAGGTAAGGAATACGTCATCGCGCAATGCAACAACTCCAATATTTTCCCGGGAGTAGGTCTTGGGATCATCGCCGTAAGGCCTCGCGAAGTGACCGATGAGATGTTCATTCAAGCGGCAGAAACTCTCAGCAAATTCTCTCCTATTCTTCATGGAGGGAAAGGGATCTTCCCGCCTCTTAAAGATCTAAGAAAGGTGTCTAGGGAAATCGCCATCGCCGTTGCTAAAACCGCTCGCGATCAAGGCCTCACGGAAAAGAAATATTCCGATGCAGAAGTGATTGCAGCTGTCGACAAGACGATTTGGACTCCTGCATATGGATAAAGTATTTTCCCTTGAAGGAAAAACGATTCTGATTGTCGGTGCTTCATCTGGCATTGGACAACATGCAGCAAAAATCTATGCCGAGAGGGGAGCAAACCTTCTTATCGCGGCTCGTAGAAAATCTCTGCTCGACGAGCTCGCTGCTGAGCTTGGCGCCAAAAGTTTCTTTGTCGATGTCACGCAATCTGAAAGTATATCTGCACTTTTATCCCAGATCAAGAAAGTCGATGTGGTTTTGAATACTGCGGGTATTAATATCCGAAAACCCGCCTTAGAACATACATCTGAGGATTGGGATCGCCTGATGAGTATCAATCTAAAAGGCACTTGGGCACTCACTCAAGCCACCATCAAGCATATGATCGAGCATAAAATTAAGGGCAAAATCATCAATATGAGTTCGATATTTGGCACTCTTGCATCTCCGAATCAGACCCTATATGCGACTAGCAAAGCCGCCATCGAGCATTTGACACGCTCTTTTGCTCTAGAAAGTGGCCCCTACGGGATCCATGTAAATGCCATTGCTCCGGGCTATATCGAATCCGAATTCAATCGAGAATATCTCAAGAGCGGCATTGGCAAATCGATTGTTGAAAGGACTCCCCTCGGGCGTTTCGCTCAACTTAGCGACTTAGACGGGGCACTCCTTCTGCTCGCTTCCCAAGGTTCAGATTATATCAGCGGGACCACAATCCAGGTGGATGGCGGTTGCGCCGTCCATAGGTTCCTTTAAAAGACCTCCCGTTTCAAGAAGTCTCAAGGCTTGAGGGCCTACTTTCTAGGAGGACTTGCTTTGCATGTCAGGCTGATGAATATCCCGATTGCTCCCGTAATGAGAATGTAGAAGATTGCGTTGTGAAACATCCCCATCACCCATGGTTTGTTTCCCCATTCAGTGACCCAAAGGTCGATCGAACCCACTCCAATGAAATATCCTGCGATCATGAGGGAGGTGGCGGTTTCGAGATAGGGGAGGATACGGCTTCCTTTCACGATGACGATCAATTCCTTTTCCATCATCGAAATCAAAATAGGAAATACCGCAGAACATCCGAAGCCAGCAAGAGCTAGAGTGGCGATATAGCTTCCTAGTGTCCTCTGATAGGGGAAAAGAAATAAGCCGACAATGATAAGCCCGATGAGGAAGCAAAAGATGACCTTCGAGCGGAAGTAATAGAGAGGAATGAGCAAAACAACCTGTCCGATGACCATGAATAGCCAAAAAAAGGAAACCGTTTCATTGGCTATCATTCTACCCAAGAATTCTTTCATTTCGACGAATCCCCAAAGAGCGAATGTCGTTTCTGCCATTGCATAAGCGATGATGGCAATCACAAATAGAGCCAGTCGGTAATGAAGCTCTTTCCAGACTGTCGTCCCTTCTCGTAAATGTTCCAGACGCGCAGGATAGGGAGGATCGAAGAAATATTTATGGACAAACCAAAGAGACAGGAGAAGGAATGCAATCAATAACGGGAAACACACTAGATGTATGGACCAGTCAAGCATTGACTCAAGGAGAATCGGCGCCAGCATGACTCCGGTATTGAACACTGCGAAAAGAGCAGTGATCGCTGTTCCCACTCTTTTAGGGAATTCCAAGACGATATACGTGATGAGCGGATTGATAACGGAAGTAAGAGCGATACCGAAGAAAATCATATTCGATAAAATCAGTATCGGATGGTCAGAATGAATCGCACGGCCGAACCACAAAGAAGCCATTCCAAATATATTGAAAATAAGACCAATATAGAGAGTCTTTCTCAGCCCCAGTTTTCTGGCAATAAACTGATGGGATACAGAGACTGAAATCGCGCAGACATAGAGAACGATCTTGAAAGAGAAAAGTAGGGTTTCAGAGGGATTTCCAAAGAGGAAGTTGATGGGGTTTTGGAAAATAGCGAATATCATCGTGTGCAGGCCGCCGATCAAATAGAGGCCCAACGTCAAAATGAATTTGTGCGGGATCATTTTCGCAATCGATGACACCCTAAGGAAACTCCTTCCTAATCTTATCATTTCCATATCTTAACTGTTGAAAAAATGCCTTGAAAATCCTTAAGTTAAGGATTTTTTGGAGGAACTGACAATGAAATGGAAAACGGCATTTTCGATCATCAGCATCACAATGACTTCTCTCTCTTTTGGCAAGGAGAACGACCAATCAAAAAACCATGCTCAGCGATTGCATGACCTGATCGATGCGGCCATTGCGCAGCATAAGCAAGTTGTCGCGCAAGTTGGAAATACCCAGAAGACGTCATCTAAGAGCGTTTTCCAATCCATGCTGCAGAGAACCCAAGCGGGTGTCAATGCGCGAATAAATCAGCTAGCAACGGCATCTATGCCGACTACGTTGCCTGCGGTGAGCGACGATCTCGCTGCCTTAGGGCAACTTTGGCTTGAGTTGCAAACCAATCCTTTGCTTAAAACCTTTATCAGCTACTGCCAGCAAACCTATGCGACCGCACAAACCAATGTTCAAGCCGCAAGCTCGGACGCCGCAGCTCGTGCAATCTTAGCGCAAGCATGGCAAGACATCGGACAAGCCGTCTTTTTAGCTGAAAGATTCCCCCATCAAATGAACGCACTTATTACACCTGCTTCAGGTACGACGACCCAGCAGCAAATTCTCACTCGCTGCACGATGGAGCTACAAAAAGTGTATCTAGAAGGCCAGGCTTTTTCAGAACTCCAGCAGGCTGCTGGAATTCAAGATCCAGGACTCTCTCTCAGCCTTTACGAGCCTTGGAGAATAGCCAAGATTTTGCTTACGAAAACAGGCAAGCTCAACTTCGGAATGATCCTTCTAGTGAGACAGACCTATGTTCCGGCTACTTCTCCACTTGAATATCAAGTCGGGATGGATAGAGTCCTGGCGAGCATGAACTCCACCTGGCAACCTGTCTTCGATACGATTGTCAAACCGCAATGCGACGCTTCAGCATGGGTGATCCGCGCTGACCTCGGCCTTAGTCCTACGACTCCACTACTAGATATGCATAGCAAACTCACAGCGCTAAAAGGGCTTTTGAGTCAACTTTGTCAAGGAGCCGTAGGTGATTGTTTTGCCGTCTCTTGGGCGATCAAAAAACATAATGAGTACTTGCTGCAGTCCTTGAAGGATTATCAAAGCCTTCTTCAAAATGGCTTCTTGGTCAGAAATGCCAATGGGCAACCTGAGCAATTCTTCTTTAAGAACACTCTCGCCGATGATGATCTATCCAATTCAATCAAACTTTCTTCAGGTGGTCTCTTAACCCATGCGGGGGTGATGCTGTGGGAAACGCCCTGCTTCATTTCAGCTTGCAGCCTGATGGGTATCACCAATCTCGAAGATAACACGCCTGCAGCGATCAAGAGCCTTTTTACAGGCAGCACGAAAACCGTGCAAACGACCCCAGCTCAAGTCATTGCTGCTTTTGCAAATTATACGGTTCAACAAAATCCGAGCCTCGATCTAGCCACGCAACTATCTCTTGGCAACTATGGGTTCAGTGTGACCCAAAACCATTTATTGCGCGCCTGGGAAACGGCCTTAGCCAGCATGGCTGAAGCCACAAGCGGCGACTATGTGCATGATCAAGTTCTTTCTACTTTGCAAAAAGTTATGGAAGGCCAGTGGAGGAGTTTAAAAAGCGCCCTGCCGCAAACACAGCAAGGCATCGTCACGCAACTACAAAACGCCTTTATGTCGGCTTTCGATGAATCGACGCGCTATGTCTACGACGGCGACATCCCACTTTCTCAAGTGTCGGCCGATGGCAGCTCGACGGATGGCGGCTTTGAAATGTATAAAAAAATCGCATCACAACCCAACTCCATTGGAGTGAGAGTGGTCACACCGACTGATTTTAGCACGCATCTTGTCGAATCCATAGAGCAGGCGGCTGCAGAGGTGCTACCGACATTGACAGCGGCAAGCGATCAGGCGGTTGTCAACCAAGCGTTAAGCACTCTTACTGCCTACGTGCAGACTCAGGGTTTTTTGAAGACCCTCTTTTATGTCTATGACGATGCCAATAAAAAGATCGCAGATCCTGTGGCGAACTATCAACAGCTCAATTCTAGCCCGATGACGAATCTCGTCGGCGATAACCCTTATGCAGTTCAGGCGATCGACAATGGCACCTCGTTTCAGGCAGATACTAAGGTTTTTGATCCGAAGAATCCCTATGCACTGATCAAATGGATCCTCGATCTTGCCAAATGGAAAGAGCAAACCCAGGCCTATATCGAGAAAGGAAGCCCAGCTGAGCTCGATCCAGCGCAAGGTCCCGACCATGCCTTCAATATCAATTTCGAAGAGCCCGAAATCGAAGCGTTTGTCGAAGCATCGCAGACGAGCGATGCGTGGCTGCAGCAATATTCCATTCAGCCGAATATGGGGATCGCACAGACGATCATGGATGCAGCAACTAAGCAGGCCTTTACGACGAGCTTTCTAGCCTGGTTACAGCAAAGCGCCAAACTATCCCAAAGCGATCTGAACTATGTAAGTTCCGTGGTGAGCAAGTTCAACCAACAATCGCTATCGATTCAAGCCTATGCGACCAATTTCCTCAGCACCATCGATCAGATCTTCCGTCTTGCCGGAAGTCAAGCCAACGAAGTTTCGGTTCCCTTCGATGCGCTATTCTTGCAGTCGCTACCCTCTGCAACACAAAAGCAGCTCTCGCAAACGGCGATCCGTTTTGCCAAGACCAATTGGAACGAAGGGGATAAGAACCTCTATTTCTGCACGTTCTTCAATCCAAGAACAGCAACACTGGGATTTGGGACGATTGCCGAAGATCTCACGGAACTCAACGTCATGGATGAGTACCAATGGGTCGATCAGCAGGAGTGGGATGTAGCCCCTGTCGATACGCCGTAATTGCTCAATATAGCCCCGGCGCCTTGCCGTGGTTATTTAAGAAGCGCGTCCAGGGCGTGTTGGTAGTCGGGTTCTATGGTGATTTCTTCGACGAGCTGCCGATAAATCACCTTGTCGCTGGGATCGAGGACGAGGACCGAGCGGGAAGCAAGTCCTGCTAGAGGTCCATCCACGAGAAGCACGCCATAATTTTTAGCAAAATCCTTCGAACGCATCATGGACAGGGTGAGGATATTCTCAAGATGAGAGACGCTGCATAGCCGTTTTTGCGCAAAGGGCAGATCGGCGGAAACGACGATGATCAGCACATTGGGATGTTGTTTGGCTGCGTCGTTGAATTTCTTAGCGGATAGGGCGCATACATCCGTATCGAGACTTGGAACAATCGAGATGAGTTTTTTTCTCCCATGAAAATCGCTCAACTTATGATCCTTTAGTGTTGCATCGGTGAGGACAAAATCGGGAGCTTTGCTGCCCATTTGCGGTAGTTCTCCATTCGTGTGTACGATCGCGCCTTTGAATTTGACATTTGCCATACGAGCTCCAGTTTTTCGGTGAGGTGATCGTAACAAAGTACACGATTTCGAAAAAAGATTTGTTTTAAATGTAAAGGTTTGGTAAATCTACCTGCCAAGTTTGCTAGAACATTGCGAAGCCGTGAGAAAAAGAACGTTTGTGGATCTGTGTAAGAAAGTCAAACTGGCCTGGCCAAAGAACGACGTGCAAACTATTTCCAATAAAAATCTTTCCCTTCAGATCTCCCTATTGCGCGCTTTTCCCCGTTTGATCAAATTCATCGAGACATCGAACTCCCCAAAAAAATCCAGCGCAGTACGAACCATCGATCGCAAAAAAGCTGAAGGTGAGGCCGGCCATGTCCATCGCTGCTCTCTGGATTCCAAGCACTACCATTTGATGATCCATGGGGAAGCGCTTGCTAGGCGGCTCATGAAAAAAAAACGGGTCTTTGTCACCAATCCTCGAGAAAAAGAAGTCGCCAACCAGCATCTAAAACGGCTCGAGATCTTGCAAGTCTGTCTGAAACATCGGAAAATCGTCAAAGTCTCTTTCGAAGAAGTATCTCCTTATCTTGAACAAATGAATCCTGTCGGCCAAGTCGATAGGCATTTCCTCTTGACACGTGTCACGAATTACCATTAAGTCAGGTTTAACCAGGAGGGGAGTTCCTCATGGATTTAAAGCTGAAAAATAAAGTTGCTCTTGTCTCCGCTTCAACGGATGGCATCGGCTTTGCGATTGCTTACGAATTGGCCCATGAAGGCGCCTGTGTCTACGTGAATGGTCGTACGAGCGAGCGCGTGACTATGGCCATAGAGAAAATGCGAAAAATGGGCGTATCGGGAGAGCTTCGACCAGCTCCGTTTGACCTATCCACTGCAGCAGGGGCCAAAAGCCTAAACGGGGCGATTCCCGCTCTTGACATTCTCGTGAATAATCTCGGCATTTATGAAACCAAACCTTTTGAGGAAATCACCGACGAGGATTGGAAAAGATTTTTCGACATCAATGTGCTCAGCGGTGTCCGTTTAAGCCGCTTCTATTTTCCCAAGATGCTAAAGAAAAACTGGGGGAGAATCATCTTTATCTCGAGCGAATCGGGTTTATTTATTCCTCCAGAATTTATTCATTATGGTGTGACGAAAACAGCGCAGCTTGCTCTTGCAAGGGGACTTGCAGAATTGACTGTTTCCACTGGAGTGACTGTCAACTCTGTATTGCCTGGACCGACGCATACGGAATGGGTGGATAAATATATCGCCGCTAAAGGCGTCTCTCAGAAAGAAGCAGAAAAAGAGTACTTCAAAACCGTCAGGCCGACTTCCCTCATCAGGCGTTTTGCCGAACCCAGTGAA
Source organism: uncultured Simkaniaceae bacterium (assembly GCA_963813105.1). Classification (GTDB taxonomy): domain Bacteria; phylum Chlamydiota; class Chlamydiia; order Chlamydiales; family Rhabdochlamydiaceae; genus JAGXTH01. The sequence continues at coordinate 264,002 of CAWEXT010000002.1, forward strand.
GTTGCTGGACTTGTGGCATTCGTATGCAGTGAAAGAGGTTCTGCCATCAACGGCTCTAGTCTCCGTGTTGAAGGCGGAATCGTTCGCTCGATTATCTAATCTTCACTGCATAGCCGCAATAGCCAGTCGCAAGTGATTTCACAAATCGAAATCTGAAATCATGACGAAAGCTGCCTGTGCGAAGGAGCTGCCACCACGCCATTTGCCGTATGACGGGGCAGCCGCTTTTCTCATTCTCGTACCTTTGGCCCTACAGACCGGTCTTTACCTATTCGACGCCTCACAAAAAACAACGCAAGCAATAGAATCAGAGCCTGCAAAACAGTCTTCTAGATAGAAATTTGGTCTCGAATGCACCCTCTGATCATTAAAAATCGAAGGACAATTCAACTGTTAACCCCTGAAGACCTAAATCTCCCGCTTTTTTTATGCTTCTCGTGGAAGTAAGAATTCCAGCGAATTCGAATTCTCCGGCTGCAGTAGATTGGGACGTATTATCGATCCATTCATTTTGTTGGAACCAATAGGAAATTTCATAACCCACACTCAATGCAACATGGTTCGTAGAAAAAAATGTTTCCCATTGAAAGCCAAGATATCCCTCTAAATTTGGGCGGGTCCGCCAATAAGAATTGCTAACCAGGATAGAAGACGGCAGGAGAAACAAACCAGCAGGTTCTGCTCCTACTGCCCAGCCATTCGCAAATTCTTTTACCTCAAATTTTCCATAAAGAACCGAAGCGGAAACTTTTCCCAAAAGAGCAAAGTTTTCATTGAAATGCCAAAGAATGTCGGTTCCTCCACGTATTCCTCCAAACGAATATTGACTTTTGGCTTTAAATTGAGTTTCTCCACCAATCGGCGCCTCAGGAGGAGCACCAGAGAAAAAGAAGACCGGGAACTCAGGTTCTCCATAGTTTGATTGATAATGTTGATTAATCGATCCTGCTCTCAGCCCGGCAAATGGATTAAAAGCGAGATGCTTGCTAATAAAGAAATTTCTTCCAACGGTTAAATCTCCTAAATTTAGATTCAGATTCCACTTGGCGCTAGCGGATATAGCCTGGGATCCTGAAAAAAGTTGAAACCAAGCTGGTACGATGGTGTAACCCACAAATTCTTCCGCAGTTAACGTTCCTAGACCGGCAATACTTTTTGACCCCCTAGCAGTATTGTGCATGTAGGTGTATGTCGCGAGCAGATCCCAATCTCTACCATTACCTGAATAGCCGAATTTAACTCGAAATCCTGGATCCCAATGAAAATGCATTTTTAGGTTTTTTTGAACACCCGATGACTCTGGAGTAACCAGGCCGATCGTTGCTTTATCTACAAGCCCATATTCAAGATTGTCCTCTTGGGCTTGCCAATACAGAAAATCGACACCTGCATACCAATTGCCCTGTTCTACGTTAGGGGCATTCTTAGGCTGAGTGGTGCCATGTACATTGACCTCGGTCACTGCAGGAGTTTTTTCATCAGCACTTGCATAGCCAACAGCAGCAAGCGATAGCAAACAACTAGCGAATTTTCTCATAGACAGTCCTAGCTAAAATTATTCAATACTTTCGTTGTATCAAAACTCAATTTTTTTCTCTCTATTTTTCTTAAGACACCGTTCAAAAAGCAGTTTGCTAGCATATGATTTAAAGCGAGAGACCGTAAGCGAGCCTAACCGAAGAATAGAAATTTCCAAAAAATTGGACTTGGAGGTTAGGTGATCTTGGGAAGTCGTAAATTATAGTAACAATCTTATAATCAATAGCGCTAGTCTCCGCATTGAAGGCGGAATTGTTCGCTCGATTATCTAATCTTCACTGCGTAGCCGCAGTAGCCAGTCGCAAGGGATTTCACAAAGCGGAATCGGAAATCATGACGAATGCTCCCTTTTCGAATGAGCTGCCACCATGCCGTTTGACGGATGACAGGGCGGATGCCTTTCCATTCTTTAGCAAAAAGTCCTTGGGCTTGCATCATCGCATCGAGTTCGCGCGGTTTGATGAAGAGGGGATAGACGTGGATGTTTTTGGGTGTATTGGCGACGAAGCGCTCGACGCCTTTGATGACAAGTAGATAGCTGAGAAGATTCCGGTTGAAGGTGTGAAAGAAGAATTTGCCTTGGGGTTTTAAAACACGCGCAGCTTCAGCGATCACGAGCTTTGGATCTTCAACATGCTCGAGAAGGTCCATAGCGCAGACGACATCGAAAGTGTTGTTTTCGAAAGGGAGATCTTCAGCTTTAGCTTCTTTGTAGAGCACGCTTTTCGTCGTATCGAGAAGCGAAGCGGTTTTGAGCGCCCCTCCCGATGCATCGATGCCTACGACCTGATGGACGCCTCGTATAGCAAGATCATTCGTGAGAAGCCCCGCCCCGCAGCCGATATCGAGGACTGCATCGTCCTTTTCGATCAGGCTGGCTATCCAGGGATTGCGCAAAGCATTTTCGGATCGTAGCAGCGCGATAGGATGGTCAGAGGCCGTTTCCCATTGCTCACCAAGCGTGTCATAGAAAGTGTTATTGATCCCGGACAACGACATTCCAGTAGATTCCTTGGTAGAGCATGAAAAGGAAGGCAAAGAGCATTTGTCCTTGTAAAAAGAGGGCGGCAAGAGGTAGCTGCGAGGCCCAGAGGAATGCCCCTGCCGTCATGAGGATAGGATGGTTGAGGAAAAGCAGGGCGTGGACCCAATGCTCGGCTGCTGGACAATGGTGCTTATGGACCCATTCGTCTTTTGTCACCATTAGACACGAGAGGATGGCTAAAACGATATAGACCTTAAGAAGGGTAGGGGAATAGGGGACAAAGGCCGGCATAGCAAGACAAATGACGACGCTAAGGGTGTCGAGAGGATGGCCGATCCTCTCCCAGCGAGGGAGGCCCCTTTTGCGATGGAAGACCCACTCATCGAAGATGATCAACGGCGCTTGAATAAGGAAAGGGATCGTCCATAATAGTAGCATAGATTACCTCTTTTCCAATACACCCACTGCCATGGTAAGTCCGGGGCCGAAGGCCATGCTGATGATCGGCGTTCCCGAAGGAACCTGGGGATCTTTGAGCATATCCTCCCATATATAGGGTAGCGACGCCGAGGACATATTCCCATAAGCCGCCAGGACTTTTCTACTATGGGCGGCCTGCCAGGGTTCGAGTTTGAGAGTTTTGACGACTTGGTCAATGATGAGCGGACCGCCTGGATGGATGGCAAAAATCGTCTTGCTTCGATCTTTAATCAAAGGACCAATGACGGTATCGAGTTGTTCAGCGATGAGCCTAGGCACTTCTTTTTTGAGTCCCATGAGGAATCCCATGCTGTCGGGCTGCCACGTCATTGCATAGGCAGTGCCTTCGAGAAGGGTTTCATCAAGATGGTGGACTTCTAGACAGGATGAAGTTGGCTCATCTCTGAGCGTGTATTTGATGAAGCCATCGGAAAAAAGGGATTGGACGACGAGCTGCTCAGGCGTATGAAGGGAGGGGTTCATGTGCAGAGTGCACATCTCAGTGTGGACGATGTCGACGGCCTTCTTTCCGGTTGCAGCAAACCCTTTCGCAATCCGCAAAGCCGAAATCGCCGCATAGCATCCCATATGATAGGCATGGGTCACAATGGTCTTACTGCCGGCTTTTCGTTTGGCGACGAGTTTTTGTCCGCCGCTTGGCGCTACATATCCCGTGCAGGAGACATGGATGATATCTTGGGGAAAGCAGGAGCCTTCGGGATAGAACTTTTCAAAGATCGTTTCCACGGACTCATCGAAATACTTAAGCCTTGTACCAAGATCCGATCCGTGTCCCTTGGGAAAAAGGGTGCTGGTCTCCCAATTCATATGCTGAAAATCGGGATGGTGCGTACCGCGGCTTCCAATCTTACCGGGGCCTGCGCCAATGCGTAAAAGAAGCGTCAGGAGTCTTTTCTGGAAGTCTTTTTCATCGAACTGCTCACCCTGATCACTCTGGGCTAGCGCCTCGGCTTTAGCATGAGCAAAACTGAGCCATTCTAACGTATAATCCTGGGAGGTCTCATAATCAGGACGCAAGATCGTAAAGTCGCTCAAAAAATGCGGCATGCCAGCCACTTTAGCCCAAGTGCCCTAAAAAAGGCTATGCCGACTTTGTTTGTACGCAATGCTCGCGAATATAGGATTGTACATCTTGGATAACGGATTTCAAAAGAGCGCCTGAAGCTCCTCTTGCACGAGGATTCAGACAGACGATCTCGTGTTTTGTTTGGAAGGAATGATTAGCGATAGCATAGTTTCGAACTCTTCGACATAACTCTGGGGCAATCAGTTTTGAAGGCGACATCGCCAATACAAGAATACGGTTCCGAAGTCCTGGGTCAAAAGTTACAAGGGCTTGTTGGACGAATTGAGCACCATCGCCTTGACAGATTTGCAAATAGTGTGCATTTGGATTTTGTTTCTGAAAAAAGGCATTCCAACTTACATGAAGAGCTGAAACAGGGCAGTTTTGCGCAGGACCTACACGATTTAAGAGAATTCCATGGATATTGCATCCGCTAGCGCCGCGCAGAGAAATTCTATGCGCTAGCGCTTTCGCCTTTTGATCACTTATTCGGGTAGATGTGATGAGCCCGATTTCGCCATTGAAAGGATCGTTTTTATATAAACTATAGAAGCTCGCTTTATAATGATTCCAAAAAGGCGTGCTCGGAGCAAAAGGAGCTGCCGATAGAGGGTTGGATGTATGTAGGCATCTTTGAACTACGGATTGTAGTGGTTTTTTTGAATGGACGGCGGCCGGTATCATTGTAGGAAGATGAACAGGTAAGAAAACGGAAGAACAAGCACGAGCTAACATGATAAACCCTTGGCTTTAGGAAAGTTAAATCAAAAACTTTGCCAGAAACCAAGGGTTTAATTCAAGCGACGTTTGCCACGCCGCACTTACGCATGTACCGATTGACTTCCTTAGTCATAGCTTTCATGTAGCTATCGCCGAAGAAATGGTGGTGACTTCCATGTCTGTTTTTAGGAAGGATGACGATATCTTCATCCTTTGCGTAAATGCGCGAGGCATTAGGCGAAAGGTGCGGGACGCTGTCTTCTTTGATCACGAAATGGCGAATCCTTCCGCAAAGCCCTTTAGGAATAAAATCAGCAGGAGCAACTGCGAGGACGGTAATTCTCTTGGCTAGATTACGATCGAACTCTTGGAGCGCGGTTTTGACATGGACAGCGCCCTTGCTGCAACAAATCTGCAAGTAAGGTGTTTCGGCATCGGCAGTATCGAAGAATTTTGTCCATTGTTTGCGGAGTAAAAAGGCGGGCGTCGTGGCGATGCCGCTATACCCTAAGACGGCTTCGAATTTATCCCACTTTGTGCCATTGGTCGCTGCGTGAACACCGTGGATGTTGTGTCCCTTAGAGAGATCTTTTGAAATACGTTTAGCATATTTTTTGGCGTTTTCGAGCGTTGTTCCCATGCCATTGATGAAACCAATTTGTCCCTTGGGTAGCTCAGGCTTATGAAGATCATAGATGGAGGATTTGTTTTTTAAATTCGCTTCGTAGTTCTGCCAAGCTTTACGCTGGGCTTTTGCCACGTTGAGGGCATTCAATTGCGCAAGGAGCAATTCTGGCTTGTCTTTCGCATGCCTTTCTCCCCATGTTGCATCGAGGCGTCTTGAGGCTCCTTCGTTCGCGCGGATTTTTTCGCCGATGGCCTTTCTTTGCTCAGGGCTTAAGGCATCAAAAGCAGCTGAAGCGATCTCTCTAATGACCTTTTTTACGCGATCGTAATTGTTGTAGGCATGTTGCTTGCCCCATTCTCTTGGATCAGGTGCTGGACGATTTCCCCCTTCTTTGTAGACAAGGCGGTAAAACTTGTCTCTTGTTTCAGGAGTCAACTTTCCCACGAGAGCTTGCAAATCGGCATTTCTAGGATGGTGTCCGCATTTATGAAAGATGTCTTGCAAGATCGCATAATCTTTATCGGGTTTTGGCTGGGGAATTTTATAGGAGGCGTAGGTATTGGCCGCAAAATTGACTGCAGATAGCGCGATTTGCTTGGCGGAGTCCAAAAACCAATTGCTAAAATAAGACTGTGCGATGGGCATAGCTTTCCTTGATTACTAAGTATTTTTTTTCACATCAATAATAGCCAATTCTCTAATTAAAAACAAACATTCGGATTGGTGTTTATCTTATTAAACATAAAGGGGATAGATAAATTCTTAAGTTCGGAATCCTGGCTAAAAGTCACGTTGAACATGCATGATTTTCAATGATCTTTTTACACACCTCATATTTAATATTTTGTTATGTGTAGAGTATAAACATGTAAAGTTAGGTTCCCCGATGAAAAGAATCGCGTTGTGTTCCATTCTTTTGTGTACTCCCTCGCTCTTTTCTCTTCCCGAGCAAGGAGCCGTGATTTCCGGCAGCGCACAGTTTGTGCAGGGAGGAAATTCTCTTCAAATCACCACTGGCGATAAAGCGATCATCGATTGGAAATCCTTTTCCATCGGTCTAAGTGAGAAAACGACATTCCTGCAATCTTCTTCCTCGGCTGCCGTACTCAACCGCGTGACCGGCACTGAAATGAGCCATCTTTTGGGTGTTCTGCAAGCCAATGGCAAAGTCTATCTGATTAATCCCAATGGTTTGATCATCGGCAAGAATGCACAAATCAACACAGCCGCCTTCATCGCTTCCACACTGCCTCTGACCAATGAAGCCTTTTTAACAGATACCGATCTTCTATTTGCTGGTAATTCCGAAGCTTCCATCATCCATTTAGGGAATATCGAAACCTCCGATGGGCCTGTCGCTTTTATTGCGCATAAGATCGAAAACAACGGCACGATTTCTTCTCCTACTGTTGTTTCTCTGACATCAGGGCATGAAGTCCTTCTCAAATCATCCGGCGATTCAATTCTCCATATCCGTCCCGACCTTAAAGGCGCAGGCATCGAGAACTATGGAACCATCGAAGCTTTAAAAGCCCAAATTGAAGCTGAAGGACTCGAGTCCCTTGGAATCAATCACGATGATCACATCACCATGACATGCGAAGGAGGGAAAATTTTCTTCCGCTCCGATTCGGGTCCAATGATCGTCAATGGCAATCTGAGCGCTCCTGAAGGGCATGTCGAAATGACCCTTCTTTCTGATGGAGAAGGTCCCTCTCATACGCTTTATCATAATGCAATAACGGATGTATCGGGACAAGATGGCGGCTCGATCGCGATGAAGGCTCCTAGTGTTATTCATTCAGGCAAACTCTTAGCCGAAGGACAAACAGGCGATGGCGGAAATATTCTCATCGAGAGCAGCAGAAGGTATATCGAAGCGAAAAGCGGGTTCATCTCTGCAAACGGCGCGTCCTCAGGTGGCTCGATTACTGTATCGGTAGGCGAGGCAGGAGGGCTTTTTACTTCCGGAACTCATCAAGCAACAGGCGATGAAGGCGGACAAATCCACATCCTCGGGAAAGACCTTAAGCTCGTAGCCGCTCATCTCGATGCGAGCGGAGAGACAAAAGGCGGTGAAATTCTCATCGGCGGGGATTTGAACGGCCAGAATCCCGACATCCTCAATGCGAAGACGGTCTATATCAATGGCGCCACTACGCTACGCGCCGACGCCAAAACCGGGGAGGGAGGACGCGTTATCGTATGGTCCGATGCAATGACCGAGCATTATGGGGAGATAAGCGCCTCAGGGATGACAAGCGGCGGACTCATCGAAATCTCGGGCCATGAACTCTTTGCCAATGGAACGGCTATCGCTTCCGCAATCGCTGGAACTCCCGGCGTCGTGATGATCGACCCAAAAAATTTGACGATCGCAGACGCCGCCGATGGCGGAATTTTTCCCCAATATCAATTGATCGATCCTCATTTTGGAACCGCTAATGGTTTCGGCGTCCAAATCGTCGTTCTTCCCAATGGAAATGTCGTCGTGGCGAAGTTGCCCTTCATCTTGGGCGCTACAGGAAATGTGTATATCTACGACCCCAACACTTCCGCTTTACTTGCCGAGCTCGATTTCAACTCTACGTATTTTGGACCTGGAACCATCACGCCTCTTGAAGGCACAAACGTAAATAATTTTGTCGTAGGCGCGCCATTCAACGCGAGCTTTCCTGGTTCTATGACTTGGGGCAGCGGAGGGGCTACCCCTGGTTTTATCGGTGGTACAACGGTCCCTGTCGGTCCTACAAATAGTATCGTCGGTTCGACCAATGGCGATGGAGTCGGCAGTAACGTCGTCCTCCTGCCAGTCAATGATAATTTTGTCACTTATACATCATTTTGGAACACCAGCATGGGAGCTGCCACTTGGGGAAATGGCGCCACTGGAACATTCGGCCCGGTGAGCACATCGAATAGTTTCACCGGCACTACCATGAATGATCAAGTGAGTTTGGGAGGAGTTGTCGTTTTGGGTAGTGGCAATTACGTTGTTAACAGCCCTGGCTGGGGCAACGGTAACACCAGCGTCCAAAACGGAATCGGCGCTGTTACATGGGGAAATGGAACCAATGGGGAATTCGGCATTACAGGCTTTGGAGATGTGGGAGCAACGAATAGTATAGTTGGGAACTTTGTAGGCAATTTACCAACACTGTATCCCGGAGACCAAGTTGGTTTAGGCACTGGCTCTGGTACCCTTGGCGTCATTCCCTTGGTCAACAATGCGAATTTCAATTACGTCATCGTCAGCCCGACTTGGAATAATAGCGCGCCCAGTGGACTGTTTGGAGCGATCACACTAGTCGATGGATCGAGCGGCGCGTATGTCATCACTGGAGTCTATGGAGCTGTTTCCACATCCAATAGTCTTACTGGCAACTTCACGGGAGACCAAATTGGCATGTCCACTATGGGAGGGGTTATCCCGCTGCCAAATGAAAACTATGTTGCACTTTCTTATATGTGGAATGGCAATACCGGCGCAGCGACCTGGGTGAGTGGAACATCGGGCCTTCCTATCGATAGTACATTAACGATCTCCGCTAATAATAGTATTATAGGAGCGGCTACAGGCGATCAGGTTGCATCCGGAAATGCGAACAACAGCGTAAATCTTGTTCTTCCCAACGATAACTACATTATTCTCAGCCCTCTTTTTGGCGAGGGAATAGTCCCGGCAAATGCCGTAGGCGCAGTAACCTTGGGTCTTGCCGATGGGGGAAGCATAGGCATGTATGGCCCGGTAACGACTTCGAACAGTCTAACGGGTGCTGTGATGGGTGATGCGTCAAGCGGCGTCTTTGCAACCCTTTTGAATAATAACAATTTCGTCGTCACTATGCCCGGTTGGCTAGGAACAGGTACTGGTCAGGGCGCTGCTACCCTATGCTTCGGTACGGGATCGGTCATCAGCCCTACCGGAGCAATATCTAACACCAATAGCCTTGTCGGTTCTGCTAGTGGCGATATGGTGGGTAACGGGGGTGTATATGTTCTGGCCAACAACAATTATTTGGTCGCGAGTACGTTTTGGTCAGCGAATATGGGCGCTGTTACCTTATGCAGCGGAGCCTCGGCGACTCCTACCGGAGCAGTCGATGGAACACCAATAACAGGAAACAGCCTCGTTGGCGTGACATCAGGAGATTTAGTAAGCAATGGAGGAGTAGAGGTATTAACCGCGAGTCGTTATGTCGTACTCAGCCCCCAATGGAGTGGCGAGATGGGAGCTGCCACCTTTGGAAATGGAGCTGCTCTTCCTGGCACTATCGGTCCGGTCTCGACAAGCAATAGCTTCACCGGTTCCAATGCAGGTGACGTTGTGGGCTCAGCAGGTGCTACTACTCTAATTGAACTTTCCAATGGCAACTATGTCGTTTGCAGCCCGAATTGGACAAACACCACGACATCGAATGCGCAAGCCGGTGCTGTGACCGTAGGGGATGGAGTCAGTGGAGCGTTTCTTGTCACAGAAACCTTTGGAGCGATTTCTCCCAGCAACAGTTTAGTGGGAACGTCGATAGGTGATATGGTTGGTTTGGGAGTAGCTCCAGCCAGTATTGTTCTTCTTAAGAGTCCTAATCAAAACAATTTCGTGGTGATCTCGCCAAACTGGACTAGCAGTACAGGTGCTGTCACTTGGATGGAGGGAGATACCCCTACTGTAGGTCCCGTATCCTCCACCAACAGTTTCACCGGAGCGGTTCCGGGAGATAGCTTTGGCAATGCGAATGTGCTCGCTCTTTCGACAGGGGATTTCCTCGTAAATAGCGTTTACGCAAGTGGATCCGCCGGCGCTGTTACATGGGGAAATGGCGCCAATGGAGATGATGTCGAAGGCAATATCATTGCTGGCAATATTGGCGGTCCTCTAACACCACAAAACAGCATGATCGGATCCGGTGGTATCGATGGTCTAGGGACTCCTCCGGTTGAAAATACCTCTAACCTCACATTTATTGCCGGTTGGCTATTTGATAGTGGTTTGGGGGGGACTGGAAGCGGTATCGTCCGTGTCGGGTTTGTCGACCCCAATCAGATCACATCTGCGCTCGGGCAAAATCAAACAATCACTATCACCCCGGCATTTTTAGAAAACACCTTGAATGCGGGGACAACCGTCTCTCTTGGTGCGACTTCGAATATCACGATCACTGATCCGATTACCATCATCTCAGGCTCAGCAGCTGATTTGAACTTAACTTGTGCTTCAGGCTCTATCGATTTGAATAACAATATCACCATGGGCACTGGAACGCTGGATGTGTTAGGTCTGATAGTCATCGTGGGAGGATCTGGGTCGACACTTACTGCATCAAACGGACAAATCATTGTCCATTCGATCACCGATGTCGATATCGCCGCGCCTTTTGGATTAACTTCTACAATAGGTATGATCTCGGTCAACGCTTTCGGCGGCAATATCAATGTGGATGCTAACACGACAGTCATGTCTAATGCAGGGACGACTCCTACATTTCAAGCGGGCAATATGATCGCCGTCTTGAATCCGATAGACGCTTCAGGCGGAGCTGGCAATCTGACCCTAACTGCATCTGGGCCATTCCTTTTGGATAACAACGTTTCCGTGAGCAGCGGAACTATGACCCTCAGTGGCACGACTTTCACTGTTGGCGACCCTTCGACACTTACTTCAACAACTGGACAAATCAATGTCTCAGCGAACACCGATATCGATATCAATTCAACTCTTGGACTTTCATCGACTTTAGGTCCAATCTCCGTAACAGCGAGTAGCGGGAATATCAATGTTAGCGCTGCTGTTACAACTTCGAGTAGTCAAAATGTAAATTCCACGTTTCAAGCGGGCAATACGATCACCGTATCCGATCCGATCGACGCTTCTAGCGGAGCTGGCAATGTGATCTTGATGGCAACAGGACCCATCGATTTGAATAACAACGTGTCCGTGGGCACTGGAAATATGACCCTCATGGCTGGTACGGATGTAGTCGTAAGCGCTCCCGCGACACTTACTTCAACAACAGGTTCCATCGATGTCACTGCGGCAACCGATGTCGATATTGGCCTTGCTCTTGGATTAACTTCGACAACAGGTCCGATCTCCGTAACGGCGACAAGCGGCGCTGTCAACGTCGATGGCGTTACCACAATTACGTCTAATTCAACGACGGCAACGATGTTTCAAGGTCAGTCGATCGCCACTCTGGCTCCGATTATTGCTTCAAGTGGAAGTGCCTCTTTGACTTTAAATGCGACGGGGCTATTGGATTTAGGAAGCGACGTTTCAGTGAGCAGCGGAACTATGAGCCTCATGTCTGGTTCAGTTATAGCCGTGGATTCTGCTTCGACACTTTCTTCAACATCGGGTCCTATCATGATGACAGGGGGAACCGGTATCGATATCAATGCCGATTTTGGAATCACTTCGTCAACAGGTGCGATCTCCGTAATGGCAAGCGGCATCTTGGTAAATTTTCCTACTACGATCACGACAAACGCAACAACTGCTACGCTGTTTCAAGCGGTTGCTGATATCGATATTGGGGCGGCGATTGACGCCTCAGGAGGAAGCGCCGATCTGACACTAAATTCAGCAAGCGTTATCAATTTGAACAACAATGTCATGTTGGGCAATGGAAGCGTAAGCCTAATTGCTGCTTCGATAACCGTGGGCGGCTCTGGCTCGACTGTTAGTACGACATCTGGCGCCATCAATTTCACATCAAGAGCCGATGTCAATGTGGGCCAGAGTTTACTTCTATTGTCCCCGGGTCCGATCTCCGTAACTTCAACGACTGGCAATATCAATGTGACAGCTGGATTTACAATTAATGAAATTTCCACCAATACCGTCGACGTCATCGCAGGAGCGAAGATCGTAGCGACTGCCGCGACTCTCACGGTGAATTCCATGCATGGTGGCGACGTCAATCTCGTCGTCGATAATAATTTTCCGAATTTCCCTGGAATGGGCTCCGGCGTCTTCAACGTTCCCAATCTGATGATTTCTGTAACAGGTCCTGTGCGATTATTCACTAGCGGTGTCAGCAATGTGAACGTGTTCCCGGCTATGATCAACGGCGGAACGACGACTCCTCTCAATGAACTCTTGGGTTATTATTTCTCGGGTCCGACTCCGCCTTCATCTAGCGGTTTCCCCTATACAGTGTTCTTCAAAGTAGGGCTTCCAGTTACAGGGCTTCTAGTTTCAAGACAGGTTCTCTTGAGGGGAACCGTCGACTATCGTATTGCGCTTTCCGAAACCTCTCAACTTCTCAATAACTGGTTGTATGGCGGTTACCTCGATTACGATATCTACCCAAACTGCTATACTCCTAAAGGATTGAATATGGTCACTCCCTCCCTTGTCGATCTTGCAAACGCGGTACAGGCGAAATTTTGAAAACAAATTCTCTAAGAATGCCCAGGTAACCCCATGAAAAAATCTCTTCCGCTTTATGTGCTCTGCATGCTTTCTTCATCGCTTTTTTCTGCAGAACAAAAGGCTAGTAGCGGGAAATCCCAAACTTCCACTGTTCCTACCAAGACCCAAGTGACGATTAAAGCGATTGTCTTGCGCGATGATTCGCAACCCTTCAACGAAAAAAAATATGCCCATATTAAGGGGGTATTTCTCGATGGAGTCGATCTTTGTGGAGACGAGTCTTGCTTAAAAGAATATCTCCATGCGCCTTTGGATCTTTTGACGATTAACGAGCTTAAACAAAAAATCATCCAGCTGGCTAAGAAAAATCAAGACGCGATGTTATCCGTGGTGATGCCCGAGCAAGAAGCTTCAAATGGCGTTGTAATTTACAATGTCTGTAAGGCAAAAGCTGGGAAAGTTTCTTATATAGGAAATCGATGGGTCAGCACCTCCTTTCTTGAATCCCGTACCCCTTCGGTCAAGAAAGGTAAGTGCCTCGATGAAATGGAGCTTCTCAATGATGTCGCTTGGCTCAACCGGAACCCTTTTCATCATACGAAAGTCATCTTATCTAAAGGGCAAGGATCAAATACTTCCGATGTGGAGTTCATCACCGAAGACCGATTCCCAGTTAGATTCTTCGTAGGATGCGACAACACGGGCACTGAATTCACCGACACGGTTCGCTTATATGCTGGGGCTAATTGGGGCAACGCCTTTTGGGTGGGGGATACCCTGAGCTACCAATATACCGCTTCTCCTGGATTCCATCGTTTCCAATCGCAGTTCCTTAATTATACTTCCTACCTTCCCTGGAAACACATCCTGTCTGTGTATGGGGCCCTCTCGTGGATCCATCCGTCGATGACCGATTTTGCTACTAAAGGAAAGAATAACCAAGCGAGTCTGCGCTACGTTATCCCTTTCAAACCTCTCTTTAAGCCGTTCCTTCACGAGTTCACGTTTGGGTTTGACTACAAGAACTTCAACAACAACCTCTTCTTTGTAGAAAGTCTGAGTGCTTTGCCGCTCATCACACAAACCGTGAATATCACGCAATTCTACCTGGGCTATAGCTTACAAAATAAAACGCCGAACATTCAATACGTCTTCAAAATTGATGTTCTGGGATCTCCCGCGAACTGGATCGCAAATCAAAGCAAAGCCGATTACGGCGATTTACGCCCCCACAGCCAAGCGCAGTATTTATATAGCATCGCCCACCTTGGTTTTACCCATAAACAAAGATCCGAGTTCACGATATCGGGATTATTGCGCGCACAGATAGCGACAGGACCGCTACTCCCTAGCGAGCAAATCGGGCTCGGCGGCTATGACACTGTACGCGGCTATGAAGAACGGGCCTACTTGGCTGATAATGGCGTATGCGCTAATTTAGAACTCCATAGCCCTTCCTGCCATTTCTTTAGCGACAAAATGCGCGATGAGTTCTTTGGCTTAGTGTTCCTAGACTTTGGATGGGGCAGGGATGATCGAACCTCCTCTACAGGTCTTCCGAAATCCGATGTTCTAGCGGGTATAGGACCCGGCCTTCGCTACAATATCTACCCGTATCTATCTGCGCGGCTAGATTATGGCTTCCAATTGCACCATATCTTCGACGATCATCACTTCGGGAAATTTCATTTTGGCGTGACAGCTAGCTATTGATCAGCGCCATACCTTGAAGTCGGAGTCGGATTCAGCGTCTTCTTTTCTTGAATAGGCGAACTCGTTCATAGGACGCTGCAATTCTGAAAAAAGCTTCTCCAGCTGCACGAGTTTTTGCTCATGGCACCGCTGAATCTGCTGCTCAAGGAAGCCCAACGGACAATCGTCTTCAAGAGAGAATTTTTTCGCATGGGGAAGATCGTCTATGGCTACAAGGCAGGCGACATGGCATAGCTTCGTAAAATCGGTGCCTACCTTATGGGTTCGGAAGAACCCTGCAATTTTTGCCCCCTCACGGAATCTATGAATATTGGAAGGATTTTCTAAATGATCCTCCAGTAAGGAATCGAAGACCTCGGGCTTACTAGCGAGTGCCATTTCTTTGGCCTCGCTATGGGTATTCCCGAGGATATGGGAGACGAGCTGCAACTTAAAATTCTCTTGGGGACTTAGTTCAGGTTGCTCATCGCTAAGCCGATCTTGGTCTATTTGCTGCTTATCTAATTGCACATAGCTAGCCATGCGGCACATCCGTAAATAGCAAAATGTGATCTCAGGCAAACTCTATTTAGCGAAGATGGGATAGTCGGTCCTGCAGCTCTTTAAAAAGACCGACGAGAATATTCGCGTTCTGTGTCTGTAATAGCGAGATTTCCCTGTGGATTTCATTTCTGAGGTCGATTTTCAACCAACTCAGCGTATTCGTATAGAAACGAAGATCCCCGCACTCTCCAGGCCTTTTGAACGTGCATACAGCCCAGCATAGGCGTGTAAACATAGTCTCCATCTTCATTTTTTCCAATACGATGCAAAAGGCATTCGCAAGCGGGTAGTTGCGCTGCTCTGTATTGAGACATTCATATAAGAACGTCGAAAAATACCCCGTTCGCCTAAGAGCATGGGTCATTTCTGGGTAATTGGATAGCAATTTGAAAGCATCGTCGTAATTCCTCAATAATAGAGCTTCAAATTGCTGTTGAAACCGCTGAACCCTTACCGGTTCGATGGGTGCAACAAAACCTGGATTTGCAGGAGTAACGGCTAATGAAGAATACATAAATGTTTCTCCAAGAATTTATATGGCAAACAGCGTAGAAAAGCCCCTGATTATTGTCTAGGAACAGTTACGCCTTTTTGCTGGCGTCTTCTAGAGAAATATTCGTTTGGTTTTCCTGGCTTTTTTTTTGCTTTTCTTCGAAATACTGCACGACCTGTCTAAATTGTTCGGCGATTCCCGGCGATTTTTGTTCGAAACGGGCGATCTGCCCTTGGATATGAAAATGGAGTCCGTTATGTGCTGGATCTTGGCTTTCGATAATGGCCATCCGCGCATCGATGAGCCTGGGATCCCTTCGCGAATCTTCTTCATGAAGCGCAGCAAAGGCTCGACAACATAAAACAAGCGGTGTTTTCATCCCGCACTCAGTTAAAGCAAAGCTAAACTGGGCGAGATCCTCATATCTCGAGAGAAATCCTACTTTTTTATAGGCTTGATCGCTCATCTCTAAAAGCTCGATGAGCTTGGTGTCAAAGTAGCCTTCGGCCGACAGAGCCGTTAAATAGTTAGGACTCGATTTTAGATCTCGGGTAAGTTTCGTGTACTTACCTTCAGCTATGTACGCATCAATGCCATGCTTGAACGATTGTACCATTCTCATAGTAATCTCAGAATCGGGGCTTGTAGAACGGAAAACTCCTGATCCTTTATCCAGTGCTGATGACATAAAGCTCCTTAAAGATTCTATTTAGACGAAAATGATATCGAAAGGCTTCTTTTGCGTCCAAAAGTTAGGGGATTTATGTATGGAGGGCAAGACTTTAAGATGAAATCTTAGAAACGTCGAGGTGGCAGACGGAAGAGGTTCTTGGAATGATGCATATCCTGTCCCATTAAAGTTCCATAGGTGTTTACATGCCTGATTGTAGCACCAGTTTGTATGACCATAATTATCCCAGCGACCACTCCAAATATAACTCCAAATTGCATAGGCGTCAAAAGAGCTACAGACGGAAAGATATAGTCAAACTGGGAAAATCCATATAGATGCGAATAATACCCATATGCACCGAAGAGGGTACTTAGAGCAACTGTGGCAATCTTGATGTACAAGGGTGAAGTAATATTGTATGTTTCCACCGAATCTATAATAAAATTAAAAGGCGTGAAAACGTTAAACGTTTGATTAACTGGACAAGTATTGCTGGTGAAATTTGTAACTAATAGTGCTAATGACATTAGAAACCCCGAACTTATTGATTCGATTTCTAAGTTAGTGAAGCTCTAAACGTGAATATTCAGCAATATTTAAAATTATCTATTTGCATCTTCAAAATGGCTTGAAGATGACATATGCAAGAAGATAAAGGGTATCTAGGAAAGTCTTAGGAGATTTGTTGGCCTGAAAAAACTCAGGCCAACATGAGAAAACTTATACTTTTATCAGCTGCCTATTTAAGTCGATCTTCGGGTGACTGTCAGGCCTGGTTGGGGTTCGGCTTAGGATATTTTGAAAGATGTGATTAGACTTGCTATATTCAGAAACAAGTTCATTTTCCTTTAGAAAACCTACGAGAGCCAATATTTGATCTCGTCTATTGACAGTTATGCTATTTACGACCGTTTCGAGCCTCTCAACGATAGCATCGAAAGGTTCTAGAACTTCGAAGGTAGGGTAGAGGTCTTCGTGACCCTTGAAATGGTCTTGTATTGCGGCAGCAAAGGCTCCAATGTCCGGAAACTTATCTATGAAAATCAGTTTTTCAAGCCCTGCACAAAATTGTTCAACTTTAATCGCTTTTTGTGTGAATTCATCGCCTGCTGTATAGAGATCGACGATATCTTCATGCCCTACTATTTCTGTATGAGTCTGGATCTGTACTCTCATAGATATCCAAGGATAATTTTGCTGTTTTAAGCAGTCTTTTGCATCTTTCAAATTGCCGACTTTTACTAGACAGCAAGCATGATACATACGAGAGTATCGCGTGGCATATCCCTGGTTTTCTAGGATACTACATAGCTGTGCTGCTCGAATATAGCGCTTAGGATTCGTTGTATCTTGGACAATATATTCTAACTGGCAATCAAAGGGGCTGCCTGTTTCATAAGGGCCGCGCTTGAGCAAGATAGAGGCGAATTGCTTATTAGCGAATAAAAGTTGATCGGCATCCGAAGATTTTCCTTCAAGGATCAATGCTTGAAATTTTCTCATGAAGGTATCATAACTCGCTGCAAAAGCAGCTTCTGTGTTTGTGTTTGTATTACCCTGCCCGTATCTGTAAACAGCAGCAGTTGCCATAAATACATCCTTTGTTCATAAAAACTTTAAAAAACTATAATATTATAAACAGATTCCATCTTTATCATCCATTCATATTAAATCCGCCAATTCAGTGGGCTAAGACCCAGCACTTCAAATATTTTGTTCACGATTCCGCATAGAGTTTGGAAGGTTTCGCAAGCTCCTTGGAGACAAAATCAGAAATTTTAGCCACACTCTTTAAAAAAATAGTAAACAATTCAGCCATAGAGGCGTTAGTGCTATGGAAATGGTCTCTATAATGGTTAGCTGCTTTTTCTAATTCGTGGAGGTTCCCGAGAAAGGCGATCTCGTCGCTGGCTTTCTGTATCTCTCCAAGCTGGATCAAACAAGCGGCTCTACATAAATTGGAAAATGTTGAGTCTAATCTTTGACTAACAAGAAATGTGCATCTGCATAAAGAAGAATCCAGGCGTGAAGCTATGGAATACCTTAAAGGGTTCGTAGAGTCTTCAAGAATAGCAACAAAGACTGACTCGAAAATCTCAGGAGAACGGAATTTCGAATGTTTTGGGTCGCAGATCATCCGTTCAGCTTCGTCAAACTTCTCGGCGAGAAGATGCTTGAGAAGGGCTTGTTTAAAGCGTTCAAGGGGTTCGCTGACTTCTTCTACAGGTCCAGTATTCGATGAAGTTAAATAAGTGGCGCCGATCTGCGTGGCCATAATCAGTTCTCGGTATTCGTGGTGTCGATGGCGAATAGGATAGCAGAGCCTCTCTTTTTATTCAGGGGACGGAGCCAAACTCTTAAAACTGATTGAGACGAAATCCTGAACTAAAGCAAAATCTTTAGCTCAATACCAAACGGTTCTATGGCAGCCCCAGCAATCTTCTCATCAGGTGCATCGACTACCAATATCGGACACATACATGGTAGGGTAGTTCTGCTGGATGAATTTACCATCTTTCAACTGATGTTTGCAGAGCAAAGCCGTTTGCTCGCTGAAAACCATGCACTTCAAAAAAGCCATGACGCGATTGCGGCAAAATATGATGAACTACTCTCTAAACGAGAAAAACTTAAAAGCCATGATTACCTAGCTATAGAACAGACAGACAGCGCTCTAGAATGGGCTTCCTTCGAGTGTATAAGAACAATGTCTCTTCTAGAAAAAAACCAACAACGTCTGAACGTTCAACTTGAGACCTTGGAACGTCAAATAAACAGGGTTGTGCCGCAGAGTAGTTTGCCGCAGTTTCAAGCGATTTTCCTTCTTCTCATCCAGTATGACTATTTTAGCTCGGCTGAAACGGCTTTCTCATTATGGGTGCCAAAACCCCTACCCATTCGTGAAATTCTGGAGTCCTTATTGGAAACTGTTCTAAGAGAATCCGAAGCCAAGCCTCAGTGTTTCCGGTCTGTAAAAATCTGCGAAATGCTCGCCCGGCAGAATCTCGATACGAGTTTTACACGCGCCTCTCATGCTGCTTGCCTTGTCGCTTTAGGCTCGCGCTACTCCTTAGAAGCTGCCAGAAATATCGTCTTGGGCCGGGATGTAGAACCCAATCGGACTCCTCTAGGCATAGGCGAAGTCGTTGAGCAGGCGAGAAACTATGCGAATTATTCCGGAAATTCCTACAAGCCATCGCTCGCCGTTATCTTCAATAATCTGAGCGTGCAAATGGAAAGAGGATTTCCCGGAGCTGCTATCGAGGGTTTTCTAGAAACGCCTCTAGCGCAACCAAGAATGGCTGCCCTTAGATCCCATCATTCAAAAAGGATTGTTGAATAGAGCTTTCTAAAGTAGGGGAGGGGCTAATCTATAGAATCCCCTTCGGGAAGATCGACGGTGACAGCAGGGGGAGGGGAGCTTCGTGGCGATAACCCTGGCTGTGACTTTGTGACGTAGCCCTCAATATCGACCCCTGGGAAATTGGTGCAGATCTTCAGGTTGAGATTGTTGAACAAAATGACTAATGAAGGTCGATATTCGCCCTTTTTCGAATCGGCATAGGCTGCCGCTCGTTGCACGACCTCGCCGCTGCCTAGGGGTTGACGAGGAGGCATGGTATTTTCACCTAAGACGATAGCCCTTGCGGCTGCAAGAGAATAGCGCGATCCTAAATGGACTAAAGATGCTGCACGGCACATCCGAGAAAAAGGGGTATCGAGATTATGCCGCTCGAGGATTTCACAGAGTTTTACCGCTTTGAAACAGATGCCTTTGGGATCGGAAAGCGCGAGGACATTTTCCAGCAGCTCTTTTAGCATTTTATCAAAAGGTTGAGGATCGAGACGCTCACCCATGGGGACCTGCATCGCAAATCGAGCGAGAATCTTCTGCGCTTCCTCATAGAAGCCCATTTGAACATGCAAAAGAAAAACCGCATGAAAAGAGTTCCTATCACAACTTTGAAGAATGCGTTCCCTTACGTGTTCAGCCCCGCTACTATCATTTGTAAACTCCAGGGCTTGGCGACTGAGCATTGTTACAAGGGTTTTTAGGCTCGATTCGTTACAGTCAAGTTCGTAATCGATTTGATCTAGCTCATCGAGATCATCTCCTTCGAGCTCATTTTTTTGCGCGGTTAAGCTTGCGATCTTCGCTTCCAGTTGCCCTTGCCGTTTTGTAAGAGAGCTTTTCTGAAAAAGACTTAGATTCATTTTGGTGAGAAATTGCTCGAGATCCCAGAGACTGATCGTGGAATAACTAAGATCTTGATAGGTCGGTCTGAAGGGACTAACAGCGCTTGTCACAGCTGGGGCTGCCATAAAACCTCAGGGATTAAGTCCGTTGTGAGAGATAAAGACAAAGAAACAGGCTGTCCTGAGAAAACTCAGGCAAACGTCAAGAAAAGAATAAAAGCTCTTATGCTTCAGACTCCATGATCAACTGCTGACTTCCATTGTTCTTCGTCACGAGCCGTAATTTCTTCATGCTCTGCAGCAATACAAAATTCGTAGCAGTTTTGGCTTTTATCAGAAGCAATACCTACTTTATTAAAGTAGAGGCATAGCAATATTACTAATTGCCGCGTATCAACATCCGCATCTTTTGCAAATGTTTCCAGCATAGTATCAAAACACCTTAGAGCTTTAAATGTGGGAAATAGCTTTTTATTTTCGCCGAATAAGGCTAGGGCTCCGATATAATCCTTGCCGGCGAGAAGTTTCTGGAACCCCTCACAAAACCTATCGATAACAATGGCTTCGTCCATGAACTCTTCGCACCTTATTAAAAGAGCAAATTCTTCTTCATGCTGAAATTTTATATGCATATGGTCCTGGAGCCAACTAGAGACAATTCCTTGAGGATAATTTTGCTTTCGAAGCTCATCTTTTGCATCTATCAAATTCCCCAGTTTGATTTGGCAGCTGGGAAGACAAACTCGTGAAAAGTCTGTAGTATATCCACAGTTTGCGAGAATGGTGCACAGTCTTGAAGCACGATCATAGCGATTGGCGTCCCGTTTCTCTTTGACTATTCGTTCCAGCATGGTATCAAAAGTGCTTGTTTCAGCGAATGTAGTTGCGAATGGCCTTCCTTCAGAGAGTAGTAGGTCTTGAGCCTCTTTATATTTGCCTTCTTGGATGAAGGTCTCGAATTTTCCGCAAAAAATTTGAAACGCGTGAAAAACGTCTCGGGAATTATCCACTACTTCCGAGATGACTATCGTCGGTCTGTGCTCAACTGTTGCTGACATGGTCAAAGTCCTGGTTAATCGAATCTTAAAAAGAAGAAAAAGAGTAGGAAGTTTCAGTTTTCTTGTCTATTTCAATCCTTTGAGATTAACCGCTCAGGAGATTGTCATCTAGCAAAAGAGGCTGCCAATGGCAGCCTCTTAGGTTTCTTATCAAATCGGACAAAAGCCCCCAAATCTCGCTCCTCTTAGTGAGAAGAGGGGAGTTTAGGGCCAATTGATGTCATTCAAATATGATATCTTCTGGTATAGAGTAGCGTCCATTCTCTCTAAAGAATGAAGGATCTGTCCCATTCGCTCTATGATAGGCCAAGGCTAAATCCGAAATTTCACGAGCTAGTGCTTTATCATGAGTAGATAGTGGGGTAAGCGCACGACTGATTCTCGACATTTCATCTTCCTGGTGGTCCATTATTTCTTGCAGATAACCCTTGAAAATACTCTTTATGGCAGAGGCATCATTTAGCTTTCCTTTCTCCGCTGCTCGTCTCTCAACTTCCGCGCTGTACTGTTCTGGGATATTCAGTATTCCTTTGATATGTTTGGTGTTACTTTTATGGAATTCGCAATCTAAGCGCACTGCATTCGCATTACGAAACTCTGCTTGAACTCGTTTGAGCGCGGGCTGCTGCTGGAGCATCCGTTGCTTGGCGTCATTATATTGATCTTTGAGACTTGCTATCCGATCTTGTCGTTGTTGGAGTGCAGACTGCCGGTTTGGCATATCCAGATTTTCTTGTTTTAGCCCTTTTTGCAATTTACAAGATTCTATCGCCAACTGAACAACATCGTTACCAATATCTTTGCCGGCGTTAAATTTAGATAGAAGAGAAGCTGCATTGACATTTTGCGTAACTGATTGTTTTTCAGTAGTTACTTTGATTAAACCTCTTTGTAGATCCAGTGCAATTGTTTTGACCTTGTTGCCTTTCATTAGGATATTAGGATCCGTTTCGTAGTTACTTGATCGACCCTGATTATTGACGGTAATGTTAACAGACATTTAAGGCTCCTTTTTCTTGTTTTAAGTTAAAATTGATATAATCTAATAATTATTATATCAATTTAATATTTAAATTAAGTAAAGAGCAGTTCAAAAACGTAACTAGCCTAAGGTCAATAACATAAGATAGATTATCAGACGTAGTCCAGGAGACCTAGGTAGACCGGGTAGGTCCTAATGGGTTTTTAGAGGGCTACTCAGCATGACCCCATTGGCATTGCCCCCTGGAGACTTCCCCTGCAAACTGTCCGATTAAACAACACGAAGAGAAAAGAATGTTCACGATACGTCTCTTTGAAAGGATAGTAGTACTACCAGGAAAAGAGAGAAATTCAAGACTTAGAGAGTTTTAGCAATATCTTTGAGGATTTGAATGACTTTGCTCAGACTGTCGCCAAAATGCCTATGCCCATAATCATGCCGTTCATCTAAGGGCTTACCAGCTTCTTTGCCGATTTCCGCATAAATGCGATATTTGAGCAGTTTCATATCGCCAAAGAGAGTATGAAGCTGCTGCGTCCTTGAAGATCCTGGCTTATCCTTTCGCAATTCCTCGATCTGGAGGATTAATTGTTGGATCTGCTGGTCTTCTTTTGGCACGGAAGCTTCTTGCACTGCTGGGGGGGCGATCACCGCGCTTCCGGGTGTTGGGGATTTAGATGGAGCCACTACTTGGTCTGACTTGTGCGATAATACACGCTCGAGTTCCTCTTTCACTCTATCCTCTTTCTTAGAGTGATTGCCGCTTTTTTTCTTGTGTGACTTGCCATTTGTTTTTGAAGTTGCAGCATCTTCGTATTTCTTTTTGAGCTCTTTCACACGGAATTTCGATCGAGACTTCGGAGGCGTTTTGTGACCATTGGCAAATAGATCTTCGAGCTTGTCTTTGAAATTGCTTTTTTCTTTTCGTGTTTTTTTTGCTACTGCAGGGGCGGCAGAAGAGCCCGCAGGGGCAGCCGCGCTACCTTGCGGGCTGTGACCATTAGCAAATAGCGCTTCGAGTTTGCCTTTGAACTCTTTTTTTGTTTTCTTAGCTTTTGCGTCTACCGTCTGGGCGACAGAAGTGACAACAGGGACAGGCGAACTAGCGGGCGGTGCGGTAGCAAGGGTAACAGGCGTAGTAACTGGCAGGGCTGAAGAAGCGGCCGCCAGAACAGGTGTACTCGCTGGTGATGCAGCAGGAACGTCTCTTAGAGGTTGCTCATCTACTATGTCCGAATCAGAATCCTCAGAGGGAGCTACTGGTTTTTTTAGAAAGGCAAGGAGATCTTCTCGGACTTTTTTATTTGGCTGTTTCTGGCACAGGTTCAGGAGAGTTGTATCGAACTTTCCTTCTTTACCCTTGCAAGCTTTTTCCGCCTTTTTTAGGGCTTGGCTGAGAGCGGAAGCGAGCTTGAAATAATATTCCTGCTTTTCGGCAGAAGATATTCCGTCGATAGCTTGTCGACACCGAGCATTGAATTGCTCAAAGAGCTTATGGCTTGGAGTTTTTTTCGATTGAGTATTGTAAACGACAAGAGACTTTGGCGGCAGCTTAGCAAGCTGTAAGATTCTATGATAAAAGAAGGGAAAATCGGGTCCCCGAAGTTTTTTCAAAAGATTGCCGTGAAAGGAAGATTTACTTTTAATTGTTTTGACTGCTCGCTCAAGTTGTCCACGCAAGGAATGGTATTGTTCATCTGTCAGGTCATCAGTTTGTTCAAATGCCTCGATGAGGGGGTGAGAAGGTTTCTTATTAGCTTGTACTGGAGGGGTGACGTCATCCGCAAAAGGATCGAAATCGTTCCAAGGAACTTTCCTAGTACCGACCGTCATATGCTTTGGATGAGGAGCTTCTTCGAAATTTATGTCAGAAGCATCTGATCCAAATGGATTAGGGACGGGCTGCGAAAGACTTAGTTCTTCGTCCGAGCTCTCATCATAACCATCATCAGAATCCATATGAATGGGTAACTGACTGATAGTACTGGCTATTTTTTGCGTATGCTCCATCCCGAACTGTTTACAAAAACTTGCAGCATTATTCAGTTCTTGATCAAGTTTACCGACTTGTCGATGAATCCTATGAAGATGGTGATCAAATTGTCTCCGCATTCTGCTATCGGCGACAGTTACGATTTTTTTAACATTAGAAGCGATATCGGCTTTCAAATGAACGACTAGTTGCTTCAAAGTTGCGAATTCATTTCCATCAATTCTACTATTCTTGTCTAAGAAAAAATGTTCTATACGTTTGGTAAGCCATGTATAGCGGCTTTCCGCATTCAGGATTTCGTTGACCAGTGGAATAGACGGTGAGCGATAATTATGAAGATCTTGAAGAAACTGTCGAAACTGCGTTAGACAAAGCATGTTAAATCATGATCCTATTATTGATATCCATCAAAATTATAACAAAATTCAGTGAACTAAGCAATTGCGTAATCGCGATAACTAAATTATTTATTCCACATTATATCACGGTTTTGAAAATTAGGATGGATCATAGAACGATCTCCCCTCTCTGTTTTTAAAGCTTAATGTGTTAGCCTGTCGATTTATGAGAAAATCTTTTTTGATTTTGGTTTTCATCTTGTTCGCAAAGCTCGGCTTTGCGGAGTTCGCACTTCCGCCTCAAATAGCTCCTTTACTCCAAACGACTGGAGTGGAGTGTGAATTGACCTTGCCGAAGGTCGTAGAAGCCACCCAAAAGGCCTGGAAACTCCCCTACGGCAAGGAGCGCTGGGAGGTCGAAGAGACCTTTGATCTTAAGACGAGGACGGAGATCGTCCGGCTATGCTCTGAAATGGGTTTTTTTGAGGCTGTCAAACCGACCTCCAGATCCTACCGCTATTGCTGTATTATGGGGGCGACCATGTCCAGGGTCAAGTCCAGGCTTGAATACGCTGCAAAGCTCTGGAATGAGGGAGTCCGCTTTGAAGAGGTCGTTCTCTTAGGGGGCGTGCGAAAACTCGACCCAAGGGTCGATCTCCCCTCTCCCCTATCTGCTCTTTATGAAAATGAAGCCGCAGGAATGGTGGCCCTATTCAACGCGATGGATTTGCCAGAGGGGTTTAAAAAACTGCCCGTGACGCCGATCTGCGCCACTTCGACGAATGCAGCAAGAGGACTAAATCGTCCTTCAGCCATGGATACGATGCAGACATGGCTGAGCATGTCCCCAGAACCCGGCACGGCTCTTTTTTATCTCGACACAACCCTATGTCTTTTATCAAGGAGCTGTCGTTCGCAATACTATGCCGTTGTCATTCATAGTGGAAACTAGCGGTCCTGGAGCTTCCCAGGAATACTATGTTGAACATACCAATGTTCTATTGGATGCAGTAGCCTTCTGGCTCTATTTTGAGGAAAAAAACTCGCTGGACACAATGGCCTTAAGAAGACTATGAAAAGAGCAAGGATGCGAGGATTAGCATTGCATGGATCTCGATATTCTTTGGTTTATTCTGTTAGGTCTTGTGGCGGGACTAACTGGAGGGCTTTTAGGCATAGGCGGGGGCAGCGTTACCCTGCCACTTCTCTATTTTCTTCTCAAAAATAAGGGACTCCCTTACGAGGAGCTCATGCAGATCGTCATCGGCACGACCTTCGCTGCAATGTGCCTCAATGCCTTTGTTTCTTTTATCACCCATCATTTTTTAGGGAATGTACGCTGGAAAGTGCTATTCTCTATGCTTCCTGGTGTTATTTTAGGTCCGATCATTGGAGCGTTTATCAGCGTACATTTAACTGGGGATATTCTTCGATATGCTTTCGGTTTTTTCCAATGCGCGCTTGCTGTTTATCTTCTATGGCCAAGTAAGCCTGAAGAACCAGTGGGTCATCATCCACCACCGATCATTTTGAATATTGCTGGTTTATTCATCGGCATCATCGGAAGTATTTTGGGTATTGGTGGCGGCGTGCTGATGATCCCCCTCTTAATCTTCCTTAGATTTCCTCTGAAAAAATCGATCGGGACATCAGCAGCATCGACCTTTGTCATGATCGGTCTGGCAACACTTTGTTACTATTTCTTCGGTCTTGCTGAAGAACCCACTATTCGAGAACAAGCAGGATTCATCTACGTACCTGCTTTCATTGCTATAGGAATGAGTTCTGTGATAGGCGCTCCAATCGGAGCTTATTGCACGAAATTCCTGCATACAGATCATCTAAAAAAGGTCTTCGCTGTCGTACAGGCTGCATTGGGAATTAGTCTGATTGTATTTTCGTGAATTCCGGAAATTGGGAAAAGCTTAGCAAGGCCGTATTGGGCTTCCATTCATTGGAAGTGTGCCGGCATAGATCGAATAATTCTCTCCGCAATATCTCTTGAAAAACGATGTGAGACATTTGCTCAATTGTGGTCGGAATGATCTGTAGAGTTCATCAATTTGTTTAATAGACATAGATTCTCTTTTTGCTTTTGGATTGGTTTCCAAAAGAACTGGATTGTGCGACACGGCTAATTGAAGAGATTCCCAAAGACTATGATAGGTTGGAGGGGGTACGAAGATAGCAGCAAGAAGAGATGCGCCACAACGGTCACCTAATATACTGGCTCGAAGACAATCTTTCTCACATTGCTCAAGAATGAAAGTTTTGCTTCCAAATTTCGTCCAACTTTTCCAAAATTTCCGGGTTTTCTGTAACTCAGAATTTTCCGCGTTGGGTGATTGATCCATCAACTTCTCATCTACAACCTCAAAACGCCATTCTCCAATTTTTCGGATCGTTCCGCAAAAGGCTGTTCCAAGAAGTCTTCCGAAAGGAACAACGGTTGCTCGTCCAAGAGCGCATAAGCCATAGGAAAAAAAGCGTACTGCGCAGGATGCACGCCCAAAGGTATGCCTCCACACTAGGCAATCTGTCAGCCATTCCCAAGCGCGGGTTAAAGAACCTTTTTCTTCTTGACCATGAACAACAGACTCAACAACATCGCTTCCTGGCGAAGCTGAGCCAGAAGCGAGCGCTGGCGAACCTGGGTTAGATCCAACTACGGTTGATGGAACTGGGCTAGAGCGAGAAGCTGACCTATTATAGCTAGGAGCTGGGCTATTGGCGGCAGCTGCAGGGCGGAACACGTACTCATCATCACTATCTTCAAAAGAGGGTGGCAGGCTGGGCGGAGAATAAGAGTGACTACCAACTGGATGCATAGTTTATTCGCTTTTTGTTATAGATATAGTTCTACACTATTAATATATCATTAAGTCGATTAAATAAACACAATTAAACTGATTATAAAGCGACCCGGAACCCTGTGTAAGGGTCTGAGTGTGAAGGAGGTAGAGGAATCTTGGCGGCTACACGGAGATCGAAAACCGAATCATGGTAGCTCCCGCCCTTCGTTGTTTGAAAGAGGCCGTCTTCGTCATAAGCAGAAGAGGTCCATTCCCTTACGTTTCCAGACATATCAGAGCAGCCCCAAGGACCGATCGAGAGGTTAGTTTGGATGGTCCTGCCGCTCTTAGTATAGACCTTTTGGCCATCGAAGAAGCCAACAGGCATGGAGAGGTTCAAGGGGGCCTTAACTTCTGCATCTCTATAAAGAGCCCAGGAAGGGGTCAGAGTCTCGTTAGAGCAGGCATAATGGAGCTTTTTGAGGGGCTGCCCGTATTCGGTCGGCATCATGCCGGCAGCTCGTTCCCACTCGGCTTCCGAGGGGAGTCTGAGCCCGTTTGCATGGCAATAGGCCATGGCGCCATCATAGGTCACGTGGACGACAGGATGGTGATCTTTGCCTACGATCGGCCTGAATTCGAGGACGCCCCTATCGCTGGTCAGCTCGATTTGGCTGAGCGGAGCACCTTCTATAGTCAAGGCGAGAAGACGGCCTTGCTCGTCGTAGATTTTTCCAGGATGCTGAATCGTGATCTTTTTGAGGAGCAATGCTTCGGAGAGCCACGCGGCAAACTGTGCATTCGTCACAGGAGTCGATGCGATAAGAAAAGCCTCGAGCTGCTCGATACGGGTCGGCCTTTCATCGAGTCTTCCTTCATTGAAGGGGTCGCCGATGATAACCGGACCTGCTGGAATGAGGATCATGAGCTGAGAGAGATCTTTGCTTCCGACATATCCCCTTCTTCGATCGCGCTCTTCGTTCTGGGCTTTTTCTCCCTGTGAGGCTTCTGCTCCAGTTACAGGATCGAACAGTTGGATAGTTACAGGATAAGGAACGATGAGAGGAAGAGGTTGAACAATACCTCTGGAAAGGTGCATTTGAATCATCGCAGCAAGTTCCTGGGGGCCTCTAGGCGCAAGCGGCGCTAAAGGAACCGGCGGCCTATTTTGATCGGTGATAAAGTAAGAGGGACGGGATTGCGAGGAGGCGGCTTTGCCAGCATCTTGCTTCATCATGAAACCCGCGAGATCTTGTCTTGCTTGAACAGGTGTTGCAGGTCTTGCTCCTGGCTGCATGCCAGGATGTGGGACCATCTGCGCTGGATTGGATTTTGGCGCTATGGCTGCGGTGGTTGCCTGTTGGTTCATGCCGATCTTTCCACCTTCTGTTTTAGCGGATGTGGCAAGAGTCGCTAGCCATTCAGCTTCTTGGACCAGCCTTTGCATCATAACTTGTTTCTGCTCGGCGGAAGATTGGCCGAGTTCTTGAATCGTCGACATGACTTCTTTCAAGCGACCGACGATAATTTGATAAAATTTGACAGAATTGGCATCAGGGTTCTTCTGTATCGAATCCTTGAGCTGTTCGAGGGCGCCCAGCATTCGTCCGATTTGGGTCGCAATGAAAATGTTTGTCGAATCTTTAGCAGGAGGAAGCTCTTGTTTTGCCTGCTGTGCAACTAAGAATTGCCCGAGTTGATTTACGGAAAGGAGTTTGAGAGCCATATCGGCAAGAAAGAGTTTTGAACTTACCACTTGCTGAGAATTTGCAGAAGGTTGGGAATTACGAGAAATCGTTTGATTCACATCGGAAAGACTCTGTCCGAGTTTCGCATTTGTCTCTTTGAGTTGACGGTCGAGTGTGGGGTTGGTGGTTTTTGCAGATTGGATTTGATTATTGACGATCTCTTGCTCGAGATTCTGTTCTGTCTGATTTACTGCATTGCGAGCAGAACCAGTTTGTTGTTGAACTGCATCTTGATCGGGCGGAGTTTGTGCGATGATCGTGTAGAGTTCAGAAAGGGCTTGTTGGAATTGCGTGAATAAAAACTGTAAAATGTTAGGCTGATTCCATGTTTGCGCATTACGGCCTGTAGGATTGATGAAGGAATCGGGTTGCGTCGAATCTGGTACGTTAACGTCTTGATTCGGGTCGAGATTCTGAACGTTAATTGAATCGAATTCTGCATTAGGCTGATCAAGAGGCCTTACGCCTACGGAGGCATGGGAATCAGGCCTATTGGAGGTTCCGGATTGAGCAGGTACTGCTGCAGATTCCAAGAACTCACGGAGAGAGTCTCCGATGATAATAGGCCGTCCCTCGCTTAGACCCTGTTGCTGCAAAAGAGCATAAAAACGGGTTGCGATTTGGGCGCTGAGATCCGTTAGAATTTGGTTAATTCTATAGTTGTTCACATGCAGGTTATTCTGCGGATAGGGGTCAAACAACGGAAACTTGTTATTAATAGGTCCAGTACTCATAGCACCTATTATTATACCATGTTTATTGCCAAACTAGAATAAAATAATTATTACCTAAGTGATCATTTAATATTTCAACTCAATAACCTCATATTCAGGCACTTATGATTTCTCTCCCATGAACCCTACCCCCTGGAATCGACCACCAAAGAGGTGGTTTTCCTTAAGCACTTCATCACCAACCCCAATATCTCGGTGGGAGACCATACCTACTACCACGATATGCCCTCCCCCGAACTCTTCGAGAAAGAGAATGCCCTCATGTACAATATCTTCCCAAAAGGGGCGGTACGATTCTCGGCAACGATATATGGTTCGGCCACTGTAGTGCAGTAATGCCCGGGGTGAAGATCGTCGATGGCGCGATCTTTGGTGGGACTGGCCCATCGAAAAGATTACGAAAAATATCCCTCAATTGTCGGGGCGGATTTAAATGCCCTTAAGAAAAATTCAGGAGTTTAAAGAACACTTCGGTTAAAATTTCGAGGTTATTTAGTTTTAGGAGTATTTTGTGAAAAAGGCCTCGATGCTTTGGAAAGTCCTCATCGCTATCGTGCTGGCGGTCATCGTCGGCCACTTCACGGGAAAAACCGCGGGGATTTTCGGGGTCACTTTCTACGAACTTTTCAGTCTATTCGGATCGCTCTTTTTAAATGCCTTGACCTTGCTCGTCGTTCCCCTCGTCGCATCTGCCATTATCAGTGGACTTGGGCAAATGGCAGGCGAACAGTCCTTTGGCAGACTCGGACTCAAGACCTTTGGTTTTTACATCCTCACCATCCTGCTCGCTGTTTTAGTGGGGCTGCTGGCGGTGAACCTCATCAAACCTGGGGTCTTGCATCAAAATCTCACCACACTTTCCTCTGCGCCATCCCAAGATGTTGCTACCGCCCTTCCAAGTGCCATGCCCATGGGACATATGGATGCGGTGTCGTCCATCCTGACGAAATTCGTTCCTCCCAATGTCTTCGAAGCGGCTTCACAAGGCAATATGTTGGGGATCATCTTTTTCAGCCTGCTGTTTGGCTTCGCCTTGATGAAAATCGAAAGTGAAGCGACAAAGACCCTTCTGCATTTTTGGCAGGGGTTATTCCGCGTCCTGATGAAGATGACCCATTTCGTCATCCGGGTCATGCCTTTTGGCGTTTTCTGTCTTGTGGCCAAAGTCATCGCCGGTCAAGGAATGCAAACGATCAGTGGGCTTCTCTATTTCTTCCTCACGGTGCTGCTCGCTCTTGTTTTATTTTGCTTCATCATTTTGCCTTTGCTTCTTCGCATCATGGGCATCAATCCCATTCATCACATTCGTGCTATGGCACCGGCGCTCATCACCGCCTTTTCGACGAGTTCTTCGGCCGCAGCCTTGCCCGTGACGATAGAATGCGTAGAGAAAAGAGCGGGCGTTTCGAACCGTATCTGTAGCTTTGTGGTGCCGCTCGGCACTTCGATGAATATGGCAGGATCGGCGCTCTACGAATGCGTCGCTGCTCTATTCATTGCACAAATCTACGGCATCGAAATGACGGTGGGGCACCAGATCCTCATCGTCGTTCTTTCTCTAATTACCTCGATGGGGGTAGCCGCAGTTCCCTCAGCAAGCCTTGTGGCGATCATCATCATTTTGAATGCCCTAGGCCTGCCCGCTGAAGGGATTGCCCTCATCCTTCCTGTCGATAGGATCCTCGACATGTGCCGTACCACGGCCAACGTCTTCAGCGATTCGTCTTGCGCGGTCATGGTTGCCCGCACGGAAGGCGAAAACGTTCTTCAGAATATGCATTTGAAATAAATAAGGGCCGCGAGAAGCGGCCCCTTGTATATATATGCTGCTAGCGCAGCGTCATTTAAGCTGCAGGCGCAGCTTTATGGAATGTTGCTCTAGGAGAAAGC
The DNA here is from genome assembly GCA_963813105.1 of uncultured Simkaniaceae bacterium. Lineage (GTDB taxonomy): Bacteria > Chlamydiota > Chlamydiia > Chlamydiales > Rhabdochlamydiaceae > JAGXTH01. The sequence goes on from CAWEXT010000002.1 coordinate 295,970, forward strand.
GGAGGAGGATTTCCTCGCTTTTTGAGTTCTTCGAGTTTGATTTTCTCTGCGTCGATACGCTCGTCGGCAGTAGGATGTGACCAGAACCATCGGTCGAGCCAATCCATCCAGCTGATTCCATAGGTTCTTTCGTATTCTTTCAAGAAATGTTCCGTCCAGATCATCGCCTTGGGATTGTAATGGGTTTTCCATGCGAGTTCCATTCCATAGGCGTCCGCTTCGAATTCGAGGGAACGGCTGTAGTGGCGGAAGTATAAGAACTCCGCATACATCGCTGCGAATTCCGGCAAAATATCCAGAATAGGTTCGATGATCGGCTCTAAGAGGACGTAGATCAGAGAGAGTTCGATCGTCTTCGCAGAATGCCTTGCAGCGGCATGCACCATCTCATGGCCAATTACAGCAGCGAGTTTGTCTTCGACATTGAAATGCCCTACGCCATAGGAACGTTTATCCTCGTACATCCTCTCGATCAACGAGCGATTGATGCCTATATAGCCGCCCATACTGCACCAAGCATTGACAGTCGACGTATCGATCATATTGATCTGCCAAGGTAAGTTTGGCCTTCCTGTGTGAGGGACCATTCTCTTCACGATGCGCTTGACCATCTTATCAAAGTTCGCGACATATCGGTTGTATTCGCTAGATTCCCACTTATCCGTGGTCCACTCGCCACCAAGAGAGTCGATATACGATTTGTTGCCATGGTAATAACGTCCAACAGCCAGTTCGAACCATTCAGGAACGAAGCGAATTTCTCGTTTTTGAGTCATGGGGTTGCGAGGAAGAAGGATTTGATCATAGAGCGCGTAGATGGCGCGGAAGGGTGCCAGGGCTACCGAAGTAACACGGCTTTCGCCGGCATTTTCTGGAGTTTTTTCTTTAGGCATTACAGGTTTATTAACGCAATGCTCAGGACGGAATGTTATAGAAGGCATACTTAAGCTATCTCCACATTATATTTTTCGTATTTTTGGGTATGACAATTCAACATCTCCACGGCAAAAGATTCTTTCGTTTCTTCGGGCGTGAGGAACAGGTAGCGGTGAACCGCAGAATAGGGAAGGACGATCTCCCCTTCTTTTTTTAAGCTCACGGCATAAAGCCGGTCTCTCAAAGAATGATTCTTATGCAGAGTCACCATGGTGTTGATCATGTCGGGGATCATCACCGGCCAGAAAAAAATTCCTGCAATTTTCATAAAGATCGAGCGAGGAACTGAAGATAAACGAATCTTTCTCATCATCGCTTTCTGATCCGCTAGATGGAGATCGACCCATTCGCTATTGAGCTCGAATTGATCAGGACTCTGATTGACGATCGTCAATGTAACGACCTTATACCCTTGTTTATCGGCTTCGTTTGCTAGGCCCGGGGGGATTTCTCCGGGGGGCAGGGCCTTGGCCCCAATCTCCATACGTCCCGGCGCTTCTAAGACAATGAGCGCTTCGGGCAGAGGCTGGGTTTCTTCCTTTTTAAAAGCAAAGAAAGGAAGAAAAAAAGCCAATAATAACAATGCAATTAGAAATGGTTTTAATTTTTTCATCATAACACGAAGTATCGATGCTATTGCCGTTAATTTCAATAATTAAAAGATTTTCATAATAATATTAATCGCGAATTTTAAATTATTTCTAGCATGTCTTTTATTTTCTTAAGAAGTATACTGCACGCATAAATATCTACCGAGTGAATTTTAAAGAAATTTTAAGGATTTTGATATGCCCGTGCAGTTTTCTCCCGAAGTCCTGCGATGCGATTACACTCTCGAGAAATATCTTTATGGGAAAGAAACGATCGATGCGATCAAAAAACAAGCAAAACAGCCCTATGTTTCGGGACAAGAAGCGCTAGGCTATGGGGAAGCCGTCTGGATCGCCTCGAGCGCCCCTTTTAGAATCTATGCCGCGCTTTTCATGAAGGCCGCCGGGTATACACTTCTTTTATTCAATGCTCGGCATACCGGGACTCAACTTACTGGCGCAGGCGCACTACATCGATCATGTTCCTTTTCGAGCAGACGGCTATATGCTCTATGGATCGAATGTCCTCGTCAGCACACTCAATCTTCTAGCTCCCGACAAGGCCGAAGAAATTTATACCCACCCCTCCATTCCGGTCGCGCAAATCCGCGATCCCGATGTTTTAGATCGTTTCAAATTCTACACGAAACGACACTTCATCCAGTTTGATGGTCTCACTGGCCAATGCTCAGGAATGAGCGACTTCTTTTCTCACCTATTTTTCCAGACGAAATCGGCATTTCGCGATGAAGAACAGCACCTCGTCGCCGTGGCAAAACAGTTTCACGATGGCGTAGGAAAAGAAGCCGCTCTTTGGCAAGTAGCGCAATACCATCGGCAGGACTATCTGCCTCCTTTGCTCGGCCTGCAAATCAAAGAATCCCAAACGATCTTTCAGCCCACGGTAGAAAAAGTCGCTAAGGTTTTTAAAAAGCTAAAGCCCGGACTCTATAATCTCGATCCTACCGGCCATAGCTTGAATTTTTATAAAGGAAGAACATGCGACTACGCCCTCGAGCCCAATATCGGTCTCATCGCCCTTCGAACTCCCAAGCAATATGCGATGTGGGCCGCTGGGACTATCCATAAAGCAAAAAAACTCGAAATCCACCGTCTGTCGCAAGACCTACGCAAATCATCCTTATGACCACAACTTTCTCCCCTAAAGTTTTACAGTCCGATCGCTGCCTAGAGAGTTATCTCTCCGGTAAAGAAACGATCGAGAAACTCAAGTCTCAAGCGAAGAGCCCCTATGTGCAAGGACAAGGAAAGCTCGGCGCACTGCAAGTGACCTGGATCGCGATGACTTCCCCATTGGGCATTTGCGGCGCGATTTTCTTAAAAGCCACAGGTTTTTTGCTGCTTTATGTATTCGATGCGAGAAAAGAAGGAATGCGGTTGCTTGCCACTGCAAGCCAAATGCAAGACCATTCGCTTCGTTGGGGTGGCTGTCTCCTATTTGGTTCAAATCTCCTCGTCAGCACGCTCAATACCCCATTACCTGCTGAAGCGCACGATATCTATGCCCATCCACCTATTCCTCTCAGCAAACTTCCCGATGCTAAAATTCAACTTCGATTTGGTTACGGAAAACGGGGTGACCATTTCCTTTTCAATGACATCAATGGACAATGCGCCGGCATGAGCAATTTTGCCAATCATCTGCACTTCCAAACGAAGCATGCGTTCAAAAATGAAGAACACCAGCTCGTCGCCATCGCTGAGCAATTTCAAAACGGAACGGGTAAAGAAGCAACCCTTTGGCAGAATGGTCAAATTGTTGTAGAGCCTTTTTGCAAACCATTGTTTGGCATGAAACGATCAAAGGGAGAAAAGATTTGCTTCACTGCTGAAAAACTCCAAAGCCTCATGAAAAAGCTAAAGCCTGGCGTACATGAAGTCCACCTACGGGGTGAGAGAAGCGCCCACCGTATGAACTTTTTCAAAGGGAAACATTGCGACTACGTATTCGATCCGAGCATCGGTCTTATTGCTCTACGCACACCGGAAGACCATGTCTTTTGGAGCTATTATCTCGCGTTTACAAGCGTTGTCGATGGTCAGGACCAAGTGCAATTCTGCCATCTCTCTCGATAATCTTGATCCCAAAGCCCTCGCATTGCTACAGTGAAAGTCCGAATGTCTCTACTCATCCAATGCAAGAATATTTCTAAGTCGTTTGGATCGCGCACGCTTTTTGAAGGCGTATCGATTAGCGTCTTCGAAAAAGACCGCCTAGGTCTGATCGGGGTCAACGGCTCGGGCAAGACGACGCTTCTCAAGATCCTGGCAGGTTATGAAAAGGCCGATACGGGCGAGGTCGTTTGTCGCCAACGCCTGAAAGTGGGCTATGTCGCCCAGGACTCCCCTCCCCTATCCGCTTCGCTTAGAACGATCCTCCTAGAAGATCTAGCCGATGATCCCCGTCCCGATTATGAAAAAGAGATCGCCCTCGAGATGACGCTCGGCAAGATGGGCTTTACCGACATCGATGTACAAGGCGATAGCCTATCCGGAGGATGGAGAAAACGGCTCGAGATCGCAAGACAGCTCGTCAAAGACCCCGAGCTTCTTCTCCTGGATGAACCGACGAACCATCTCGATTTAGAAAGCATCCTCTGGCTCGAGAAGTTTCTTAAGAACGCCCCTTTTGCCTACATCGCCATCAGCCACGACCGTAGCTTCCTCTCGAAAGTGACGAAAAGCACCGCCGAACTCGGAAGCCGATTCCCGCAAGGGCTCTTGCAGATCGATGCCCCGTATGATCGTTTCATCGATCTGCGCCAAGACTTTTTGGCAGGACAAAAAGAAAGAGAGGGATCGCTGAGGTCCAAAGCTCGAAGGGAACAGGAATGGCTCCGCTCCAATCCTAAAGCCCGCACGACCAAATCCACAGCGAGGATTCAGGAGGCGCATGAGCTTCTTTCAGAACTCAGCACTCTTCAAGAGCGCAACCGCGAAAAAACGGTCTCGATCGATTTCTTCGCTTCCGAGCGTGAGACGAGAAAGCTTCTTTCCGTGCACAATCTCACCTATTCGTATGGAGCCAAGGCGCTGTTTGAAAAACTCGACTTTGTGCTGTCGCCTGGGACAAGAATGGGACTGCTCGGCGCCAATGGCAGCGGCAAATCGACGCTTCTGAAAATTCTCTGCGGTGAACTCAAGCCCACACAAGGCACGATCAAATACGCCGATGATCTCAAGATCGTCTATTTCGACCAGGATCGATTTCGGTTGCCGAAGGAAAGCACGATCCGCACGGCGCTCGCCACCCATGGAGACTATGTCCATTACCAGGGCCGCGAAATGCATGTCATCGGCTGGGCGGAGAGATTTCTATTTCCCCCATCGCTCATTGACATGCCGATCGATAAACTTTCTGGAGGCGAGCGCGCAAGGCTCCTCATCGCAAGATTGATGCTGCAGCCGGCCGATCTTCTGCTGCTCGATGAACCTACAAATGATCTCGATATCCCCACTCTGGAAGTTCTCGAAGAAAGCCTTCTAGAATTTCCGGGCGCGCTTGTCCTCATCACGCATGATCGGACGATGCTGAGCAGAGTATCGAATACGCTTCTCGAATTGGGAAGAAATTCCAGGCCGAGCTTCTTTTCGAGCTTTTCGCAATGGGAAGAAGATGTCGCGCGCGATGTGTCGCAGAAAAGCGAGGCAGCGGCACAGGCGAAGAGAGCTTCTACTTCTGCAAAACCCAAAATCTCTTGGAAAGAAACTAAAGAACTCGAAGAGATCGAAAAAACGATCCCTACTCTTGAAATGGCGCTCAAAGATCTCCACGAAAAATTACAGGGAGCTTCTCAGGAAGACCTGCGAATTCTCTGCAAATCCATCGACGAAAAACAAAGTCTTCTCGATGAAGCTTACGCCAGGTGGCACGAACTTCTTGATCGATAAGTTCCATTCTCATATGGGGAAGGGAATGAGGTTTGCATGAAGAAGAGCAGAACTAGCGCACGGGCAAAACATCAAAAACGGCGCTTATCGCCTGGAGCAAGAGCGGCTCGTAGATCTGCCATGGTCTACAATACAATGCATGACGACCATGGCTTTGTCATTATCGGTAGACGGGAGCAGCCGCCTACCTTCCAATAGATTAACTTCCGGGAAGTTGATCGTTCACGCCGAGTAGTTCCACTTCAAAGATGAGAAGAGCGTTCGGCGGAATGACCGGCGGGAAGCCAGCTTCGCCATATGCAAGATAGGGCGGAACGAAGAGTTCCCATTTTTCCCCGGGTTTCATGAGTTTTAGCGCTTCTGACCATCCAGGAATCATTTGATTGATACCAAGAGTCTTGGGCTGATTTTTCTCGTAGGTGCTTTCAAATGTCGTGCCGTTAGGGAAAGAGGCTTTGTAATGGATCGTGACAAAGTCGAGCAAGTTCGGCGAAGTTCCGCCCGAGCCTTTTGAAGAAACGACGCGATATTGGAGGCCGCTTGGCAAAGTAATGATGCCATGCTTATGCTTGTTTTGTTCGAGGAATTTCTCGGAAGCTTTTTTGTTTTCTTCAGCAAGGCGCGCTAGCATTTGTCTTTGCTGTTGGACCATTTGATGTTGGATGGCCGCCATCACCTGCCGGATCTCCTCATCCTTCATTTTAGGCTTGAGGTCGTTAAAGGCATCTTTGAGCCCTTGGCTAAAAATCGTGAGATCGAGGTCGGCAAATTGCATTTTGAGACCGCGACCTGTCTCCAGACCCAGACAATAGCTAGCCTTATCGCGCGTATTTTTATATTCGTCCATTCTTCATCTCCAAGAGGTTAGAGGCCCTGCACCCCTCAAATCGCTTTTTTGAGGAATCAGGAGCAGCAAAATTAGTATTTTAGCCAGACGCGGTGTTTGAAGCAAACAAAGATATACTGTATTGTATTCGGCATGAATCTTCTTGAACATGTTCAGCTCCTATTTCCCGACAGTTCCAAAACGAGCCTCCGCGAATGGATTACCCGCGGAAGAATCGCCGTAGATGGAACGGTCGTTTCCGATGCAAAAAAAGAGATCGAAAAAGACCAAAAAATCGAACTTCTCGGGCGAAAAAAATATGCTGACGAGGGCATTGAAATCCTCTTCGAAGACAGGGAAATCGTCGTTGTCGAAAAGCCCCCCGGGCTTTTGAGCGTGAAGACCGATTACGACACCCTATGCGTTCATGCCATTTTGAAAAAGCGTTGTAATAAGGTAGTTTTCCCTGTTCATCGGCTCGACAGGGAAACTTCAGGTGTTCTTGTATTCGCCTATACTCCGAGAGCGCGCGATTTTTTGAAGGAAAAATTTGAGTCTCACGATATCGAGCGGGAATACGAAGCTGTTGTCCAAGGAGTTCCCAATCCAACTGAAGGGACCTGGGAAAGCCGGCTTGTCGAAGACCGCGCCTACTACGTGAAAAGCGCCCCCGAAGGCAAACTCGCCATTACCCATTATACAATCTTGAATTCGAAAAAAGACTTTGCGCTTCTCCAGATTCACCTTGAAACTGGAAGGAAAAACCAGATCCGCGTTCATGCTAGCGAGGCAGGACACCCCATAAAAGGCGACCAAAAATATGGCTACCGAGGCCCCTCAGCTGAAAGGCTTTACCTACATGCCCGGAAACTCGGCTTTCTCCACCCTCTTTCAAAACAAAAATTAAGTTTTACCTCAACTTACAAACTTAAATTTTGATCTGTTATTAATTGACTACGAATGTTTATATATGATAAAATTTTTATCAAAATCGTATATAAATATTACACAATTAATAAATTATGCAACCCGTACAAGCAGGCCCAGAGCCGGTTCCAAGAATTGCCAACGAGCACCATTATCGTGCGGATAGAAAAGCTTGTCTTGCTCATGAACTGATCTGTTGCCGAGTTCTTCTGGAACAGTTAAAAAGGGCGCCGGCTCCGCATACTGCTTCTTTAAAATCGCGCATCACGCTTTTGACACAACATGTCGGGCAATTGGAGGAAAAACTTGAAAAATTTCCTCTGGTACTCCGCGAAGATGAAATCGCCCCTACCCTTCGAAGAATTGAAAGGCTCAAAAAAATGCATTTCGATCCGGAATGCACTCCCCCCAAACTCCAAGAAATCATCGGTACCTTCCCTCCTCGTCTGCGCTTCTTTATCGATGGCGAGGTTTATAGGCTTCATCCAGGGCGTAAAGCCGAACAGGATTGGGGAAAGCGCATGCTGGACGCCGATCCAGAACTTCTTTTCAGCTTACAGACCAATCAAGAAGCGCTGATCGACCGCGTTGAACGCCTTGCGAGACGGCAGATTCCCTCGCCCGTGGATATTTCCCTCTATACGTTTTTCGGGTCGCATATCGATGGACAAACAACGACATTCCGCGTTTTTGCTCCACATGCAAAGTCGGTCTATTTGAAATTCGTAGAAAATGGTAAGCCTAGCCAACAGTCGATAAAAATGGAAAGGTTGCACTTTTCCGGTGCCTGGCAGGTCCAAGTTAAGGATGTACGAGAAGGCCAAGCCTATGAATATTCAATCGAAGGCAGAGATGGCGTATGGCGATCAAAACTCGATCCATTCGCTATTGAGACCATGCAAAGGCCGGGGAATGCTCATCGTCTCGACTCGGTCGTAAGCAAGCGCGATGGCTTTGCATGGGAAGATGCCGAGTGGCTTCAAGAGTACGCAGCTAACACACCAACGCCGAATATTCTCGAACTGCACTTAGAAAAGTGGCGCACAAACCCGGACGGCTCACCTTTAACCTATAGCGAGATAGCAGAGCAGCTGATCGCCTATTGCAAGCAGCAGAATTACACCCATGTCCAGCTGATGAAAATGATGGCCGATCCGAATCCCCGATCGATGGGCTATCAAGTGGTAGGCTTTTTTGCTCCTAATCCGGCGCACGGCACTCTCACCGATTTCAAAGCGTTTATCAACGCGCTGCATAAAGCGGGTATCGGCGTCTACGTCGACTTGTGCGTCGCTTACTTCCCTCGAGAAGGTTACGGCTTATCGAACTTCGATGGCACCCCTCTTTTTGAAAGAATCCAACCTCTTCACGAAGATCCCGACAAACACATTCACCAAAAATGGAGAACCAATCTTTTCAAACTAGAATCGGATTGGGTCCGCAATTTTGTCTCTTCAGCTGCCTATTATTTGATCCAAGAGCTCCATCTACAAGGCATTCGCTTCGATGCCGTCCCCTGCACCTTATGGAAAAATGGTGGACATGAAGACGGCCATTTCCTCCCCAATATCGATGGCACGGACCGCGATTATTTTGGCGAGCGTTTGTATCGGGAAATGAACCAGGCCATTCATGCGAAAGTGCCAGGCGCTCTTCTCATGGCAGAAAATTGGAAAGACGAACCCAAAATCAAAGTCTCCGCTGATCAAGGCGGGATGGAATTCAATCTGACATGGAATTTCTCAAGACAATTTGATTTTCTACGCTATTTTGCCCAGCCTTTTGATCAAAGGCAGGATACCTGGCGAATTCGCAACGCCATTCAGCGCGACCAAGGAACATCTGCATTGACGATTTCTTCTCATGATGAATTTGCCCATGACAAAGGATCGCTGCCGGATAAAATGCCTGGCGATATTGCGCAAAAATTTGCCGGAGCTCGTCTCTATCATTCGGTTCTGTATTGCGCTCCTGGACGAGGCGTTATGACCTGCATGGGAACAGAATTTGCACAGCCCCATGAATGGGTGCGCGGTCTTTCCGGCGATCATCCTGCTGTCGAATGGGAAGTCTTAGACGATGCCCGCCATAAGGGCGTTCAACGCTTCACTGCGGATCTAGGCGCTCTTTATACTACAGAACCTTCTCTGTATTCCGCAGAAAAAGCGCCTGTAATTGGCTTCGACAATACCGATAAAGTCAATTGCGTCGTCCGCTATGTCCGCCATGCCAAAGATGGCAAACGGCTTCTCTTTGTCCACAACTTCAGCCCGACACTTCATAAAGGCTATGGCATCCCAGTAAAAGACGCTCCTGTCAAAACTGCTAAGGAAATTCTCAATTCTGATGCCGAGATCTATGCCGGCGGCAATACCAGGAACGAGGCGATTGCGATCAAGGATCGCAAAGAACTCTTACTCGACATCCCTCCTCTAAGCACAATCATTCTAGAGCTTCAGTAGCCCCTCTCTACTATTAAATAAAACTTTACGTATTTCTGTATTTCTGTATTTTTTGTAATATGTACGAATATGGATAAAATTATGAGCACTAAAGTTTCTAGACTTACGATCGATATACCAGCAGCTGAGCATAGACGCTGGAAAACATTGGCTTCCTTGATGGATGTTTCCATGAAAGAGCTCGTCTTAATGAGCGTTGAAAACTTCATGCAAAAAAAACCCAACAAAGTAACTCAGAAAGCCTTAAAACAATCGATCAATGGAAAAAATCTGAAAAAATTCAATAATCTTAACGATTTATTCGATGATCTTGGCATTTGATGTTGATACCGGTACGGACTTCTCAATTTAAGCGTGATGTAAAGCTTGCTGAGAAAAGACATAAACCCATGACTAAACTTAAAGAAGTCATAACGAAGTTGACCAATGAAATATTGCTCGACTCAAAATATAAGGATCATAAACTGACAGGAGATTATCGAGATCACCGGGAATGCCATATCGAACCCGATTGGTTACTCATTTATCGCATTAAGGGCAGAGAGATTTTTTTTGAAAGAACTGGCACTCATTCTGATCTTTTCAATAAATAAAAGGACGTGAGCTTATGCCACAATCGTCCTCTATTTTCCGGATACTTCCGCTGTATATCGTAATCTTTTTTGGCTTCGTCGGCTACAGCACGATGATCACGCTGTTCACCCCACTTTTCATGTATGATGAGTTGCAGATCCTTCCGGCTACAACCACAATTGGAACCCGCGTTATCATCCTCGGGGTCGTTTTATCTCTTTTTCCTTTGGCACAGTTTTTCGGATCGCCCTTTTTAGGGGCGCTATCCGACCGTTTTGGCCGCAGGCCTGTACTTCTGATTTCGCTGGCAATTGCTCCTATTTGTTTTGCTTTGATCGCCACTTCCCTCATGATCCACAGTTTGTATTTGCTCATGCTCGGCTCATTTCTTGCGGGCATTTCGCAGGCCAACATCGCGATTGCCCAAAGCGCCATCGCCGATGTCTCCCATCCGAGTGACCGGAGCCGCCTTTTCGGCTATATCTATCTCAGCGCAAGCTCAGCGTATGTCGTAGGTCCATTAGTGGGCGGCAAACTCTCGAATTCCGAAATCACCCCATGGTTCAGTTACGCAACCCCTTTCTGGCTTGTTTGCGGGCTGATCGTCATCACGTTTTTTTGGACGCAGATGGTCTTCCGCGAGACGAAACTTCACAAAGAACATTCGATCAGCTATTTCGCAGCCTTCGTAAATCTTCTTACGATTTTCACTTCGAAAAAACTGCGGGTGCTCTATCTCGTCAATTTCCTGATGTATTTCGTCATCTTCGGCTTCTTTCGTTGCTATCCCATGTACATCGTCAACCAATTTCACGTCGATGCGTCCAAGCTTTCGGAATTCATCGCTTGGGTATCGGTCCCGATCATCCTCGTCAATCTCGGGGTCACAGGAGCGCTTGCCAAACGGTTTTCTCCCAAAACCCTCACGATGGTCTCGGCATTTTTCATGGGGATTTTCATGCTGACGATCATCGTCCCCTCGTACATGAATGCCCTCTGGGTCACGCTGTTTCTCACAAGCGGGTCACTCGCCATCTCCCTTCCTGCCTGCGCCGCCATGCTTTCACTTTCCGCTGCCTCTTCAGAACAAGGTCGCGTCATGGGAAATAACCAATCGCTGCAAGTCGCTGCGGAAGGACTCTCGGCTTTCATCGGAGGCCTTCTCGCCTCGATTGCCATCAATCTTTCCCTCATCGTCTTGGCCTTAATGGGATTTGTCATTGCAGGACTCATCGCTCTACTACTCCGAAAACGTATCCAAGCTACCCGATAACAAGCATGACTGATTCATGCAAGTATTCCGAGGAATACGATCGAAGAAGTCCTTGAAGATTATGTGAGTACGGTTAACTACAATAGCGATGTTTGGTTTTTTTCAAGATACTCACGATGGAAAGCATGACGGGCACTTCAACAAGAACCCCAACGACCGTGGCAAGTGTTGCGCCCGAATGAAATCCAAATAAACTCACAGCTGTAGCAACCGCCAATTCAAAGAAATTGCTCGCCCCAATAAGAGCCGAAGGGCAAGCGGCGGAAAATGCTTCCCCTGAAACATAGTTCAATCCATAGGCCAGCATAGCATTGAAATAGACTTGGATGATGATGGGAATTGCGAGAAACACGACGATCATCGGAGCAGAGATGATCTGGTCCCCTTGGAAAGCAAATAAAAGAATGAGCGTAGCTAGCAAGGCTGCTAGTGATACCGGATGAAACTTCTTGAGCAGCTTGGGTAGCATTTCCTTTTTCGGATCTCGAAGGGCAAAGAAACGTATGATCTGTCCAAGCACAAAGGGAACAACGATATAGATGACGACGGACCAGAGCAATGTCCCCCATGGCACTGTCAGATTCGTGATCCCTAGAAGAAGCCCCACGATCGGTGCGAAAAGTACGATCATCAGCAAATCATTCAAGGCAACCTGAGCTAAGGTAAAATGGGGTTCGCCGCCCGATAAATAACTCCAAACAAAGACCATGGCGGTACACGGCGCGGCCGAAAGAATAATCAATCCCGCGATATACTGATCGATTTGGTCTGCTGGAAGATAGACAGCAAATACATGCTTGATGAAGATCCAGCCCAAAAAAGCCATAGAAAAGGGCTTAATAAGCCAGTTAACGCCTAATGTTATGCCAATGCCACGCCAATGTCTTGCAACATGATGAATTTCTGCAAAATCGATCCGTATCAACATGGGAATGATCATGAGCCAAATCAATATGGCGATTGGCAAGTTGATCTGGTCGATAGAAAGGTTGCCAAGAAAATGAATAGCGTTGGGAATAACTTTTCCTAAAGCGATCCCAATCCCCATGCAAACAAAGACCCAAACAGTGAGGTATTTCTCAAAAAACCCCAGTTCCATTTTACGATTGACAATGAGTCCAGTGGCAGGTTTTTTCAATGAAAATCTCCTATGAGTCTGAGGGGGCTGATCAGTATGTGATAGATCCAGGCTCCAGCAAGTCCGCCTAGGATCGGACCTACGATGGGAACCCAAGCGTATGACCAATCGGAGCTGCCTTTGCCCCGCATCGGCACAAGAGCATGGATGATGCGAGGGCATAGATCGCGCACAGGGTTAATGGCATAGCCCGTAGGACCGCCCAAACTAAGACCGATCGCGACGATAAGAATCCCCACCGCATAAGGGCCCATACCGTCTGTGATGCCGTTATGCGTATCGAAAATACCGAGAATCCCCATGAGCAGCACGGCTGTGGCGATGAATTCGGTGACAAAATTGAAAAATGGACGTCGAATTGCTGGCTTTGTGCAGAAGCAGACGAGTTTGCTCTCGGGGTCCGGAGTGGCGTTCCAATGAGAATAATACGCCAGCCATGCGCAAAAAGCTCCTACAAGACCTCCGATCACTTGTCCGAGAAAATAGACCCACATAAGGGATACAGGACTTTTACCGACCAACGTCAATCCAAGGGTCACGGCAGGGTTGATATGACCGCCGCTTGCCCAACCGCCGACATACACTCCCATCGATACGGCAAATCCCCATCCGAAGCTGATGACGATCCAGCCTCCTCCCTGTCCCTTCGACCGATTTAGTTTAACTGTTGCAACACATCCGACTCCAAGAAGGACAAGAAGAAAGGTTCCTATGACCTCACCCCAAAAAATATTCATTGCTTCCATTTTGTTACCTCATTTCCTGATATTGATAATGTATTAGGAATTACTTGACAAATCATCTTCTTATTTCAGATGAATGAACTATGGAACAGTACATTCTCGCAATCGATCAGGGCACGACCAGCAGCAGGGCGCTTCTCATCGACCATAGTGGGAATGTCAAAGCCGTCGCGCAAAAAGAGTTCGAGCAGATCTTTCCCAAGCCGGGACTGGTCGAACACGATGCTAATGAAATCTGGTCATCGCAATCGGCTGTCATTTCTGAAGCGATGGCAAAAGCAGGCATTCAGAGTGAGCATATCCTCGCCATTGGTATCACCAATCAACGAGAAACGACGATCGTTTGGGAGAAAGACACAGGAAAACCCATCTTTCATGCCATCGTCTGGCAAGACAGACGGACGATGGACTTTTGCCAAGAATTGAAAAAAAAGGGACTCGAACCGCTTTTCCAAAAAAAAACAGGCCTTGTGCTCGATCCCTATTTCTCCGGATCCAAACTACATTGGATTCTCGAACATGTTCCAGGCGCAAGAGACATGGCCAAACAAGGCAAGCTCGCTTTCGGCACAGTGGATTCCTGGATCATTTGGAAGCTCACTTCCGGAAAATGCCATGTCACCGATGTCACCAATGCCTCGCGCACTCTTCTTTTCAATATTCACACGAAAAAATGGGATGACGAACTTCTCAGCATTCTCAATATCCCCCGCTCGCTTCTTCCCGATGTCGTGAGCAGCAGCGAAAAGGTGGGCGCTACACAATGCCCGCTCTTCACTACGCCTATTCCTATTTGCGGCATCGCCGGCGATCAGCAAGCGGCTCTTTTCGGACAAGCTTGCTTCCAAAAAGGAATGGCCAAGTCGACCTATGGCACGGGCGCTTTCATGCTCATGAACACCGGTAAAGAAGCGGTGATGTCGCGCAATAATCTCATCACGACGATTGCCTATGAGCAAGGAGGCGAGCTCATCTACGCCCTTGAAGGGAGCGTCTTCATTGCAGGCGCCGTCGTACAATGGCTGAAAAGCATTGGAGTAATTCACAAATCACGCAGATATCGAAACGCTTGCGAGATCTGTTCACGATACAGGCGGAGTGTACTTCGTGCCGGCCTTCACAGGTCTTGGGGCTCCTCATTGGGATCCGATGGCCCGGGGCACGATCGTAGGGCTTACAAGAGGCACGCAACTCGGCCATATCGCAAGGGCCGCTGAACAAGGGATCGTATTTCAAGTGAACGATGTTCTCATCGCGATGGAAAACGATTCGGGTGTTCCCATCAAAGAACTTCGGGTCGACGGAGGCGCCGTCGTCGATAATCTGCTTATGCAAATGCAAGCCGATCTTCTCAATGTTCCCGTCGTTCGTCCACGCACTACGGAACTCACAGGGCTTGGCGCCGCATTTCTTGCAGGACTTGCCATAGGCTTCTGGAAAAACCGCGAAGAAATCACGAGCTTTTGGCATCTCGACAAAGTCTTCAAACCCATGCTCACGAAAGAACAAATCGAGCAGGCAACTGCCGGCTGGAAACGCGCGGTGCGATGCGCAAAGGCCTGGGAGTCGTGAATCGAAAAGAGATGCTGGACAGACTCGATCACGAGAGTCTTTGGGACATCATCATCATCGGCGGAGGCGCGACAGGCCTCGGGATTGCAGTCGATGCTTCCTCGCGCGGGTTTCGGACGCTTCTTCTAGAGCAAGACGACTTTGCCAAGGGCACCTCGAGCCGCAGCACCAAGCTCATCCATGGCGGTCTTCGCTATCTGCAGCACGGCGATCTCGCCCTCGTCGCGGAAGCGCTCAAAGAACGGGGCATCCTTTGCAAAAATGCGCCGCAACTCGTCCATCCCCTCTCCTTCCTCGTTCCCAATTATAAATGGTGGGAAGGCCCCTTCTATGGCGTCGGCATCAAGCTCTACGATCTACTCGCTGGCAAACTCGGCCTCGAGCCGTCACGATTTCTCTCGCAAAAAGAGACCCTAAAAGCCATCCCCACTCTCGAAAAAAAGCACCTGCGCGGCGCTATCATGTATTACGATGGGCAGTTCGACGACGCAAGACTAGCGATGACCCTCGCCCATACGGCCGCAGAGCAGGGAGCCGCCCTCCTGAACTACATGCCTGTAACAGGTTTGCTCAAGAAACAAGGCCATATAATAGGGGTGAAGGCCAAAGACACCCTCACGGGCAGACAAGTTACCCTCAGGGCCAACGTCGTGATCAATGCTACGGGGGTATTTAGCGACTCCTTGCGCCATCTCGACGACCCGAAGGTCAAAAGCATCATCGCCCCTAGCCAAGGTGTCCATCTCGTCCTTCCCAAATCGTTCATGCCCAGCAAAACGGCCCTTCTCATCCCGCATACCGATGATGGCCGTGTTCTCTTTTTTGTCCCCTGGCATGACCATATTCTTCTTGGGACGACCGATACCCCGATGAAATCAGCTCAAGCTCGAGCCTCACCCCCTCAAAAGCGAGGTCGATTTCCTTCTCGATTATGCAAAGCGTTATCTCGAGAAGCCTCCAAAACGCTCCGATGTGCTGAGCATGTTTGCAGGGCTTCGTCCGCTTGTCAAAGCCAGTTCTGCAAAAAGTACCGCTGCATTATCCCGCGACCATACTATCGTCATTTCCCCTTCCGGACTTATCACCATCTGCGGCGGAAAATGGACCACCTACCGCAAGATGGCCCAAGATACTGTCAATAAGGCCATCCTCGTCGGTGGGCTCGGTGATCGCGCCTGCGTCACAAAAACGCTCAAGCTCTGGGGCTACAAAGCCAAAACAAAACAATCCGATCCCCTCGCAGTCTACGGCTCCCATGCCAGCGGGCTCAGTAAGAAAGGGAAACTCCACAAACGACTTCCCTATTTAGAATCCCAGGTCCTCTTCGCCATCCGCGAAGAGATGGCCGAGACTGTCGAAGATATCCTCTCAAGACGCACCCGCGCCCTTCTTCTCGATGCCAGAGCCGCCATCGAGTGCGCGCCACTTGTGGCAAGGACTCTCGCCAAGGAAAAAAAGAAGCCCGCTTCGTGGGAAAAGAGACAGCTCGCAGCTTTTCTAAAACTGGCTAAAAGGTACCTGCCATGATCCTTCTCTATCTGATCCGTCACGGAGAAACAGTCTGGACGCTCAGCGGCCAACACACAGGCAAAACCGATCTCCCTCTCACAGCGAACGGAAAAACAGAGGCCCGCGGGCTGGCCAAATCTCTCATGAACGTCGAGTTCGACCTCGTCTATTCCAGTCCTCTAAAACGGGCTCTTGAAACCTGCGAACTTGCCGGTTTTGAAAAAGGCGCGATTCTCGATCCCGATCTCGTCGAATGGGATTACGGCGACTTCGAAGGGAAAACTAGCGCGGAGGTCTTGAAAGGGCATCCTAACTGGAATTTATTCCAGGATGGTTGTCCGCATGGGGAATCGGTCGAAGCCATCACCCGAAGAGCTGATCATTTCCTCAAGAAAATCGAGAAAAAGACCGGGAAAATCGCGATTTTTTCCCATGGGCACATCCTTCGCGTCCTCATTGCAAGATGGCTCGGCTTTCCGGCCAGCGAGGGACAAAAGTTCTTCCTCGAGACTTCTTCGATTACAATTTTAGGCTTCGAACACATAGAGCGCGTGGTCATTTCTCCCTCCGTCATTTCTTGAGGAAAATCCCGCTCTCGCGTATACGTAGGGCAAGGTACCATCATGACTGTCGCGTGGATTTTTTTGCTTTTAGCCGGCTTTTTCGAGATCTGCTTTACGATCGCGCTAAAGTATAGTCAGGGATTTGCACGGCTTGTTCCGAGCATCATTACCGTGATTTTCATCGTGCTAAGCTTTTTCTCCGTTTCCCAAGCTATGAAAACTATTCCCATCGGCACCGCTTATGCTGTTTGGGCGGGCATCGGCGCTGCTGGAACCGTCCTTTGTGGCATTCTGTTTTTTGGCGACTCGTACCACATTGTTCGTCTGATCTCCATCTTCCTGATCATCATCGGCATTATTGGGCTAAAACTCGCGCACTGCGACTAGCAGCTTCTCATTAAAATAATTTCCCCGCTTGAGAAAAAAAAGCAAACACGCAAAGCTCTCAGATCGATAAAATTCCAAATAGGAGACTTCGTATGTCCTATCATCGATCGGTAGTTTCAGATTGCGATTGTACAACAGCTCTTGGGGCATTTTTCTTGCCATATTGGCGCGTAGGTCAACATTTGATCGGACGCTTGTCGTGGGGATTCGTCAGATGATGCCAGTCCTAGGGGAGAGCGCGCTCAATCCGCTGCCCAACGGACTGCGGAGCCGCTGCCGCCACTGCCAAATGCTGCTCAAAGGTCGTTTGTACCGTCGGGGGTTTCTTAGTTGGGGTTGGGGCGGCAATTCCCTCCTGTAAAGCTGCCTATGAAAAGATCACCGCTGCCACTAACAAGATCGGTGATGCTACTACCCCTGGATATCAAGCTACGGGTGGATCTACGGAGTCCGTATAGAAGGGGGGCTCACCGCCGCTATCGTAGCCTTCTATCTTCCAGGCTGGGGAGCTCTCGCAGGAGCTGAATTTAGCGATTGTCTGACCGAATGCGCAGAGTGAGATTGCATCCTGCATCAAAAAAATACATATCGGGATACCAAAAAACGAGCAGATGCATGAAAAAGGTTTTCTGTTGCTGCCGTAGGGGCAAACGATGCTGATCCCCCAGCCCTTCCCGCTGGTCGAGCATGGCAGAAATCAAGTTAGATCAGCCGGCTATCTAGACCTTGCCTCTTCTAGCTTGGGGGCTTTTCGCTTACGCTGTTGGGGGAGGAGATTGGCGCTGGCTGGATAGACCAACCTTTGCAGTGTGTTGTTTTTTTACCACGTGTTCCACATCCGCCTTATTTCCATCTTCTGCGGAGGATCATCGGTAGGCTGAAACTGGCTCGCTGCGTCTAGCCCTTCTTCATAGAGACTCTTGATTTGTACGACAGCGCTGATCCATCGGTCCAAAAAAAGCCGTTTGGCATCGAACCATCCTGTAGAAATATCCTTATTTTCGATAAGCCCATAGGTAATTCTGCAATATTCCTTCCATAATGTCAGAACCGTATCCGGAGAATAGTCGGATTTCCGAATCACAATTTGTTTCTCGGGATGCAGAAAATCGACTAGCGTCTGCGTGGGAATTTTTGGATCACGAAGTGTTTGTTCGAAATATGCCGTCGCCTGCGCATGCGCGCCAGCAGCGTAGATTCTTTGTTCATGCACGTGGTAATTCTTTTGAAGAACCTCGAGTATTCCTTTTGCCAACGCTTGTTCTATTTTAAGAACGGTAGTGAGGTTCCGCCAATGACCAGCAGATCTAGTTTTAAGGCACTTACCTGTACGTCGAATGATCTCATGATACTTTTGGAAAAATCTTTTTGAACGGTCGCTGTAGATCCTCTGTTCTATTTCCATAATTTCCGATAGCGACCCTATTGCCGAACAGAAGAACTGCTTTAATGGCGATTCTTCATACTTTTGTAAATGGCTCGTGAGAATCGCCATCCTCGCCTGGTAAAGCACGATGATAGAATCATAGCCCCGCACTCCCATAATTAACGATTCCAAAAGGCGCCTCTCTCTTTGAATTCCGTCTCAAATTGCGCTAGCGCTTCTTTGGAGGAGACATCGACGGGGGTGTAGTTCTTCGATTGAGGGAAAAACTTCCACTCGCGATCTCTTAGTTGCTGCTCTAGCACCTCCAAATGGACGACGCTTTTTTTCAACCTGGCTGCTTTAACTATCCAGTTAGCCAAGGGCTTTTCGTCATGCATGGAAGCCGTTTCAGGAGGGCTTGTTTCCATCGGGCGTACTTGCTCAACCGCGGGGGCTGAATCTAAACAAGAATTCGGTCGTTTTTTAATCGGAGAGAATGGGGAATTCGCGGATCTTGGCAGGGAACTGTGAGTTCCATTGCCCAAAGAACCTATAGGATCTGACATGGCGTCCCTACAGCTTTGAGGATCCGGTTATAAAGAGCTTCATCCAGACGGACTTTCTCATCGCAAAGAAGAATGATCTCCTGGGTTCTTTCAGCATCCGCTTTCCGAAGCTGCGCATAGAAGGTCTCTTTTGAAAGAGACCTCAGAACCATCCTAGTCATTGAGGGTGCGCTTTCGAGATAGGTCTTCATCGAGAGCTCATCGTGAAAAATTCGAATGGGTGCTTCTGGAGCATAATGACGGTATTTCTTCCCCGGGCAGATCGAGCGTTCTTCGTTATCGTCTTTATTGAGGTGGCGGCCCAAGACCTTTTCGATTTGCTCACGGGTGATGCTACCCGGGCGGAGGATTCTGGGCGCCTGATCGGTATAGAGATCGAGAACGGTCGATTCAAGTCCGTTTGTGCAAGGTCCGCCGTCGATAGCCGCAGCAAGAACTCTTTCGAAATCATGCTGCACATGTTCGATGGTGGTCGAGCTGGGTTTGCCGGAAACATTCGCAGAGGGGGCTACAAGCGGGCCTGTCAGCTCGATCAGCTTCAAAGCGGCATCATGCGCAGGCATGCGGATGGCAATTGTCCGTAATCCGGCTATGGCGATAGAAGGCACCTTTTCGTTTGCTTCGACAAGAAGAGAAAGCGGTCCTGGCCAAAAGGTTTTGGCAAGAATGTAGAACTCTTTGGGAAGGTGTTTGGCGATCTCTTCTGCCTGCTCAATGGAAGAAACATGGGCGATGAGGGGATTATCCGCTGGGCGGCGCTTCATGGCAAAAATCTTGGCGATGGCTTTTTCATCATAGATGGGCGCGCCGAGTCCGTAGACAGTTTCGGTAGGAAACGCGATTACCTCTCCTTCGCGAAGGAGCGCAGCTGCTGAATCGATCTGCTTAGATGTGAGAATTTTCATTACCGGCTCAAAAGGAAGAAAAAGAGTACCGTGAGGGCGACTTTTGCGCCAATAGCAACCACAAGGCGAGAAAAATGCTTATCGATGAAAAGCGAGATCTTGCCTCCCCATTTATGGACTGCGCCCGCTACGAGGAAGAAGCGGATGCCTCTTGCAACGAGAATACACGCCAGGAAGGGAAGGAAGGGAATTTGGCAGAAACCGGCCGAAAGAGAAACCGCCTTAAGAGGGAGAGGAAGGAGCGCACCAAAAAGAACGGCGAGTTTTTCGTTATGAGCGTAGTGCTGCGTCAGGTTATTAAAAAAATCTGGAGAAATCAGATGTTTGATGACGAAGGATCCAATGGCATCCCAGAGAAGCCATCCTAAAAGATACCCGCAAATAGAGCTGACGGCTGAGCCGAGCGTCGCGATCGTGGCATACAAAAAGCGCTTTTCACTCTTCTGCAAACAGAAGAGCATCAGCACGGCATCGAGAGGGATGATCAGCACAATTTCGAGCGCAAAGATCAACCCCAGCCATAGAGAAGAAAAGCGGGAATGGACCTTTTGACAGGCCCATTCGTAAATTTTTCTAGCAGGTTTCATATGTTGGATGATAGTATTTTACGTGTTAATTAGGTAAACTTCAATTCAAGATGAAAATCGCTGGTTGGACCTCAGTAGTCTATGCAATTATAGTTTTTATTGGTGGTATGATCGGCTATGCCACCGCTGGAAGCAGCGCTTCTGCGATCTCCGGCGCTGTGTGCGGCGTCCTCATGCTGGCAGCGGGTATAGGAACTATTTTAGGTAAAAGAACTGCTGCGATGCTCGCTCTTGCCATCACCTTCATTCTCGATGGATTTTTCTCGTACCGCTTCATGCTTTCTTTTTCCTTCATGCCTGCTGGCATGATGGCGGTGCTCACCCTCGCTGCCCTAATTATTCAAGTCGTAGGGCTGCGTAGATCTGCCGGTAGCCGCCACGCCTCTTGAACGGGTATCTGCAGAATATGCGGATTCTTATCCTGCCTTAGCCATTCGATGATTGCCTTGGTATCCTCCAAGGAAAACGCCGTACATCCACCAGTTCCTGAATCGAGCGACCGATAGACATGCAGGAAAATGCAAGAGCCTTTTCCAGCTTCAGGAGGCGTATTGTAGCCGATAAACGCTCCGAGATCGTAGAGAAAGCCGATCTCTTGCATCTTTTCAGAACTTCTCCAATCGGCCTTTTCGACTTCGCGACGATCGACGATCTGGTTGTAGTATTGGGATCTTGCGTCATCGACCCCTTCGAGATACTCGCTCACAACCTGAAAAGGCATCTCCTTCGTGCGGTATTCTTCTTTGCCGAAGACCGACAGCAGAGGAAAAGTTCCCGAGGGGGTCTTGCAGTCGCCTTCTCGTTTATTTGCGGTAATTCCTTTCCAGCCAATGACCGCCTGAAAGGGCCCTAATCGTTTTTCCCACGTCCCCTCTTCAGAGCGTTCATAGGCGATGACCGTCGCCCGATGAGACGATTCATCGGCGGCAAGCGTGACGAGAAGCTGAGTACAAAGAGCTGGGATCATCTGTAGTTTTTCACTTTTTATAGTTAAAGGCCTTTAGAACTTCCTTTGCGCTTTCCATAATATGTTTCCATTCCGCAGATATAAGAAAGTCTTTTGGTAAACTTGCTCTATTTGGAGCATGGTCAAACGCGTATATTTTCTTTCGAAGATTTTCCAATAACCGATGTTGCTCTTTTGTAATTTTAAAATCTTTGTAATTTTCTATTATTGAGTTTCCTTCATTAAAAAAATAATCGTAAAATTCATCATAATCATTGCATTCTGGACCTTTTCCCTCAATCCAAACTCGTTGTTGATATTCCAAATCGGATACAGTGCATATCTCATCAAGGAATAATGACATAATAGATTTCATATCTTCTTCACTAATTTCCATATTTATTCTCTATATACAAATTCCTCAAGTGGTATATGGGCTTCGATTGCTCTTGGAGAAACTTCATTCCCAATTTATCAGAGCCATTGCCATTATTCGTCCTGAATTACATAGGGAGCTTGTTGACGAGGATAAAGGACTATATGATTTTCCTGGCATAACCCTTATAGAAATAGTTCATATTAACAGGATGTCGATAAATGATCCCCGCTACCTTGATCAGAGAATTTAACTCGACAATTTTCGGGAATCCCCGTTGGCTTCGGAAAAGTTTGGATCCCATGACTTTCAATTATTGCCTTAGCCTCGGCTTCCGCCATAAATTTAATAGGGTATTTCTTTAGCTTTTTTTCTACTTCTTTGAATTCTTTGCTGTAAGAACTCTTCCAACGCTTGTAGGCGGGGGAAGCACCCCAACCACAAACTTGTCCTCTCTTCTTTTCTTTGCCTCAGGTGTATAGTATCCAGCCTGCTCGGTGTCGAAGGCCTGGTCGATTTTTTCATGGCCGGCAGCAACTATGTTCTCTAAATCCTTCTCAAGCTCCTTTGAGGTAATGAGGTCATTAGGGATAAGCAAAGAACTAGCGCCGAGCAAAACCTCGAGCTTTGGTGGAGGCGTGAGTTCCACAATCCCTTCCAAAGTTTGGTGAGCTAGGGCTGAACCAAAATGCCTGACTTGCTCCTCGAACATCGCATCTTCGAGACCTGACTGGCTGGAAGCCTGTATTTGCCCTTCTTCCATCACGGCTTCTTTGAAATCCGTTATGTGTTCTTCCATAACCGAGTGCAAAATAGGGGGATCATCAGCGGCAACTTCGTCTGCTTCAGATTGATCTTTTTTGCCCGATCTTGAGGCAGCGGCTCCGGCGGCGGCTGCGCCGGCGGTAGAGGTTGCGACGACAACTCCCACGACAATGGCAGCCGCGACGACAACGGCCGCTCCAATGATGATCGTCTTCTTATGCTTTTTGACGAATTTTTTGGTCTGCTTCCACTGTTTTTTTATCCAGCTTTTGCAAAGGATGGCCTCCGCATCTCCGTAATAAACGGCGGGAAGAGCAATATATTCGCCTTCTCGAAGCATAGAGTAGGCGAAGAGATTTGGCTTCCCTTCAAGAAGCTCCTGGATGTCATTTTGAAGCTCGCTGTCTTCTTCGAATTCTCCGGGTATTGCACCTTGCTGCGCTAAATTGGCGAGAAAGTGATTGATCCTCTCTAAATCTTCGGGGCCGCATCGTTCTTCTAACTCCCCCTCTTCGAGATCTTCGAGGAGATTCAAAATGTCATCAAAGGAGGGCGTTGGAAGTACGCTTGCTTCTTCTTGGACCGAGACGACCTTAAATTCAGCCTGAGGATAACCGGCAGTGGTAGGTAGGGTAAGAAAAAGGATCGTATGGAGAATTAATCTAGAAGCGAAGAAAACTTTCTGCATAGGAAACCAAAAGCGCAATTGGAAGAGTCGGTCGCAACTTTCATAGAGAACCTTCTAGGGTTTCCCGAGGAGAATAGCGTATCTGTGGAGAAGATGCGAGGAGGATCACTTTCCAGTGAGGCGATTTTCGACGACAGTCCAATCGACATTGCTCATAAACGCATCGACGTAGGCTGCGCGATTGAGACCATATTGCGTGAGATAGGCATGCTCCCATACGTCGAGGACGAGTAGGGGTTTGAGAGTGACGAGATGACCGAGGTCATGTTCGTCGATCCAGGCATTGATGAGGTTGCCTGTCGAGGTTTCTTGGAAAAGGATCACCCAACCGATGCCGCGCATCAGCGCTGTTGAGACGAAATCTTTTTTCCAGGCATCGAAGGAGCCAAATTGCTTATTCAACGCCATAGCAGTTGGGGATTGAGGAGCAAGCGCGTTTTCTCCGCCGAGATTCTCAAAATAGAGTTCATGAAGGCGCATACCGTCGAATTCCCAACCTAGACGTCTTTTCAGAGCGCCGAACTCATAAGTGTCCAGAGGAGTTTTTTGTGTGAAGTTTTGCAGGGTGTTTAGGAGGAGATTGATATTCTTGACATAGCCTTGATAGAGCGTGAAATGCATCTTGAGCAGATCATCGCTGAATCCTTTCATTCCGAGAAGCGAGGAGTAATCTTTTGGAGTATAATCGGCTGCAAGCGGGGCAATACATAGCAGAAGAAAAAAGAACAATTTTCGCATGAGACTACCTCTTGCGTAAGGGGAATTTACAAATGTGTTTCAGCGTGCGAAGAAGTTCATCCAGAGAATCGAAATAGGGCTTTTCGAGCATCGGATCGTCATTGTAGATCTGGAACTTGCCAAGCCTTTCGACGATGGTGAAATCGATGACCTTGTCGTGTTCGCCTAATGCTGTCAGGGTAAAGCAGCGGATCGGTTCATTGAACTTATCGCTGAGCTCATCTTCGAGAATTTGTCCGAAAGGATCCTTGCGGAAGAAAAAGGTTCCGACGTTGCGCCCTTGGAGCATTTTTTCCGCTTTTTCCCGGGTGACCTCTTCATGGAAAACGCTATCGTACATCTCGCTGTCGGGAGAAATGAACATCGTCTGCTCGAGAAGCCCCATGGCTTTCTCGAAGCCTTTCTCGTGTATTTCTCTTGCAAAGAGCTGGTTGATCGTATGCATGGTATCGGCAAGAGTCTGGCGCGCTTCGCTCGAAAGATCGGCGCTTTGAAAAGAAACTTTTCCCATTTTGGTTTGATCGTAGACTTCGAAAAAACCGCTTTTTTTTGCTGAATCGGTCATCCAGCAGATCGTGATCGCTTTCCAGCGATCTTCATGAGCGGCCTTCTTTTCTTCTGGGAGCATGAGACTTCCCGTGCTCGTTTCCACCAGGGCATCGAAGTCGTGAGGCTTATGCGATTTTCTGGCATGACGGATCAGCCCTTTCAAGAGTTCAAGGTTGCCACGGATCACTTCATTGTGGACATCGATGATGCGCATGAGATCAGACCCTCTAATTCGCATTTATTCGCAAAGGGCTGTTTTTTGCAACGGAATCAGGTTTATTTACCGAAGCTGGCGGCTTTGGCAGCGGTTACTTGCATGGCCTGCATGAGAGCGTGGTGTACCCCTTCTTGCTCGAGGACTTTGAGCCCTTCGATCGTTGTTCCTCCAGGAGAAGCGACTTTCCATTTCATCTCAGCGGGATGGGTCTTGGTCTCTTTTAGAATAGCGACAGCTCCTTCGAATACCTGCAGCACTAAGGAAAGCGCTTGATCGGCAGGAAAGCCAAGGTAGATCCCTCCCTCGGTCATTGCCTCGATCATATGAAAAACAAATGCCGGGGCAGATCCTGTGAGCGCGCTTAAGGCGTTGATTTTGTTTTCGGGAACAAAGACGAGAAGTCCCATTCCCTGGAAGATCTCTTCGATCTTTTGGCGGTATTCTGGCGTCATATCGTGCGTTTCGACGATGCCGATTACCCCCTTCTCATACGTGACGGCTAAATTCGGCATCGTGCTGAGAATTTTCTTTTTGGGGAATAGATGGCTCAATGTTTCCATTTTGACGCCCGAAAGGACGCTGACGAGCAAAGTATCCGACTTCATCAGTGGAGCTGCTTCTTTTGCGAATGCGTCTAAATCCTTGGGTTTGATCGCTAGAAGAACGACATCATACCCCTCGACGGCATGCGCTATATCCTTTGCGGATTTTGCGCCGATTTCCGCTGCTAGATCGACCGCTTTTTTGTGATTCCTATCGAATAACGTGACATCGTGCTTGTCGACAAAGCGTCTCGCCATCGCGCTACCCATCGATCCACAGCCTATTAGAGAAATTCTCATGATACGAATGCCTCCTCATACTCGAGCACAGTTAACGATCCTTTATCATACTGCAAGACGATATGTCCACCATTGCGAATACGCGGGAACCCCAGATTTCTCTCTTGATGGAGATGCAAAAGCAGGCTTCTGATGACCGCACCGTGCGATACGATCAGGATCGTCTCGCCGAGATGTAGAGAGCCAAGTTCATTAATACGGGGTAGTACGCGTCTTACGACCTCTTGATGCGTCTCTACTTCTTCAGCTACGCGATAGAAGACCTGTTCATTTTTGGGAAGCTGCCTTCTTTCTTCAAGCTTTTTGGCAAACTTCTTCTCGTACTCGGCGATCGACATGCCTTCATAGGGGCCGTAACTTACTTCGTGAAGATCGTCGATCGGACACACCGAGAGCTTATGCTTTTGCGCGATGATTTCCGCAGTTTGCAGGGCCCTGCCCATTTTCGAAGAATAGATGGCTTTGAACGACTTGTCAGCAAAACGCTCCCCCGCCTCATGAGCCTGCCGTCTCCCCTCTTCATCGAGATCGCGTTCGATCCTCCCTTGCAGGATGCGTAGGGCATTCCAATCGGTTCTTCCGTGCCTAATGAGATAGATCTTCGTCGACATAGTGGGCTTAAGATTTTACTGATTTAGGCAATATGTTCCAGATGGATTTCGCCGACATAGTTCTTGTGCATGATGGCTTTGATCTCAGAAAGGGAATCTGTGCGATGAAGCGCCCACATGAGTTTGGTCGTCGCCGCTTCTCGGCTCATGTCGTAGGCTTCGATAGCCCCCCTTTCTAAGGCTGCTTGTCCTGAAGCATAGACGCCCATATTCGTGATCCCTTCCAAACATTGGGAACGGATGACGACCGGAACGCCCTTCTTTTTCGCTTTTTCGAGAAACATAAGATAACTATGCGGAATATTTCCCGTGCCAAAACTGCTGAGGATCACTCCTCGCACCCCTTCTTCGAGCGTCTGCTCGAGAAGTTCGACCGGCATGCCTGGGATCAGCGAAATGCAGATGATGCGGCTTTCAAATCCGGGGAATAGCTGCGGTTTTTGTCCTGTTTTTTTCTTGACCGGGCGAAAGAACTGCAGATCTGTGCCCACTTGGCCGAGCTTTGGCCAATTGACGCTGGAAAACGCGTTGAGCTTGACATGCGAGACTTTGGTAGTGCGCACACCGAGTAAGATCCTATCGCCAAAAAGCACCATGATTTCCGCGACATCCTTTGTGGCGAGTTTCACGGCATTGACCAGGTTATGGCGGGCGTCGCTCTCTAAGTTATGTCCAGGGATTTGCGACCCTGTGAAGACGATGGGCTTTCCTGGATGTTGCAAGGCAAAACTCACACCACTCGACGTATAGGCCATCGTATCGGTGCCATGGATGACGACGAACCCATCGTATTTCTCATGATTTTCATAGATGACCTTGGCGATGTCGTCCCAGGTCTTGGGCAGCATATCGCTTGAATCGATATTGATGACGTAGTGAAGATCGATATCCGCAATTTCTTTCAGCCGGGGCTCATAGCTCATGATGGAAGAGAGCGCATTATCTCGAGAAGGCGGCGTAAGGCCTCCTTTTTGATCCGGCACCATCACCATGGTACCCCCGCAGAAGAGAATTTGGATTTTTGGTCTCATAAAAAAAGCAAATCTGCTAAATAGTTCTTATGCGTTTTTGGACGACTCTCATTCTGAGCCTTTTTTTTGTCATCCTCAGCTTTATAGCTTTGGATCGACCGATTGCCATTTGGAGCTCTGAACTTTCGGACTGCATTGTTTGCGTTGCGAGTGTTTTCTCCTGGATCATCGATCCCAGCACCCAACTCGTCGCGTGGCCAGTCCTCTTCTTTCTCTTTTTCTATCTATTCGACAAGAAAAAAGCGAGCGTACTGCTTGTTTTTATCCTCTCCGTAGCGCTCACTCTCCTCGCGGGGGATATTCTCAAGTTCATCTTTGGTAGAGCCCGCCCTGAAGAACTACTCTTGCATGGCGTCTATGGATTCACTTGGTTTGGAATGAAATCCAATTTCTTCAGCTTCCCCTCCTCACATGCTTGTGCCATTGGAGCTGTCATGGGATGCGTCGCGTGTTTACGGCCCCGTTTTACGTTTCTTTGGTTCGTGATCGCTTTGGCGCTCTCTTTTAGTCGAATTATCATGATGAAGCACTACTTCAGCGACATTCTCTTCGGAGTGATGCTGGGATTCCTGATCAGCCAAATAATCTTCGAGGTCCTAGATGAGAAAAGAAGCCTTAAAAGTACGTAAGAACACCTACCGCATCAATCCTCTGATCATCGCTAGATGGTCGCCGCGCTCGATGAGCGGAGCTGCGATTAGCGACAAGGACTTCCATGCCATCCTCGACGCAGCGCGCTGGGCGCCTTCCAGCTACAACAACCAGCCCTGGCGATTCCTTTACGCCAAGAAAAAATCCCGTTCTTGGCCTCTGTTTTTTGATTTTATGGTCGAGGGCAACCAACAATGGGCCAAGAATGCAGCTGTTCTCTTCGTCGTCTGTTCTTCCAAAGTCTTTGCCTATAACAAAAAGCGCTGCCATACGCATAGTTTCGATACAGGAGCTGCTTGGATGTGCATGGCACTAGAAGCCTTCAATCGAGGCCTCGTCATCCATGGCATGGAAGGATTCGATTACGATAAAGCAAGAAAAGTTCTCAAGGTTCCTAAGAATGTTCAGATCGAATGCATGATCGCTGTCGGTAAACCAGCCCCCAAGACGAAGCTGAGCAAGGACATGCAAAAAAGAGAAAAGCCCTCAGACCGCAATCCCCTTTCAGCCTATGCGTTTGAAGGACTCTATCCTTCCGCCATTGCATGAGCAGAGATCCAGGATGTGGTCCAGGCGCTTTGGAAATTGTAACCGCCCGTGATCCCGTCGATATCGAGCACTTCGCCGGCAAAATGCACGCCGGGGCACTTTTTGCTCTCCATCCGCCGAAAATCGATCTCGTCTAAAGACACGCCACCGCAAGTGACGAACTCCTCTTTGTAGGTGCTTTTGCCCTTGGTCGTAAAGCGGCACCGCAGCACTTTGTCCATCAATCGATGGCTCTCTTCCTTGGAAAGTTGGGCGTAAATCCGCTCATTCGGGATACCGGCGCTTTCGGTGATCTTCTTCCATAACTGCCTTGGTAGCCCGCCAAGAGATTCGCTGCAGACCTGTTGTCTCGGCGTCCTGATCCGCCTATCCTGGAGAATCTCTCTGAAACTCTCGTCGCTATGTTCTGGAATCCAATTGATCTCTACGTGGGCGCAATATCCTGTAGTTGCGAGCTTCCTCGCTGCCCATGCCGAGAGTTTGAGCACTGCGGGCCCACTGAGCCCCCAATGCGTGATCAGGACTGGGCCTCGTTGGCGCAACCCCTCTACTTGCACAGCAGCATCGGGGACGCTGACGCCAGATAACCCCTCTAAGAGAGGATCTTCAATAGTGAAGGTGAAAAGCGATGGAACCGGGGCCACGATCGTATGCCCCAATGCTTCGATCCAGGGATAAGCTTTTTGCACGCTGCCGGTGGCGATGAGCACTTTGTCAGCTTCGAGGATCTCCCCGGTTGCGAGCACAACTTTCAAGGAGTCGGCTCGTTCGATCCGTACGACTTCCGTCCCTAAGAGCAATTGGACGCCTAGTTTTTCGGCTTCGTGGCGAAAACACTCGATAATCGTCTGCGAGGAGTTGGTGACGGGGAACATCCTCCCATCCTCTTCGGCTTTGAGCTGCACGCCCCGCTCTTGGAGCCATTGGATCATGTCCTTGGGCTGAAAACGATGAAACGCGCCCCGAAGCTCAAGGTTGCCCCTTGGATACCCTTTAATTAGGGTCGGAACCTCGAAACAATAGTGCGTGACGTTGCATCTCCCACCACCTGACACCTTGACTTTAGCCAAGGGTTGGCGTGTCTTCTCCAAAAGAAGGACTTCGGAATCGGATATAAGTGATTTAGCGATAACAGCCCCGAAGAATCCGGCAGCGCCCGCGCCAATAACGACGATTTTCATGGTCGCCCTAGCATACGCGAAAACCTGGATAGTGGGGAGGACAAAAAAAAATCGAGCAAGCCCTGACTTGCTCGACGAGGATACTAGAGTATGTAATTAAGAACTAATGTCTTAAATTACATAAGGCCGATTAACGACGGGCAGCCTTTCTAGAACGGCGTCTTCGTCTTTTGACACCTTTTTTTGCGGTCGCTTTGCGAGCCGACTTTCTTGAACGTCTACGTTTAGCCATATACAACTCCTTGTTGGCTGATTGTAGGGGTGGTAAACAACAATTGTTTACTTCCTACAACTTCAATATAACATATTTGGAATTATTAATGAAATTTTTCTTGTATATTAACATCATTAAAAACCGAAGAAATGGCAAAAACCCTTTTAGAATATAACTAGAGGGCATATGAGCGACTGAAAATTTTTTAAAAATTTTTTTTGAAACCATGAAAAATTAGGTCAAAATATGGCTTCAAAATCGATTTGTTAGTCGAATTTTGCCATTTTTTGTTCAATTTTTAGCGAAAACAGCATTGTTGCAAAAATAATAGCACTAAACCCACCTTCTGTGACTCTAAACTACACCGATAAACTACGAGATAAATCGACAAAAATATTAAAAAATATTTGATTTCTTTTAGTTGATCGCTATTTTAGGGATTACATTCCTTCTCAGTTCCTTGCTTAGGGCTTGTGGATATGAGAGGTAAATACCGCTCCGTTAAAATAACAAACTGGGGCGGAAAAAGAATCGAAGGCGAAACAGACAAGAATAATAACCCAACTGAAACGTATAGGTCGCACTATGACTAAAGAAACACTGATGATGACTAGAAAACCGCGCTTTAAAACAACGAAAAGAAATCCCCTTGCGACTAAATTACGCGCAAAACAAGAAGAATCCTTTTTAAAGATAAGCAAACGATGGAAAGTAGCTTAATACGGTATCGGCAAATTCGATTGCATCGAACTTCTCGAAAACTACGAACTTGCCACTACCTATTATTTAGGCACCATTACGATTTCGACTTTTTCGATCTTATCGCCCTTGTTGATCTTCTCCACGACATCCATTCCCTGAATGGTTTGTCCAAAGACGGTGTATTGCCCGTCGAGATGGGGAAGATTCTCAAGTGCGATATAGAACTGGGAGCCGCTCGATCTTTTCTGGGGGTTGACTTGATCGCCCAACCGTGCCCAAGCCAAGGCGCCTTTATTATGCTTAAGCGCGATTTCCGCAGGAACGGTAAAGCCAGGACCGCCGGTGCCATTTCCCAGAGGATCGCCCCCTTGGACGACAAAATTGGGCACGACGCGGTGGAAGTTCAGCCCATTGTAGAAGCCGCCTTTAACAAGAGTGATGAAGTTGGTGACCGAAAGCGGCGCTTTTTCAGGATAGAGCTCGCAGACGACCATGCCCTTGCTCGTCGTGATGTTGACAAGGTACTTCTTATCGGCTTCGAAAGACATCGATTGTTTAGGCTCAGAAAACGTCATTTTTTCTCCTTCGCAGTGTCCAGCTGTAGTAATACCAAGCGAAATCAGCACGGCGAAGAGACCGATCGACAAACGCTTCATAGTTCATTCCTGGTGTTAAGTAAAAACCAACGTACTGATAAACCCCAAAAAAAGCAAGCAGGACTATGTTACCCCTCTTAATCCCCTTTTCAGGACTTATTGCATTGACAGGACAGGAGCTGATCATTTCTCAGCAAAAGCCTCATTTGCTCCTTGTTTTTACCCCCACTTGCCCCTATTGCAAGCAGGTGCTCTCCTATCTGAAGAGCATCCATAGGAAAATCCCCTTATGCAACGTAAGGGAAAACAAAGAATGCATTGAGAAATTGCGTAAAGAAGGCAAGGTAGCGGTTGTTCCCTGCCTATTTATCGACGATCGTCCTCTTTATGATGCCGATGCGATCATCGCATGGATCAAGTCGAACGAAAATCTCCTAGAGAAAGACCAATAATTATCGCTGGTGCTGCCTTTCTTTATTTGGCTGCTGAGGTTTGGGCTGGCCTGGCTGATGCTGCTTCTGCGGCCAATTTGGCTGCCACTTTTGTGGCCCAGGCTGATGCCCTGGTTGATTTTGTGGCTTATTGTGTTCTTGCATAGATCTCCCCTAAAATAAGAAGGCAATTATCAACACCCTCTTATTATTATATTATTATATTTTCGCAATTTTTAGGATAATTAGATTTCGTCTTGGAGAGGTCGTTTCTATCAGCGAATTCTCTATAAGAAAAATCTGTGGATCGTTTAACTAGATGGTTTTGGAGAGTTCCATGACTGATGCGTCAAAATTACAACCTAAACGAGTACTCAATGTCTTCGTTCTGGCTCTCCTCAACGTTTCTATCATGGCCAGCCTGCGCAATTTACCTCTCGTTGCAGAATATGGCCTCAGCTCGATTGTTTTTTACTTCATCGTCGCGATTTGCTTCTTGATTCCCACAGCCTTGGTCTCAGCAGAATTAGCCACAGGGTGGCCAAAGACCGGAGGTGTCTATATTTGGGTAAGGGAAGGACTCGGAGATCGATGGGGATTCATGGCGATCTGGATGCAGTGGGTGCATAATGTCTCTTGGTATCCAGTCATTCTATCCTTTATTGCCACATCCCTCGCCTATGTCTTCGATCCTATTCTGGCTGCCAGTAAAACATTCGTGCTAAGCGTCATTTTAATTGGGTTTTGGGGCATGACGCTCCTCAATTATCTCGGCATCAAGACGAGCAGTCTTTTCAGCGCAGTTGGAGTTGTTCTGGGTACTCTTGCTCCAGGAGTTTTAATCATCGTCTTGGGGATTATTTGGTGGGCAAGCGGCAACCCTTTGCAAACACCCGTATCGTGGAACGCCGTCCTTCCTGATATCACCGAGACCGGCAATCTAGTGTTTTTGACAGGACTATTCCTCGCCTTTGCAGGCCTTGAAGTTTCCGCAGCCCATGCGCGCGAGGTCCAGAACCCTCAGAAAAACTATCCCCGCTCGATCATCATCGCCGCTCTGATCAACTTTTTCCTCTTCGTCATGGGAGCCCTGGCCATCGCCTTCGTCATCCCGAAAGAAAACATCAGCCTCGCGGCAGGTCTCATGGAGGCATTCAATGCCTTCTTCGCGCATTGGAACCTACAGTGGTTCCTGCCCGTCATGGGAATCTTGTTGATCATTGGAGCCGCTGCTGAAGTGAACGCCTGGATAGCGGGCCCGGTCAAGGGGTTGTATGCCACCTCGATTCACGGCAACCTGCCTCCTATTTTCAAGAAAGTGAACAGCAACGGAACGCCGACCAATCTACTTCTCTTTCAAGCCATCATCGTGTCGATTGCTTCGTTTGTCATTCTCTTCATGCCAACGATCACCAGCGCCTATTGGATTTTGAGCGCCCTTAGCGCACAAACCTATCTTGTGATGTACATCCTGATGTTCATCGCAGCCATCCGTCTGCGCTATGTCAAACCTCTCGTACCCCGCAGCTACCAGATTCCCTTTAAGCATCGGGGCATGTGGTTTGCAGGAGGCATTGGTATCGCATCGTCTATTTTTGCCTTGCTCATCGCTTTCATACCCCCTACGCAAATCACGATCGGAAGCGCTGTGTTCTACCATTCGTTCTTGATCATTGGATTTATCGTTATGTGCGCTTTCCCGCTCATCATTTTCGCCTGCCGTAAACCCCATTGGCTTCAAGCAGAGCCACAAGAGTCATGAAAACCCTGCCTCTTGCGGAAAGACTTCGCCCAAAGTCCTTGCATGAACTCGCCGGACAAGACTCCCTTCTTCAAGAAGGGGGCTGGCTCAAGACGGTCATGGACAGCAAAAAACCAAGGTCGGTTCTTTTTTGGGGACCCCCTGGCTGTGGCAAGACAACGCTCGCCCGCATCTACGCTTCTTCTTTCGAAGCAACCTTCCTCTCGTTTAGCGGCGTGTCGGGTAAACTCGCCGAACTCAAAAAGAGCTTAGAAGAACTCGAGGATCGCCCTCTTCTACATCGGCAGACGATCCTGTTCATCGACGAAATCCATCGGCTCAATAAAGCGCAGCAAGAGTTCTTCTTGCCCCTCATCGAAAATGGCTCGCTCACCCTCATCGGCGCTACGACAGAAAACCCCTCCTTTACTCTGCAGCCCGCTCTTCTCTCCAGACTCACCGTCCTCACCTTGACCTTCTTGGATGAAAGCAGTCTGAAAAAAATCCTCGATCGCTTCGAAAGCTTGCAAGGTCAGCTCTCGATCACCGATCAGGCCAAAGAACACCTCCTCAAACTCGCCGGCGGCGATGCCAGACATCTCCTCAATCTCATCGAGCAGCTCACCTACCTTCCCAAAGACAAACTGCATAATGTCGAAGAGATCGGAGAAATCCTGCAAAAGCGGATGCCCCTCTATGATAGCGGCGAAGAGTGGCATTACAACATCATCTCCGTCCTTCATAAAGCCGTACGCGGCAGCGACGTCGACGCCGCGCTCTATTGGCTTGCGCGCATGCTGCAAGGAGGCGAAGATCCCCTCTTTATCGGAAGGCGACTCATTCGGATGGCTGTCGAAGATGTCGGTCTAGCTGATCCTGATGCATTAGGTATTGCTACCCATGCCTGCGAAGCGTACGAGAGGCTCGGATCGCCAGAAGGCGAGCTGGCTCTTGCACAAGCGACCGCCTATCTCGCCCTGGCCCCAAAAAGCAACGCCATCTACCAGGCATTCAATGAAGCCCTCAGTGTTGCCACCGACTCAGGTCAGGTCCCCCCTCCAAAAAATTTCCTTAATGCACCCACGGGTTTCATGAAAAACCAAGGTTATGGCGAGGGGTATCTCTACGACCACGACTTCCCGAATGCCTTTGCTGGACAAAGCTTTTTCCCCGAAGAAATGCCAAGAAAATCTTTTTATCGCCCTGTCGAACGTGGGTTTGAGCGAGAACTTGCCAAAAGAAAAATCTTTTTTGACAACCATCGTCAAAAACCCCTCTGATTCTTGACAAAATCTTAACTCCTGCCCACTATAATCCTCCAGAAAACTAGAGGTTCTATGCCCATACAGATTTCCCATGATCTCCCCGTTAATCAGGGAAGCCTTTCGAGATTTCCTGAAGTCGAAATGGTCGATCTATCCATAGCTCGTGAAAAGATCCAAGCAAGCTCTATTTCCTCTCTTCGCACAGGAAATGAGGATCAAGGCTTATGCAGAAGTATCGTCGAATGGATCCGCGCAGATCGCCCCGCCTATCAACAAGCGCTCGTCTATACTGCCGTTGCCCTCGTCACCGTCGTGCTCGCTGCATCGATCGTCGGACTGCTCGTCGTCATCCCAGCTGCTATCAGACTTGCTGAAGAAAACGATAAGAAAGATATCCAAGACCAAATCACCGATGCGGATAATCAAGTCTTCGACACCCTTGGCGGCAGACAGAAGTACATGGCCCTTCCAAGACTTTCCGGAAGGTTCGATATCGATGAGGGGATCACGATTTCCCCTGATAAAATGAGCGAATCTCTCATGCGCGCAGAAGACGTGAATAAACGGCCGATGATCCTGATGAAACTCCGCAACAACATCGGCGATGTGTTTGTTCAGGCGATTTATCGTCGTTATACTCGTCAACCCGAATGGAGCTATAACTTCGCTGAGAGAACGTTGCCGTTTTCTTGTCAGACTCTTACCGAATCCGACTTGAAGATGATCCGTTCGCTTGCTTTAGGAAATTCCCACTCCGGATACAAACGCGTGTGAGTGAAATTTTTGCTCTTCCTCAATCGGCTGGAGCTTTTCTTTCCAATAAATGGAATGAAGTCCAAGAACTCGCTCTCGATCGTCCCCTTACCATTCTCACCACAACAGTCGCTTTTTCGGCTTTAGGTTTGGGTCTTTTGGCCCTATCTACAATGACGGCGACAGTTCCCGCCACGTTCTTCGCTGCGGTTTCGTTTAGCACAGCAAGCCCCTTTGCAGCGGCCTTAATGAAGAACTACCGGCACATTCCCTTTGCCTATACTCCGCTCAGCATTCTTCTTTCTCCAAAAGCCTATACCCCAAAAAGCTGCCTCGGAGGAAGCCTTTCTTACCACGACGGCGTTCCCGTTCTCCATCTCACTGCGAAAAGCGCCAAACAAGCGGGTTTTGCTCAAGGGTATTTAACCGGCCCGAATATCCATCAATTATGGAAGTGTTACATCCAAGTGATGCTCCCCTATATCTGCCGCACTCCCTATGCCTATGATCAACTCAAAGACCTCGGCAGCTTCTCTCACTATTCCCCAAGCCTATCGCGAAGAAATCCACGGGATCGTCGAGGGCTATAACCGCTGGCTAAGCGAATACCGCAAAGAAAACGGCATTTCCTATTTTGGCAAGCCTCTTACCTATCAAGATGTCGTTCTCTGGCATGCCATCATGGATCTTCTTAAAAAAGAAAAGGTAGAAACCCCACTTAGTGGAAGCGTCGTCATCGAGAAAAAAGAGCAGCTCGCCTTTGCCCGCAATCTCGATCTTCCCTCACTGAGCATTCTTGGCCCGCATTTCCTCCTTATCCGAAGGGAAATCACCGCTCGTCATCGATCGGTGACCATCACATTGCCGGGCACCGTCGGCAGCTTTACCGGAATGAATGAGCACGGCCTCACCTGCGCAACTAGCAGCGCAGGCACTCTTTTCCGCCCAAAAGGCATCCCCGCCATGATCCTCCAAAGGCAAATCCTCGATAGCTGCCAAAATACCGCTGATGTACAACAAAAACTCCCCTCGATGACATCCCCGGCCTGCTCCCATCTTCTCACCATCGCCGATCCCAAAACCGCCCTCACCATGCAACTTTCCATTAAACGAACCGAGCGCCCCCTCTCCAAAGATGGCCACCTGATCGCCACCAACCACTTCGTCGCCCCTAATGGCTTCCCCTCTTCCCAAGATCTCGTTCCCGACGTCAGCGAATGGCGTTATAGACTCATCGAAAACGACCTCTCCTGCCAATGCCCCCCAGAAACCATCCTGGAGCGGGTCCAAAGCATCGACACCACCCAAGCCCTCATATTCTATCCGTCTAAGCGTAAGATAGACGTCCGTCTAGGCAACGCCTTTGCTGCAGGAGGAAACCCCGTTTCCTTTACTTCAGCCCAACTTTTTGGATAAAAAAAGCTCTCTAGCTGTTTTTCAGCTAGAGAGCAGAAGGACCAATTATTCCAAGCCAAATTGAGGGTAGGACGACACTAAATTACGTAGCCACCCCTCGCGTCCTCGGTCAGAGCACATGGTACCCTGGAATATCCTGAGCATATTGCTCATAGGTACATGGTCCCTCTAATTCGTGAAATTGGACAAGTGTGAGTCCAAGCTCTCTATGGTGAATATGTTTTAGCACGCATACGCCTCACTCGAGGTATAGTTGGATCCCTACTGCCATCGCAGTAGTAAATCACACCATCGGTGAAGTTGAGTATGGCGACTGCTATTCACTCGCACCACAGCGGCAGAGACAATTGTCCAAACCACTAGGAGATTTCTCTCCTTAATTGGAGTTTAGCATCTTTTTCAATTAATAATTTAACTAATAATTGCAATTAGTTTCGATTAGCTAAAACTAATTAACTATTATTCAGAGGTTTGTAAATAAAAAAGACCCGGGGAGAACCCCGGGTTTTGTTATTGGGCGTATCCGATGAGATTAGGACCCTGGCAAGCCTGTAGATACGCAGAAACTTGCGCAAGGCGGTCAGCCGCGGGGCCTTTTTCGATCGAACCAAACCACATGCCGGCATGGGTCGGATCTTTGGGCGAGATCGCCTGGGTAAAGCGGACAGAATAGGTCATCCACTCCCCTTGGGCTGTTTGGAAGAGATAGCTGGCGCCGACCATTTCCGGAGCGACTTCGAGACAGGCCATGGGCACGTCGAGCAGGACTTCGGGATATTTGGCGAGAAGGCTATCAAAGACGCACAGTTGGGCAGAAGACCGTTTTACGCGAGCAACAGAGGGATATGCCGCCATAAGCGTGCCGCCTGATTGAAGAAGGGCTCGGAGGATAGCGGGGCGCTCGCGGACAGTCTGCAGACGTTTTTCATCTTTGAGTATCGCGGGATCTACTAGATCAGGCGTTACTTCACCATCTGTGCATAAAGGAGTAGCGGGAAGCGGCGTATGGATGACCGCGACGACCTTCTTGAGTTTGCCCATGGAAAGCTCCTGGGCAAGGATCTGTTCGAAAATGGCTTGGGCGCTCACATAACGTGGGCGGAGGGCCGCGTCTTCCCCTTGTTCGAGGATGGCGCCATCGGAAAATAGCGCTTTGACGATGTCGGGATCGGCATTGAAAGAAGCCATCCGACCTTTTAAATAGGCGCGGAAATCTTCTTGAGCGGCTTCAGTAGAAAACCCCTGATTAGGAGCAGCGATAGCGGTAGCGATTAGAGAGCAGGCGACGATGTAGTTGCGCATAGTGTTTCTTCCTCGGGTTCTTTCCATCTTCCATGAGCTTTGATGAGTGTAATGAGCTTATCGACGGCATCGTCAAAGGCGATGTCTCGTTCTACGCATTGTTTTCCGACATAGAGATCGATTTTCCCAGGCTTAGATCCGACATAGCCGAAATCGGCGTCTGCCATTTCGCCAGGCCCATTGACGATGCAACCCATGACGGCGATTTTTACGCCGGGAAGGTGGCCAGTACGGGCTTTGATGTTCTGGGTAACTTGTTGCAGTTCGAAGAGCGTGCGGCCGCAACCAGGACAAGAGATGTACTCGGTCTTGGAAGCGCGCATGCGAACGCCTTGAAGGATAGAAAAGGATAGAGTCCTAGCAGCTTCAAGAGGAAGCGAAGTTTTGAGGGCAAGTCCCTCGCCAAGTCCGTCGGCAAGAAGCGAGCCGCATTCCGCGGAAGCAGTCAAGACGAGGTCTTCTGCAGGTAGATCGTAATCAAAAGCGAGAAGAACAGGTATTTTCAGTCCTTCTTCGCGCATCCACTCGAAAAAGTGGCGTGTCTTATGGAGCCGACTTCCTGTAGCATGGAAAAGGGCAAAAGCTGGCTTTTGCTCGATGAGCTTTAGCCAACTTGCCGAATCATCGCCATCGATTTGCGTTGGTCCTACGATAATACCGATGCCTGCTTGCGGGAGTTTTGCGAGTTTGGGATGGTCGGCGTGGGCGGTTTCGACGATGATGGCATCGACAGAGCCGGCTTTTCGAATCGGCCTGCCGAGTTGAACATCGCAGCCGAGGTTTGCAAAGAAGGAAGGAGCTTCGATCTGTTCTTTGGTCACGGGAAGGAAGACCGAGCCATCACGATGGGTCGGAGAATTTTCATTGTGGACAACTTCTCTTCGAGAGAGGTCCATGAAATTGCGGTGTTTCTCTTCGAAGTTCGAGATCCCTTGTCCTAAGAACTTCTCGGAGATGCGGACGAGCCGTTTGCATGGGTCGATCTCGGCCCAAGGATCTTCGGTGAGGGAAACGCGGATGGTATCGCCGATGCCGTCGAGGAGAAGCGAGCCGATGCCGATCGCTGATTTGACCCTTCCATCTTCGCCAAGTCCAGCTTCGGTGACGCCGAGGTGGAGCGGATAGTCCCATCCTTCTTTCATCATTTCTGCGACGATGAGACGGTAGGCTTGGATCATGACGAGCGGGTTGCTCGCTTTCATGGAGAAGATCACATCGTGGAAATCGTATTTGCGGCAGACGCGCAGGTATTCGAAGGCCGATTCGACCATGCCATTTGGCGTATCGCCATAGTAGTTCATGATGCGGTCGGAAAGTGAGCCGTGATTGGTGCCGATGCGGAGCGATTTCTTGAGCTGCTTGCACCTTGCGATGAGCGGTGAGAAGGCTTCTTCAATGCGCTCGAGCTCGCGCTTATAGGAGGCTTCGTTGTATTCGATGACCTTAAAGGTGGCCCGTTTATCGGCGAAGTTGCCCGGATTGATGCGCACCTTATCGACTGACTCTACCACCCTCATAGCGGCCGGTGGATAGAAATGGATATCGGCGACAAGAGGTACAGTGTAGCCTTTTTGGATAAGGCCGCTTTTGATTTGCTCGCAGGCTTCCGCTTCTTTCATCCCTTGCACAGTCATTCGGACGATTTCACAACCGATGTCGGCAAGTCGCATTGCTTGTTCGATGGTCGCTTGAACATCGCGGGTATTCGACGTCGTCATTGACTGGATGCGGATAGGATTATTCCCTCCGACGCCGACTTTGCCGACGAAGACTTCTCGTGTCTTGAAACGCTTGGACTCGTGATGGGAATTGCAGTATTTCATAAGTAGTTGAGTTTACGCTGCCTTAATTTTTCTCGCTACCGGATTCTATCACATTTGGCCGCGAGGATAAAATCGCTTTCCGTCAGGCCGCCGATCTTGTGGGTCCATAGAACAATTTTGACAAGCCCCCAGCTCAGGAAAATATCGGGATGGTGCCCTTCGGCTTCCGCGATTTCCCCTACCTTATTGACGAAGACTAAGGCCTCTTTGAAGTTGCGGAACCGGTAGCTTTTCTCGATCTTTTTTCCTTCACTGATGTCCCAATTTCCGTCCAGCTCGGTTAAAAATTTCATGACTTCCTGCTCGCCAAGCGGGGGCGTTCCGCCAGCGCAAGGGACACATTTTTTTTCATAGAGATTCATGGATGAAGACCTCCCCTTCTCCCCAGACAAAGGGGACGGTAAAACTTTCGACGACGGAAAAATGAGCGCTTTGGAGCGGCTCGCTTATCGTAATGACCTTGGCTTTGGGTTGTTTTTCTAGCCATTTCGTCACCCTTTCCATGAGCTCCTCGTCGAAGCAGGTCCAGGCGAGATAGAACACTGTCCCATATATAGGAGGGAGGCTTAGGAGGTCGGCCTCGAGAAAGTCGACGCTCTCAATGGAGTTTTTCCTCTTCGTGCTTTGCGCCTTGGTGATAAAGGAGGGCACCTTTTCCACGCCGATGGTATGACAGCCAAAACGGTGGTGTATGAAAAAGACCCCTCTGCCCCTGCCCGCTCCGAGATCGACGAAGGTATCGGAAGGTTTGAGCTTCACTTTGAGCCCGATCGTTTCAAGGCTGGTCAACGGGGTCTCGCCGTAATTTGGCTCCCCCCAGAAGCGCCGGCTCATGCTGTAAGGATTCCGGAAGCGGTACTTATGGAGGAGGGCGAGGTCGGCTGATTTCAGGACCGGATCTTGGTAGAACCTGGAGTTGACCTGCCGTTTTTCCCGCCTTTCGAAACGGGCCACTTCCCATGCGGTTCGGAGAAGATTGAGACTTTTTTTCGGATTCACTTTTTTATGCTAGGGGGTTTATTACCCCTTTGATATACACTTTTCACAAGCTTAGATGCTAGCCCTTTTATATAGGAAAATGGCTTCCAAAACACCAAAAAGCTTCCGCCTTCGACTTGACCTCTCATCCGGAGATGAAGATGGCTACTAAAGTCGATGGCGAAATTTTCAGCAAAAAAGACGTGGGATTTTTCC
The DNA here is from genome assembly GCA_963813105.1 of uncultured Simkaniaceae bacterium. Classification (GTDB taxonomy): domain Bacteria; phylum Chlamydiota; class Chlamydiia; order Chlamydiales; family Rhabdochlamydiaceae; genus JAGXTH01. Next base: position 337,386 of record CAWEXT010000002.1, read on the forward strand.
TCTCATGGCTCCCCGTCGATTTGCGGCTTCGCTCGCTTCGCGAAACGCTGGCCATTTCTCTTCCTCTCATGTTGGCCTCTCTTTCCCTCTATATTATCCATGTCGTCGATCGCTTCATCTTAGCCTGTTTTTCTCTGGACGCCTTGAACGCGGCAGTACAAGCCAGCACCTTCACTTGGGCCTTCTGGGGAGGGATCACGGTGATGGCGGGCATGAGCGAAATCGTCATCGCCCAGAGCCGGGCGGAGCAAAGGCTTCTCATAGGCCAGGCGGTCTGGAACTCAATCTGGCTCTCTGTGGCGGCAGGTTTTACCTTGATCCCGATCGCTTTTGTCGCAGCGGGGCGCCTCTATGGAAGAGGATCGGTCGAATATGACTATTTCTTCTGGTCGATGCTCTTCGGACTCCTTCAGCCCCTATTCTATGCCTTGACTTCGTTCTTCGTAGGGCAGGGAAAGACACGCCTTATCTTGCTGCTTGCGCTTGCGACCACATTATGGAATGCCGCCTTCGACTACGCCCTGATCTTCGGGATCGATCCTTGGATTCCTTCACTGGGCGCCAAAGGAGCTGCGATCGCTGGCGGACTGAGCATGGCACTGCAGATCAGCATTCTTCTCCTTGTGTTTTTGCGAAAGAAGACGCGCGCCTCCTGCGGCACAGGGCAATGGAAACCGCATTTCGATGTCTTGGTCAAGTTTTTCAAGATCGCAACGCCGCCGGTCATTCTCTATAACCTCGAGCTGTGGGGATGGAGCATTTTCTATACGATGATGGCAGCGACTAGCACGCTCCATATTACAATAGCCAGCCTCTGCCAAAGTCTGATCTACCTCTTCACATTCATATCGGAAGGTTTGTATAGGGGAACACTTCTACAGGCGAATAATTGCCTTGCCCAAGGGAAGGAAAAACAACTCCGTAAGATTTTTGTCTCGGCAAGCTGCATTTTGGGTATGGCCCTTGTCTTCCAACTCGCCTTGCTCGCAATCTGCCCCAAACTCTTTTTGAGTAGCGTCTCCCCTCTTACTGGCGAGCTTTTGGCACTGCTCCCCACCTTCGAGATTTGTACGCTACTTGTGCTCATCTATATGTTGTTCCAAGGTGTCCAGTGGCTTTTATCGGGCTTTCTTTGCGCCATTGGGCAAGGGATGCCGATGCTCATCGCCGGCTCATCGGGGATCTTCCTGTGTCTTGTCCTTCCGACCTATTTCATGATCCAGAAGCACAACTTCTCTGTGGAATGGGCATGGGGAATCGTGGTCTTCTATAGCATGACTTGCTGCCTTTTTTACGGCCTTCTTCTCACAAGACTGCGCAAAAAAAGCATCGCCTTCTGGAGCCCCATTTCTATGGAGCCTAGATCTACTGTCCAACTCGCTGATAAAGCAAGTTAAGCATGTCTGTGGCAGGAACAAGTTAAGTGCTGATCTCGCTGTTTATCGATTCGATTGGCGAGGAAGTCAGGAAGACAGGCAATGCCGCTAAAACGCCATCCATCTTGGCTATAGACGCCGCTAATCACGAGAAAGCGTGATAAGCTAAATAGAAATCCCAGAACAAAAAGTGCCGCGATCACTCCGGCTGTTGGACCCGAAGTAAATGGGCATACAATCGCTGCAATCGTAAAGGCCACCGCGAGAATTCCGAGAAGATGCGCAAAGAGCTTTTTCAGAGCTTGCTCATCGAGCCTCTTGAAGATCTTATGCATATCTCGTCTGGCTTCGGTAGTTTTTCCTCCACCGGTTAGAAGAGCCTTCGCTAAAGACTTCATTTTTTTATCGAGACCTTTGCAGGTCCAAATCCCTACTCTTCTCTCTAAAGCAATTAGAGCGCCGGCATTGGGTTTATGGATGTATTTTTGCGCAAAGGATTTGATCAGCAAGGACGAAGATAGCATTTGCATTTGTCTAGCTATGTCTTTTATAGATGATTGTTCCGAATTTTGTGCGATACGAAGGAGATTTTCGATGTGTTTTTTTTCTTCGGGTTTAAGGCTGCCTTCGATCAAATGAATTTGATTTTGCAGAGCTTTCAGGAATTGAAAGGGATTTTTATCGACAGTAGTGCGGTGTTCTTCCAAAAACCTCGCAAATCGCATCACATCGGAAAAGCGGAAAACCGTTTGTCTTCCCAATCCTATGGATTCTAATATACCCTCCAGCACCGACAAAATAAAACTGAGGATCGGCGTAAAACGCAGTACTTGGACACCGGCGTCACCGCCGAACTTAGAATACCATTCATGGAAGGTATTCACATAGTCGCCTACCATGGTGACAGCACCGAAGAAAGCCGCTGCATTTTGCCCAAGTCGAACGTGTGTAGTACGGTGCCCTTCTTTGTCGCCGACCGTCTTGTGGGCCTTGATTTTTTTATAATCGGTATACATGGCCCAAGGCGCTAAAACGAGGTTCGTCACCCCGGGAAGATAACTAAACCCGCTTTCTTCGGACAAAAGCTCGCAATGAGCAAATTCTAATTGCTCTTGCTGATCCAGCTCAGTTTCCTTTTTGCCCACATGCACATAACCGTCATATGCTGATCGGCTAGGCTGTTTTACCGAAATTGCAGAAACCATAAACAAACACAATTATCCTTGAGGCTATTATAACAGAGTAGAATTAAGATTTAATATATTAAAACTTAGTGGGTTAGCGAATAAAAATTAGAATAGGACGAATAAACTATTGACTATGGAGCAACGGGATTTTGCCGATGCCAGGATACAGCAAGCTAAATGTATTGTGATCGAGGCCAAAGTTGAGACCTAAGTAGTCGATCTCAAGACCTTCGATTTTGGAGAAGGTAATTCCTAAAAGGCCTCCAAGGGAGAATTGGAATCCGCTGCCGCTTACCGGTACAGTAAAAAATTCACCAGGTGGTAAAAAATCTTTGCCAACGGCATGCGGAGGAAGCAGGAGTCCTAGTTCTTTCACCGTCCTTCCAATATAGGCGATGAAGGTATTGCAATTCGGCCCGGGCCAGGCAACATACCGATCTTGAAAAGGATATTGCGCTATAGCCTGTTCGACTAAGGGAATAAGTGCTTCCGCCCGCTCTCCTTCGAGATGGTAAAGGCGCTGCGGCGCATGGCAAGCCCAAGGGCGGTCAGGATTACCCATCCAGCGAGCAACTGCGGAAAGGCCCTTAGAAGGGCGATCCCAAATCACCTCATAGACAGTGTAATCCCTCTCCCCGGCTTTTTTGAATGCGATCCAAGTGTGGAGGGAAAAATAACTTTGCCAACGTCCTGCGCCGGCGCCATACACCGAGATGATAGATTGATTTTGAAAAGCCGTGAGATCCCTTACATAGCGGGGTAGATAGGGTCCCTGCAGCGTTTCATCGTAAAACAATTTAGCTAGGGGCCCTAGCAGGAGAACTGCAAAGGCAATCACGAAAACTCTCGCGATGCGCCAAGCTCTTTTCATATTCAAAACTTTACACCCAGTGATTTTTTTTGGCACGAATTTGACGCAATTCGTGTATAATCACGAGTATGAAAAAATTTCTTTTTGCCTCTCTTATCGCTCCAAGCCTCCTACTAGCCGGTGAACCCCGTGATGCGGTCGTGCTCGGCGATGGCGTAGGCGGGCTTACTTCCGCGCTCTATTTATCTAGAGCCGGTCTCCATCCGCTTGTCATTTCCGGTCAAAATCCTGGTGGCGCGCTTGCACAGTCTCCTCTTGTACAGAACTGGCCTGGAGAACTTTCCATCCCAGGCGGAGAACTCATCGAAAAAATCCGAGAGCAAGCAAGGCAAAATGGAACGGAATTTCTCAATTACGAAGTCGTCGGCGTCGACTTTTCCTCGGATCCACTCCGCATCGTCACGCGCGATCCTTTAGATCGCAAATCGGAAAAGATCATCGAAGCAAAAACCATCATTATTGCAACTGGAGCTACACCAAAAAAACTCGGTGTACGCGGCGAAGAGGCCTATTGGCTCAAAGGGGTTCATACCTGCGCAGTTTGCGATGGATCTCTTTATAAAGATCGCGAAGTCGCTGTCGTCGGCGGCGGCGATGCCGCCATTACAGAGGCTCTGCATCTCACAAAACTGGTCAAAAAAGTCACCCTGCTCGTTCGTTCGGGATCTTTGAAATCCATCGAGGCGGAAAGAAAAGAACAGCTTCTCGCTACGCCTAATGTCGAAGTCCTCTACAACACGACTGTCCAAGAAATACGCGGCGATAAAAGCGCGATGAATAAACTCGTCATCAAAAACAAAGAAAGCGGCGAGCACAAAGTCCTCGATGCAGACGCTCTTTTCCTGGCCATCGGTTCGACTCCCAATACACAATATCTCAAAGGGCAACTCGAACTCGACGATGAGGGCTATATCGTCCTCCACGACCAGCAACAAACCAGCAAACGGAAAGTCTTTGCCATTGGCGATGCAGTCGATCCTGAATTCCGTCAGGCAGTCACTGCAGCGGGAGATGGCGCCAAAGCAGCGCTTCAAGCCGAAAAGCTCTTGGCTACTGCTGCACGACATAGCGAAGGATCCAAGCAAGCTCATGAAGAATCGCCCGTCATCAATATCAAAAGCTTAGAACACTTCGATAAAGAAGTCCTCAGCGCTGATGGACCCGTCATCGTCGACTTCTATGCGGATTGGTGCGGTCCTTGCAAGATGCTCGAGCCGCATATGCAAATCTGGTCGAAGAGATTCCATCAGAAAATCAAGTTTGCGAAGGTCAATATCGACCAATTCGCCAAACTCGCCCAGAAGTATGGAGTTCGCGCAGTGCCGACCGTGCTGTATTTTGATAAAGATGGCAATGTCGTCGAAACGCGTATCGGTATGCAAGAGATCTCAGGTCTTATCGACAATCTCGATACCCCTACCGCAAAAACGCCCTAGACTTTTTTTTGCATGAGCCAAAAGCGGTTCATCGAATCTGGGAACTTATTTGTCCAACATTCGATGAGTCCTTGCTTTTGCAACGCGAATCTTTTCAAAAAAACTTCATATTCAAGCGGCGTTCGATAGACGGTCGGATTGGTTGCTGTGGGTTCTTTTCGCAAGAGAGCGCAAGACTCGCGCAAAAAGAAAATTCCTCCTGATGAAAGCCACCTTTCGATACGTTGCACGCATTGCTCGATCGCATGATCTTCGAGATACTGAAACAACCAGTTGATGAAGACCAAATCAAAGGATCCAGCGGGAAAATCGATTTGTGTTGCGTCATCGCATACATAGCGAATAGAAGAAAGCTCCCCAGTTCTTTTTCGATTTTCCATGAGGAAATTAGGAATCCATTCCACTGCGGTGACATGAATTGCCTCTTTAGCGAATTCTGCTGTAAAACGTCCGATGCCTGCGCCCAAATCGAGCACTCTCTTTTTTTTACATGATGGTAAAAGCGAAAGAATCTCGTTTCGCTCCATTTGTTCGAACGCTGGATCTTCACTGAGTTTGGCCATACTGCAAGGCGTTGCAGACCGCCTTTCCCAATCTCTCCAAACTTCATCTCGCAGCATAAGATCCTGTTCTAACAACGCGAAACTAAAGCGCTACCAAATACCGTTAAAACAAGTAGCCCAGTCCTCCTCCGAAGGTCAGACCGCCAACCTGAACAGTGTGTCCTTTAGTTGCCGGTTTGTGACTGTCAAAATGGAGTTTTTTGTAGGAATACTCACCAAAAATATCAAAAGTTGCATGTCGTACCCTAAACAAAAATCCCGTGTTTACAAACCCGCCTAACCCATTTGCATTTTGGGTTTTGGGTACATAGTCTGAATGATAATGGGAATGCACGAAAAAATAACGCGGACCTATTGTAGCATAATATTCTATATGAGATGTAATCGAAACCACTGGTTGAAGTCCTAAACTGACAGGGATCTCCCAAAGTGACGCATATTGATCTCCATGTAAAGATCGGCCCGATTTTTTCAGATATTCGAAACTTCCATAGATATGCAGAATATCATAGACGGGATAAGCTCCTGAGAGCTGTAGATCGAGTCCTCCATGATCAAATACACGACGCATTTTAGAATCGGTGAAGAAGAAATATCCTACTTTCACATCGACAAGAGGGCGACCAAAAAGCGCAGGACTCATAGCATACAGGCCTAATACCAAAAGGATCTTTTTCACTATCATCCTCCTACCCTAACCGTCACCGACGAGCTGATCGCGCCTTCATTCGTAAAAGCAATGAGGGTATAGGTGTCAGCTTGGTCTTTCATACGGTTATGGTCTTCATAGGAATAAACAACGGGCCCTAATGTAGCGATTAGTACCCCATTGCGATAGAGGTAGTAACCCGCTATTCCACCGGACAGGCTAATTTCCCATGACAAGGCATTAAATCGTTCGCTGACCAAGGCAAAGTCATTTACTTTCTGCATTCCGCTAAAGTTGCTCGGGGAAACGATATATGTCGTAAAAATGGGAAACTGCATGCCCATTGGGATCCAGGTAGCAAGAGTTGTGGCTGCAACATTGTTATAAGAACTAAAGATATTGTTATCTGCTGTCGCACTCACAGTTGAGATCGCTTGGGGTGTGCTCCAATTGGTTCCATTGTAGATGGAAAAATAAGGCACGTTAGAAATATCGGTCCATGTAACTACGGAAGCTCCTAAGGCGTCATTGTAAGAGCTGTATACGTTCACACCCATAGCGGTTGCCCTAGAACCCGGGATAGATGTAGGAGTGCTCCAGCTTGTTCCATTATAAAGGGCAAAGAAAGGAAGCCCTGTTGAAGCTAGATCTGGCCAGGTTACGAGAGTTGCATTTAGAGCGCTATTGTAGGAGCTGAAGACTAAATCGGAATTCGTTGGAATTGAGCCAGGAATTGCTATAGGTAGAGTCCAACTGGTCCCATTATAGATAGAAAAAAATGGATCTCCCAAACTATCTACCCATGTAGCGATTGTGACGCCCAAAGCAGGATTGTAAGAACTAACAATATCCGTGAATATTGGCATTGAGCCTGGAATAGCCGCAGGCATCGTCCAACTACTTCCATTATAGGCAGTAAAAAAGGGAAGCATGGAGCTCATATCCTGCCATGTCACTATGAACGCATTTAAGGCAGCATTGTAGGAGCTAAAGACATCGGAAAGTACTTGACCAGCTAGAGGGATGTTCGCCGGCGCAATCCAACTGCCGTTGTAGATTGCAAAGATAGGAAGAACACCAGCATCTACCCACGTAACAAGCGTGTCGCCTGATGCGCTATTGTAAGAGCTGAATACTCTAAAAAAGCTAGCCGCCACTGAGCTGGGAATGGCTGTAGGCAAGCTCCAGTTTTTGCCGTTATAGGTCGCAAAAATAGGGTGGCTATTAGAAAGATCTAGCCAAGTAGCGATTGAGAGCCCCAATGAATTATTGTAAGAGGTAAAGATATCAGAACCAGCTTGAGCACTGTTAGGAATAGGGATCGGCGAATTCCAAGGACTAGCAGCTTGTATTGGTGCAAAATCGACAAAAACCCAAACACAGCATGAAATCAGCAAGGAGGAAAAGAGTCTTTTAAAAGAAAAAACAGTCATGTCCGAAGGCTACTTAGAATGACAAAAAAATGTCCATTTGAATATGCGTACAAGCCTTAGGCAATTTTTTCACATTTCCTGTGCTTCTAGATTATTCCTTGTCAAAATTCCAACCATTTCTTTAAATTTAGTGCTTCTCAACAAGGAGCACTGATTATGATGAAGCGCATTTTTCTTTCTCTCACTGGAGCTCTCTCTTTACTCACCGGAAGTTTAGCTGCTGTCGATTATGTCTATGCGGTACCCGCGCCCTTTGTCGGTTATGAAGTCCCGATCTTTTACCATATCGTAGGCAATGTTTTTCCTGTCGATGGAATGGTGCAAATCGAGGATGAATCTCAGTGGCTCGTGTCAGAATCGGATATGCGGGAACTTTTAAGCTGGCGACAAGGTGATTTCGTCGTCATCACCCCTAATCGCTCATGGTGGTCAAACGATTATAACTACTGCATGACCAATCAAGCGACCAGGACCTATGTCCGCGTCAATCTGATCAACGGTCCACGTCATGCCAGCGCGCATCACATTACCGGTATGGATCTCAATTCCGCCTATAAACGCTCGATCTTCGTCGACGGAAAACTCTATTGGGCCATTTCTGAAGAAGATTTCGATACCGTCGATGGCTGGGAAGTGGGCGATACGATCATCGTCGGCACCAATGACGCGTGGTTTACGAACTACGATACGATTCTCATCGATGTAGAAACCAATACCTACGCAAAAGCACGTAGGATGTAAGTGAGGAAATTATGGCCATTGCAAGCATTTCAGCGGGTCAGCATGACCGCCAAATAGTCGAAAGACAAGCAGCGAACATGGTCGTCCATGGTCGTCTGTGCGAAGAAGGCGTCAGAGAAGCACGAAAAGCCCATGGATTTGGCTCCACAGCAATTTTCCTAATCGGAATGGTTGCTCTTGTTAGTCTGACGGGATCCTTCACTGCAGCCCTGTTTACAGGTCTTTCCCTTTTTTGTGTCTACGCCGTACTTGTCAGCGTTTGCAGCAGCACCTGTTGGCTGCCGCGAGTAGGATATAACCAGCGTCACTATGGGACGCGCATTGTGCCTGTCGAAACACGGCCTTCCTTTTCCACAGTGTTATTTGGGCCAAGCGCTCCTGCTCCCACAGTCTATGTGCCAGGAGCAGCCTCTCGACCTGGCTATGTGCCACCTATAACAGGGGAATTTGCGACTGTAGGATCTCGAAGAATCGTTCATCCTACGGGAGCTCCTTTAGCGGGAGTGCCGGCACATCCTGGAACAGGCCCATTTGCTACCGTGGGAAGCCGTCGAATAACGTGAGTGTTGAAAAATGAAAGGGCTTATGTTTCAATCATGACGTCAATTGACAATGAGGGAGACACATTATGAGTAAACCACGCGATCAGAAAAAGGAAGAGAAGAAGAAGCCTCAAATGACTTTGAAGGAAAAGCGGCAAGCTAAGCAGGAAAAGAAGAAAAGCAAGATGCCGTACACCGCTACCTAGAGCAAGAGAAGCTTCCACTAGAAAGACCCAATTGGTTATCAATTGGGTCTTTTATTTAAGAGAAGCAAATAGAAGAATCGTTTCCATTTCAGGGCGAGTCAGACCGCCGTGCATCGCATGAAATTTCTGCTCAAAGCGATGTTTTTCATACCACCAGATACTTTCGTGTCCATAAGGAAGAATGACGAGATTCCCCACCCTTCCTAAAAAGTCTTTCGAAGGTGCTTTCTGACCAAAAAACCCTTCATCGATGAGCTTTGAGGTCTTGGCTATCCACGCGCTATCTTGCAGCGATGTTCCCAAAAGCTCATGAGCATCTTCGAGATGCTTTTCCTCTATATGCAGGAAAAAGTCTCGGCAAGATCCAGCGGGAACAATGGGAGCTCCCTGTTGATTTTTTTTGAGCATTGGCAAGAGTTCAGGAAACTTCTGATTGATATAGATCGTCGTCTTGGGATCGATTTCGGTCATTCCGTGATCGGCGGTGACGAGGATCGCCGCATTGCGAGAGGAATTTTTGAGTTTCTGATGTAGATTCTGTTCGAGCTCACGCAAAATCTCCGCCACAGCCTCTTCATAATCTGGGCTGAATAGTCCGGAATGATGGCCCGCTGCATCGATATCACCAATATAGAGGCAAACATATCTCTTTTCTCCCTTGGGAGCGTTTTCGATGAGATCGACAATGCTATTTATCCCTTCGTTTAAATGCTCGAAAGGAAGAAAGGTCGCATCTTTGCACATCGCTTGAGAATAGGGAGAGTGAGCGATCGTAGTGGGTTGAAGAATATAGGAATGTATCCCCTCTTTTTTGAATTTTTGGTAGAGGGTTCCTTTGGGATAAAGCTGCTCGGTATCGATGCCAGCTTTTACCAAAGTGTTGATTTCCTTATCCCCGGCAAAAGAGGAAAGTAACGGTGCAATGATTCGATCGAGAATCGGCTCATAGTAAAACCATTCGTAGACGCCGCTTGTTCCCACTTCAAGTCCTGTGTGGATACACGTGACATGCGCAGCTGTCGTGGAGGGAAACTGCGAGGTGATCTTGCTCGCGACTCCCTGCTGATTGAACCACTGCAAAAAAGGATTGTCTTTCAGATAATGATCAAAAAACCGCCAGCCGAACCCATCGAGAAATAGAAGCACAACGACATCGTAGGGATCCTGGTTTTGCCCAAAGACATCTAGCGGCAGGGCGTTTTCTTTTCCCTCTTTCTTGAGTAGGTAGCGAATCGATGCGGGTATCCGAGAAAAACAATACGACTCGTACAGAGGTCTGACGAACTCTCCTTGAAATATCGCCTGCTCGACGGCTTTGAGGGAGCGCTGGTTGATCATGAATTTTGTGGGGGTGGTGCAACAGGAGTCGGCGGTTTAGATAAGAGGATCGTGAGAACGCCCCCGATGATGACGAGAATGCTACCGATGATCGAATAGATGTCGGGATAGTAATGGAAAAAGATCACATCGAAGATGAAGGCATAGACGACGGCGATATAAGCGAACGGGCCGACCTGCGAGGCTTTGGCATAGTGGAAGGCTTTGAAAAAACAGAGCTGTCCAAGAAATGCGCAGGCGCCGATCGCGATTAAACTCAGGAAATCCCAGAATCCGAGCGGGGTCCAATAATAAATGGCAAAAGGAAGAGAGATAATGCCTGCGAGAAAAAAGTAATAAAAGAGCACGGTATGGTGCTTTTCGGTATAGGAGAGAAGCCTTACCGCGACCATATTCACTGCGAGGCAACAAGCCGATAGGACTCCATAGATAGCCCCGAGATTGAGAATCGCTTCGGTGGGTTTCAAGATGAAGCAGATGCCGATAAAGCCCAGGATGATACTGAACCAAAGACGGTGTTCGATTTTGATTTTCAGCCATCCCCAAACGACGAAGGGAAGGATGAGCGGGGCCGAGTTACCAAGCAACATCGCATTGGCGAGCGAGACCCTTTGGATGCAAAGAAAAAGAAGGGTAAAGCCTAGAAGACCCATGAGCGCGCGAAAGAGAATGAGGAATGGCCTTTTCGTTTTGAGTTCATGCCATCCACCATGCATGAAGATCGGAAGCGTGCAAAGGCCTCCGATGATGTTCATGAAAAAGAGGTTTACCGGTGTTGCTACACTCGTAGAATTAAGACGTACTAAAAGAGAAAGGACGGTAAAAAATACCCAGGCAACGAGAATGTAGCTAATCCCTTTTTTGAGATTATGCCGATGCTGCTCGCTCATGATGATGGCCTCTTAACTCGGACCCTAGCAGATTGCTGAGAAATGATCGACTAGGAGTTTCGCTGCTTTCTCGCTCATGGCCCTTCGGCATTCGTGCGTCGCCGTGCCGATATGGGGAACGATGAGACAGTTGGGGGCTTTGGCAAGAGGATGGGACGCCGAAAGCGGTTCCGGATCGGTCACATCAAGAGCTGCGCCGCGGATCTGACCGGTATTCAGAGCAAGGATGAGCGCATCGGTATCGACGACAGCTCCCCTTGCAGTATTGACTAAAAGAGGATGCTTTTTCATCTGAGAAAAAGCTCTGGCCTCGATCATTTTCCGGGTATCCGGTGTTAAAGGCACATGAAGGGAGAGGATGTCGCTAGTAGCTAGAAGCTCTTCCCAGGTCACTTGTTTTGCAAGAGCAGGATCGATTTGCCTCGTGGGGTGATACGCCAAAATCGACATCCCGAATGCAGCGGCTCTTTTTGCTACGGCCTGTCCAATCCTTCCAAAGCCGATAACCCCAAGATTCTTTTTTTCGAAACCGCTGCCAAGAAACGTCTGAAGAAGGGGCGCTTTCCAAAGGTCGTCTTGTACATACTTGGCTGACTGCGGGATTTGCCTTTCAAAAGCTAGAATGAGCGCCATGGTGAGATCGGCCGTGCTATCGGTGACGATATCGGGCAAGTTGTAGACAGCAATCCCTTTGGATTTCGCGACGGTAAGGTCGATATTATTGAGGCCGATGCCGTAATTGGCGATAACTTGAAGCGACTTGGCATGGGAAAGCACTTCGGCATCGAGCGAATCCATCACAGTAGTCAGCATCCCATCATAGGACCCTGCCGCCTGGCATAATTGTTGTTTGGTCATGGCGCCGGGATGGATCTCTACAGCAAAATGTTTAGAAAGAATTTCTTCCGCCGGCGGCACGATTTGATTGGTAATTAGGATTTTTTTCATTGTGATTAGGGGGGATTTTGTGCAAAATAATTAATAAATTGTAACTTTTGCAACTACTTTCAGGCAATCATTCATGGAATCTACAACACGACATATTCCTCGCACATTGAGCATTTTCATGCTTGCGATGATCAACGTCGCCGCCATTGGCACTGTGAAAAACTGGCCCGTCACGGCCGAATATGGTTTTTCTTCGATCTTTATGCTTCTTCTTGCAGCTGTTGTTTTCTTCCTGCCCGTTTCTCTTGTCGCGGCAGAACTGGCCACAGGATGGCCCAAGCTCGGTGGGATTTATGCATGGGTCAAAGAAGCATTCGGCCATAAAGCTGGGTTTCTTGCGATCTGGTTGCTCTGGGTGGAAAACGTCATTTGGTACCCGACAATTCTCTCTTTCATCGCTGCAACCTTGGCGTATGTCATCGACCCCGCTTTATCCCAAAACATGCACTATACTATTGCTGTCGTCCTCATCGCTTTTTGGGCGATGACCCTAGTCAATATGCTCGGAATGCGCACTTCAGGTTGGGTCAGTACCGTAGGAGCTGCAGGCGGTACCTTTATTCCCGGGATTTTGATCATCGTCTTAGGAGCCTTCTGGTATTTTGGCGATCACCCCCTGCAAATCACGATGAACTGGGATTCGCTTTTGCCTAATTTGGGCGATCCCAAAGCGCTTGTCTTCTTTACCGGCGTCATGCTTTCCCTTGCCGGTATGGAAATGTCGGCGATCCATGCGCGTGATGTGAAAGATCCGCAGCGCGATTATCCCCGCGCTATCTTCCTATCGCTTTTCTTCATCATTGGTCTTTCGGTATTGGGCGTTCTCTCTGTTGCCATCGTCGTCCCGCAAAAAGAGATCGCTTTGACAGCCGGTTCCATGCAAGCTTTGACGACCTTCCTCAATTACTACAATCTTCCCTATTTCATTCCCATCATCGCTGCTTTAATCACAATAGGTGCCCTGGGATCTCTGAGTACCTGGATCGTAGGTCCCTGCAAAGGTCTTCTTGCTGCTGCGCAAGGGGGCGATCTTCCTCCCTTCATGCACAAAACGAACAAAGGCGGCATGCCGATTCCTTTGCTCATCATACAAGGAATTCTGGTGACCGTTCTTTCGCTAATGTTTGTGCTGATGCCGAGTGTGAACAGCGCATTTTGGATTTTAGTCGTGCTCACGACCCAAGTTTATCTCATCATGTACGTTCTCATGTTCGCTGCAGCGATCTATTTGCGCTACAAACGCCCCGAAGTTAAACGAGCCTATAAAATCCCTGGAGGTAAAGTGGGAATGTGGATCGTGGCAGGACTGGGTATTGTGAGTTCTGTGTTCACGTTCATTCTCGGCTTTTCGCCGCCGGATCAATTTTCTACGGGCAGCTTCTATTTCTATATTTTCTTCTTGATCCTGGGCATCATCATCATTTGCCTAGCACCTTTCGGCATCATGCTCCTCAAAAAACCATCTTGGAATCTGTCCTCACAGAAGTAAGAACGCTCCGATGCTGAAATAGAGAGTCGTCGCGATGACGTCGACGAACATCAAAACAACAGGACCCGCAGCGATCTTCGGGTCCTTTTCCAAGACTTTTAAAATAATCGGCATGATCGTTCCGACCATGGCCGAAAGAGTAATCGCCAGAAAAAGTGTAAGCCCGATCACCCCTACAGTTCCCCATCCGCCACCCCAGAAGTAGGAGATCAATCCGATCGCTGTGGCAGATGTTAGTGAAAGAAGAAAAACAGTCTTGAACTCCAAGAGGACACGTCGTTTCACCACGCCGAAAAGCATGTGAGGGCTGCGAAGAATGCTCAAACTCTGCGTCATCGATTGCATAGAAATCGATTCGGTAAGGGTTAAGACTAGAGGAATGAACATGGCTAAGATGATCACCTTGGCTAGCACTGTTTCATAGGCTTTCGAGATAAGAGCGCAAGCCAGCCCTGAAACGATATTGCAAACGATCCACGGCATCCTCGCCTGATAGCCTTTCCAGGGAGTGCCGAGTTTGCCTTCTTCAATCGTTAGACCGATGATCTGGAAGATATTTCTGCGGATTTCAGTATTCATTTCTTTGAGAGGCTGCTCGACATAGTTTTGGATGTCGATCATGCCGAGAAGACGTCTTTCCTCGTCCACGACCGGAAGGGCAAGAAGACGAAGTTTTTCCAGCGATTCGAGCGCTTCATGCATATTCTGCCTGCAATCGAGCATTGCTACGGCTGGATCCATGACTTGGAAGATCTTCTCATCGAGGGTGGCCAAAAGAAGATTCCTCGTCGATACGACACCGACGAGCTTCCCATCGCGATCCAGGACATAAAAGTAAAAGATTTTTTGATCCATTTTGCGCCCCTGCAACGTATGCAAAGCATCGCGAATGGGCTCATCTGCTCTAAGTACAGTTGTGACGGGGGCAAGGAAATCGACTACGGGCTGGTGCATCTCCCTTTTCGATAGCAGAACGTGTTGTTTCATATTTAAGAGCCTGTTAAGATATTCCGATCCTTATAAATATGTCTTTGCATTGATGTCAAAACGTAATTTCACATCCTGGGAAAATGTTCATGAATGGTACGACCGCGAGGTCGGAAAAGATGGGCATTATTATCACGAGCACGTAATTTTTCCCCATCTCTTGCGCCTGCTCAATACGCCCAGAAAAATCCTCGACGTCGGATGCGGGCAAGGCGTTCTATCGCGCAAGCTCCCTAAATCCTCGCAATATTTGGGGCTGGATCTTTCTGAAAGCCTGATCGGCAAAGCAAAGACTTTGCAGCCTTGGCGTAAAGAACGTTTTATCGTCCAAGATGCATGCGCTCCCTTTACACTGAAGGAGAAAGATTTTTCTCATGCCGTCTGCCTTCTTTCTCTGCAGAATCTAGCCGATCCCAAAGCTGCTTTGTACAATATCGCCCAGCACCTAGAATTAGATGGAAGGCTTCTTCTCGTGCTCAACCATCCTTGTTTTCGCATCCCTCGGCAATCAGGCTGGCATGTCGATGCAGGAAAAAAACTTCAATCGCGCCGTGTCGACCGCTACATGAGCCCGCTGGAAATCCCCATTCAAACGAATCCAAGCCAAGGCGAAAACTCCACCCAATCGATGAGTTTCCATCATCCCCTTTCCTTCTATAGCCAGCTTCTATTCGAAACAGGTTTTTCGATTGAGCGCATCGAAGAATGGTGCAGCGACAAGGCCAGCACAGGAGCTTCTGCCCGCATGGAAAATCGCGCACGCCAAGAATTCCCTCTTTTTCTCGCTATCCTCGCTAAAAAACGAACCTTTGTATAACCTGAAGCAACACCACTCAACCTAAGAAAACATATGTGCGGGATATTTGCCTACATAGGGCCGCGCGACTCAGCGCAGGTCTGCATCGAGGGACTTAAAGCTCTTGAATATCGCGGCTACGATTCTGCAGGACTCGCCGGCGTCATCGAAGGAAAAATCCGCTACTGTAAAGAGATCGGCAAAATCCAAGCTCTCGAAACCGCTTGGCAAGCTAGCGCTACCCTGCTTCCTCTAGCCATCGCCCATACACGTTGGGCAACCCACGGCAAACCCACGTAAGAAAACGCCCATCCCCATTTCGATACGAACCAGAGCGTCGCCGTCGTCCACAACGGCATCATCGAAAACCATCATGCGCTACGGACCATGCTCGAAGAGAAAGGCGTTGTCTTTTCTTCCGACACCGATACAGAAGTGATCGCGCAACTCGTCGCATCATTTCTATCAAGGCGATCTCCTCGCAGCCGTGCAGAAAACTCTCGCTCTGCTCAAAGGATTTTGGGGCATCGCAGTCATCCACAAAGACCATCCCGATCAGATCATCACTGCCGCAAGAGAAAATCCGATCGCCATCGGCCCATTCTCCCGAACGTCACGAAGCGTTCGTCTCTTCCGATGCCAATGCTTTCCATGTTCCCGATGTCGATGTCCATTCCTTCGCAATGACGAAGTCGCTGTCGTTCGCAAAGAACGGATCGAGATCTACGACCAAAATTCCTCTCCGATTGCAAGAGCGCGGAAAAACTCGAACTCGAAAAAGAAACCGCCTCGAAAAATGGCTATGAGCACTATCATGCTCAAAGAGATCTTCGAGCAGCCGCAGACCATCCAACAAGCGATCCATAGCCGATTTATCGAAGATTTCGGCACTGCGGAATTCGAAGGATTCCCCTTCACTCCCGCCGAAATGCACAGCGTCAACCGCATCATCATCCTCGCCTGCGGCACCTCTTGGCATGCCGGCTGCGTCGCCGCCTCTCTGCTCGAAGATAAGGCCCGCATCCCTACCCAAGCGGAGATCGCCTCCGAATTCCGCTACAAAAATCCGATCATCTCCGAAGGAACGCTCGTCATCGCAATCAGCCAATCGGGAGAAACCCTCGATACCCTCGCGGCCGTTCGAGAAGTAAGAGCAAAGGCGCAAAAGTCCTCGGCATCTGCAACGTCCGCAACTCCACGTTAACCCGAGAATCCGATGCTTGCCTATTCCTTCGGGCCGGCCCAGAAATCAGCGTCTGTTCCACCAAAGCCTTCACGAGCCAGCTCACCGTTCTTTCTCTTTTCAGTCTTCTCATGGCCCGTTTGCGCCATATGAGCAAAGAAGAAGGACAGGTTTTCCTTCGCGAACTCCGCTCTCTTCCCGATCTCGTCGCCGTCGTACTTCGGCAGCAAAAGATGATCCAACGACTCGCCAAAAAATACGCCAAATACGAGCACTTCTTCTTCCTCGGCCGCAATTACATGTACACAGCAGGCCTGGAAGGCGCTCTCAAACTCAAAGAGATCAGCTATCTGCATGCCTTCGGCTATCCCGCCGGCGAAATGAAGCATGGCCCTATCGCCCTCATCGATGAAAATCTCGTCACGATCGCGCTTCTTGGCAACAAGCGTACGTATGAGAAAATGCTGAGTAATCTTACAGAAGTGAAAGCCAGAGGCGGCCCGATCCTCGCTTTAGCTCCAGAAGGAGCCCATGAAGTGAGCCGGATTGTCGATGATATTCTATGGCTGCCACAAGTTTCCGATGCACTAGCTGCCATCCCCTATTCGGTAGCCTGCCAGCTCTTCGCCTACTACATCGCTAAAGAGCGCGGCACCGACATCGACCAGCCCCGCAATCTCGCTAAATCGGTCACCGTCGAGTAACTATTTTTTATGCTTATAGAGCATAAAATTTTATGAATCCTATAGCTTCAATGCGATCGCTTTTCTTTCTTTTATTGATCCAATGGACACGCGCAAACTCCGTCCTTCAGGGCGGGGTTAGCGTGCCCTCCGGAGAATGCTAGTTCAACCGGGTGTTTTCTGCTGCTCAATATATTGACGAATAATAGCAATTGGGGCGCCGCCACAACTGCCGGCAAAATAGCTGGGCGACCATAAAGCTTTGCCCCATAGTTTTTTGCGAATACTGGGATAGTCCTTTTTGCGAATCAAATGGCTCGATACTCCTTTGAGACTATTTACCAATTTCGAAACAGCTACTTTGGGAGGGTAATTCACAAGCAAATGGACATGGTCATCTTCACCATCAAATTCCACTAGATCAGCCTCAAAGTCTGTGCAAACACTGGAAAAAATCGGATGCAGTTCATCTAGTATTTCTTTGGTAAATACTCCTCGGCGGTATTTTGTAACAAAGACCAGATGGACATGCATCAGAAATTTGCAATGTCTTCCGTGTCGAATCTCATTGTTTTTTTTCATAGACCAAATTATAATTTTGAGCATGCAACGAATGCAAGCATTTAAATATGAACTACAGCCGGATGGAGAACAAGAGCGCGACATGCGTAAATTCTCTGGCTCCTGTCGTTTTGTATTTAATAAAGCATTAGCGCTGCAAAAAGAAAATCATGAAGCTGGAAACAAATTCATTGGCTACGTGGCAATGGCTAAACAGCTCACTGAGTGGCGCAATAGCACAGAAACGCCTTGGCTTAAAGAAGCTCCCTGCCACTGCTCTGCAACATGCTCTAAAAGACTTGGAAAGAGCATACAAAAACTTCTTTGCCAAGCGCGCTGATTTTCCTCGCTTTAAAAAGAAAGGCGATCGACTCGAGTTTTCGCTATCCAGATTCTCAACAAATCAAACTCGATCAAGTAAACAGCCGCATCTTTCTGCCGAAACTCGGTTGGGTTCGTTATCGCAAAAGCCGCGAGGTAATGGGCGAACTGCGCAATGTCACCGTGTCTAATAATGGCAAGAAATGGTTTATATCGATTCAAACACAGAGAGAAGTTGAGAAACCAAAGTCTACAGCGACAACTGCAATTGGCATCGACGTTGGTATTGCCCGTTTTGCTACAATGAGCGATGGCACTTATATCGCACCTTTAAATAGCTTTAAAAAACACCAGCAACGTTTAGCAAAATACCAACGGCGAATGAGCCGTAAAGTCAAATTTAGCAATAACTGGAAAAAGGCAAAAACCAAAGTTCAGAAAATTCATACAGACATAGCGAATGCTCGTAAAGACTTCCTGCATAAAACCACCACAACGATCAGCAAAAACCACGCGCTCGTATGTGTTGAAGATTTGCAGGTAAGGAACATGTCTAAGTCAGCAGCAGGAACAAGCGAACAACCCGGGAAAAAGGTGCGGCAAAAAGTCCGGATTAAACCGCAGTATTCTAGATCAAGGATGGGGGCTATTCCGCAGCCAATTAGAATACAAAATGGAGTGGAATGGCGGAATGTTGCTTGCTGTGCCTCCTGAAAATACCAGCCGAACCTGTCCCCCGCTGCGAGCACATCTCAAAAGATAATCGTAAAACACAAGCTCAGTTCGAGTGTGTCGATTGTGGATACAAGAATAATGCCGACGTAGTCGGCGCGATCAATATTTTAGAGCGAGGATATCGCTTGTTAGCCTGTGGAGAGATGGTCAGTTTAAGCCGCTCGATGAAGCAGGAACCCACCGAAGTGAGTCAGTTAGTTTTTAACTGAACGCCGTAGGAATCCCCTTCCTTTAGGGAGGGGAGGATGTCAATTGAACTTCTGCTAGAGAAATACTTTGTAGCCGAGATTGAGGGCTTTAGCCAACCTGTGAGCCATTTTTTTTCCAATAGAGCGTTTTCCATGCTCCATTTCTGAGATATGATGAGGTTTGACCCCAAGGATTTCCGCTAATTCTTTTTGCGTCAGATCTTCTTTAATACGACCTCCTCGAATAGCGAGGCCGGCTTCGGTATACTTTTTTATGCTCTCCTTGGCAGCTTCTCTCCAAATATCATTGGAATTCTCGCTCATCGTCACATTCCTGATATTACGAGAATATTACCTATTTTAGGTATTTTTTCAACCTTATCTAACGATGCCAAAGAGCGCGGATCCAATTTCAATCACCGTCGAGTAGAGGCTTTTTTCCTTCTACGGGCTCTCAGTTTTGCGAGAGTATGCTTCATATAGCGACTATAGCCTTTTTGGCTCATCCATCCTTTCGGAACAGGGACAGGCTTTAAATCTTTTGCATCCATCTGCACAAGTTGCTGGGTTTTACTTGTCCTGCGCCTAACTCTGACTATGTATTTGTGTCCCTTTCTTTCGCGAATACGTGCAATGCGTCCATCTGGAATCTTGACGCAGCCTCCAACGGAGATCCTTGCCATAAAGCCTCCCTTTTAAATCGGATAATAACGATAGGAAAAATCCTAGCAAGGACTTACGTCCTAGCTAAGGTTGCTTTCGAATAGAATTGGATTGAGAGATTTTCTTAACGGCCGAGCATTTTTGCCAAGATTTTCTGCACACGCTCGAAGTCGTCTGCAAAATGGGCTTGTCCACTGGCAAACTGATCTTGTTTGGTCTTCTTATCTCGCTTCTTACCAATCT
The DNA here is from genome assembly GCA_963813105.1 of uncultured Simkaniaceae bacterium. Lineage (GTDB taxonomy): Bacteria > Chlamydiota > Chlamydiia > Chlamydiales > Rhabdochlamydiaceae > JAGXTH01. The sequence goes on from CAWEXT010000002.1 coordinate 357,415, forward strand.
CGACAAAGACGGCGTGTTTCACCTTTTCGCAAGTCTTAAAAAGAGCATGGAGATTGCATGTGCGCTCATCGCTTGCGGGACGTGCTTTAAGAGGCTCGATCTGCTCGATCAGTCTCCCTAGCAGCTGCGATTTTTCATGCCCTTTGAACATGGAGAGTATCTCCCGCTCCATTGCGCGGTAGCATGTGAGGTACTGTGCAGATGTTGACACCATCAAATGCCAACGCCCCGTATTGGGATGTCGCAACTCTTCTAAGGATCCATGGACATCCGCCTGTTTTCCTTTACGGACTTCGCTGCGGACATTGTGAATGACGGTAAAAACTCCTGTTCTTCCCACGCCGCCTTTACAGTGCACGACGATCGGCGCTTTGCTTGCGCCTTGATGTTTGTCAGCTAATTCCGCTAGTTTGAGCAAGCAGTTCACATCTCCGCCCGTATCATCTTTCCAGTTCGTCATGTGGAGATGGTTGACGATCCTGTCTTTTTGTCCGGGAACTGCTAGAATCAATTTTCGGCGAATGATGATCGAGGGTTGATCGGCTTCATTTTCAGCAGGAACGACGATTCTCTCTTCTTTTTGGTTGGTAATCGTCAATGGGCCAAACTTTCTACTTTTGCCAGCTTCAGGCCAATAGATGGCTTTAGGATCTTCCTTCTGTTCATTGAGCATCACAACGACTTGCGAGCCTCGCTCGGCAATCATCTGCCAAAAAGTATCGATTGTTTGTTCAGGAGGCAGCTGCGTAAGGATATACCGTCCATCAAAGACCGAGTTGGCGTTGATATAGCCTCTTTCTGTCCGCACCAGCGTTTTATCATAGGGAAGAATATGGCCAAATCGATTCAAAGGCCTATGTTCTTTTTGCCGGGCTACGCTAGATGCCGCCTCATATCCTGCTGCTTGAAAAAGCTTCATCCTCTCTGTAGATTCGACATATTCCGCTTCCTGAAGGGAAGACAGCTTTGAATCGGCAATCACTGCCCTGGCTTGAAGAGGGATATTTTGGATCACGAGCCTTGTTTTCAAGACCGATGACTCCAGAGCAACTCCATCCTCGGAGGCTACTTGCTGAAACTCCTTTCTCTTGTAAAAGACCGCCCCATCTTTCTGTAGACAAACTCCATAGTCTTGAAGTTGTTTCTGAAGAACCCCAGAACATTCAGGGTCGCATTGCTGGAGGCAAAAAATCGGCAGGTTCAGCCGCTCTAGCTTCTTTGCCAGGGCAGTATAACGATCAGCAGGGCTTGCATAAGCCCCTTCCACGTGCATTTTATGCGTTTTACCCAGGGATCTAAGTTGATCCTGGGGAAAGCTATAGGTTGGAATGGAAAAACCTGGGACTGCCGCCTGAGCCACTTGTAGACCAATTTATTAAGTTAATAAAGGACATAGTATAACATATTTTTGAGATAATGTACAGATTGCAATAGCTCTGAAGTAAGGCCATTATTTTAAATAATAAACATTATTTGAACCCTATCCAACTATTTGCATTTCAGCTCTTGCGGAGCAAATCCCAAAATCCCTAGATAGAGATTATGAACAACTTCCAAATCATCATCCTGCTGATGTCGGCCGCCATCCTGCTCGTAGGCGTGGCGCAAAAGCTCAAAATCCCCTATCCCCTCGCTCTTGTCATCGGCGGCATGATCATCGGCTTTATCCCAGGACTTCCCCCTATTTTCTTCGATCCGACCCTCGTCCTCGTCATCACCCTTCCCCCCATCTTGAACTACGCGGCCTTTTGGATCTCGTTTCGGGAGTTCAAACGCAATTGGATGGATATCTTCTCTCTTGCCTTAGGGCTCGTTTTCGTGACGATGCTCATGATCGGGGTAATTTTTAAATGGCTCTTCCCCGAACTCCCTTGGGCGCTCGCTTTTGCCTTCGGAGCGATCGTCTCCCCTCCCGATGCAGTAGCGGCAACGACGATCTTCAAACGTTTTTCCCTCGGACCTCGGCTCGTGACGATCTTGGAAGGAGAAAGCTTGATCAACGACGCTTCAGCGCTGGTGATCTATAAGCTCGCTATAGTCGCTCTTTTGACGGGAGTATTTTCTTGGGCTGACAGTAGCTTCGAATTTGCAAAAGTTACCCTTGGCGGTATCGTAGTCGGCGCCATCTCCGGGTTTACCATCCAACGCTTTTCCAGCAAGCACCTGCCCGCTGTCATCGGCGTGATGTTCTCGTTTGTGATCCCGTACATTGTCTATATTGCCGCAGATTTACTCCAAACTTCGGGTGTGCTTGCGGTGGTCACCAATGGACTCTTCCTCTCGCGCTATCTCATCATCCATCATGAGGCGCAAAGACGGGTTCTCGCTCTGGTGAGCTGGGATATTTTCGTCGTCCTCTTAAACTGCTTCGTGTTCATTATCATCGGCCTGGAACTCAAGGTGATCTCGAAAGAAATGACAGTGAATCAGATGCTTCTCTATAGCGCTTATGGCTTTTTGATCATGCTCGTCATGATGGCTGTCAGGATGATCTGGATCTACACGCGTCATGGTATTTTGTATCTCCGAGCGCGCCAGCACCATACCAAATCTTCTCCGCAATGCACGAGAGTCTTACGAGAAGCCGCGATTCTGGGATGGTCGGGGATGCGCGGGATCGTATCGCTTTCTGCTGCTTTGGCATTGCCTCTAACTCTGCAGAATGGAGAACTCTTAGTCGGCCGTGAAAAAGTCGTATTCATTACCTTTGTGGTGATTTTTCTCACATTGATCATTCCAGGACTCACCTTGCCAACTCTTCTCAAATGGTTGGACCTTCATGTTCCTAAAACGGGAAAGAGTTTACAAATCCGAAAAACTCTTCTCAATGCTGCCTTGGATAAGGTTCATTCCCTCCGTAGTTTAAATAGGGACGAACGGACATTTCTCAACCAATACTTCAGCACTCGGCATCGCGTATGGGAGATTTCTACTTCGACCGAGGGACAGATGCGAAAACTCGAGACTATTCGGCAAAAGATCTTAAAAGCGCAGCGCGACCTCCTCTTGAAACTCTGGGAGGAGCAAGAAATCGACGATAAACTCATCAAGCGTCTAGAACTCGAGCTCGACACTGAAGAAGCCCTCTCCCTCCGCGCCGAAATCAAATAATTCACTGAATTGCTGATGAACGGCCTTCAAGAGGATTGCCTGGTTCGATCTGCACGCGCGTCGAGTTGATGAACCTGCCTAGCATATTGAAGTAGCTGATGACCGTGATAAGCTCTGTTCCGAGTTCAATCGAATACCGAGTGAAAATTTGCTTGAAGGTAGCATCTTTGAGCCGGGCATTTAGAGTGATTTCATCGGCGACTTGGCAGAGAAAATTCTCCTCCTCGCTCAAACTCACGACAGGGTTTTCTTTCTGGATGATCGCAAGCTCTTGATCGGTCACTCCATGCGCTTTTACGATATACGAATGTTCATGCCATTCATAATCGCATCCCATTGTATGGGCTTGTCGCATGATGGCAATCCCGCGTAACCGACGAGGAAATTTCCCTTCGTTTAGCAAAGACTTCGCAAAGTCGATCCATGGCTGAAAACTCGTGGGGACATTGGCCATCATCCGATACACATTCAAGGGAGGGAGCTTGTCTAGGGTCTTGCGGATGGCTTTGGGCAGTTGATCGTCTTTGGGAAGAGGCACCGAGGTAAAGGGAACCTGATCAGCATGGATGCTGAACGTGGCGAGCAGGAGTGAGGCAAGCCCCAAGGTCTTCATGTTTCTCTATAGTTAATTTTTGATTATCATAGGTCGCATTTTCCATGCAGAGAAACGCCTCAAAGCGGATAATAACCGTCTATGCTCGTACTAGGAATTGAATCTACTTGTGATGAGACCGCTTGCTCTATCGTGAGGGATGGAAGTGAGATCCTCTCGAATGTCGTCGCTTCGCAGACCGATCTGCACGCCCTTTATGGAGGGGTGTTTCCGGAACTGGCCTGCAGGCGCCATATCGACGTCATTCCCAGCGTGGTCCAGGAAGCCTTGGATAACGCAGGAGTGCGCCTAGAGGAGATCGACCTCATTGCTGTGGCAAGAGGCCCGGGTCTTATCGGGGCGCTTCTCGTCGGGATCAATATGGCCAAGGGGCTCGCTTTGAGTCTCGGCAAACCCCTCGTCGGGATCAATCACGTCGAAGCGCATCTCTATGCTTCGATGATGGAGCAAAAATCGCCAATTTTTCCAGCCCTCGGCGTCGTCTTATCAGGAGGGCATACCTTCTTCACGAAAATCAAGGAAATCGGCTCCTATGAAATGATCGGCTCCACCGTCGATGACGCCATTGGAGAAGCCTTCGACAAAGTAGCCAGACTCTTAGGGATGCCCTATCCAGGAGGACCCGCTATCGAAAAATTAGCTGCTACCGGCGATCCTTTGCGCTTTGCCTTCAAACCCGGCAAAGTCAAAGGCAAACCTTGGCATTTTTCCTTTAGCGGACTCAAGACCAGCGTTCTCTATGCTGTGAAGGGACAAGATGGACAAGGTACCATGCAACTCGAAGAAGAAGACCTTCCTCATCTTGCCGCTTCCTTTCAAAGGGCGGCTTTCGAAGATGTGGTCCTGCGAGCTCTTTTGGCTGCGAAAGAATTTTCTCTTAAGGCGATCTATTTAGGTGGCGGCGTCTGCAATAACAAGACGCTTCGGAAACGATTTACAGAATATGCAGGGGATCTCCCAGTCTTCTGGCCAAGCTTTGCTCTGTCCCTAGACAACGCCGCCATGATCGCGGGATTGGGTTTTCATCACTATCTTTCAAGAGGCGCTGATGGGCTCGAGCTCACCGCGTTGACCCGGGTTCCCCTCTTCGAAAGGTAATTCGGCTTCTTCGAGTTCTTCATCTTCCATGCCGATTTCCCCACTAGGTCCGATCGCCCGCACTTTTTTACCAGGCGTTGATCTGCGGGCTTTAGGAGCCCCAGGCTTGTTTTTTTTGACCCATTTGCGTTTATTGGTCTTATCCTCATTTTCGACTGCTTTTTTCTGCTCGCCTACCGAGGCAGTTTCGCTCTTATTCTCCTCAGCAGCCGGCGTCTCTTCGCCCATTAAAGAAGCTGTGAAAAGACTTGCTAAAACGACTGTCAAAACACGATGGAACATAGGGCACCTCACGTGCATACAGTCCCCATTCTTACTCCTTAAAACAAATATTGCAAAGAAGGAACGGTTTACTTAAGGCGGCCTAGTTTGATTTCTTCATAGGTTTTACGATTGATAGCCGCTCGTTCCTTGCTCGAAGGATGGGTCGAAAAGAGATTAAAGATGGCATCGAGAAACCCTAAACTGTGCGAATGATTTTTGGCGAAAAACTCTTGAAGCCAAATCGCTGCTTTGGGGTTGTATCCCGATCGTTTGAGATACACCATGCCGTACTTATCGGCTTCGAGTTCGTGCTGCCGGCTGCCATGCGTCGAGAATAAATTGAAAATCGTATCATAGGAATACAGGAAGACCAAATCGATTCCTTGCGCTATCTGCATCATGGTGTCTGGCTTTACTTCTGCTTCAGTCGAATCTGGTGTCTTTGCCTTTTCCGATTGTTCGATAAAAACAGAAAGAGAATATCTCACAAGTTGCAAAACGGCGGTTAAGAACATAGAGAATTCCAGTCCTCTTGCAGAATGGCGAGCTGCGGCATGGGTCAATTCATGGGACATCACGGCAGCGACCTTCTCATCCAAACTAAATCGTCCGACACCGAACGTAGCTTTTTCTTGGTCCATTTTCTCGATAATTCCTCGATAAAAGGCGACTTTCCCGCCCGGGAGGCACCATGCGTTGATCTGGCTGGAATTAATCACCGTAAACTCATAGGGCAGCTTCGTTCTATCGGTATGCCCCGCGATCCTTTTGCCCACTTTTTGAAGAAGTCCTTGATAGCTTCCATCCAGGCAGCGTCCACCCTGTGATCGAATCATTGAAGAATAGAGGAGGCGACCTAGGGCAAGCTCGACGATTTCTGGAACCAGACGGACTTCCCGGTTCTTCGTGACGGGGTTTCTAGGAAGTATGTAATCGAGGGCTGAACTTTGTTCAGCTGTTTGGGTAACATTTTTAACGCCCATATTAATCTCCAATGATGTGTTTAATTGCTGATAGAATAGCGAATATTCGACATTAAATCATTATAGAAAATAATTTATATCTAGAAGTTTATTTATGACATTACAAACGAATAAGTCCGAGGTTTATGAACGGCCGACTTGTCCTTTAAGCTACTATGCTCTAGAATCTTGCCAGAAATCTTTGATTCATAGAGGTACACAATGGCCAAAGGCGCCCGCGAATTCGTAAAGTTGAAAAGCACAGAAAGCAATGACGTACGCTGGACAGAAAAGAATAAACGCACTTCCACTGCCAGACTGGAACTAAAAAAATTCGATAAGGTTTTGCGTAAACACGTCGTCTTCAAAGAAGCGAAGTAAGTAAACCCCCAATGTTCGAATTTTCGATCGCTAGGAAATACCTGGTGCCGAAGAGGAGACAGCTCTCTGTCTCCCTCATCGCGCTGCTCTCGGTCACCGTCATTTCCCTAGTGGTTTGGCTCGTCCTCGTTTTTCTATCGGTCACCGATGGTATCGAACGAGGATGGCTGAACAAACTCACGACCCTCAATGGTCCGCTGAGGATCACTCCCACACCAGAATATTTCCATTCCTACTACTACAAAGTGGATCAATATGCGCAAAGCAGCGGCTTTACGTTGCGCTCTATCGGCCAAAAAGCCGCCGCAATCAACGCAGATCCCTATGATCCCGCAAGCGATATGGAATTACCGCGAAGATTCCCGAAACCCGAATTGGATAAAAGTGGAGCCTTGGTCGATCCGGTAAAATGCGCCTATAAAGCCTTAGAAAATTTAGGCGTGTCTTTTCAGGATTTCGAGGTCGGCGGCGCGATGATCCGGATGCAAATGCTCCGCTCTCCCTCGCGGGATCTTCGCGATCTGCAGCACAATGTGCTCACTCAAGTCGCCTATGTCGCATCGATTGCCGATCGCAATCCTCATTTGAAAGAGCTCATGCTCCCCCCGACCACTACCGATATCGAACAAGTGCTTCTCATGAGTTCGATCGACTATCACGGTGATACAGAAAGCGTCGAAAGGCTCTCTTCGGAGATTTCTTCGGGTAAACTGCAAGAAGCTCTAAAAAACATCGAGATCCAGAACGTGAAGAGCGCGCCGTATTGGCAAATCCCCCGCGAGCTTTTTCCCTTAAACTTCCATGTGCCCGCAAAAGTGCTTCGTCAAGGCAATGACATCCAAGGCGCGATCGTCCATGTCCTTATCGGCTGCCCGGAGAAAGAAAAAGAAGGCGTCCTTACGGCGAAAAACGGAAGCTTCTCTTTCACGGAAAATTCAGGTAAAAGCACGCCGCTCGAAGCTTCGATGGCGATTGTTTCCGAAGAGCCGATCGTATTCGACTCCAGGGTCCTCTTTTCTTCGAAACCGCGCTCTTTCCAAGATCTCCGTCTTTCATTAAAAGGCAAGCTCGGCTCCCTCGCATTGAAGGGAGAGACCGACATGCAAGGCCTCAGGATTGCCAAAGCTAAAGCCTCTTTTCCCCGTAAATCGATCCACGATGTGTATCTACCCAAGCAATTCCAAGATAGCGGCATCCTCGTAGGCGACCATGGCCACCTTTCCTTCTCTGCGCAAGGCGCTTCAGCTGTGCAAGAGCAAAGAGTTCCCATCACTGTTGCGGGATTTTACGATCCGGGCATCATGTCGATCGGTCCCAAATGCCTTCTCGCTGCCCCCGAGCTCGTCCATTCGCTCAATGTCGCCAATCAATCCTTCCTCATGGACCCTTCTTCATCTACCGGCATCCAAGTTTGGATCAAAGATCTTTCTAAAGCCAAGCTCGTCAAAGCCGATATCGAAAAAGCCCTTGCTGACCAAGGCGTCGGCCAATATTGGAAAGTCTCCACCTACCACGATTATGACTTTGCCAAGGATCTGCTGCTTCAATTCCAAAGCGACAAAACCCTTTTCACGCTGATCGGCATCATCATCTTAGCTGTCGCCTGCTGCAATATCATCTCGCTGCTCGTCCTCCTCGTCAACGATAAGAAAAAAGAGATCGGCATCCTGCAGGCTATGGGGGCAAGCAGCCGAAGCATCGCCGTGATTTTTGCTTTCTGCGGCGCCGGCATGGGGATTTTGAGCAGTTTGATCGGCGTGGGCGCTGCCATGCTCACCTTGCATAACATCGGAAGCATTGCAAATTTCCTCAGCTTCATGCAGGGCCATGAAATGTTCAATACGATGTTCTACGGCAACTCCCTTCCAAATACTCTTAGTGCCGAAGCGCTCCGGTTCATCCTTATCGCAACGCCGCTTCTCTCGCTTCTCGCAGGCCTTGTTCCCGCGATTAAAGCCTGCCGTTTACGACCCTCTGCAATTTTGAGGGCCGAAACATGACACTGCCCATCCTCTCCGCCCGTAATCTCGCCAAATCCTTTTCTAGCCCAACATCGGTTGCGGTGCTCAAAGACGTTTCTCTCGACCTCCTCCCCGGAGAATTCGTCGCTATCCGCGGCAAATCGGGTGAAGGGAAAAGCACGCTTTTGCATATCCTCGGCACACTCGAAAGACCCGATAGCGGCAGCCTTGTCATCGACGGCCTCGACACCGCCAAAATTCCCTTGAGCGAACTCCGCCAAGAAAAGATCGGCTTCGTCTTCCAAGCGTTCCACCTTCTCGAAGACTATACAGTTCTCGAAAACGTCCTCATGCCCGCCCGCATCGCCCGTAAACCCACCGGCCCCGAATCAGAAGCGAGAAAACGCGCCCTCGAGCTTCTAGAAATGGTCGGTCTCATTCCCCGTCTCGATTTCCCCATCCGCGTTCTTTCAGGCGGCGAAAAACAACGAGTCGCGATTGCCCGCGCTTTCATGAATAATCCCAAAATTCTTCTCGCCGACGAACCCTCCGGCAATCTCGATGCAGCCAACCGCGAGACAGTCCATCGCTTGCTCATCGAAGCCTGCAAAAAAGAAGGAAAAACTCTCGTCTTGGTCACCCATGACGAAGAACTCGCCCGCTTAGCCGACCGCATCCTCACCCTCAAAGATGGAACACTCCTATGAACATCACCGTCATCGGTGCAGGATATGTCGGCCTTGTGACAGCGGCCTGCATGGCAGAAATGGGACACATCGTCATCTGTCTCGATATCGATGAAGGGAAAATCGAAAACCTGAAAAAAGGGATCGTCCCCATTTACGAAACGGGCCTTGAAGAACTCATTGCCCGCAACCTCAAAGCAAAACGCCTTAAGTTTACGACCTCGTATGCCGAGGCTCTCGTCTCTCCTATCTGCTTCCTTGCCGTCGCAACGCCAGAATCTCTAGATGGCTCATGCGATCTCACCTTCATTTTTGCAGCTGGTCGCTCGATCGGACGACATATCGATGGCTACAGGCTCATCGCCATCAAATCGACAGTTCCCGTCGGCACCTCGGAAAAAGTGCGCAAGATCATAAGCGACGAAGTAAAACATCGCGGACTTGAATTGAGCTTCGACGTCGCTTCCAATCCAGAATTCCTCAAAGAAGGTTCCGCTGTCGCCGATTGTTTAAAACCCGATCGTATCATCGTCGGCGCAGATAGCGAAAAAGCCAAAAATCTCCTTCGCGATCTTTTTGCGCCATTCTCGATGAACCGCGACAGGATCCTTTTCATGGGCATTCCTTCTGCCGAAATGACGAAGTACGCCGCCAATGCCATGCTCGCGACCCGCATTTCTTTTATGAACGAGCTCGCCAATCTCTGCGAAAAGGTCGGAGCAAATATCCACGAGGTACGCACCGGCATCGGTTCCGATACACGCATCGGCACTCATTTTCTCTATGCCGGCTTGGGCTATGGCGGTTCTTGCTTTCCCAAAGATCTGCGCGCTTTGCAAGCTATCGCGAGTGAAGCAAAGGCCTCGAGCCATCTCATCGATGCTGTCGAAAAAATCAATCAAAGCCAAAAGCAGAAAGTCGCCGAAAAAATGCTCGGCTACTTTCCGAATATTTCCGGCAAAACCATCGCGCTTTGGGGACTTGCCTTTAAACCGAATACCGACGACATGCGCGAAGCTCCCTCGCTCGTCGTCATCGATGCTTTACTCAAGTCTGGCTGCCAGCTTCGCCTATATGATCCAGTCGCCATGGACAATGCGCGCAAGATCCTTCCGAAAAACGAGCGGATCGTCTTTTGCGAAAGCGAATACGAAGCAGCTAAAGGAGCCGATGCCATCGCGCTCATTACCGAATGGAAGCAATTCCGCTTCGTCGATCTGGACCAAATCAAGCAATCGATGCGCGGAAAAGGGTTCTTCGATGGACGCAACCAATACAAACCCCACGACATGAAGGAAAAAGGCTTTGACTATCACGCCATCGGCATCCCCGCTTGATCTAGAAAAAAAACGCGGGCTGATCGAAGAAACACTTTCGAAGATCCTTCCGGAAAAAACCGGCGATGAGCTTTTTGCCGCAGCGCGTTATTCGCTATTCGGTGCTGCTAAGCGGATCCGTCCCCTGCTGTGCCTGATCGCCCACGAACTCTTTGGCGGCGACATCGAGCAAGCCCTTTATCCCGCCTGCGCTTTGGAAATGCTCCACACCTACTCGCTCATCCACGACGATCTTCCCTGTATGGATGATGATGATCTAAGGCGCGGAAGGCCCACTCTCCATAAGGTCTATCCAGAAGGACATGCTGTCCTCACAGGGGATTTTCTCCTCACCTACGCCTTCGAAGTTCTCGCAACAAGCCCAGGACTCACTGCTGAACAAAAGCTCGATCTCGTCCGCGCTCTTTCCTATGCTGCTGGAGAAAAGGGGATGATCGGGGGGCAAGTCCTCGATCTCGACTGGAGCAGCACTGACTATCATCCAAGGCTGCATGAACTCGTGGATTTGCATGAGAAAAAGACTGCTGCTCTCTTCTCAGCGGCTCTTGAAATGGGCGCTATAGCAGCCGGAGCATCCTATAAGGACAGACAACTCCTCATGGCCGCTGGACGGCAGATCGGCCTCGCCTTCCAAATCGCCGATGACCTCGCCGACAAAGATGGCATTACTCTCCTCCTCGATCCCGAGGAAGCAAAAAGCCAGATCCACAAGCTCCTAATTTCCATAGAGGAGCAGCTTGGAGGGCTTTCTTGCTCATCCGAGCCTTTGCTTCTATATTGTAGAGCAATTCTCAGATTTTCTTGAGAGGATGATCATTTCTTTTTGGAGATGAGAGATGCCGCTGTTTTTTCGGTTTTTTGAATAGCCACAATACGATGTCGATTGAGTCGGTCCTGATCTATCGGTTTGCAGCGTCCTTCGATATTGCCTAGAAAAACCTGTCTGCCATAGTCGCGATCATCTTTTTTTAGAATCAGTCTGCTGTCGGAGTGTTTTTTCCATAGAGAAAAGTAGAGTCGGTCGCATACTTTCGGATAGGGCTCCAAAGCTTTAAGAGCTTTTTCAAGCTCTTGGGGTTTTCTGGCGACGACCGCGTTGCGCACCTCGTCCAGAAAGTGCATTTGATCGGCGATTTGATTCCTTCGTTCCATTTCTTCAGTCATCTCTAGAGAGCTTGCCAACTTTAGAGGCTTGATGGCAAAACGTATATAGTATGAATTCATCAACCCGTCTACTTCCTCTGAGTCTAATCCACCCTTAGCAATCCATGGGATATCGAATAGAGCATGCCGCCTTAGCTCTTGCGAGAAGATCTCGGCGCTTGGATATTTAAACAACCCCTTCATGAAGGGATCATAAACATAGTAACCTTGACTTCCATATTGAAAGGTGAGGATATGGTTAAAAAAAACTAAGCTTCCTAGTACATCTTCTTCAGGCGGGACTTGTTGCCTAGTTTGTTCTAATCGCTCTAGATAAATGCGTGAAGAGGCTTTTATAGGAAAATATTCTGATAGAATTTGACTTCGTAGAGGATCATTTTTTGCAAATCTATCCTCTTTGGGATAAAGGCAATGCACTATTTGAAAATAGAAAACATCTTCATTGGTCATGCCTTTTGCGCTTTCCTTAATTGTTGGACATCCCTGCGGATGGATTCTGCTAAATATCGCGCTAGCCACGCCATGACAGCATCCCCCTTTTAGAGCCTTTTTAAAATGTGTAAATGCTTCAGCATCTGAATGAATCTTTTCTTTTTCCAGAATAGCTTGATAGGGTTTTGGATAATCACTTCGAACTCTCTCAAGAGCTTTTCTTAAAGCTTCTTCGTCATCCGCCGGATTAAATCTTCTATTGGGGAGAACGGTGTATTTATTATGCACCTCTAAGACAACGTCGATGACATGCTTCTTGATCCATCTACCGAATTCGAGTCCTAAATTTCCTAGAACCCCCAAAAGAACTGCACTAGTCGTTCGCCCTTGGTTTACGTACAGGTCGGCAGCGACAGCACATACTGCTACTTGGGCCGCTCTTGTATAACTAACATTAGCTGTCATAATGCGCCTTTTTATTGGACAATCGATAATATTATACTAAAAATTAATAAAAAATTCAATTAAAGCAATTTTTTGGCGTGGACGGATTTTTCGCTCAAATTTCCCGCGTTTACATAAATAAACTCCCATGTTAAACTCTCTCGTCCTTAACCACTTACACGATACAAAGCGAGACTATGCAACCCACTCAAAGATCAGCATTTTCCGGTCCCGAAACCCGAGCGCAACAACATTTGCCAAAGGCTACCTCAGAAAACCCCCATAAAGCTTGGCAAATCGTTTCCATTCCCGCAGCAATTCCTTCTCAATCGATACCCATTCCGCAAAATGCCGCGGTCATACGTAGAGCCCAGTATATTCAAGCGGTGCAGCAAACTCTTGCAAGGAGCAATATTTCCCTTTCCTCTGCTGACATTAGAAAAATCGTGGATGTTGCAAGATGCTTTCCTAAACATCATCTTATTCCTGGATCAGGCTTGAAACTTCATCCCCAAGATCATGCTATTGCTCGGCCGCTTCTCATCAAGAATCGCCTCAGCGTTGCGCTCTTTGATAGCCCTGAGGATGGCAAAGTGGGAAATGGCTCCACGAAAGCTGGGAGAAATGGCATCGATCTTCTTACCACCGAAAGAAAAGTCATCATGGTGGCCGATAAACAAAAATGCGCTCCTATTGTTTGGACAGGAATCTTGCGAGAGGTCATTTTTCTTCAAAGGCTCCGAGGGAACGAACAGATCATAAAATTAGAAGGCTTTGTCCATAAAGTAAACTCCTTCGAGAAAGACGATGAAACACTCCACATAGTCCTAGAACATTGCGATCAAGGAGATCTTAAGGAGTTCGTTAAACGAGAGCAGCTCAGTTTAAAACAGAAACTGCTCTTGCTACGCGATTTCTTGCAGGGCGTAAAGAAAATCCATGCCGCAAAAATTCTGCATCGCGATCTCAAGCCGGAGAATTTGCTCATCTGCACAAAAGAGGGGAAATTCCGCCTAAAAATCACCGATTTTGATCTTGGCTGCGACATGTCCGATGAAGACGCTAAGGGCGAAGATGTCGGAACACCACAATGGATTCCGCTTGACCGCGCGCGTCTTCTACATACTCATAGAAGAGAACCTCATGTTTTAGTGAAAAAGTTTGCGGAATCGACGACGCCCGCGCTCGATATTTTCCCAATCGGAACGATCATGCAGTTCCTACTCACAGGCCAAATGGCAGCATGGCAAAAAGGACCACCTCGTCCTGCCCATCTTCCCGAATTGTGGCAAAATGTTGTACGAAGACTCGCGACTGTTTCCGAAGAAAATGTTGTAAAAGAACTCAGTGCATTGGATATCGATGATGAACTTCGAGAATTGATGGTTTCGATGATGAAAATCGACGCATCACAGCGTCCAAATATCCATGAAATTTGCGAGAGATTCGACACGATCTATCTACGTCTGATGGCTCCGGGGATAAGGCCCAATCCTTCTCCGCCGCCAAGAATGATCCCTCCTGCTGATGCAGAAGTCGTGGAGACTGTCAGAACCTAATAGAAATTAATGCGAGGACATGATAACCTGTCTGTCCTCAATCCCTAACATTTCAGGACAAACATGGCCACTGCGACCGCTATTCCCGCTCCCATTGAACAACAGACATCGCTTCCTGACGTCCCACAGAAAAAACAACCGGCTAATGGCGGTCTTTTTACAACATCCCTATGCCGTTCGATCGCACTTTGTACCTCAGCTGCCTTTCAACCTCCGCAAATACAAAAAATTCTTGCCCTTCGAGATCGATGCGTAATAGATCCGATTCCGAAAGGCGGCCATAAAATCAGTGGAAAAGAGCAAGGAATTGACCGCTCTCTTCTCGTAACGAATCAAGATTGTGTGCTCCTCATGACCCGCACGAAAAAGGGGGACAAGCCTCTTTATAAGCCTGATGACAGGGATGCCAAACCTCCATCTAAAGTCGTCAAAACCGGAGTCGATCTTCTTGCACCGAAAAAAGTTGCTATAGCAATCACAAAAAAGGCTCTATGCGATGCCGAAGAAATCGACGATGCTCGGCATGAAGTTGAACTTTTGAAAAAATTACAGGGAAAGCCCGGGATCGTCCAACTGCAATGTGCTGTCGAGACCCAAGAAAAAGTCTATGCCGTCCTAGAATTTTGCAATCGCGGTGAAGTCTTCGAAGCGCTTCTAAAGGGCGAGCTGACTTTCCAACAAAAAGCGAATGTTGCTTATCAGTTCCTCCAGGCTTTAAAAGTGCTCCATGAAGAGAACATTCTTCATCGCGACTTAAAAGCGGAGAATCTCCTCCTTAGGGAAGATGTTGAAACAGGAGCACTGATCCTGAAAATTGCAGATTTTAATCTTTCCTGCGAAGTAGACGATAAGCAGCGAAAAGCCAGGGCATGCGGCAGCCTCCATTTGCTTCCTCCGGAAAAATTGAAAATTTTCGGTTATCAAGGTTTCACGCAAGCCCAGAAACTCGCAAAATGGGGACAGAAAACCACCAAGGAAGCCGACATCTTTCAAGCGGGGAGTGTTCTCTATATTTTGCTCGCACAAATGCCGGGAATGTTCACCTGGCAATTTCCCTTAGTGAAGGACTATGATGCAAAAGGAAAACCGATTACTAGAAATGAAACCCAAGTGGAATTTGTTGATCGCATCGTTGGTTTACTCCGCAAGCACCAATTGCAAGAGCTCATTTACACGGACATCGAAGTAGCAATGGCCTATCTTCCAGATGGACGCCTCGAAAATTTGATCAAAAAGATGACCATGGTCGATCCAACCAGGCGGCCTTCGATCCAAGACATTTGCGAGGAATTCGGTCCCATTTATCAAGACCTTATTGCTCCTCCAACATTAGGCATTTCCCCAAGTACTGATGATGGTGATTTGATGTTCGAGTTCTCCGATGATTATGAAAAAAGTTGCCAAGGAGATCGATCGTCGGATTCTAGCCCGTCTTCGAATTTTGGCGTTCTTAACCCCGTTACGCCGGAGATGCAAAAGGTTAGAGAAGCGGAAGCATTAGAAGCCCTTAAACAAACAGAGTAGCAAGGGTTCTGTTAGACGATTTCCAGAACTTCTCTGCATGTTCCATTTCGAGCTGCTTGATCCGCTGCGAGACTGCTTCCTGTAGTTTCTCAAGCAGCTTTTTTTTCTGGAAGCGCGGATCGACGCAAGTATTGGCGATTGCCTCTCTATCGGCTTTTGGCAATTTGCAGAGGGCCTTGAGTAGCTGATCCTCTCGTCCTTTTCCATAGTGGCATAGGTATTCGAATTCACGCAGGCTGATCTGCTTTTTCTGCAGCAGGGTTTGCATATAGTTCTCTTGCCTATGGTTGATGCAGCTTCTATGGTAAAGGTTCAAGCCGATCCATGCAGCGCCAACGACAACTCCTAGGGCAAGCGGCAGCATGCCAAAAGTTCCTATAGAGCCGGCGATAATCGCAGCGGAAACGCCAATGCTGAGCAAGACAAACCCGATATTCATCCATGGAATCCAGTGGTCATACCGTCCAGGAGGAGATTTTTCTTGGGCTTCTTGCCTGATCTTACTTAGGAAGGTCGCAAAGCCGTGCGCAGCGACCCCTACGAAGATAATCGTTAGGATAATGAAGGGAAGTCCTGCTGTAAAATAGCACATAAGCCCGAGTGAGAGAGCGCCGAGAGTATAGACTGCGATCTTTTTCCACCTTTCTGCGTTATGGAGTTTGAGCTTACTGAGGACGATCTTTTCTATTTCTGGGGAAGAGGTGTTTTTCTTCTCCACGGCGGTTTTTACCTTTTCTACTGCCTCTTCACCCCCGAGGATCCGCGTCATTTTCTCTTTTTTCGCAGTCAGAAGATTCTTTTTCAAAGCCTCTTTTCCATGGTCGATCAATCCTTTTTTCCCGATGTAACTCGCGACAAAACGGTCGACTTTTTTGGCGCTTAGGTAAAAAGGGAGTTGGAATTTGCCGTGCTTCTCAAGCAGCCTTAGGTTCTTTTCAGCCAAGGGACGAAGACTTTCTAATCCTGCCTGGAAGAAATCTTGCTTCTTTTTGCCTTTATGCACCTCGGACTGCAGTTTTTTTCCATCCAACCCAAGCCGGTCCTTCACGAATTGCACTTTGTTCGTTTGGGTGAGGAATTGCTTCTCGAAGGCCGAGCTTTCATGAGCGAGGATTCCTTCATGAAGAGCAAAAAAGCCGTAAGCGGCAGAGGCAAAACCGTTGCCAAAAATTTCTAACTTATCCTTGATATGCACAAGCGAAGCATCGCCCTCGTGGAGGATCTCGTCAATCCCTACAGAGTGGATGCCGGCATAACTCACGCCCAACCCCACTTCTCCACCCATTCCTCCGATTGCGGCAGCTCCTGCTAATTTACCTATAGTGTCCTGGTGTTTGACTGCTGTCATCATGGCATGGCTGACCTCGTGGAGGCCATGGAGTCCTAAAACGGCGTATTTGGCGGTAGAAAAGCCGAGGGATTGAAAGAGGATGGAATCATTACCATCTGGGTAGAAAGGGGTATTTTGCCATGCGAGTACCGGCACCGCGGCGCCTTCGCGCAGCGCAAGAGAAAGCTCGCCGACGGCTTCCTGGCCATAGACTCCCAGCTCCGATAACGCTGGGTCGACTTTGATGGATAGCTCGTTAAAAGAGGGAGTTTTCTTGGTCAAAGAAGAGCCTGATGCCGAGACGCTTCTTCCAAACCAAGAGGATTCGTGCTTCTTCGGAAATGAGGAAGTAGTAAGGGAATGTTTGATTGAACTTCTAGCGATAGTTTCTGTCATTATTACGATTTTTTATTAAATTTATAAACGAAACGCGCCTATTAATAATGTAACACATTAAGTTATCTAGCGAAACGCTAAATAAACATTCATTTGTTATTATTATTTAGTTTTGATTTAGATTTTTTCTATAATTTCGTTGGATCTTTGTAGAAGGCTTTTTTGAGGGCTATGCTCTTAAAAAACAAAAAGCATTTTTCATCAGATGCTTGCCAATTCAATTTGAAAATTAGCTTTTTCGACGCAATTCCTCTTCGGCGTCGCATATTTTGAAAAACTCCTTATTATTTTGCTGTAAAAAGGTGATTTTATTATTGAGAAGATAATCGAGTGAAACAATTCATGTTTTTGCGAAGAATTGGAATTTTTAGTATTGCGCTTGTGATCGCGCACGGCTGCGTGACGGTTCCTCAGCATGATCTTGCCGATAAAATGTCCTCTAGCGGCCTTGCAAAAGTTGGCGATCTCGCGGTGGAAAGCGGCTTTTTCGCCCAAGGAGTCTGGCCAAAAGAGACCTGGTGGCAGGATTTTGACGATCCAATTTTGACGAGTCTTGTCGAGCAGGGATTGAAGTTAAGTCCTACTCTTCAAAGGGCGGAATCGCGGCTCAAAGCCGCCTCGCAGGTCGCCTTGCAAAAACGGGCGCGGCTCTATCCTGAAATCGATTTTGTTGCCGATGACAATTGGCAGCATTTAAGCAAACACGGCCTCTACCGACAATTCGCTTCGGTTTTTCCAGCGATTATCAACCAAATCGACCTCGGATTTAGTTTGTTCTATGAGTTCGATTTTTGGGGAAAGAACCGCGATCTCTTCAAGGCGGCATTAGGGCAAGCTGCGGCAATGGCCGCCGAAAAAAAGCAGGCAGAACTCATCCTGACCACCTCGATTGCCTATACATACCTCGAAGTGCAGTACTACTTGCGCAGGCTTTCTCTTCTCGAACAGATCCAGATGAACACAAAAGCGATTCTCGCCCTGACAGCCAAACGTCAAGCCGATGCGCTCGATACCGAGCAACGAAAATTACTTGCCTCTACGATGACCCTCGATATCGATGCCGAAATCTATGAGACCGAGCAATCGCTCCGCGTCGAGTTGCATAAACTCAAAGCGCTGACCGGCCTTGGGCAAGATGCCATCATCGATCTCGAATATAGCCCGCTCAAAAATGTCGAAGTGGGCGTTCCTCCGAATCTATCGCTCGATCTCTTGGCAAGACGCCCTGATCTCACTGCGCAACTGATGCGTTTAGAGGCTGCCGCCAAAGAAATCGATGCCGCGAAGACCGATTTTTATCCTAACTTCAACTTGAGCGCGATGATCGGCTTCGAGAGCCTCAAGAATCGACAGATTTTAAGCCTCTCTAGTTATCAGGCTAATTTGGCGCCCGCCCTGCATCTTCCACTTTTTACAGCCGGAAGGCTGAAAGCCCAATTGTATGAAAAAGTCGCCAACTTCAACGAAGCAGTATATTCCTATAACGAACTCATCTTGAAAGCTGCCCAAGATGTGACGGATAGTTTGACGAACATCGCGCTCCTTTGGAAGCAAATCGAAACGCGAAGGGAGACCGTCGATAATAATAGGAAAACAGCCAAACTCTATTCAGATCGTTTTCTCGCGGCTTTAGATGATAAAATCGTCGTTTTGGACGCCGAAAATGTCTATCTCGAATCAGAGCTCGACCTAGCCCAGCTCGAATATGGCAGACAGCTTGCCAAAGTCCAACTCATCAAAGCGCTGGGAGGCGGCTATAACCAATGACCGTCCCCGTCAACCACGAGCTCACCTTCAAAAGACGCCTCTATACGCTGATTGCAATCCTGATCTTTTTTCTTCTAGGCATGGCCTACGTGATTTACTACATCGGCTGGGCACGCTTTGAAGAAGAGACCGATGATGCCTATGTCAACGGCAACATGATCATGCTGACGCCGCAAATCGAAGGGATCGTCACTTCGATCCTAGCGGACAATGCCCAGCTCGTCGAAGAAGGGCAGACGATCATCGAAATCGATCCTAGCTATTATGCAGCAGCCTTAGAACAAGCCTCGGCCGACCTCGCCGAAGCGGTTCGCCAGGTAGCGCAGCTTTTCATCAGAATCGATCAGCTCGACGCAGCCGTCATGACGCGCAAAGCCGCTCTTCTGCGTGCGAACCTCGATTATGAACACAGAAAAGCGCTCGTCGGAGAAGGCGGCGTTGCAAGAGAAGACTATGAACATAGCGAGACGACTCTCATGTCTTCCTATTCTCAGGTCATCGAAACACAAGAAATGCTCCACGCCGCCTATGCGGAAGTCGAAGGGACGACCATTGCCACGCATCCCTTGGTCGAACAGATGAAAGCTGCTTTCAAAGTTGCGTATTTGGGTTGGCGAAGATGCAAAGTGCTTTCTCCTGTGCGCGGGATCGTTACGCAAAGACAAGCGCAAGTAGGCCAATGGGTCGGGGCACAATATCCCCTTCTTTCGATCGTTCCCTTAGACCAGATATGGGTCGATGCAAACTACCGCGAAGTGCAGCTCGAGAATTTGCGGATCGGGCAACCCGTTACGATGTTTTCCGATATGTATGGACGAGGCATGAAATTCCACGGCACTGTTCTGGGTTTGAACCCAGGGACCGGAAGTGTCTTTTCGGTCCTTCCTCCGCAGAATGCCACCGGCAACTGGATCAAAATCGTCCAACGCATTCCCGTTCGTCTCGCCATAGATCCTGAGGAGATCAAAAAACATCCCTTAGTCCTCGGCCTCTCGATGACCACCACTGTGGATACCCATAATCGCATGGGGCTGCAAGTTCCTGAAAAATCGCCCGATAAGCTGATGTACCAAACGACCGTTTACGATGACGAACTCGCCGATACGGGCGCCATGATCGAAAGAATCATCGCCGAGAACAGTCCGAATGATTCACCTTAACCTTTCTCCAGTCCAGAGAGTTCTTCTTTTCCTCACCCTCTCGCTTGCGACCTTCTTGATTGTACTCGACTATTCGATCGCCAATATTTCGATCCCTTATATCGCCGGGGACTTAAGCGTCAGCACCGATCAGGGTGTTTATGTCATCACTTCATTTGCTGTAGGGAATGCCATCGGCCTTGCCATGACTGGATGGCTCGCAAAACGGGTCGGCAATGTCAGGTTGCTCTGCCTTTCACTCGCCACTTTTACGTTTTTCTCGTGGACCTGCGGTGCTTCAATTGACATTGTTATGCTCGTCGTCTGCCGCTTCCTGCAGGGGTTTGTCGCCGGTCCTATGATCCCTTTGAGCCAAAGCTTGATCCTCACCACTGGAAATCCCCAACAACGGACGCGCGATCTTTCCATTTGGTCGACGATCGTGATCACAGCGCCAGTAGTTGGCCCTGTCCTAGGCGGCTACATTTCCGAGTGGTACCATTGGCCATGGATTTTCTATATCAACATCCCTATTGGAATTCTCTGCACAGCATCCATCTGGCTCCTCATGCATAAACACGAAAGCCCCAAGGAAAAAGCGCCAGTCGATGTCATCGGGTTTATCTTGCTGACGTTGGGGGTCACTGCCCTGCAAATCCTTCTCGATAAGGGGCAGCAATGGGACTGGCTTCGTTCCGATGTGATTTGTACGTTAATGATTGTCACGATTGTGTCTTTCGTTCTCCTCATCATCCGCGAAATCAATCACCCGACTCCTTTCCTCGAACTCAAACTCTTCCGTTTTTCCAATTTCACTCTTTCCATTCTCTGTCTTGCTGTTTCGTACGCTCTTTATTTCGGCTCGATCGTGATCGTGCCGCTTTGGCTGCAAGAATACATGAACTATGACGCCGTTTGGGCAGGTCTCGCGGTCAGCACGATCGGCATCGGCCCCGTCCTTTTATCCGTTTTTGCGCCGAGGATCATGGCTCTTTTCGGCAATATCAACACGCTGATGCTGGGTTTCCTCATTTTCGCCGCATCTTGTTTTTATAACGCCTATTTCACGCCGCAAGTCGATGTGAATACTATTGCCTTAGCTCGCTTTTTCTTCGGTTTAGGCATGATTCTCTACATCAATCCCCTCTTCTCTATGAGCGTTTCGCAGATCCCTAATCCCAGTCTCCCCAGCGCGATGGGAATTTTTCACTTCATCCGTGCCATGGTCGGCGGCTTCGGCGCCTCGCTGTTCACGACTCTTCTCGAAAGACGGACGATCTTTCATCACGAACGGATCGGCGAGGGGCTCACTCTCTACAATCCTCTCGTCCCCAAAGATCAAGATCCACAAAGCCTGGCGCTGCTCAATCAAGCTTTGGATCAACAAGCTTCCGTGATGACGATCAACGATGCGTTCTTTCTCATGGCATGGCTCTTCGTTGGGCTTGTCGTTCTTTTAGCCCTCTGGCGTTTTTTCCGCGGCCCGCCTCCTCAGGCCGCTCCCGTTCATGCAGGCGAATAACTCCAATATTTGACTTAAGTAATGCGATCATGCTAAAGTGGTTCTTTGTAAATTATTTAGTTTGCAAATGGATACAAAACGCGTTTTCGACATTCTCTTTAGTTCGCTTGTACTAATCTTGGGAGCTCCGGTATTCCTTGTATGCTTCCTTGCGATCAAGCTCTCTTCGCAGGGCCCTGCTTTTTATGCTTGCGAACGTATCGGTAAAGACGGGATTCCTTTCCGCTGCTGGAAATTCCGTACCATGGTCGTCGATGCCGAAACTCTGCTTCCCGAACTCCTTGCCAGCAATCCATCACTTTCACGCGAATGGAAGACCTTCTACAAACTCCGCCAAGATCCTAGAGTGACTTCGATTGGGAAATGGCTGCGCAAAACCTCACTGGATGAACTCCCGCAATTTTGGAATGTTCTGCGCGGGGACATGAGCATCGTAGGCCCCAGACCTTTGACTAAGGAGGAAGTCGCACATTACCTAAAGGGTAAAGCCAGCAAAATTCTCTCCCTCCGTCCAGGACTTACAAGTCTTTGGGCTGTCGCTGGCCGCAGCCAGCTATCCTATGCGCAAAGACTTAGACTCGAAGTAGAATATGTGGAAAACCATTCGTTAAAACTCGATTTTTCCCTCATCGGAAAAACGATTCTTTCGGTGCTCACTCTCAAGGGCGCATTTTAGAGGCTGTCTATGATTTTTTTGTTCGGGGAACTGATTTCTTTTTCGATTCCATCGAGTTTTTTTGCTTCACCCGACTTTCTTAAGTCGAATGAAGCAAAAAAACTCGATCGAATCGGAAAATAAACTGTTCCGCGAATGAAAAAAATCATAGACAGCCTCTTATATTTCTTTCAAAAATCGCGCCTTTGTCTAGAATGAAAAAAAATCAGGGTGATCTTTGAGAAAAACCATTCTTGTCACCGGAGGCGCCGGATATATCGGCAGCCATGTCTGCAAAGCCCTTTATCAAAGGGGCTACCAGCCCGTTGTCTATGACAACCTTTCTCATGGTAACTCCTGGTCAGTGCAATGGGGACCTTTTGTCGAAGGAAACCTCCATGACGAAGCCGGAATATCTGCAACGATCGAACACTATGGGCCGATTGCCGTCATCCATCTAGCTGCTTCGATCCATGCCAGGGAAGCAAGCTCCTCTCCTGGCCACTATTACTACAATAACCTCGAAGGATCGCGAATTTTGCTGCAGACGATGCTGGAAAATGGTCTGGGTTCCGTCGTTTTTGCAAGCACAGCAGCGGTCTATGGGAATCCCGTAAGGCTGCCCATCGATGAAGATCATCCTAAAGCTCCTCTCAATGCTTATGGAAAAAGCAAATGGGCTGTGGAAGAGCTTTTGGAGGATTTCGAAAATGCCCATGGACTGCATTATGCAGCTCTTCGGATCTTCAACGCCTGCGGAGCAGATCCCGAAGGCGCCATTGGCGAAGCACACCCTTTTGAAACGCATCTCATTCCTCTTGCGATCAAAGCGGCGCTCCATAATAGCCCTCTTATTATCAATGGCGACGGAAGTACGCTTCGCGACTATGTCCATGTGACCGATATTGCCGAAGCCCATGTCCTAGCCCTCGAACACCTTCTTCAGGAAAAAGGATCGGTGCGTTTGAATATCGGTTCCGGGCAAGGACATAGCATCTTGCAAATCCTCGAAGGGATCGAAGAGATGACGAAATCGAAGGTTCCCTATGAAATGCGGCCCGCAATTCAAGAAGAAGCTGCTGCGCTCATTGCCGATATCCATAAAGCAAGAACGATTCTCGGGTGGCAGCCCAGTCATTCGCATCTCTCGACGATCCTCCAAACAGCCTTTGCATGGCATGAGGAAGAAGTATGCTCATGATCTTTCTCGGAGTTTCTATACTCGAAAGCTATTTTCTGCAGTCCTGGCTGCATGTTCAACTTTTCTTCCCGCTCCTCGCAATTTTCGCCCTTCGTCTGAGCAAGCCCAAGGCTCTGTGGATGGCGGCGCTATCAGGAGTCTGCCTGGATTTGCTCACTATTAGCGGGGGGTTAGGTCTTCATGCTACGATCTTTTCTCTCATCATGATGGCGCTTTATCCGTATAAACGGTTTTTCTTTGAGGAAAAGTGGCTCCATTTTTCTTTATATGCTGCTCTATTCGGCGTCCTCTCGACGATCCTTCTCGCTTTTGCGTGCGCATGCGGAAAAGCGCAATTTTCTTGTTCGATTCCCTTTATTGCCATCGATGTTCTCCTCCTTCCAATTTGTGATGCCGTCTTTGGATGGCTGATCTTTGTAATGCCGAAGACTCTCTTTCGCTTTTTGAAACGATTCGTAGTAGAATGGCGTTGGAGATTGAGGTCGACGTGACAGGATATTTAACGAAAAAACCAGATAATTCCTTCCTGCGCGATGTCGCAGTTCAGGCTGCTTTGCAAGCAGGTCGTCTTCTTTCGCAAGGATTCGGCACGAGTTTTTCTATCGAGACCAAGGGCGGGAGTTATCAAAATCTCGTCACCGCATACGACAGGGCCTCTGAGACGATGATCATCGATATGATCAAACGCAAAGTGCCTTCGAGCAGTTTTCTTGCCGAAGAAAGCGGAAGGTCCAAGGAAAAAGGACAAGCGGTCCTCTGGATTATTGACCCGCTCGATGGGACTACAAACTTTTCTCGCAATATTCCGTTTTTTTCTGTGAGCATCGCCGCCTCTGTCGATGGAGTCGTCGTTGCCGGAGTTGTGTTCAACCCGATGCTCAGCGAACTCTTCGTCGCCGAAAAAGACAAAGGGTCGACCTTGAATGGAAAAAGGCTCCACGTCAGCAAAACATCGACAAAAGAGAAAGCTCTTCTTTGCACAGGATTTCCGATCGATACAGCGGACAATCCACTCGGAACAATCGATACGATCCAACGGGTGCTCAGCGAAGGCTATCCGCTAAGGCGCATGGGGTCTGCCGCCATCGACCTCTCCTATGTAGCTGCGGGAAGATACGATGCATTTTGGGAAGCCTGCCTTGCGCCATGGGATGTAGCAGCTGGTGTGCTCATCCTCGAAGAAGCAGGCGGCAAAGCGACCGACTACTTCGATAATCCCATCAATATGAACGAAAGCGGATCGGTCCTTGCCTCCAATGGTCTTATGCATCCGCTCATGCTCGAACTCCTACGGCCAACATGAAAATCCTCGATGGTTTAGCTACTGCCCGTGAAATCTTCCACGAATTGCACAAGACGCTGAAAGGCGTACAACGGCAGCCGGGGCTTGCTTTTATCCTCGTCGGAGAACATCCAGCGTCTCTTGCCTACGTGACGTCGAAGAAAAAACGGTGCGCCGAAGTTGGGATCCGCTCATTTGACTTTGAGCTCGAAAAATCGATCTCGGAAAAGGAGCTTTTGCGCCTCATCGCCGAACTCAATAGCGATCCGCTCGTCGATGGCATCTTAGTGCAGCTTCCACTACCTGATCATATCGAAAAAGAATCGGTTCTATTAGCCATCGATCCAAATAAAGATGTCGATGGGTTCCATCCCCTCAATATGGGAAAGCTTCTTCTTGGAAGACATGATGGTTTCACTCCCTGCACGCCAGCCGGCATCGTCGAAATCCTCAAACGCAACCATCTGTCTTGCGATGGGAAGGAAGCGGTGATCGTAGGACGCAGCAATATCGTCGGAAAGCCCCTTGGCGCTCTTC
Organism: uncultured Simkaniaceae bacterium; assembly: GCA_963813105.1. Classification (GTDB taxonomy): domain Bacteria; phylum Chlamydiota; class Chlamydiia; order Chlamydiales; family Rhabdochlamydiaceae; genus JAGXTH01. Next base: position 382,780 of record CAWEXT010000002.1, read on the forward strand.
TGATGCAAAATCGCGAAGGACTCAACGCAACAGTTACCATCGCCCACAGCAAAAGTCCCCATCTCGAAGCCATCTGCAAAAGGGCTGATATTCTTATCGCTGCCGTCGGCAGGCCCAGCACCATCACAAAAACGATGGTCAAACCCGGCGCCATTGTGATCGATGTCGGGATCAACCGTTTAAGCGATGGTACGATCGTCGGCGATGTCGATTTCGAAGATGTAAGCAAAATCGCGTCCCATATCACACCAGTTCCCGGCGGAGTCGGCCCGATGACGATCGCCATGCTGCTGCAAAATACATGGCTAAGCTATGTTCGAAAAGCCACCCCCTAATCCTCTCATCGTCTGGGAATCGACAGTTCCCCGTTCACGAGAAACCTTGCTTTTGGATCTCGAAAATTCTCCTTTACTCGAAGAACTTTATCAAGCGTGGCGCTGGTCTCTTCACGAAACAGATCCCCTCGAAATCCTCGCTAATCTTCTTGAATACCTTCGGAGCGTCGTATTCGATCTCAGCCTCTGCAACTCCGAAGAAATCGCACAGATTGTCGAGCAGGAGGATGCGGAAGAAATTCCCCTGGAACGCTTTGTAGAGAGAAAAAGCGGCCTTTGCCGACATTTTGCACTTGTTGCATACTATTTTTTAGAAAGGATGCGGAAAGAACGGTTGATACCCCCATGCGGCTTCGAAATCGTCCGGATGCCGGTCGACGTAGACGGATCTCCGAGGCGACATGCTTGGCTTGCGATTTTCTTCCTAGAAGAGAATCGATCCTTTCATTTCGATCCATTTTGGGGTATCCTGATCGATAATACTACGCCAACTTAAAAAAACCTTATGACCTCTAAACGCTCGATTTTTTTCGATGTAGGCAATGTGCTCCTTTACTTCAGCATGCAGCGCATGTGGGAGCAGATGGGCAAAGTGCTCGGCGTTTCTTCCTCGATCATCGAAAAAGAATTTGTCGACACTGGTCTTGGCGAAAAATACGAACGGGGTCTCATCGATACGCAATTGTTTTACGACCATTTTTGCCGAGTGGCGAAAAAGAACATCCCCATCGAAGTTCTCACCGAAGCAGCATCGAATATGCTCACCCCCAACCCTTCCATGCTTCCACTTCTGCAGGAACTCAAAAGCAAAGGACATCAACTGTTCGTGCTCTCGAACACCAATGAAACCCACTATACCTATGCGCGCCGCCATTTCCCGGAGTTTTTCGCCCCCTTCGATGATTACCTACTTTCCTTCCGCCTCGGCGCGATAAAACCTGAAGAGATCATCTACAAAGTCGCACTGAAACGGGCCAACATGCCCGCCGATCAATGCTTCTACACCGATGACATTCCCGCCTATATCGAAGCGGCTGCAAAACTGCATCTTCCAGGGGCAGTCTTTACCGGCGAAGGTCCATTGCGAGAAGAATTAAAAACTAGGGGGATACTATGAAGACCATCCTCTGTTTCGGCGATTCCAATACCCAAGGCCTCACCGCCGATGGCAAACGGCTTCCACGCTCAAAAAGATGGCCGGGCATTCTTCATGCTCATCTTGGCAAAGACTACGAAGTTCTCGAAGAAGGGTTAAAAGGCCGTACGACGACGTTTACCGACCCGATCGATGGGATGATGAAAAATGGACGCAAATATCTTATCCCCTGTCTTGATTCGCATGCGCCGATCGATCTCGTCATCGTCATGCTCGGCACTTGCGAGATGAAAAATCGTTATGGGCTAAAAGCCGCCGATATCGCGCAAGGCATGGAAAAACTTCTGAATGCCATCGCGCAATCGACCGCTGGACCCCAAAATGAAGCTCCTGAGGCGCTTCTCCTCAGCCCGATCCCCTTCGGTCCCCACATCGACAGGCAGCCACTATATTCAGCCGCGAAACATCTTCCGGGCGAGGTCGCCCATCTTTATGCAGAACTTGCCAAACAACGAGAAATCGCCTTTCTAGAAACGGGAAAAATCGTCCAAGCCTCTTCCCACGATTCCCTTCATCTCGACGAGGAGGGACACCGCAAGCTCGGCACAGCGGTCTCCGCCATCGTCACTACCCTATTAGATTGAAAAACATGAGTAAAACCGACCGCCTTCGCGACAACCTTAAAAAAACGATCCTCCAATATGTCGAAGGTAAGCGTTTTGAACCTCTTGCTGCCTCCGAACTATTTCAACGCCTAAACATCCCCGATTCTCAGCATGCCGTCGCGAATAAGGCGATCGATGAACTTCTCGAAGAAGGAAAACTCGAATTCCGCAAGAAGCAGCTTTGGCTCAAAAAAATCGGAAGTGAATATCTTCGCGGAATGCTCCGCGTGCATCCTCGCGGATTTGGCTTCGTCATCCCGCATAAACGGATCGACTGTCCTAAAGACATCTTCATTCCTCGCCATTTAATGGAAGACGCCGTCGATGGCGATGAAGTAGAGGTCGATGTCTTTCCCGAATCGCTCGCCTCAGAAAAAGGCCCCGAAGGAAAAATTATCTATATTCTCAATCGTGGACGCAAGCACCTTGCCGGCATTGTCCATGAAATCGGCTCTAGCGGCATCGCGCATGTCTATGCTCCTCTGCTCGGTGCTTCACGCCCTGTCATTGTCAAACCCGACAAAAAAGAGAAACTCAAAGTCGGCGATCGCGTCATCCTCCTCATCATAACTTGGGGAAAAGGGCAATCCCCCACCATCGGCGAAGTGGCTCATTATTTCGGTCATATCGGTGATCCCTCTATCGATATCAAAGCCGCCATCGAAGAGTTCGACCTCCACGACGCCTTCTGTCCCGAAGCAGTCGAAGAAGCCAAAGCCTTCGGCGATCGAGTCACCGCCTCCGATCTGAAGAACCGGGAAGATTTACGCGAAGAAGAATGCTTCACCATCGATCCGAAGACAGCCAAAGATTTCGACGATGCCCTTACCCTTACAAAAGACACCAAGGGCCGTTACCATCTAGGCGTCCACATCGCCGATGTCGCCCACTATGTACGGGGAAGGCTCCCTCTGGATATAGAAGCTTCCGGCCGCTGCAACTCCACCTACTTCCCGGGCACATGCGTCCCTATGCTCCCCGAAGAGCTCTCCGAATGATCTCTGCAGCCTTCGCCTAATGTCATCCGGCTCACCGTCTCCGTCCTCATGGACTTCGACAAGAAAGGCGATCTCGTCTCCTCCAAAATCGTCCGCTCGTTCATTAAAAGCGAAAAACGATTTACCTACGAAGAAGCGAAAGAAGTCCTCGACGGCAAGAAAAAAAGCCCTCATGCCGCCAACTTGAAACTCATGGTCGAGTTGTGCCTGCTACTCAAGAAAAAAAGGTACGAACGAGGAAGCATCGACTTGCTCTTCCCGACACGATCATCGAGCGTCGACAAGAAAGGTAATCCCACCGGCTATTCGACAAGTCGAATACGACATCACCCACCAGCTCGTCGAAGAGTTCATGCTCAAGGCCAATGAAATGGTCGCCACCCATTTCGCTAAGAAAAATCTCCCCATCCTCTTCCGCATCCACGAAGAGCCGACCGAAGAGAATATGGAAGAATTTTGCGCCTTTGCTCGCAGCCTCGGCTTCATGATCGCCGAGCAGCCGACAAAAAAAGATCTGCAGAAACTCTTCGAAGAGATCAAGGAAAGCCCCTTTTCCTACCAGCTCACAGTTGCGTTCATCCGCAGTATGAAGCTTGCGACCTATTCGCCCGATAACATCGGCCACTATGGATTATCTTTGGAAAATTACTGCCACTTCACAAGCCCCATCCGCCGCTACAGCGATCTCGTCACACAGCGGATGATCTTTGGCCAGCAATCTGAAGACAGCGATCTTACCGCCATCGCTCTGAAATGTTCTGAACAAGAACGGGTGTCTTTCCGCGCTGAAATGAGCGTGAAGAACCTCAAGAAATTACGGCTCTTCAAAAGCTACTTCGATGAAGATCCCCGCCGCGCTTATAAAGCCATTATCAGCCGCGTGAAGCCGTTCGGACTTCTTCTTGAGATTCCCCCGATCATGATCGAGGGCTTCCTTCATATCTCCAATCTCGAAAACGATTATTTCATCTATGACGAAAAGCAAAACACCCTAGTCGGGCGTCATACAGGAAAAATCCACAAAGTCGGAGAAACGCTCAGCGTCCGCCTCGTCGGCATCGACCTGATCATACAAGAAACGAAATGGGAACTGGCCTCAGAAGGGAAAAAATCGACAAAAAGACACCGACGTTAGTCCGGGTCTTCATATTGTAACTTCTGCACATCGGGTTTGAAGGGACGTACAAGTGTATGGAGCTTTCCATCCTTGTAATAGGTGCCTACCCAATCTCGAAGATGCTTGGTGAGCTCACTCGCGGGATAAAAGTCGCCAGACCAAGGATCGCAGATCACGATATCAGATCCCCAGAACCTATAATCATCAGAGTCGGTTTTAGGATCCCATCCGATCACAAGAAAGACATGATCCCCTTTTTCGATCGAAAATATTTCAACGTTATAGCCACGCTTTTTGCCATATTTGCATCCAACTGCTGCCATATGAGGGCAAGTTCCCACACCAAATGTTTCTGCTAAGTTCGCAACGCTTTCATAATATTTTTGACCATTATTTGAAATATCCATGCGTTGCATCGAATCGAAAACTTCTTTGTTGTGATTATGCAATTCCTCAAATGAGCGCGGGTCAATATTTTGGATTGCCTTTGATCTCAGAGGAAAATTGTTGCAATACGGAATCGCTTTTTTCACATGCTGAATGATCTCTTTTGCCTGGAGGAGATTTTTGCGTAAGGTGGATGAGCTTTTCTTCACAGGGATTTCGGTCTTTATCGGCTGGAGAATACGCACATTCTCTACCTCTGTAGTTGTTGAGGAGGAGAGTGTAATATCTCTATGCAACAAAGAGTCGATCTCCGGATCTCTTTCACTGGGAACCCAGTAAGTAAGAGGAGACAGCAGATCTAGCACACTCGAAGAAAGAGTCTGCACATAGGCTGGAATTTCTACCCTTTCTTGATAAGAAGATCCAAATATCGATAACATATATTATTAAATAAAGTTATAATTATAATTAACAATTATAACATAACTAATATTAGAGGTAAATTACTTGTTGAAACAACTTATAATAAATGCAACTGTCTAATAATCACTGGGTTATGAGAGTCAAATCCTAAGTTGATTTTAAACCCTTCTATGGTGTTTCATGAGGGGTCAGATTTCTATGAAGGATCGCGATGAAGAAGCATTTTATTACAGGCCTCGTGATTCTCTTGCCCGTTGCGGTGACGATCGCGGTGATCGCCTTCATCGTCAATTTCGTGACGGGGCCCTTTTATCTCACCGTTGCCGACATCGTCAACAGGTTGCTCCCTGTCCCAACCGAGGGATACGGCTTTCTTCACCACGATCAGATCGTACGGTATACATCGAAACTTCTCATTTTGATCGCGATCTTTATCTTCATTGTCTTTCTAGGGATGGTCACCCGATGGTTCTTCATCAAGAGCCTGCTCAATATCAGCGATAAGATCCTGCATCGAATCCCTATCGTCAATACCGTCTACAAAACGACGCAGGACATCATCAAAACCCTTTTCACTTCCGATAGAAAATCGTTCAAGCAGGTCGTCATGGTCCCCTTTCCTCGCGAAGGGATCTATGCCATCGGTCTGATCTCCCGTGAATCCCCCTCGATCTGCTCGGAGAAAGCCGAGGAAGATTTGATTTCGGTCCTCATTCCGACGACACCGAATCCGACGACCGGTTTTTTGCTCATGTACCCCAAAAAACAGCTGATTTATATCGATATGCGGCCCGAAGATGCGATCAAGTACATCGTCTCTTGCGGCGTCATTATTCCTCCTGATACCGTTCATACGCCGGCGCCATGAAGAAATATATCTCGACTGGACTCATCATTCTTCTGCCGATCGCGCTGACGCTCTATCTCGTTTTCTGGCTATTCGATATTTTGACCGATCCCTTCATCGGCGTTACTGAAAAAATGATCGTAGCCTATGAACAAGCAAAAGGGGTCGATCTCAGGAACCATGAAGTCTTAGTCGCCGTTATTAGCCGCATCTTCATCTTCATCGTCCTGATCTTTTTTATTTTTGTGTTGGGATTCGTCGGAAGGAAATTCTTTTTCAAGCAACTCGTCGGGTTGTCGCAGAAAATCCTGAAAAAAATCCCCGTCATCAAAACCATCTACTCGATCACTTCCGATGTGACAAGCGCTCTTTTGAAACAGGGCGAACCCACGTTCAAGGGAACGGTCCTCATCCCCTTCCCTTATAAAGAGACGTATACCCTTGGACTCGTCACAGGCGAAGTACCTCCGGGTCTTCGCAAAGTCCTCAAAGAGGTCGAACTCTCCGTTTTCATTCCTACCGCCCCCCACCCCATATCGGGCTATATACTCATGGCCCCTAGAAGCCAAATGGTCCCCGTCGATGTTACGACAGAGGAAGCTTTCCGATTCCTGCTATCTTGCGGTGTCGCCCCACTAGAGGAGAAAAAATATGAAGGTCCTGTTGATACCCGTGGCGAACTCTAAGGAAAAAGTTCACGCTCTAACCAAGCTCGCTGCCAAACATCTCTATGAAAAAGATCCCCTTCTCATCATTTGCCCCGATGAGAACGCCTTGAAATTCGCCGACCGACTCCTCTGGACCGAACCTGCCGAGAGTTTTTTGCCCCATATGGCGAGCCATATTCCCTGCTCGGCCCTCATCACCCTCACCACCGTAAAAGAAAATCTTAACAACGCTGGTCATGCCCTGAATCTCGCCCAAGAACCACTCTTTTGCCCCGATCTCGCAACTCTCTATGAGTTCGACGAACAGACAAGCGGTCCTCGCAGGGAAGCCCTCGAAGCGCGCTACCATGCCTACCGCGAAAAAGGCTATTCGCTGATCAATTTTCGCTTGCCGCTATAAAGGATTCTCTCTATACTTTGCCCATCTTTTTGGAGATATTTCTATGGTCAGAATTAGCAAACAAGAAGAACGCCGCCAGCGCTGCCCTAAACGCTGCCGCGCTCCTTCACCGAAAACCGGTCCTTTGAAAGACAACCTACCTGAAGGCTACAAGCCGCACGCCAACGCTGTCGAAGGCGACGCTGCAAAGAGCTGCTTCATTCCCAAAATCGCTTAAAAAAAGAGCAAAAGAGTTATGTCAAGACACCCTAGCTACGGCAAAACCTTCAAGAGCGGGAAAAAGCGCAACGTCCTCAAGCGTTTTGAGCGCATCGACGTGCTGCGTGAACTCGGCCGCTGGAAAGACGGCGAGAACAAGCGCGTCACCGGCCTCCCGAAGACACCCGTAATTACCACCTAATTTTTAGGGGAGGTCACTCCCCTTTTTCTTCGTGCACATCGTCATCCACAATCGGCAAATAGATTTGAAGATCCCCGCAAAGTCCCTAAAACTTGGGATCGCGAAATTTCTTGCCCACAAAAAATCTCTTTGCGCTGAAGTCGTGATTCATTACGTCACAAAGAAAGAGATCGCCAAATTGCATGAGCAATTCTTCGGCGATCCAACCCCCACCGACTGCATTTCCGTTCCGATCGACGCTCCCGATGATGATTCTCCCCATTCCATTCTCGGAGAAGTTTTCGTCTGTCCCAAGGTCGCGATCGAATACACCCAAGAACATGGCGGCGCAGCCCAAGAAGAAACTCTGCTCTATACCCTCCATGGCCTTCTACATCTTCTGGGGTTTGATGACCAGACCGCGAAAGATCGTAAAATTATGCGGCGGGAAGAACAAAAAGCATTAGTCTTTTTCAGTTAACTAAACATCTCAGAAATTAGAGCTTTATCACAAGTTCTTTTAAATTAACTGATAAGTAAAGTTCAGTTACTCTTTGGCATTTGCTTATTGGAAAACGCTCATGAGAATTTCAAAACCGTTGATCAACTCAGTACTTCTCTTTACGATTCCATCAGTTATTGCTTATCCTCAATCTGAAATCCCTGCAATCGACATTCATACCGAAACAGTTTCTAGCGAAATCGAAAGCACGGACAGTCACGAACAGAAAGATCAGTTTTTTTCCTATGATGATTTTCTTGATTTACTTGAAGAGCTAGAAGAGGGCGAACTAGAAAAAAGATGCGGTCCGGAAGACTTGGAGAGAATCAATCATTTTCTAGCCGTTCTCGCTAAACATGGCATACTCCCCAATGAAATCAACGAAGAATGTGTATTAGAAAATGATATTCAAGAGCTGTTGTATTCGACTCCAAGTTCCTATGAATATACCTATTCTCTGTATCAAGACGATGAGTATGTGATTGTCCCTGCTATATTCCATGGCCAAGGAGAAGTAGTTCTTTGTAAGGGTTGGGTCAAAAAGAAATGGGAGCAAACAAAGAAATTTGTCAAAAAACACAAAAAAGCCATCATCATTGGCGCGGCTGTTGTCGTAGCTGCAACCGTGGTTATTTGCGTCGTTATCGCCTCTTCAGCTAGCGCGGCCGCTGTTGCAGGAGCCGCTGGCGCTGCGGGAGCATCTTCTTCCCAATCATCAAAAAATGAAGAAGCGGATTCCACTTCTCAGCCAGAATCCCCGACTTTAAAAACAGTTCTTGATGAACATATCTCTTCATTTAAAGAGATAATTGTTGAGGATGCTCTTATACAACCAGAAAATGTCAATGATCCATCCTTTGGAGAAAAAGCCAGAGATTTAGGAGCATTTCTAGCTCATGAAACTTTAGATGGGATCTCGCAGATTGCTTCAGTTGTGCCGCAACTAGCAGAAGAAATCAAAGGCTTTGGCGAGATGGCATTGCCAAACAGCATGAAAATGCCCAATGATGGGCATGCCAGCCCAATAGAAAAATATGAAAACTTAATGGCTGCTGGTCATCAGAAAATTGATCAAGTTTTTTCTACAGACCAGGCTGATCGGTATACACCAGAGGCAAAAGCAAATAGCCCAACGAAAGATTTCACCATTGGCATGGTGCCTCCTCCAGGTTCATTAGGTTGTGGCTCAGCTGCAATGGATACCGGACGGATCGCTGCAACCCAAGCTACTAATATAAGAGGATGGTCCGTGGGGGAGCCGATTCAAAATCGTACTGTTTTTGGAACAATTCCCAAATGGAGTACTGTAAGACGACGCTATTGGAAAAATCGGGCAGAATGGGCAAAATCTAACCCACATAATTATGGAAATAATATTCCGAGAATGGAAAAAGGATTAGCACCTCAAAGGTTAAACTATGAAACAGGCAAAATGGAAAGTATGGAACTTCATCATAATCCAGCCCAAAAAGATGGTGGGCTTTTCGATTTTGTTGAAGTCTGGCCTGATGAACATGCAGTACTTGATCAAAATAGATATATAGGACGATAGGCTATGCCAAGCTTTGGTAAATTATTCATAGAATCGAAAGGTCAGCCTATTATGTACAAAGGAAATATATTGGTACTTGCTGATAAATTCCCAGTATCAAATGGCGATAAGCTCAAAATTTCGATAGAAAAAACAAATAGCGAATATATTCAAGGGTTATCCGTGGATATTACAGGTAGTTGCGAAATGCTAGGTACAGTATTGAAAAAAAGCAAACGCATAAAACTAAGGCTTTGGGAAGATGCAGACGGCTATGATCCTAAAAACATCGAAATTACAGTTTTTACAAAAACCGGATTTGTCTGGGTACAAAATGTTTGGGAATGGACAGCTCCCTATTTGGTAGCATCATCAACAGGAGAGCCGATTACAAAGGAATCCAAAATACGAGATAGCGGACATAATGGCGCTGCTATGATTGTCGAGGAAATAGAGAATGGAAGACGTTATCGATGCAATGATGGTCATCCTGATGAAAACTTCGATGATATAGTCTTCACCATCCAGAAGCTCAAACAATGAACAGTTTTTATATTCTAACCCCGTGATCAATAATCCCTCTCGAATTTATGCGAATTTTAGATGATAAATTAGATAAAAAACTAGATAGCGTAACATTGTTTTTAACAAGAAATGAACTGCAGCAATTAATAGGATTTGCCAGACAACTTATTGAAAAACCTTCAGCAGATCATCATCACGTTTCCAGCGATGACTATCAAAAGGAAATAACTATCTGCATTTATGATCCTGAAAATCCAGGAAATTTCAGCCCCAGAATAATAAAGCTACTTCGAGATGATACCTAAAAATTTTCTAAAAATGGACGACTTAACCTGTGAGTATTAGACAAAATAATGATCAGCATATTTTTTTCCTTGAAGTAAGGGGTCTATTGTTGACCGATTTCTCTCGCAAGAAGTAAACTAGCTACCTATGTCGCACGAACTTACTGAAGAAGAAATCGATAAGCTTTCCCATCTCTGTAGAATCGCCTGTTCTCCCGAAGAAAAGATGAACCTACGCAAAGATCTCTCGGAAATCCTTGGCTATGTCGATCAACTCAAACAAGTCGACGTAGAAGGCGTTCCGCCTTGCAACACCGTGCTCGAAAATCTTCCTTCCATGCTACGCGAAGATGAAATCGGCGAGTCCCTTTCTCGCGAGGCGTTCTTAGGCAATGCCCCCGCCCATGTCGGCGGCATGATCCGCGTACCTCCGGTCATCAAGTTTTAACCTATGCACAAACTCTCTGCACGTCAGCTTCATGAGCGCTTCGTCAAAGGAGAGATTTCTGCGAGGGAAATCGTCGAAAAAACGTATGAGCGCATTCATCAGCACGATGGGCAAATCAGCGCATTTCTTGCCTTGCTGCGGGAACGCGCGGACAAGAAAGCCCATGAGCTCGATCAGCATCGCAAAGAGGGAAAAAAACTCGGTAAACTCGCCGGCGTTCCCGTCGCGATCAAAGACAATATCCTCATCGAAGGGCATCTCACCACCTGCGCTTCGAAATTTCTCGCTAACTACAGGGCTCCTTACAGCGCAACAGTGATCCGTCTACTCGAACAAGAAGATGCCATCCTCATCGGTAAAACGAATCTCGATGAGTTCGCCATGGGCTCCTCAACGGAAAACTCCGCCTATCAACTGACGAAAAATCCCTGGGACATTACATGCGTTCCCGGCGGATCTTCCGGCGGGTCTGCAGCGGCTGTTGCAGCTCGTTTCGCTCCTTTAGCATTCGGCAGCGATACCGGTGGATCGATCCGTCAGCCGGCAGCATTTTGCGGCATAGTAGGATTCAAACCTACTTATGGCAGAGTCTCCCGCTATGGTCTTGTCGCTTTCGCTTCTTCTTTCGATCAAATCGGAGCTTTCGGCACAAGAGTCGACGATGCCGCGCTTGCGATGAGAGTCATTGCCCATCATTGCGAACGCGATTCCACGAGCATCCAAAAGCCGCCGGAAGATTACCTCGCCAAACTCTCTTCTCCCTTCAAAGGCTGCAAAATCGGCGTTCCTCATAGCTTTATCGGCGACCTCGGCAAAGATGCCAAAGAGAATTTCAACGCAAGTCTTGAAACCCTCAAGAAACTCGGCTGCGAACTTGTCGATGTCGATCTAGAAATTCTCAAATACTTCCATCGCTGTCTATTACATCCTCGCTACTGCCGAAGCCTCGACCAACCTCGCCCGCTTCGATGGCATCCGCTATGGCAAACGTTCCGCCCGAGCCAAAACTCTCGACGAGGTCTATGATTTTTCCAAGCAGGAAGGATTTGGGCCTGAAGTCAAACGTCGCATCCTCCTCGGCACCTATGTTCTTTCAGCCGGCTATCAAGATGCCTATTACACCAAGCGCAAAAAGTCCGACGCTCATCATCCGCCGTTTTGCCGACGCCTTCGAAACACTGCGCTGCGATCGCCATGCCCGTCTCGCCCTTTCCTGCATTTCCCCTTGGCGCGATCCACGATCCTCTGCAGATGTATCTGCAAGATATCTATCACCATCGCCGCCAACCTCGCAGGACTTCCCGCCATCAGCGTTCCGTGCTGGGTTCAGCAAAGACAGGCAAGCCCTGGGGCCTGCAAATCCTCGGACCCCAACTGCACGACGCCAAAGTTTTCGAGATTGCGCATGCCTTCGAACAAGCGACGCAGTTCACCCATCAACATTCCCCCGCTGTTTGACCACGAGGTAGACATGACGACCTATATGAAATTGGGAACCGGTCATCGGCCTTGAGATCCACGTCCAGCTCAATACAAAATCAAAAATCTTCAGCTCGTGCCCAATCGTTTCGGCGATGAGCCCAATACCAATATCGGCGTTGTTATGCACCGGCACAGCCAGGAGCCTTCCCGTCCTCAACAAAGAAGCGGTGCGAAAAGCCGTGCAATTCGGCTGCGCCATCCATGCCGAAGTCGCCCACTTTAGCAAATTCGACCGCAAATCCTACTTTTATCCCGACAGCCCGCGCAATTTCCAGATCACCCAGTTCGATCAGCCGATCATCATCGGCGGCAACGTCGAAGCGCTCGTGGACAATGCAAGAAAACACTTTGCCATCAACCGCGCCCATCTCGAAGACGATGCCGGCATGCTCAAACATTTTACCGACTTTTGCTGGAGTCGATTACAACCGCGCAGGCGTTCCGCTCATCGAAATCGTCTCCGAACCGTGCATGCACTCCCCCAAAGAAGCCGTCGCCTATGCGCATGGCTGTCAAGGCGATCATGCAATATATCGACGCTTCCGATTGCAATATGGAAGAAGGATCGCTGCGCATCGACTGCAACGTCTCCGTGCGAAGAAAAGGCGAGACGAAGCTGCGCAATAAGATCGAAATCAAAAACATGAACTCTTTCCACAACATGGAAATGGCGATCGAGTCGGAAATCAGACGCCAAGTCGCCATCTACGAGAAGGATGACAAAACGCATCTCATGAAAGGCACCTACCGCTTCGATCCCGAGAAAAAAGAAACAGTTTTGATGCGGCATGAAAGAAGAAGCGGATGATTACCGCTATTTCCCCGAACCCGATCTCGTGCCACTTATTCTTACCGAAGCTTATATCGAAAAAATCCGCATCCAGCTTCCTGAACTCCTCAGGAGAGGCTCAAGCGCTACATCGAGACTTTGGGACTTTCCGAATACGCCGCCAATCTTCTCATCAACGATAGGCCCCTCTGCGAATATTTCGAAGAAGGGCTTGCCCACTGCAAGAATCCCCGCAACCTCTGCAATTGGATCACCGTCGAATTCATCGGCCGCCTCAAAGATCAAGGCCTCACACCGAAGACTGCAGGCATTCCAGCGCGCCATATCGCCGAGCTTGTGCAACTGATCGAAGATGGCACAATCACCGGTAAAATCGCGAAGATCGTCGCCGACGACATGGTCGCCAATGTAGACAAAAGTCCGAGAGATCTCGTCAAATCCAATCCCGACTATCAGCCCGTCAGCGATGAAGGAGCGATTGCTTCGCTCATCGATGAAGTCCTCAGCGCTAATCCACAATCTATCGCTGATTTCAAAAGCGGCAAAACCAAAGCCTATGCATTTCTTGTCGGCCAAGTCATGAAGCTTTGCAAAGGCAAAGCCGACCCGGCCTTGGTAAATAAGATTTTGACCCAAAAACTCCAGTAACGTATTCCCCTGAATTAAGGGGGATACTCAATAGTGCGTTATTGCGCCTATACACTTGTTCTCGCCATTCTATCGGGATGTGCGGCCGATCGCGCCGTCGTACAACCCTATAGCTACGCGCCCTCATCTCCGATGCGTTATTGGAATGATGCACCCTCAAGAAAACTCGCCTCTGAAAGCGCCAAAGACATGGAGCAAGCTCCCGATCCGGAAGTTCCTACGCAAAAAGATCCGCTCACTCTAGGAGAGATCGTCGATCTCGCTTTACGCAATAATACCGCGACGCGCCAAACCTGGGCGCTAGCAAGAGAAGCCGCCGCCGAATATGGCCAAGCGCAGCAAGAATTCTTCCCCCTTGCAACGACGACCTATTCGTGGCAAAGAGAGCGCTTCCTCACAGGATTTTCGAGTAATACGACGAGCGTAACAGGTAGCGGCTCGACAGCCGCAGCCGCGGCTTCCGGCGCCGCCATAGGGTATTTAAGCCAATGGGGACCGCAACTCGCCCTCACCTACCTCATCTTTGATTTCGGCAAAACACGGGCATCGAGCGATGCAGCCCGCCTTGCTCTCTATAACGCTAACTTGACGCACAACCGCGAGATCGAAACAGTCGTCCAAAACGTCACGACCGATTACTACAACTACCTTTATCAGGAAAAACTGCTCATTTCCTATGAGGAAGACATCGCCGATGCCCAGACGACGGTCGATGCAGCAACCGTGAGCCTTAAGGCCGGCGTCAAAAGCGTTTCCGATCTTTTGCAAGCGCGCTCGCAACTGCTTTCTTTGGAAACTGAGTGGGTCAACCAAAAGCAAACGACTCTTGTCGCCTATGCCCAACTTCTCACCGATATGGGGCTTCCCGCGACAATGCAGCTCGCTATGGAGAAAATGCCCGAAGACCCAAGGCTCTATGAGGTCATGTCGAGCGTCAATGAGCTCATCAGCTTAGCCCTCGAAGCGCGCAGCGACCTCGTCGCAGCTGAAGCAGAGCTCGCTTCGACCCAAAAAACTCTCACAGCAGCAAGGCTCAATATGCTGCCCGAAATCTCCGGAACCTTTGATATCGGTCAGACCACCTACACTCATGGCATTAGCGATCATTACGATTTCACGGTGATGTTCACGGCGAGCTGGCCGATCTTCAACGGTTTTTATGATTTGAATGCCATCCGGCTCGCCCAAGCGCAAAGAGAATATGCCCAGGCAACGCTACGCCAAACCGAACTCAATGTGATCGAACAGATCACGACAGCGCATTTCAATGTCGCCATTTCACGAGACGCCCTTAGGTTTTCGACAGACTTTCTCGAAACTGCTTTCGAAGAATACAACGTAGCGCTTGCGCAATACAAAGCCGGCACGACCGATATTCTCACGGTCACAACCGCGCAATCGAATCTCGCCAATGCACGAGCGACAAGGGCCAATTCGTTGCAGCAATGGTATGTCGCCTTATCGACGCTCGGCTATGCCATCGGCGTCATGGAACAAGATTTATCTCCCTATATGACGAAAAGTAGGAAAGGAAGGGATCGATGCGTCAATTAATCTATTTCACATTTTTGCTTCTTTGCGCCTGCGGGAAAAAGCCGGTTCCCCCGCCGCAAACGATTTCCATATCGTCGACCAATGCCGTCACATGCGATGTGCCGGTCTTCTATGATTATGTCGGCCACGTCGTCGCTTTCAATACCGTAGATATTGTTTCCCAAGTTCAGGGGTACTTAACGACGATCTATTTTGAACAAGGGCAGGAAGTCAAACAGGGCGATCTTTTAGCGACCATCGATCCTAGAGTCTATCAGGCGGAATTGAAAAAATCCCAAGCAGTCTTAGCGCAAAGCATCGTCAACTTGCGTTATGCGGAAGATACAGCCACAAGGTATTCCAAATTGGTGCAAAACGATTTCGTTTCCCAACTCGATTTCGATAACTATGTCTCGAATGTACTTAGCGAAGAAGCCGTCATCAAACAAAACCTAGCCGATATCGAGATCGCGCAGCTCGACCTCAATTACTGCTTCTTGATCGCGCCCATGGATTCTGTCGCAGGCCTAAGACAAATCGATGAAGGCAACTTCATTCCGGTCAGCGTCTCTAGCACTTCCAATCCGATCGTCACCCTCAATCAAATTAAGCCCGTCTATGTCAATTTCTATATTCCCGAAGACGATCTCACGACCATCCGAAAAGCCCAAGGAAGGGGAACCAATTTAACAACGCGCGTTTTCCTTGAATCTAACCAAATAGATTCCCACGATGGCCAGCTCACGTTTATCGACAATCAAGTCGACATCAGCACCGGTTCCATTGAACTAGAAGCAACGCTGCCGAACGACGACAAAGCTCTTTGGCCTGGGCAGTTCGCAACGGTGCGACTCTTTATCGATGAACTTAAAGGTGCCGTCGTCGTCCCCTCCCAAGCTGTCCAAATCGGCCAGAATGGCCCTTACGTCTTCGTGATCAAAGCCGACAATACTGCGGAAATTCGCAATGTGAAGAAAGGGGAAGTCGTCGGCGATTACACCGTCGTCTCGAGTGGCCTAGCTGAAGGAGAAGAGGTCGTTCTCGAAGGACAAGTCAATTTGATTCCTGGAGCAAAAGTCTCCGTCAACAACAAGCAAGCGACTGTGCCAACCTTTGACGCAGGGTTAAAAGCACCATGATCAATCTCTCCGCACCGTTCATCAGACGCCCTGTTATGACAACGCTTGTCATGGCGGCGATTCTTTTTTTCGGGATCATGTCGTTCAATACGCTTCCCGTGAGCGATTTGCCCAACGTCGACTATCCTACGATCCAAGTGAAAACCAGCTACCCTGGCGCCAACCCCGAAACCGTCGCCAACAACGTAACGGCGATCTTGGAAAAGCAGTTCACCACCGTCGATGGCATCCAACTCATCACCTCGACTAGTCAAACCGGCTCAAGCACCATCGTTTTGCAATTCAACTTAAATAAGCCAATCGAGGACGCGGCCGTCGATGTACAAGCTGCCATCAACCAAGCGCAGGCGAACTTACCGAGCAATCTTCCTTATTTACCGACGTATACCAAGGTCAATCCCTCGGCTAGCCCCATTCTTTATCTCGCCGTCACCTCGGCGACAGAAAGCCTTGCCAATCTCTATAATTATGCCTACATCCTCCTCGGCGAGAGGATCAATATTATCGAAGGAGTCGCTGAGGTCGATACCTATGGTTCGCCCTTTGCTGTGCGGGTTCGCGTCGACCCAAGAAAACTCCAGGCCCGCGGCATCGGCATCGATGAAGTCGGCACCATTATCCAAAATCAAAACGTCAATCAAGCCCTCGGAACTCTTTTTGGTCCAACGACAGAATACAACATCAATGCCGATGGACAGCTTTTCACCGCCGCCCCCTACAACGAGATCATTCTCAAAAGCAATGATAGCACGATCACCCGCATCAAAGACATCGGCTATGCCATGGATGGCGTCCAGTTTGATAAATACAATCTGACCTATCTCGAAAAAGACCTTAGGCAGCCTTGCGTCGTCATGGCCATCATTAAACAAGCAGGCGCGAATACTCTGAATATCGTGAATGAAGTCGACGAGCTCCTTCCTGTTCTGCAAAAAAACATCCCTGGATCCGTGCAAATCAAACGCCTATTCGACCGCGCTGTCTATATCGAAGAATCGGTTCAGGATGTCGAAATGACCCTCGTCATTGCATTTGCTCTCGTCGTTCTGGTCATCTTTATCTATCTCGGGGAACTCATCGCCACGATTATTCCTTCTTGTTCTTTACCGATGTCGGTCGTCGGCACATTTGCCATGATGTCGGTCCTCAATTTCAATATCGATATCCTTTCTCTGCTTGCCATCACTCTTTCAGTCGGCTTCCTCGTCGATGATGCTATCGTCGTTCTGGAAAACGTCATGCGGCATATCGAGATGGGCAAAACCCCCATGCAAGCCGCACTCGATGGCTCTCGCGAGATCAGTTTTACGATTCTATCGATGACTCTTTGCCTTTCCTCTGTCTTTATTCCTCTCCTTTTTATGGGAGGCATCGTCGGACGTCTCTTACGAGAATTCTCTGTCGTGATCATGGTTGCCGTGATGATCTCCGGCGTCATTTCCTTGACCCTCACGCCCATGATGGCCAGCCGATTCATCAAACCGCGTCATCATAGCGGCCAAAAGCCGTGGATGGAGAGATTTTCCGAAAAGATCAATACTACCCTGCTCAAAATCTATCGTCCTGCCCTCGATTGGGTGCTCAAGCATCGCGTGACAACGCTCTTCACGGGTCTTGCGAGTTTGATCCTCACGGTTTACCTGATGGTTACAATCCCCAAAGATTTCCTTCCTCCTGATGATCTCGGCTTTGTCCAAGGCTTCACCGAAGCGGCCGATGGCACATCGCCCTTTTTGATGGAAAACTACCAAAACACTCTAACCGACCTCGTCCGTCAACACCCCGCCATGGAATCGATCGTCTCCATCGGAGCCGATCCTCAAGACAACCAGGGGTTATTCTTCATTCGTTTGAAACCCTATAATCAAAGAAAGCCCATCCTCAAGGTGATCGACGAACTCAACAAAGAAACCCACAAAATACCCGGCCTCAAAATATTCTTTAAGTCGCTACCGCTTATTAACTTACAAATCGGAACTTCAACCGCTCAAGCCGACTACCAATACACTCTTCATTCTCTTAGCTCCGATACTCTTTACGACTCCGCCTCAAAACTCATCGATAAAATCAAGACGATGCCAGGGTTTTCGCAAATCAACAGCGACATGCACGTCACTGAACCACAGCTCAACATGAAAATCCGCCGCGACAAAGCCTCGATGCTCGGCATCACAGCGGGACAGATCGAAAATGCCCTCAACCTCGCTTATGCCAACACCCAGCTCTCTCCGATCAACACCGTCAATTACCAATACTATGTGATTTTGGAAACCATTCCTGAATTCTATAAAAATCCAGATGCTCTGCGGCAAATTTGGCTCTCCTCGACTACCGGCAAACTCGTCCCATTATCGACAGTTGTCGATATGGAAGAAGGGATCGGGCCTCTCGTCGTCAACCATATCAATGGCCTTCCCTCCGTCACCATCACGTTCGATGTGGTGAACATGCCGCTGAGCACCGCTCTAACAAATATCGAACAAGTATCCAAGAGCATGCTCCCCACTGAAGTGACAGGAGAAATCCAGGGTACCGCCAACATCTTCAAGGCCTCTTTTGCGGACCTTCAAATCCTTTTGCTCGTCATGATCTTCGTGATCTATGTGATCTTAGGGATCCTCTATGAGAACTTCATCCATCCCTTCACGGTAATGTCGACTCTTCCTCCAGCAGCGCTCGGCGGACTTCTCTCCTTACTCATTTTCAATTACACATTTTCGCTCTATAGCTTCGTCGGCATCGTCCTTCTTCTCGGCATCGTACTCAAAAACGGGATCATCATGATCGATTTTGCCAACGAACGAGTAGCCAAAGAAAAAAAGGAACTTCATGAAGCGATCGTCGAAGCGTGTATGATCCGTTTCCGTCCCATTCTCATGACGACGATCGCCGCTATGATGGGAGCAATGCCAATCGCTCTTGGAATTGGCGGCTTGACCGCCCTTAGTAGAAAACCTCTCGGCGTCGTCATCGTCGGCGGACTCATCTTCTCCCAAGTCCTCACCCTGCTCTTCACACCCGTCATCTTCGTCGAACTCGAAACGCTCCGCCGCAAATGCCGAAAATGGTTAAAAAAAGATTCCGAAACCCTTCCGGAAAAACAACCATAATTATAGAAGAAAGCTATGAACAAAGAAAAACGTAAATGGTGGATCCTCTCCGCGATGTGTCTATTGACCATCATGTTGAATGTCGACGTGACGGCCCTCAATATCGCTATTCCCGTCATCTCGAAAGAATTCTATGCCGATCTATCCAGCATGCAATGGGTGATCAACGCTTATGTGCTCCTCAGCGCGATGTTCCAGATTTTAGGAGGAAGGCTTGGCGATACCTATGGACATAGAAAGATTTTTCTATTTGGCACGGCTCTTTTTGTCTTAAGTTCTGCTGGAGCTGGCCTCTCTGTCGATACGACGATGCTCATCGCATTTCGAGTATTGCAAGGACTTGCTCTCGGCATCGCCTATCCAATGACCATTGTGCTCACCTTCGAAGCGTTTCCAAAAAATCAGCAGGGCTTCGCCCTAAGCTTCATCGTCGCCTCCATGGGGATATCGCTTGCTATCGGACCCCCTATTGGCGGCCTCTTTGTCGAGTATATCGGCTGGCGCTGGATTTTTTATATCAACGTACCCCTGGGAATCATCGCCTATCTCATCGCCCGCATCTATTGCGCTCCGCATAAAGCGAAAAAGCAGCATTACATCGATTACAAAGGAGCCTCTCTTCTCGTCCTCGGATTATTGGGGATTACGCTGGCTCTGAACCAGGTACAAAACTGGGGACTCGTTTCGCCTTTATTTCTCGCCTCCCTTGTTCTTGGAGTCCTCTTTTTGGCCATCCTCTATTTTATCGAAAAGAAACAGTCCTATCCGATCATCGATTTCAAACTATTCCGAATCCGGAATTTACTATTGAATAACTGTATCAGGATGGTCGTGCAATGGGTCTTTGTCCCCCTTGTGTTTTTTATCCCTGTCTACCTACAGAACATATCCGGCCTCAGCGCCATCTATTCAGGCCTTCTGATGTTATTCCTTACGATCGTGATCGGAGTGCTCTCTCCGATAGCTGGAAAGTGGGTCGATACTGTCGGGGATAAACTTCCCAATATCGTCTCTATGTTCCTTTTCGCAATCGCTTGTTTCCTCCTTTCTCTGCTCGGTCAAGTCCCTGAAATCTTCGTTTTGGGGATCGCGCTTTTGCTAGTCGGCATTGCGACAGGGATTACCTTTGTCAGCACGGTCACTGGATCCACGACAGTCGCTCCAGCGAAACAGCAAGGAGAGGCAACTGGAATCATCTTTACCACTGCTTGGTTAGGATGCGCGCTTGGCGTCGCTTTAGTCGGTGGCATCATAGCGCTCTCAGGCGAACATTATTTGCAGCAGCAGCTCGCCCAGTTATCTTCCAACTTCTCTTCTAATCAAATGGAAATGATCGAAAGGGTTTCAAAAGGAGTGGCCTCATTCAAAGATCTCTCACATTCTTTCTCAGGAGAATCCCTAACCCAAGCGACTGCACTCTCCAGAGAGTCGTTCATGCATGGTTTTCGTGTCAGCATGCAGACATTGACAGTCCTTTCTCTCATCGGCGCCGTTTTATCCTTCTTCTTGAAACAACATAAGATCCGCCAGCACCAAGAAATCCCTCCCGCCTGAACATAATAATCTAATTTTTAATGATTTAGGAGTTCTAAGAAAATAACGCTTTCTGCTAATTTGACTTTGTTCAATAAAATGTGTACAATGGTCTATGAAGAAGCGTGATTTGGAAAAACACCTTCACCGCTTGGGTTGGTGGCTAAAGCGGCAAGGTGGTAATCACGAAGTTTGGACGAACGGGGAAGAAACTGAACCCGTTCCTAGGCACGCAGAAATCAATGAACTTTTGGCTAAAAAGATCCTAAATAAGGCTAGGAATCATCCTCCGAAAAACAAAAAGTAAAAAATCATGGAACTTGAGGGTAAGGTTTGGAAAGATGCGAATAGTTCTTGGTGGCTTGCCGAGGTCTCATTTCTCGATGTAATGACGCAAGGCAAAACACGAAAAGAAGCTATTGCGATGCTCGAAGATGCCATTTTAGAGCTGTTAAAAGACTCTTATGCAGATTTGATCGATAGAAAATTTCATCTTCGCATTAATTCCTATGAAGACGGCCTTCTAGGTGTAGGTGCTTCCGATGATAGGCTTTTATTCGCGTTAGGATTGAAAAGACAAAGAGAAAAAAGTGGCACTACAGTAAGGCAAGCGGCTCGACGTTTAAAATCGAAATCCCCGAATGCCTATGCACGTTACGAAAGCGCTTTAGTACGACCAAGTATCGAAAAATATGCACAGCTTCTGCATGCAGCAAATCCCCATCGAAGACCTTTACTTGTAAGCTAAAATCTTGGATGAAATTTCTGAAATGCTTCTTGGAGTTTCTGATCGCTGAGATGCGTATAGCGATCGGTGGTGGAAATATTCGAATGGCCGAGGAGTTCTTGGATGACCCGCAGATCTGCGCCTCCTTCAAGAAGATGGGTCGCGAAGGAATGGCGAAAGGTATGCGGCGAGATGTTTTTTTCAATCCCTGCTTGTTTGGCATAGAGCTTGATCATCTGCCAGACCCCCTCTCTTCGAAGCCTCTTGCCCCTGTCTCCTAGGAAAAATGGCTGCTCTTCTTCCCGCTTAGTCATCAGCAAATAGGCATCGAGCGCTTCTAGGGCTTCCTTAGCGATCGGCACTACGCGCTCCTTGCCACCTTTGCCTTTCACCCGAACCTCCGTATCGCCGACGTCTTGAAGATTCAGGCCGCAGAGCTCCGAAACGCGAAGGCCGCAAGCATACAGGAGGTAGAGGATAGCTCGATCGCGGCTTCCCCTCTCGGTCTCATGATCGGGAAGGCTAAAAAGTTTGCGCATCTCCTCGAGACTCAAGATTTCGGGGATCTTTTGCCAAAGGCTCGGCTGCTCCAGCATGCCGCAGACATCTTCTTGAATATGCCCTTCTCTCTGCAAGAACCTGCTAAAGACTCGAAGGGCTACAAGCGCTCTGGCCATGCTCGATCCGGCAGCCCCCCGAGATTTCAGGGCATCGAGAAAGTGGAGGACAGCCTCTTTCGAAATCGCAGGACTTAAGGAAAAAAAACTATTGAGATCGCTGCCGTAGGCTGAAAGCGTCGCCCGCTTCAATCCTTTTTCAGCTGCGAGATAATCGAGAAAATCGGGAAGATAGTGCTGCATCTTAGGTTGCAGCATAAAAACCAATCGCATATTAATCAAATATCATGCTTAAGAATATTTTCACGCTCTTCGGAAAAGCCATTCTGGCCTATACTTTATCCATTGGTGTACTGCCAGCACGTGAGGCCGCTATGCAAACAAATCAGCAGCAATTTGACGCTTTTCTAAAGACTTTTGTCCCTGAAATGGCGCGCAAAAGCAAACAAATGAATAAAGCTCTCTGGCTGCTCGAGACGACAGGTTCAGCCGACGCCGCCGATCTCAAAGCCGAATTAGACACCGAACTTCGCATGCTCTTTAACAATCGGGAGACCTACGAAAAATTACTCGTGTGGGATCGAGACCCCTCCTTGAAAGATCCCATTCTCAAAAGGCAGCTGAATGTCCTCATCCGCACCTTCAAACAGTACCTCATTCCCAAAGCCCTTTTGGAAGAAATCGCCCAAAAAGAAACCGATCTTTCTCAGCTCTATATCAACTTCCGCTCTCAACTGGATGGAAAAGAGATCACCGAAAACGCCATCCGCGACATCTTAAAAAATGAGAACGATCCCTCCAATCGCAAGAAAGCCTGGGAATCCTCCAAAGAAATCGGCGCTGTATTAGCCCCGCATATTCTCCATCTCGTCAACCTTCGCAATCAAGTTGCGAAAAGTATGAGCTATTCCGATTTTTTCCAGATGCAGCTCGATTTGCAAGAAGTCGACCGAGAGTGGCTCATTTCCACGTTCGATCAACTCGCTACCAGATCAGCTGACGCTTATGCAAAAATGCTCAGCACGCTCGAAGAAGAACAAGTGCAAAGATTCGGCATCGCTAAAGCAGAACTCGGTCCGTGGGCTTGGTCCGATCCTTTTGGACAAGAAGATCCCATGGACAACCGCGAGCTCGATACTCTCGTAGCGGAAGTCGATCTCCTCAAAACCGGAGAGAGCTTCTATAATAAAATGGGCATCGACGTCCAGCCCATCATGTCTCGCAGCGATATGTATGAAAGGCCAGGGAAAAATCAGCACGCCTTTTGCATCAATATGGATCGAGCCGATGATATTCGGACCTTGAACAACGTAAAGCCGACAATCAAATGGCTCGAGGTCATCCTGCACGAAGTTGGCCACGCCATTTACGAACTCGGCTATGATCCGAAGCTCCCTTGGCTCCTTAGAGAACCGCCAAATATGGCCACGACAGAGGCGATGGCTCTCATCGCAGGCAGGCAAGCTTACCGTTACAATGCCCTCCGCGAGCTCATCAATAGCCCTGAGAAAGAGCCTTTGATGAAAAAGGCTGACTTAAGCCTCAAAAGACGCCAGCTCATCTTCAGCCGCTGGGTCCTTGTCATGACCCAATTCGAAAGCGAGCTCTACCGCAATCCTCAGCAAGACCTAAATGCCTTATGGTGGAATTTGGTGGAGAAATACCAGAAGATCCGCGCTCCCAAAAGACCGCAAGGCAAGCAAGACTGGGCGGCTAAGTACCATATCGGTCTCGCTCCGGCCTATTACTTCAACTATCTGCTGGGAGAGATGTTCGCGTCGTCTATCGAAGAAACGCTTATGAAAGAGTCAGGCTCGCGCGAGCTCACCTCGCCAAAAGCCGGCCAACTCCTCAACCAGAAGCTCTTCTTTCCGGGCAATCGGATGCGTTGGGATGATCTCATCGAGCATGTGACGGGAGAAAGGCTTAACGGAGATGCCTGGCTTAGGCAATTCGCAAACTGACGGTTCTCTTAACGCCTTCCACGCGATTGAAAGCGCGTCGGTATTCTTGTTTCTTCCAGAGTTCGTCTATGTAGCGTTTTTCCAGCCTTTCCTTATGATGTTCGATGGCCTTTAAGTAGCGCTCTTTCATGCTAAGGCCTGGATAGTGAAGTAGATCTTTCTCAATCGCCTTGCGATCTTCCTCTGCAAGCTTGTGGTGCGGCTGGTGTTTGACTATCTCTTTTTCGGACATGTAGGTACTCAGATACTTGAATTCTTCAAGCGAGATGTTTCCTTGTCTCTGTAGCAGATGTTGGCAATACCCATCTCTGCGCTTATCGACAAGGTAGATGTCGTGGATATATTTGATGATGAAGGTCACGCCGATGGCCACTCCGATCGCAAGCGGAACAATACCCATCGAGAAGACTGATGCTAATACAAACGAAACGCCTATCCCTACCGCCGTAAGAATAGCGCCGAGAGCAGGCACGACTTTGTCATGGCGTCCCGGAGGCGCAGTGAAGTCGTTTGTCAACGCGGCCGTTTTTTGGTGGTCATAGTAGATCTCGACCAAGGAAACAACCGCAAAGAGTATGGCTGCAGCCACAGCCCCCCATCCAGTGAGAAAAATAGACATTAAGATCATCGTTGCGACCGCGATACCGGCATAAAAAAGGAACTTTTGCGTCCTCGTCAATTGGATCTTGCCAATCTCGCCCAAGACGATTTTATCGACCTCGGTTTTCGAAACCTTCTCTTTCGCAAGAGCCTGAATGGTCTTTTTTACCGCTTCACTTCCGATGAGGCGTTGCATTTTTTGGATCTTTTTGTCCCTGAGCTTTTGTATGAGCGTATCCTTCCCAACCTGCTGAATTTCTTCTTTGGTATGGAACTTCTTGATCACTCTGTCGGCAAGCGCGTCGATATCCGTGCCATTCTCGACAGCGACTTTTCCGTGTTTGACGGCAAGCTCGATGTTGCGTTTCGCAAAGGGTCTCAGAAAATCAAGACCCTTCTTATAAAGATCCTGTCCTTTGACTGCTTTGATCTCGAGCTTTTTCAAATCGAGTCCAAGACGGTTTTTCAGATAAGCAACGCGCTCTTTTTTTGTGGCTTTGGCTTTATACTTTTTCTCGAAAGCGCTTGTGCCAAACAGTCCGCAAAATCCCCTTTCCCAGAGCGAATCAAAACCCGCCGTGAGGTACAAGAGAGCGCCGAAGGTATTACCCACATAGCCTGTTACCGTCCCTGCTTGTGCCCAAGCAGCGCTTGTCGGATGAACTGTTTGTCCGATTGTCGTCACACGAATTCCAGTGAATCCAACACCGAGACCTGTTTGCGCAACCGACGTACCCCATTTATCGAATCTCGCAAGACGCGCGCCTGTTTTATCGCCGATCGCTTCTGCTTGATCGATCGCTTTATCGCAGAGATGAAAATTGTACATCCCCATAGGGGCATGCGAGGCCGTCGTCATACCGAGGGTAGCAAGTAATGTCGAATTAGGAGCGTCCGGATACCATTTAGAAGCCATCCAAGAATCGATGGGCAGGGCCGCTGCCGTCCTGATAAACGCCGAATAGTCGCTCATTTCCGATTGGAACCGCGTCGACATCCGCGTGACATTATGCTCAAGGGTATGGGAGGGGTGTTTAGTGAAGAGCTTGGCTTTCTGGGTGGTGATCGACAAGGGCGTCATCTCCATAAAGCCTAAGGAGGTGCTGCGGCCATTCCACTTCGTCGCTTTCGCGCCGGTGGGCTTGCTGCTGGCATAAGTGGTCCCATTGGTCGGGTCTACTTTGCTTGCCATGGCCACATCACCTCCTTTTTGTTTTACATTGTGCCTAAGACTACTTTACCTCCGTATGAATAGGGCAATTCGCGAGCTTGCCCACTTGGCGATAGTGCCGCCGATGGCGCGCATATCGCTGCGGGGCGAAGCTCGGAAATAGGGCCCTAAAGCTGGTTTTTAATCTGGACACAATGTAAATCCTTCAGTTTTATCGACGGAATTATAAATTCCACCGTTAATATTATATAATATTAATAATGCAGCAATCAATAGAAATATTAAGAAATACTATAATAAATAGTTAAATTGCTGTTTATAAAGAACTCTTGGCAGAAAGCCGTTTAACCTGCTACAAAAGAGGGTTTTTGGAGGCCTTTATGGCAGTTGATTCCCTCATCCCCCCCTACAAAGGCCGGTTTCGGGCTCTTTTGCTCTTCGGCCCCCCAGGATCAGGCAAAGGAACCATCGGCAAGGCCCTTTCCTGCGCCTCAGGGCACGTCCACCTTTCCTCTGGAGACATCTTTCGGGGTCTAGCCTCTGAGTCGCCAGCCGGCCAGCTATTCAATGCCTATGCCAGCAAGGGCAACCTCGTCCCCGACGACCTCACGATCGCGATCTGCCATAAGTACATAGAAGGGCTCATCGACACCAACCGCTTCTTCCCTACCAAGCAGCTCCTCATGCTCGACGGTATCCCTCGCACCATGACGCAGGCCGAGCTCATGGACAAGCATCTCGACGTCCTCAAGCTACTGCTCCTCGAAATGCCCAATACGCAGTCCCTCATCGCACGCCTGAAAAACCGCGCCCTCATCGAGAAGCGGAAGGACGACTTCGACGAAACAGTGCTCCGCGTCCGCATGGAAGTCTATGAAAAGGACACGGCGAAACTTCTTCACCATTATCCCAAAAACAAGATCGTCCGGATCAACGCCGACCAAAGACCTATCGAGGTCCTCCGCGACGTCATCACAGCACTTTCAGATACTCTGTAAATAAAAAAACACCGGGTCCTTTTTTGAGAAGGACCCGGTGTCAGGGCTTAGGAGAGTCTATCCTAGGACCTCGCGGTCCTAGAAAAGTGCTTAATTAAGCAGCTTGTGCCTGTTTATTTAAACGCTTCAGGAGCTCAATGTCTCTCTGAACTTGCTGTTGTACTAAAGATGTAACTTTAGTAGTCGTAGCGAGATGGTTTAATTTAGAAGGCATTTTGTGCTTTTTGTCTTGACCAGCTTTCGCATGAACTTTCGGGAAGAGGTCTTTGCGGAGTGTTTCGAACTTCGCAGCTTTCTCATCTCTCTTCGCAGTCAGTTCAACAACATCAGCTTGGAGCTCAACGATCAATCGTTGTTTAGCTCGGACTCTCTTCGACAATGCATCAGCTGCATCATTGAGAGCGTCTTCAGCTGTATTGAACTCAGCTCGGTCTTCTTTATCAGCAGGACGTCCAGCAGGATATGTATCATTGAACTCTTTCTGGAGGCGAGTAGCTTCTTTGCCTTTCGCTTTGATAGAGTCATGAGCTGCTTTAATTCCTTTTTCAGCTTTTTCGATTGAGCTATTGAGCTTTCGAACGCCTTCAGCAAGCGATCTAAATTCTTTAGCTTGCGCTTCAACAACACCTTTCTTCACTTGGCTAGAATAAGAGCCAGTTGACATGAATTGGATACGTTTAGCGAGTTTTTTAGGATCGAGATCAGCTATTTGCTCTGCAGCAACGCTACGTACAAAGGCTTTAGCAGCATTGAGATTAGGTTGGAAACCATCTCTAACGAGTGCTTCAGCTTCTTGTTCGTATGCGCGTCTTAGATTGGCAGTCGAAGTGACTCCCTTCTCAAAGACACCTGTAGCTTTAGAATCAGACAATTCACCTTGGAATTCCTGAACAAGAGCTTTAACTTGTGCTTTCTGAGTTGAGAAAGCTAGGAAAGCTTGTTGAACTTGGAATTTCGCAGCGTCGACGATTTTGCGTCGCTCGTCAGCAGGAACGCTTTCAGTTAGGTCGCGAACCCGTGAAACGAGGTTAGATTGGAAAGCGAGCATTTCTTTTTGCATTGCGCGGAACTCGTTAACATCAACATTAGCTCGGAAGCCTTGTTTAGAAGCTCCAGCTTGTGTCAATACTTCGAATTTTTTCGCAGCAAATTTCTGAACAAGACTGTTGAATGAATAGCTAGTAGCATCGCTGCTAAAAGCATAACCACCCGTTATAACCCAAGCAAAGGTTTTAAGGGCTCTTACGATCCCGTAGCCATTGTTGGCGTCTTGTTTTGCGCTAAGTTGGGCCTGTGCGGCTTTATCAACATTAGCTTCTTTAATTAATTGAACTGGCATAAATTCTTCCTCCGAATTTTTTGCGCTTTATTTATTTAATTTTGTCGCGTTTGATTTTTTTGCGTTACGATTAAATTATATTAAACATCGTCAATTTATAACAACGCTAATTAATTTTTATCTCTATTAAAACAGAATTTGAACAAACTTTGAATTAATTAAAAATTGAAATATCACGAATTCTGTAGCTTTAAAATTTTAATAAATATGCCCTCAGGGAAATCCCTGAGGGCATAGTGTTAAATTGAGCGAATTAAAATTTTACTTGCTAGCTTTCTGGGCGTATTCGTTAAGGCGGTTGTCAAACCAACGTTTAACTGCTTCGCCAAGACGAAACATATTATCTTTTACGTGCCTCTTGATCCATTCGCTATCATTTGCTCTAGCTACACCTTCTGCAAGAGCTTGATCTTGCACATAGCGCAAAAGATCTGCATTTTTCAAAAATTCTTTAGGCACCCCTTGAAGCTCTTCTCGCAAGAATTCTTCTCTCTGTCCTTCTTCACATTCCAGAGCGCAAACAAATGTTTTGACAGCCTGGAGAAGCGCAGGATCCGAATAGGCCTGGATCATGGGGTTGATATAGTCATCTTCAATTTTTAATTTCACATCTAAAGGAGATTTTTTACCTTTGTACCTTTCATTATGGTAAGCCAACGCTTCTTTGACGAAAGGAAGATCGACTCCATCGATCATCATTTCGTAAAGGCGATTTTTGAGGCCAACAAGGCGCGGTTTGGTCATGACGTCTTTGACGGTTTCCTTCTCCATACGCTTGATCATGTAGCTAGGCGACCTAGCGCTAGGGGCTCTGGCTTGTTTGTTCTCAACTGGGGCTACGACGACAAATTCGTCTTTTTTCTGAGCCTTTCCACCTTTATCCTTGCCTTTAAGGGCTTTAGAAGCCGCAGCTGCAGAAGAAACTGCCGAGGCTGGGCCGGTAGCTGAAGCTGGGCCCGTGGTCGAAGATGACTCCGGTCTAGGTCCTTCGATCATAAGTTGCTTCGCTCTTCCATCAAGTCTTCGGCCTTTAACAGGAGCAGAATCAGACTCGTCGTCATCGGAGAATATTTCCTCTATGGTAGGCCCTGTAGAGGCGCCTGCGATAGCCAAGCGGACGGGCATTCTTGCTCTAGCTTCTTTTTCCGCCGCACCCTTTTGAAAGGCCTGGCCTAGTGTCATGGGTTCGCCAGTGATGAAATCTGACGGCATGCTATCCGTATTCGTAGCATAAACAAGCGCCTGGGCCCATTGCTGCCAACGTTCTTTATAGGTCGGGAGCAATATGCTCTCTTCTGGAGAAGCATGTTTGGCGGCTATCTTTGCTTTGAGAACGTTATAGGCATTCGCGAGCTCGGTTAAGGGTCGGCTGAAAACACCGATAATATCCCCTAAGTGGATAGATTCTTTCGTTCCGAAAAATGCCTTATAGAACACAACACTAATAGGAGGAGGTATTACCTCTCCTTTGCCCTTGCTTCCGAGCAAGAGTTTTTTGAGATTGTCCTTTTCGACGAGGAGAGATTTAACAAAGTCATCCGGATTAAAATTTTTATTACCAGTCGTGAAAATCGAAGCGATTCTAGCCGCCTCATGCTCGACGAGGTCTTGGAGTAAAGCTCCTCTAACTAGGGGTTCGAGCTGTTTTCTTTGGCTCGATGTGAGGGTTCCCAAAACAGCTCTTGCTGCATCTCGATAGAATTCCACACGATTTTTCAAAGAAGGTTTCTGCTCCTTTGGGAAGGACTTTTTCACTTCCTCGACAAAGACTTTTACCGATCTTAGGTTAGTAGGACGATCGTCGGGAGCAAAGGCTAATTTCAAATGCTCTATCGCTTCCTGATACGGGGGATTTTTTGCAAAACTCGCTGCAAACGCGAGCCAGCTTTGAGATTCTTTAGCGGAAGCTTCGATAGGTTTAGATTGAGGGACGACTTGCGTCGGTACGTAGGATACCACGGGTGGGAGTTGTGGATATCTAGGAAGGAATTGGGAATAATATTTCTCAAATTCGCTTAAGTCGATTTCAATTGGCGCTTCGCTGGCTGCTTGACGTCTTTGATTTTCTTTCTCTAGAGTTGCTCTATGAGCATTTAGTATTTGCGGCACTAACTCAGGTGCCATTCTTATCCTTTCATGAAACCGTTGATATTCTTCGCTGGAAAGGGAAAGATTCGAAAAATCCCCTGGCTTATGTATTTTGACGGCCTGAGCTGCAGCCTTACCTGCGGCAGGTTTAGCAGAGGCAGAAGGTGCTTGGGGAAGACCATCTGGAGGAGGCGTAGATGCCCCATGTAAAGAAATCGATCCTGAAAAAGCTACTGACATAAGTTACCACCTTAATATTACTATTATTGATGTAGTATGTTTTTATAATTCTAAGCTTAATAAATGATAACTGAGATTATTTAATAGCACAACTAAAATACAATCTTAACCCCTTAATAATTAGAATATTACGAATTTATTTTTTAGTAATACTAAGAATAGATTTATCTACTATATACATTGAATTTAATGTAAGTTATTGGTACAATAAAGGATGGGAAATAAGAGGACGATTAAAAAGCCAGAATTCGCTATTATTGATAGTTGCCCTCTTAGAGGTAATATAATAAAACATAATAACCGGAGGAATCTCGTGGATAATAACAGAGAATCCCAAGTAAGTAACGAAATGCGCTCTAAAGTAGCTTCTTTGGAGAGCAAAGTCGATATGCTAGAATCCGAGCTCAGCTATCTCAATGATATGCTCGTTCGCTGCGGTTTCCCAGAAGGGATCATGACCCTAAAGCAGACAGTCGAAGAGCTTCTAGCCGAAGAAGGCGTCAACTGGGAACAGCCCCAGGAAAAGCCTGGCGAGCGCTAAGCCGCCATCTACAGCCTTAAGGCCTCAAGGGGGGCCGGTCCGATAAGGGCCGGCCCCCCTTGCTTTTTAGTGCCCATATCGGGTTTAATGGCGCCTCAATTCACCTAACATATGAATATGGCCAAACTTGTCTTTGTCAATACGAAAGAGGAAAAAGAGCTCCCAGACGGATCTGCCCTTGTAGAATACTGCGAGGAAGCAGGGGTCCCTTTTGCCTGCACCGAGGGGGTCTGTGGAACCTGTGTTATCGAGGTGACCGAGGGGATGGATAACCTCTCCGACTTCACCCAGGAAGAGCGCGATTTCCTAGGCGACCCGGGCAAGGAACGGCTCGCCTGCCAGTGCAAGATCAAGTCAGGCTGTGTCAAAATTACATTTTAACGGGGGTCCCTATGGCTGAAGCCACTCAAGAAAAGATTAGCAAGGAGATGACGATCGAGGAGATCTTCGCTCGTTTTCCTCATAAAAGCCAGCGTTTGGCCCAGGAGATCACCAATACGGGCCTCCACTGCGTAGGCTGCCAGGCAGCCACCTGGGAGACCCTAGAAGCGGGTATGCTAGGCCATGGCTATCCCGAGGCCGAGATCGAGGGGCTCGTAGGCCGCCTCAACGCCATCCTCGAGGAAAAGACCGATCCTACGACCATTTCCATGACCAAGCGGGCTGCCGAGAAGTACAAGGGCATCCTAGCGGAAGAGGGCAAGGCAGGCTGGGGTCTTCGCTTTGGCGATAGAGCCGCCGGCTGCAGCGGGTTCGAATACGTCCTCGACTATTCAGAAAAGGCCTCCCCAGGAGACCGCGTTTTCCACTCCCAGGGCCTAGAAATCCACGTAGAATCCCAGGCAGCTGACCGCCTTCTCGGCGCGGAAATCGACTATGTCGATGGGTTGAACGGTTCGGGATTTAAAGTCAGCAACCCCAATGTCAAAAGCTCTTGTGGTTGCGGAAAGTCGCAAAGTTATTGATGGAGCGCGCGCTTGTGAACTGCAAGCGCTGCCTCTTTGATCGCTTCACTTAAGGTAGGATGAGCGAAAGGACAAGACGCTAGTTCTTCGCTCGTAATTCTTCTCTCTAGCGCTACTGCGCAAACAGCGATGAGTTCTGAAGCATGCGGTCCTAGAATATGCACGCCAAGGAGCCGATCACTTTTCTTATCGGCGACGATCTTCACAAATCCCACTTCTTCTGCGCAGCAGCGGGCTCTTGAATTCGACTTAAATGAAAAACTCCCAATTTGCACTTCGAATCCCTGTGCTTTGGCTTCTGCTTCAGTAAAGCCAACGGCTGCCACTTCAGGCGCAGTGTAGATGACATTGGGAATCGCGATGTAATCGACAGAGGGGCGCTGTCCGGCGAGGATTTCTGCTACGGCTACACCTTCTTCTGAAGCCTTATGCGCAAGCATAGGGCCGTCGATGAGGTCCCCGATTGCAAAGATCGAGGGAACTGACGTTCTAAACTGGCCATTTACCGGAATATAGCCTTTGGGATCGGGTTTGATTCCGACTTTTTCGAGTCCGAGGCTCTGTGTATAAGGTCTTCTGCCGATTGAAACGAGTACGCAATCGGCGACGACTTCTCCTTTTGCTCCACTCGAACTTTCGAAATTCAGACGAACGCCATGTTGTCCGACATTGGCGGAAGTCACTTTCGAAGAGAGCTGGAACGCCAATCCTTGCGCAGTGAGAACCTGTTGGAACTGACGGGAGATCGCTTCGTCAAATGATGGACAGATCCGATCGAGAAACTCGATGAACTGCACTTCGGTACCGAGCCTGCGATACACGGATCCAAGTTCGACGCCGATGACGCCCGCGCCGATGATCGCGAGTTTGCGTGGTGGTTTTTCGAGGACGAGCGCGCCGGTAGAAGAGAGGATCTTTTTCTCATCGAAAGGCAGAAATGGCAAAGGAATCGGCTCCGATCCTGTAGCGAGAATGATCGCTTTTGTATCGAGAAGTTGATCGCCTACGCGCACTTGATTCGGCCCTTCGAGATGGCCCCGCCCATGAATGTGCTCGATTCTGCCGCGCTTGAAAAGGGAAGCGATACCCTGATTGAATCCTGTTACTACATCAGCTTTACGTTTTTGCATGACAGGCCAATCGTAACCGAGTGTTGGCGCGACGATGCCCAATGCCTTGCCTTGATGCTCTAGAGTGTGGAACATTTCTGTGGAATAGAGAAGCGCTTTAGAAGGAATGCAGCCGACATTGAGACAGGTTCCACCGAGCTGCTCATCTTTTTCGATGCATGCGACCTTGAGCCCAAGCTGTGCAGCGCGGAGCGCTGCAACATATCCGCCCGGTCCCGATCCAATTACGATGACATCGTACATAGTTATCTCACAAATCCAAAAGCAGACGCGCCGGCTCTTCCAGGCTCTGCTTGACATGCATCAAAAACTTCACCGCTTCTTCGCCATCGACCACGCGATGATCGTAGCTCAGCGCAAGGTACATCATGGGACGGATGACGATCTGGTCATTCACGACAACAGGACGTTTGACGATATTGTGCATCCCTAAAACTGCGCTCTGCGGAGGATTGAGGATTGGGGTGGAAATCAGGGAGCCATAGACGCCTGCGTTGGTAATTGTGAAGACGCCACCGCGAAGTTCTTCGATGCTGATCTTTCCTTCTCGCGCTTTTTTGGCGAGATGGACGAGCTCGATTTCGATCTGGCCGAAGGAATGGTTTTCGCAATCGCGTAGGACGGGAACAAAAAGTCCTTTTTCGGTCGAAACAGCGATGCCGATATCATAGATGCTACTCGAGACGATCTCATCGCCATCGAGATAGGCTCCAACGTTGGAATACTGTTTGAGACCGGCGACGGAGGCTTTGACAAAGAACGACATGAATCCGAGTCTTGTGCCGTAGCGCTCTTCGAAGCTTTCTTTTTCTTTGGCC
The DNA here is from genome assembly GCA_963813105.1 of uncultured Simkaniaceae bacterium. Lineage (GTDB taxonomy): Bacteria > Chlamydiota > Chlamydiia > Chlamydiales > Rhabdochlamydiaceae > JAGXTH01. Next base: position 416,818 of record CAWEXT010000002.1, read on the forward strand.
CTGATTTCGATCACCTTCGACATATCCACTTCGTTGAAGGTGGTGAGCATGGCGGTCTGATTTTTCACCGCGACGAGTTTCTCTGCGATCGTTCGACGCAGTCCGCTCATTCTCTTGCGTGTTACACCAGGTTTTAGTGTTGCGGGCCTTTCCGTGGGAGGCGTGTATTTGGGAGATGGCGGGGCTTTGGTTTCTAAGGCGAAATCGCTTGTGAGCTTGCGGCTGGAAAATGTCGATGGTTGAGAGATCGGCTTGGGTTCTGGGGCAGGTTTTTGAGCTTCGGGTTTTTTAGGTTCGGGTTTGGGCGCTTTTGGAACTTCCGCTGGAGCTTTTGCCGAGGTGTCGACGAAACCGATCTTCTGGCCGATCTCGACCTTGTCTTCGACTTTTACAGAAAGCGTGAGGATGCCGGAAGCGGGCGCATAGAGGACTTGGTTGACTTTGTCGGTCTCGAGTTCGAGGATCTCTTCCCCTTCTTTGACATAACTTCCGCTGGGCTTCATGATCGCGCTGATGATTGCGCTAAAAATCGATTCGCCAAGACTGGGCACTTTGATTTCGATATTCATCGGAACGCTTGCTCCATGATGGATTGGTGCTGCCGCACATGCAATTGATAGGACCCTGCGGCGGTCGCGGAATTCGCTTCTCTTCCTACATACGCTAAAGAAAGTCCGCCCATTTTTTTTAGTTCTTCCATAAATACAGGGCGTAAATGGGGATAGGCGCCCATATTGGCGGGCTCTTCTTGTGCCCAAACGACTTTTCTGGCGCCTTTGTATTTTTCCAAGATGGCGCGCAGAGTCCCGAAATCAAACGGATGGAGAAGTTCAATGCGGACAAGGGCAAATTCTTGTTCTTTGCCGAGTTTTTGCCTTTCTTTGAAAAGATCGTAGTAGAATCTTCCACTGCAGAAAATCAGCGTGTGTACATCAGAAGGACGTGTTGGATCGTCGAGGATTCTTCGGAAGCCTGCTTCAAATTCGATCGGCGCGCTCACCACCAGCGGATGACGAAGAAGAACTTTTGGCGTAAAAAGAATGAGCGGTTTTTTGACTTCGTTCATGGCCTGACGTCGCAGCAGATGAAAAAGCTGCGCTGGCGTGGTGACATTGGCGACGCGTATATTGCCATCGACAGCCAGTTCGAGATACCGTTCGATGCGCGCTGAGGAGTGTTCAGGACCTTGCCCTTCTTGTCCATGTGGCAAAAATAATGTAAGCGAGGATGAAATCCCCCATTTTTGCTCGGAGGCGGCGATATACTGGTCGAAGACGACTTGCGCGCCGTCGGCAAAATCGCCATATTGCGCTTCCCAGATCACGAGAGCATCTCTTGCGATCAGGCTATAGCCGAATTCAAAGCCTAACACAGCGAGCTCTGAAAGCGGCGAATCATAGATGTCGAAAAGCGCTTTGGCTTCTTTTAGATGGGAAAGAGGGAAGTACTTGCCGTCTTTGGTTTGATCGAAAAGCGTTCCATGTCGATGGGAGAAGGTGCCCCTGCGTGAATCTTGTCCGGAGAGTCGCACATGGACGCCATCCATGAGAAGAGTGGCATAGGCGAGCATTTCGGCTGTGGCCCAGTCGACTGTATGTTTGTCCTTCGGCTGATCGAAACTGCGTGCCCGCTCTTGCATGATCTTGCGGATTTTTGGATGCTCTTCGAAAGCAGGCGGAGTCTGCGCAAGTTCATAGGCAAGAGTGCGCAAAGTTTCCACAGGAACAGCGGTTTTCGGCTCATGAATGTCTTTCGGGATCGGTTTAGCCGGAAGAAGTTCTTCCGTCGGGACTTTTGCAGCTGTAAGCGCCTTGCTTAAATCTTGCTTGAACTGCTCTTCCATAGCATGCGCTTCTTCAGAAGTGATCAACTCTTTTTCCAAAAGATCATGCAAATAAATTTCACGGATCGTTTTTTTGCTACGGATGATCTTGTATTCAAGCGGCTGCGTGAAGGAAGGTTCATCCCCTTCATTGTGGCCCCATTTTCGGTAGCAATTGAGGTCGATGAAGACATCACACCCGAATTTCTGCCGAATTTCGACCGCCAGTATCGCACTGTAAATGCAATCATCGGGATCTTCCGCATCGACATGGAACACCGGCGCAGAAAAGGTCTTGGCGATATCGGTGCAATACCTTGTCGACCTGCTATCTTTTGGCAGGGTCGTAAAACCGATCTGGTTATTGATGACAATATGGATCGTTCCGCCTGTGCCATAGCCGCGGAGTTTGCCGAGTTGCATAGTTTCATAAACCACTCCCTGTCCAGCAACAGCAGCATCGCCGTGGATGAGGATCGGAAGAACCTGATTTGCGCTTTTCTGTTTGATGATGTGCATGGCTTTCGCCATGCCTTCTGAAATTGGATTGACGCTTTCGAGGTGGCTGGGATTGGCCGACATCGTCACGGTCACTTCGAGTTTTTCTCTCGTCTGGAAAGTGCCGACGAATCCTTTGTGGTACTTCACATCGCCGACACCTTCAGCTTCATTAGGCGAATAGTGATCTTCGAACTCATGGAAAATATGGGAATACGATTTTCCGAGAATGTTGGCGAGCGCATTGAGCCTACCGCGATGGGCCATCGCGATCACCACATCGGAAACTCCGAGCGTACCTGCTTTTTCGATGATCTCCGCCATGATCGGAATGAGGGTTTCCCCGCCTTCCAACGAAAATCGTTTCTGCCCGACATACCTGGTGTGCATGAACGTTTCGAAAAGCTCAGCGCGGTTGAGCTCGTGAAAAAACGCTTTCCTTTCCTCGCGCGTAAATTTTGGTTCAAAATACGGTTCGATTTTTGCTTGGATCCATTTTTCGAGCTGCGGAAAATCGAGGTCCATGTACTCGATGCCGATTTTGCGGCAGTACGTTTTTTTAAGGGCATCGATCAACTTCGACAGCGGCACATTTTTTTCCGATAAAAAGCCGCACGTGGGAAATGTCTGAGCGAGATCGCTCTCCTTAAATCCTAATGCGCTTAGCCCCAGCTCATTAGGCACTATCGGCGGATGGGCCGCAATGGGATTGAAGGAAGCAAGCTGATGGCCGTATTTGCGAAAAGCCTCGATCATATGCACGACACGAGCTTCGCAGATATCCTGACCACCTTGAACGGGAGCATTCTGGCGACCGAACTCCCACCCTTCGAAAAAATAACGCCATGACGGTTCGAGCTTTGAGGGGTCGTCGAGAAATTGCTGATAGAGGGAGTCGATCAGCTCGAGGTTGTAGAAGTTCTCCATAAGCTTCCTATAGGACAGGAAACTCTTTTTTGTAAAAGAACCATCGAGTTCGAATCGTAGATAACCGGGTTTGAACTTGTGAGTAACAATCCGGTCATGTAGACTGTCGGCGCCAAGAAGAATTGAAGAATTAACTGTAGAAAATCAAAAATCTCGACAAAAATAAAAAAAATACTTGAACATCTGCATTCATTCGATTAAAAGGCAGCCAAAACAACCAGTTATATGATCACCATGAGTATGAAAAGTGAGCGTCTTAGAAAACTTGAGATCGAACTGCAAGATCTCGAACAATGGCTGAAGCTCGGCCTCGTTCCGAAAAAAGATATGCAAAAACATCGCGACGAGATCCTAAATTTACAGGGAAAAATCGAAGAAGAGCGGGAGAGATTGCGATTCCTCAAAGAAAGCGGCGAAGGCGAAGAAGTCGGCGTCCCAAAACGTCCTGCCCATGCCCGTCAACAATTTCAAGAACCGCATACCATGGCTGACGTCGATATCGTCGAAGAAGGACTGACCGATATCGGCATCGATGTGGAAAGCGAATCCTATGACTTCGAATCTTCCAACGGCGAAGAAGCCGAAGATGGCGAAGAAGAAGCGGCGACGAGCGTCGAAGAAGATGACGAGGGCGACCCTTTCAGCGACCGCAATCGCTGGAAACGCGGGATCCTCGAAGACCCCGATGCCAAAGATTGGTGAAAGACACGGTCAAGCCAGTCTCTACTGGCACATTCCGTTCTGCACGCATAAATGTCCTTACTGCCATTTCTACGTCCTACCTCATCATCCCCTACTCGAAAAAAAACTCCTCGATGGCTTGAAACTGGAGTGGATGTGGCGCAAGCCCCTACTTCAAGATCGATCTATCACGAGCATCTATTTTGGCGGCGGAACGCCGAGTCTGCTCGAACCTGAATCGATCGCGTCGATTCTCGCCATGACCCCTAAAGCTCAAGAAATCACTCTCGAAGTGAATCCCGAAACCGTCACCCTTAAGCGCATGCGGGATTTTCGCCAGGCGGGCATAAACCGGATCAGCATCGGCATTCAATCACTCGATGATGATGAGCTTCAGCTTCTAGGCAGAGGCCATGCCGCAAAAAAGGCCATTGAAGCAGTACATACGACTGCCGAGGCGGGATTTGACAACATCACCGTCGATCTCATGTTCGAACTTCCCAAACAAACTCTCGATAGTTGGAAGAGGACTCTGGACGAAGTCGTGAAACTGCCCATCCAACATCTATCCCTTTATAATCTCACCTTTGAACCTCACACAGTATTCTTCAAAAAGAGACTCGAGCTTTTGCCGCTGCTTCCGAATGATGAAACGAGACTTGCGATGCTCGAAATCGCTATCCAAAAACTCGAGGAAGCTGGGCTACATCGCTATGAAATTTCCGCCTTCGCAAAAGAGGGATATCCTTCGAAACACAATAGCGGCTATTGGCTCGCAAGACCCTTCCTCGGTTTGGGGCCTTCTGCATTTAGTTATTGGGAAGGGAAGAGATTCCAAAACGCCTCCTCTTTGCAACATTGGTACAAAGCTCTAGAGGATGGCAAGTCGCCCGTCGATTTCGAGGAAAAACTTTCTTCCGAAGGTTCATTCAACGAACTGCTCGCCGTCCAACTTCGTCTGCTTTCCGGCGTCGATCTCGAGGAGTTCCAAAAACGACACGGCGCTATTCCAAAAACAACGGAAACTGCTCTGCAAAAGTTGATCGAAGAGGGATGGCTCTTGGCCGATGGGGATCATCTTCGGTTAAGCAAGAAGGGAACCCTTTTCTACGACACGATCGCTGCGGAGATTATTTAACAACAGTTCCCACAGTGAATCGGTAGACGAAACAACGATCTTCTTCTTCAAGACGCTTTTCCAATTCAGGATCGCGTTGGATCGACGAGGAAAATTCTTCGGGGATTTCTTGTTTGGATAAGAACTGACGCATGCAAAATCGAGCGCCAGGCTTTGCCGTGCGAACAACATGTTGAGCAAGCTCCCCAAAGCTTTCCTTATCGATATACGAGGCGATGTCGGAGAGAGAATAGATATCGATCGAACTATCGGGCTGTTTTTTCAAATACGATAGGATATCGAGGTCTTCGTAAGAAATCTTCCCAAGACGCGATCGAATGAGCGCCGCGCCAAGACGAGAAAGATAGGGAGGAAGACTTTCTTTGTTCGCCTTTCCGCGCAGAACAAGAGAGGCAAGTAGACTGTCTTTGGCAAGATGCCTTCGCAAATAATTATGGAACTTTTGATAGACATATTCCCCTGCGCGGATCCCTTCCCCTAAATTTTCATAAAGCCCCGGATCCCGAAGAATAACTCTCGTAACGGCCGGATGTAAAAATAGATCGAACGCCTTTTTCAGATACGTCGTCTCCCACTCCGCAAGAAACTCCTTCTGATCTTCGATATGGCAAAAACCAAAGAGCTTATCGATTTTTTTACCGCGCCAGAATTTGAACAGTTTAGAACCTCTCGTGCACCATTTTTCAAGGCTTCCTTGGTAGAGCACCCCTTCTTCGATCATCTTCCAGCGTTGATCCCAAAAAAGGCGGCTGTCATCGGGAAGTTTTTCCCGCATTGTTTCCCAAATCGCCAAACGATCGTCCATTGCTTCTACGCCAAGAAACGCGGCGTAGCGATCATAAGACAGCTCTTGCAGAGCTGTTTTTTTGAGAAGGAAGAGATGATTCTGACACGGATTGGCATCGACAGTAACGATCTCGCCCACATCGGCTAAAAGCAGATGAAGGGGCCGATCCCCGCTTGCCGTGATGCATACAACCTTGTCGCCAGGTTTGATTTTTAGTGCTTCGTGTTCGGTCCGGCAATCTTCATTGCCCAAGCTGTAGCTCAATCGCGAAAAAAATTGCGCCATCGTATTTCACTCCCTATCCAAAAACCAGACCCTAGTCAAATTGAGAATTTAAGAAAATAATGAACACTGTGCTACATGTTGAATTATGGATTTTTGGCATGATTTTTTCATCCTTTTAGGACGAATCGGCATCGGCTTGCTTTTTGTTTGGCAGGCGACGACGAGAATTCGTCAATGGCATGGCACAAAAGCCTATATAGAAACAAAAAATGTGCCGATCATCCCATTCTATCTTCCGGTCGCCATTGCCGTGCAGATCCTTTGCGGTCTTTCTCTTCTCATCGGCTGGCAAGTCCGTTTTGCAGCCGGCATCCTCGCGCTCTTTACCATCGTTTCTACGATCCTCTTCCACGATTTCTGGAATCTCGAAGAGCCCGAGAAAACCTGGGAAAAAACCCTCTTCATGAAAGATGTCGCCGTCTTAGGCGGTCTTTTTATCCTCATTGCTATCGGCAGCGGCGGACTTTCTATCTAACTAGAAAAACCGTCGGTTTATCCTTCAGCTCGGGAAGCTTGCCTTTGCGCCAAGCAGCGATTGTTTTGGTGGCGAGGAGTTGATCGGGCGCGGTCAAATGACAAGCTATGCAGAGTTTGGTGGCAGCCTCGAGCTCTTCCACGAGCGTTTTCATGAGCTTGTCGTTACGATAGGGCGTTTCGATGAACACTTGCGTCGCCTCTTCTTCCCGCGCCCGTTTTTCGAGCATCTTCAGCATTTTACGCAGAGCCGCTGGATCTTGCGGCAGATAGCCATGGAATGAAAACTTCTGGCTTGGAAGTCCTGAGAGCATGACTGCGAGCATAATCGAGGAAGGACCCATGATCGCCTCGATCAAAATCCCTTTTTCTCGTGCTCTTGCGACAAGCTCGGCTCCCGGATCGGCGAGACAAGGAAGCCCCGCATCGGCGACATAGCCCCATTTTTTGCCTTGGACAAGAGGTTTGAGCAACTCAGCTAATTCTTCCAATGTCGTATGCTCGTTTAAGGTTTTCTGCGGTACATCTTGAGGAGCTCTACCTAGTCGTTTGAGATAGGCTCTTCCCTCTTTAGGACTTTCGGCGATGAGTCCATCTAAACTTGCGACGATTTCTCGCAGCGTTTCTGGGAAATAGCGCTCCTGTACGGCATCGGGATGAAGAAGATTGGGCAGAAGAAAAAGAGTCATGTTCGAAGATGCGCTGCAAAGCGCGTGACGAGAAGACGAGGCTGCAGTCCGGAGCTTTTAGCAAGCATTTCCATCTCGTAGAGTTTTAGAAGAGCCTTCTCGAAAAAGTGGGCCGCTTTGCCGTGAGCGAGCTTGCCGTATTTTTGCACTTGGTAGGGTTTGAGTTGCGGCGGAGGAGATTCCAGCGGACTGCTCGCAAGCTGCCAACCGATCTGGACCTGATAGCGCAAAGCTCCGATGAGCGCGAGAAACTCGCTGGTGTCTAGAAGCGGTAGATCGGGGATGTTCTTTTGTCCCCAGACGATTTCCTCGGCCATCTGCCAGCTCGATAGTTCTTTGAGATCGGTCACGACAGCATCGAGATCGGAAGGAAGGATTTCATGACGAGATCCGACGAATGCGAGCAACTTCTCGATCTCTCTTTCGAGTTTTTGCCAATCGCTGCCGATGAGATGGATGATCCTCTCGATGAGATCGGGAGCTACCCGTTTGCCTGCTTGCAGAACTCTTTCGTACAAGGCAGCGATCAACCGTTTTTCCCTTTCCCATGGCTTTTCTTTGGAAAGATCGAAATGGACCGCTCCTTTTTTTGTTGCCTCGAGGAGTCCTTTGGGTTCTTTGCCGCAGAGGATCCCCAAGAGCAGGTGCGTTTTTGGCGGAGGAGATTGCACGAACTTGAGAAGCGCCTCTTCTTCGATTTCCGATTCTTCGACGATGAGAAGCCGCGTGAGGCCGAAAAGGCTCATCTCTCGGGTGATGGGCACGATTTGCTTTTCCAAACTTGCGTTAGGATACCGGAGAATTTCGGTCTCTTTGGGGAATTTCTGCGCGATCTTGTCCAAGAGCACTTTTCTATCGGGCTCATAGGAGCAGCTCACGAGATAGACCGGCGAAAGATGCTGCGTATCGGCCAGATGCTTTTCAAGAGCGCCAAAGTTTTGGTATTTCACACGTCTCCCCACTGAAAATGCCACTCTTGGACGATATCAGGATGCAGGCTATGGTGCACAGGACAATTACGGGCCGCTTTTTCTAGCTGTTGGGTGGCCGTGGGATCAAAACTCCTAGGACAGACAATGTGCAGCGTGATCTTGCCGATCATCCGGGCAGGCGCAGACTTCATTTCCTTTTCCACTGCCACCGTCGTCCCCGTAATATCGAGATTGAGCTTGGCTGCCACGATCCCCATGAGCGTAAGAATGCAGGAACCCAAGGCCACCCCGACGAGATCGGTTGGGGAGAAATTGCGCCCCTTCCCTTTGGCATCCACAGGGAGATCGGTGTAGAGTTCTTCCCCCGTCGGCTCATGAACGCAGCGGGTCATCATGTCCCCTTCATATTCAATGAGCAGCTTGACCATAAAACCCCTTTTTCGGCTTTATAGCATGATACTTTTCTTTCAAGGCTTGCGTAAAGTTTTAAAAAATTATTGACAAGCGTGCTAGAATCGTTCTATCCTTTACACAAGGGGTGCTGAAGAATGAAACGCTCCAAGAAACCCAAAATGAAGAGCTCAAAAGCTCCCAAAAAGAAAGCCCCTAAAAAGTCATTTTTCAGGAGGATTGCACGTATGTTGCCCAAGAAAAAAACCTCTTCTCTTAAGAGGCCTACCTCCAGGAAAATGAGTCGCGCGGCTCCTAAAACCCACCTCCATAAAATGCTGACGGCCGAGGGCTGGAAACGGCTAATGATGGCCAAGTCAAAAGCATAGCCAAAAGCATGGCAAGAAACATACTCCTTGTGCTATAACTGTCTCCTCAAGACCTTTTTTGAGGAGACGGTTTATGTTAAGAATCGACTTGAAAGGAAAAAAAGTTTTTGTCGCTGGCATAGGCGACGATCAGGGCTACGGCTGGGCGATCGCAAAAGCCCTTGCTGAAGCTGGCGCAGAGATCATAGTAGGCACCTGGACCCCGATCCTCAAAATCTTCACCCAATCGTTTGCAGCGGGCAAATTCGACGAATCCCGCATGCTCTCCAACGGCCAGTTGATGGAGTTCCTCAAGGTCTACCCCCTCGATGCCTCCTTTGACAAACCCGAGGACGTCCCCCTAGAAATCCGTCAAAATAAGCGCTACGCCGACGTCCCCCGCTATACCGTCTCGGAAATCGCCGAAGATGTCGAGCGCGACTTTGGCAAGATCGACTTCATCGTCCATTCCCTTGCCAACGCCCCCGAAGTAAAAAAGCCCCTTCTCGAGACCTCCCGAAACGGCTATCTCGCAGCCCTTAGCGCCTCTTCCTATTCCTTCGTGAGCCTCGTGCAGAATTTCGGGCCGCGCATGAATGAAGGCGGATCAGCGATCTCTCTTAGCTACATCGCCGCAGAAAGAGCCGTTCCTGGCTACGGCGGTGGGATGGCCTCAGCCAAAGCCGCTCTCGAATGCGATACGCGCGTTTTAGCTTGGGAAGCCGGCCGTAAATGGGGCATCCGCGTCAACGTCATCTCCGCAGGCGCTCTTCGCAGCCGCGCAGCTAGAGCCATCGGTGGATCTGGCGCTGTCAACTTCATCGATTGTATGATCGAATATTCCAAAGCCAATGCTCCTCTCACCAAAGAACTAGAAGCAGAAGAAGTCGGCCAAACAGCGGCTTTCCTTCTCTCCCCCCTCGCTTCGGCGATCACAGGCGTGACGCTCTATGTCGATAATGGCATGCATGCGATGGGTCTTGCGGTAGATAGTCCTGAGATGAAAATCTTTGGCCAGCCGATGGAAGTTGTAGCTGCGGCGAGAGACTAATAGAGAACTTGGATATTCGGTCCAAGCCGCCTTAAGGCTTCAGGCATCTTGCATCTTAGCTCGAAAACTGCATTGAAAGTGCCCCAAGGTTCTGCCCGATAGGCTCTGGATATAGGATTCCACAGGATGTCGAGCTTTTGTAATTTCATGCGGGATAGAATACCTGGCACCGATAGTAGGTTGTTTTCGCTAAGATCTAGCTCTCTAAGACTGACCATCCCCACCATTTCTTCTGGTAATTCCATAAGAAAGTTGTGTCTCAAATTGAATCTTCTCACCTGAGCAAGAGCCCCTACTTCTTTTGGCAAAAAGTGGATATTGTTACACTCCAAGTATAGCCCTTTTAATAGCCCGCAACTACGTATCTCTTTCGGCACAGCTGCTAAGTAGTTTCCCCCAAGAATAAGGCTAGTTAACCTATGAAGATTCCCCATTGAAGAGGGAAGGACTCTACAATGACTAAGACGCCCATCAAATTGTTCTAAAGACCTCAATCGATCAACTTGCCTTGGAATAATCAGAACATTCTGACTCAGAGTGAGAGTATAAAGATTATGAACCGCTTCAGAAAGTTTCATGCGCGCATCGATCTGTTCGGCTTGATCACTGACAGTTAGGTCTTTTATTTGTTCAACAAAAGCCTTCTCGTTAGCTTGATCACGCTCATACGGTATTTCTTGGACTATGGAATGATAAAACTTGATAAGACTGATTTCTTTGCCATACCGATAAATAGCCGGTAGGTCTTTATAAAGAACGTGTCCATTTTCATACTCTTGCTCTTTCAGATTTTCCAACTCATCAGAATCCATGAGGCCTTCTTCCCAAGGCGTTCTATTGATCTTTTCCATTCTAGGAATCGGCCAGCCATATTCATTCTGGATCTCGCTTGCTGTCCGATAAGAGAAAACTAATCCCCTTCTTCGCCATAATTCTGACATTTCTTCAAAGGGCTTATGGAGATGCTCTTCGAGCATTGTAGCTAAATGATTTTGTCTAATGATGCTGGTAGCAAACGGCATGTCATGAAAATAGCGATTCACACGCACTAGGGTGATTTGATCAAATTCATCTAGGAACGGACAAATTTCCTGGAACACGAGATCTTGATTAAGCTCATCAAAAAGGGCAAATTGTGTAAGCATATCCAGCAGGCTATTCGTTGCACTACGCAAGCACTGCTCACTGACATGTATCTCTTTACCATTGAAGAGAAGGACAAGTCCTCTTCCATCGTCCGAGTAATTCTCGATTACTAGATCATAAAGTTGTTCTTGAATTTCAAGAGGTAAATCTTCGATGGCTTCTTGGAGCGCGATTCGTCTTGGCAATGTAGATTCAGGGAAAGCCTGCTCAGCTTCCCTTTCCCTAAGCATTTCGACAATCATGCGAAGCTCAGCTTTGATGTGTTGCGCTGTATCTTTTTGCGGGAGAATCTCGTCCATGAGAGCGTGCAGGGCGCGGCTTCTGAGGGTATTCGTGACCGAATATCCTTTTTCTCCAAAAAAGCCATATCTGACAATACGATCAGGCTTTTTACAAAGGGCTTTGCCCCCGGCTTTTTCCCATACGAGAGTAAATAAGCGATCGCGATGCTTTTTTCTCAGGCCATTTATGACTTTTTGGAGGTCTTTGCTCATACCTTTATCGAGTAGCACCTTGCTACTAAGCGCATTTCTCATTTTCTGAAGAACATTGAAATCCGCTTGATCCCTAAGCGTTGCAGTTTTCGGTGTTTCTTTGAGGATTACTGCTTTTTCCTGAGATTTTGAAGAAATTGGTAATGGCTTCTTCGACTTCGATTCAATCTCTTGAATTAATGCCCGGACAGCTTTTCGTCTGAGCGTATTTGTGACCGAGCATCCCTTCTCGTTGAAAAAGGCATGTTCGCCAAAAAGGGGAGAACCTGCTCCGCCGGATTCTTTTTTTATTAATTGAAAAAGCCTTTTGCGCCATTGATCAGGAAGAGCTTGAACTGCCTTATTCAAAGCTTTTCGCGTGTCCCCATGAATTTGTTCTCCTTGATAGAGATGATCTTTGATGAGGGAAGATAGTCGTTCTTGAAATGTTGGAGTTCTCTGAATTGCTTTTGCCCTTAAGTATTTTCCCAGGGATGGAGGAGTGCCTCCAAAATCCTCACAGATTTCTTGAAGCACCGCTTCAAGCGCTTTCAGTCTTATTCTATTGGTTGTCGACCGGCCTTGTTCATTGAACAAAGCTGATTTTCCTAGTTCCCTAGTTGGTTCTTCATAGGTTTTGTTACGCGCTTCTTTAGCGATATGATAGTAAAGTCGATGACGTTGTCTTTCCGGAACAGCGCTAATGGCTTGCTTAAAGCTCTTTTGCTTCTCCTTACCGACTCGCTCCCCAGATCTTAGATATTTATCCTGAATAGACACCAGCCTACCCGCCGTTTTATCTAAAGTCGGCTTCGCATTTTCTCGTAAACTATTTTTTTTGCTCTCGAGCGCCTCCAGACGTGTTAGGATAGATGCAAGACTCCTTTCAATTTTTTTCTTAACATGGTCGAAGTCCATTTGTAAGCTTATTGAGAATTGGGCATTTCTCTTACCTAGATCCGTCAGTCTGATCCGGACCTCTTCAACTTTGCTTTGGAAAAGGCTGCGTAATTTCGAGATCTGCCCGATATCCGTTTTATCGAGGTCTGCAGATGCTACTTCTTTCTCGAGATCAGCAGCGTCTACTGCTAGGCCATTGGCCCTATTGAGAAATAACTCAGGATTGACTGGATTCACCATATTATCATATTTTTTAAGTTTAACTAGTAAATAATACAACACTTATATTAACTTTGTATAAATAAAACATGATACTAATTGCCAGTTAATTACGAAGCGTTTAAAGATTTTATTTATTGAAGAGCAGGAAATTGGCTCAAGAAAAGTTTATACTACATTCTAGCAAACAACTCGGCGTTCTGCGGATCGTCCGCAAGGAAATGTAGTTGTCGTAGGCCTCGAATCTGCGCTCGCCACGGTGAGCCAGCTGACGGGGCCGATTCGCTCGGCTAAAGTGTCCGAAGAATGTCCCCTCACCCTCTTTCAAAACAAATCGCAAACTACAAATCTTCTGGGACTGCGTGGAAATCTCCACAATTTGCCCCATCTGAAACGTCGTCGCGCGCCCTCCGTCGATCGTGAGCAAATGATTTGGACTCAAGTTGAGAAACAGCCCAAACTCCCCTTGCGCATCCTTTTCATCGGGAATTTGTTCGGGGAGTTGAAAAGAAACCACCACTCCCTCTTCAGTGCGTCTTGCAGAAACTTTTGTTTTGCCTTCTTGAACGATGAGCGAATGAGGTTCTTCAGCATTTCCCCACAGTAAACTAAAAACAGGCGTCTCTTCTTGCAGAAGCAAATACGGCAGGCCTTTTTGTCCTCCGGGAAATGGGACTGAAAAAGGAAGAACCAATGCCGCTTGCAAAAGCAAAGGATGATCGAGCTTTAGACGCTCCGGAACACTTCCTTTCCACTGCGCCATGAAGAGATCAAAGAGCGTTGGAGCAGGGCGGTTTTCAAAGGCAGTTTCTTTTCCTTGCGGGCCAACATAGAGGCAAAGATCTTCATGCCAATAGGCTTTTAGCCAATCGACATCTTCTTCGGAATAGTCCTGGAATAGCTGCAAGGCGAGAAGGAATGAGCTGAGTTCTGCACTGCTGCGAGGGATGAAAGGCGCAGCTGCCGAGCTGAGCGATTGTCGTTTCAGCCAAAGATGGGCGGGAAATGCGAACCTGGCATGCTCTCGATCCAGATAATCGAGCAGACGTTTGAGCGTAGCTTGCAGTTTCTCTTTAAGAGATTCGCCGAGGACTAGATGAAATTCTCTTTGGATATGCATGAGCGCCGGCAAGAGATCGAGGGCAAGGCCGCGATTTCTGCATTGAGGAAATTCATGCAGATAGACAGGAAAATTGCCATCGACTTCGAAAGCCAGAAGCCTTTCTAAAAGAGCCTTTCCTTCAGCGACATCTTCGCTTAGGCGGCTGCGGAAAAGCGCCAGTGCATAGCAAAAATTTTCGAGAAGCGGGATGGTGTCGTGTTGCGGAATTTCCGCTTCGTAGCAATGATGAACAAAGCCCGTTTGCGCGCTTAATCGTTTTCGAGCTGCGTGCAAATGGCCATCGACAAGACGCCGTTTCTCTTCATCGACGACGAGCACTATTGTACTCCTGTCGCTTGGCGAAGAGCGTCGATGATGCCGTGTTCTTTTGCAGGTTTGGCGAGAATATCGGCTTCTTTTTGCACTTCTTTTGGCGCTGTGCTCATGACGATGCGGACATCGGCTTTGGCGAGCATGCTAAGGTCGTTACGGTCGTCTCCTGCCGCGATGATCCGTCCATGTTTTTTCTTCGAACCGGTGATCGCAAATAACCGATCGAGGACGCAGCCTTTGCTCGCTTCGCGATCGCTGACAAGAACTAGATGTAGATTAGCATCGAGCGGATCGCGAATGGAAATCACTTCGAGGCCTGGCATGGCGCGTAGTTTTTTCTCGATGAGGCGCATCCCTTCTTCGTTCCCGATACACTTGATGAGGGGAAAGCGCTTTCCTTCGAGCTTGCTAAAAGAATCAAGGGGCTGCCATGGTTCCGGAGCAAGCGACATGACCATCTCTAAATAGGGCTGGAAATCAGCGGAAAAATGTTTAGGACGGTAATAGCAAAAATCGCCATGCTCAAAGCCGGCATAGATGATAAAATCTTCCTTTTGTCCCCGGTAGGCATTTTCGACGCGATGAATCGCATCGCTATCGAGATAGCGCTGATCGACGAGCTTGCGCTCCGGCATCAAGAGAATATCGGCGCCGTTTTGCACAGCGAGATAGTGGGGAAAAGGTAGATTCCCTAGAGCGCGATGAGCAAAAGAGAAGGTTCTGCCGGTGATGAAAACTAGGTTCCAGCCCGCTTTGTGGACCTTGTCTAAGTAGGCGGCGGTTTGGGCAGGAACAGCGTTCAAGCCCTCCGCTACGGTGCCATCGATGTCTAATGCAATCCAACCTAATGTCATGAGAAAAAGTATAAGAGATTGATGCGTTTACAGAAACGTTTCGTTTTTGTATTCTCGCCTCTATGATCCGACTTGTTTTTCTTCTACTTTCGTTTCTAGGCTTGCCGCTTTTTGCGCAAAATGAGGCCGCTCCTCCACTTGCCCCAGATAAACCGCCGGCGCCTGTAGAAAACTATAGCGTCGCGTTTTTAAAAATGATTTTAATGCTGGTGGGGCTTCTCCTCATCGTGGTCTTCATGGTCTGGCTCATCAAACGCTTTGGGCATGGCAGGATTGGCCGTTTCAAAGACCGTCAAACTATTCATATCCTGGAAAAGCGCGTTTTGAGCCCGAAAACGATTCTCTATATGGTAGAAATAGAAGGGGCGCGACTTCTAGTTGCAGAATCGCAACTTGAAGTGCGCCCCCTTCATCAGTGGACCGCTCCTACTGAGGAGTAGCGAGTTTACGCCATCGTGTTGAATACGCCCTGGACTCTATTTCTGAGCCACTCGACGTTCTGCGTGACCATTTCCATAGTCAACGGCCTGCCGGCCCCTTCTTCTTTCGGGTATTTGAAGCGCATGCCTTTGAGATCCCAGAGTAGGCAAGCAACAGTAGCTGGTAGATACCAAGACTGCTCGACTTCGCTACGGACGAAGTTGGCCACGCCATGGGCAACGTAAACGAGTTGTTTGTAGCTTTTATCAAGGTCGCTACTGCGTTTTTGAGCGTCCATACAATGGATGGTTGCTTCGCCGAGCTTGTAAAGGGCAGTAGCAACTCCGTAAAGAACCTCGATTCCCGCTAGCGTAGCGCGCCAACTAGATGTCATCCCTCGGACTACGGGAAGCATCCCGCCGATATTCAATATCCACTTTTCAGCAGCTGCAACATCATTTTGGGTAATACCCAATTTTGGAATAGCAGGATCGGACATAGTTAACTCCTTATTTGCCGCAAAGTATAAAGACGGCCTTTTAAGGAATCAATAAGAAACGATCAATATTTGTTTAGAAGGTCGAGGGCGGAGAATCCGCCCTCTTAGGAAAAGTTTTACTACTTCTTGAAAGGTATTGCTGATTTTAGGCGGGCAGCAAAATCTTCAAGCGTCCAAATACGTGTTCTAAATTTTAGTCCTTGTTCGTTTCTGATTTGAAGAGCTCTTTGCATTTTGTATTGAGCTGCATGCACAATCTTTGCTTTAGTCTTATCCGATCTGCCTGTGGTGACATCCTTTACGCGGGAAACAAGGCTATCTTCAAAAGATTTTACAACGGCTTCCTGAGCAGCGATTTGCGCTGTAAGCTCTGCTCGTTGTTTGCGCATCTGGGGTTGGAGTGTCTTAGCGAAAACTTCTTTGGCTTTTTGGAATTCTTGAAAAGCTTTTGTGTAGTCCGCACCTTTCAATTTTTTCCCTAAGCCTGTCTGCTCAAATTTCTTAGAGTATAAGTCTTTAAATGTTTTGTAATCGACTTCGAGATGCGACTGGGTATATTGGCTAACGATGAGATCCTTTTTCTTTAGCCCATATTCCTCAGCGAGATCATCAAAAGTGTAGGTAGAAGTATCGTTATTATAGAAAGTATCGGCTGACATGTTTCGAATAAAAGATTTCCCCATTCTTTCAAAGGTATGCTGATAAGCATTTCCAAGGGATTCGAAAGCAGCTGCATCAACAGTGCCACGTTTAATAAATGAAACTGACATAAATTTTCTCCGGATTTTAATTATTATTAAGTTACGGTTAATATTTTATCATTATTATCATTTAATTAGAATAAAACTGATTATTTTAACTTAATCAAATAATAAATTTTTTATTATGCAAATGGCAGGAAGTCTATCCATACCAACATATCTGCTATGATATGGGTGCTATACCACAATAGGAAGATGACAAAGGCGAGATTCAAGAAGAATAAAAAAGTTCCTATTAGGATCCAAAGGCCATCCTTTTCCAAAAGTCCTAAGGATAAGGCGGAGGCCGCAAGGGCCGCAGGAACCCCTGTTCCTGGGGGCAGGGGCAGCGCCAGGCAGAGCCCGTCGATAGCGATCATGAGCCCAAGGAAGAAATGGGAGAATTTCCAAGAAAACATCCAGGACCAGCGAGGCCGGGTGAATTTCTCAATCCAAGAAATTAGTTTACAAACAGCCTTGAAAATTTTTGAAAACTTGGGCCCACCGATTTTTACACTTTTAAACCGTTTGGGAATCCAGACGCTTTTATTGATTGCTAGCCTGGCGCCCAAGACAAGGACGAGAATGCCAAAGAGATTGGAAACCCCCGGAAGGGAGAAAATGACGACGAACGGCAGGGAAAAAATCAGGGTCAAAAGCGCCTGGCCCTGTGGGCCGACGCTTTCGATGAATGCCCCGAGTGTCATCGAATCATCGCTAGCTTTTTCGAGGAGCTTGGCTAATCTGTCCGAGAGCTTATGGTTACCCTTCATTCCCTCGGAATAAGCTAATTATCCTCTTCTTTCAAGGATCTCTTTTGAGAGAATGAGCATCTTCAGGCGCGAACGCTTCGATTTTTTCGATGTCGGCGGCTCTTTAGGTTTCGGTGGTGGTGGTGGTTTTATCATACGATTACCGTTCTAAGACGCTTTCTTCTTTGGAAAGCGCTTGGCGCATGTCAGTATCTGCGAGGAGATTTTTCATGCGGTAGTATTCCATGATGCCGAGCTGGCCTTTGTTAAAGGCGGCAGCGATGGCTTGCGGGATCATCGATTCGGCTTCTACGAGCTTAGCGCGCATGTTGGTCACTTTGGCGAGATTCTCGTGTTCCATTGCGACGGCGAGCGCTCTTCGCTCTTCGGCTTTTGCTTGGGCAATGCGTTTATCGGATTCTGCTTTATCGGCGCGAAGACGGGCTCCGATATTTTCCCCTACGGCAATATCGGCGATATCAATGGAGAGGATTTCGAAGGCTGTTTGGGCATCGAGTCCGCGCTCGAGGACGAGTTTAGAAATCCTCTGAGGCGATTCGAGGACATCTGTATGCGTTTGCGCTGCACCGATGGCATTGACGATCCCTTCGCCAACTCGGGCGATAATGGTCTCTTCCGTCGCGCCGCCGACGAGCTGCTGGATATTCGTGCGGACCGTCACGCGGGCTTTGGTTTTTAATTGTACGCCATCTTTGGCTACCGCGGTAATATACTCTCCTTGCGACTTGTCAGGGCACTCGATCACTTTAGGATTGACGGAGGTGCGCACAGCATCGAGAAGATCGCGTCCTGCGAGATCGATCGCCGTCGCTTGCCGCCAATTGAGCGGAATATTGGCTTTATCAGCAGCGATCATAGCGCGGATAACATTCGAGATATTTCCTCCGGCAAGATAGTGGGTCTCGAGATCGCTCACTTGGATTTCTTTGATCCCCGCCTTGTGGACCGTAATATAGGCGGTGACGATGATACGTGAAGGGATTTTTCGCATGCTCATTCCGATGATATTGAAAAGAGACACAGGGGTTCCCGAGACATACGCCTGGAACCACAGGCTGATATAGCGCCCCAAGATCATGAGGGTGATTCCGACCGCTACGACGATCATCGTAACGAACAGAAGAGAAAAATTAGAGGTATCCATAATTACTCCTTTTGCACGACGAGTCGTGCACCTTCGACTTTAAGAACTTTGATCGGCGTTCCTTGGCTCAAATAGCCCTCGGAAGAAACCGCCTGGTAGCGCTCCTTTTCGATGAGGACGTGGCCTGAGGGTTTGAGGTCGGTCGCCACGATTCCCCTTTTCTCCGCCAGGGTGGGATCATAGGCAGATGCCTGAATCCCCGCCTGGTCGGCGCCGAGAAAATAGCTTCCCCGTTTTCTCGTCCTTTTTACCCCGTATAGGGCCGCCTTACAGGCGCCCCAGACGAGTATCCCTAAAAGGACTACATAGAGCAGTAGCCATCCCATAGGGGCGGCGAAACCGACTAGAGCAATGCTCCCTAAAAGGGCCAGGCAGCCTAGGATGCCCAGGATCGCCCCTGGAATGAAGAACTCCAGCATAACGAGGAGAAGCCCAAGGGCTGAAAAAGCAATGCCTAAACCGATCATGGCAGATAGGATACCACGGGACCCTCGGACTGGCAAGACTTAAATAACTTATAATTAAACCCTTACTATATATAATTATTAGTTTAATTCGATTTAATACAGATTGATTATTAACAGTGTTTTATGTATAATTAACAATAGAGGACTTCTAACTACAGAGAAACTATATGGCTGAGGTAAATGAGATTAATCTAAGAAATCTTCGGTATTCCCAAGCTACCCGCGGTGGCGAAGGCGTCCCGGGCGCAAAGAGCAGGGCAGCTCCCAATGTTAAGGCGCAAGTCTCTAAGGTTAAGGCTCTTTGGGAAAAGCTCAATACGTCGGCTATTCATTCTGACGAAAAAAGGGCAACGAAAGGAGAAACCTATCTAAGCCTCGTAGAACAGGTAGCTCCTAAAGATGAGAAGACGAAAGACGTCATTGAAAGTATTAAAGCCACCTACAAGACCTTCAAAAACAGCCCTACCTCGCTAGAGTCTCTTATGACCGTAGCGTGCAATCTTCTTTCCCTTCCCAACGAAGTTCATGAGCTAGCGGATCCAGAGCTTATGAGCAATCGGCTCCGATTCGAATAACCTTCTAAAAACTCCACAATTGTTTGAGCGGTATAATCGATCTGCTCATTCGTATGCGCCGAAGAAACAAACCACGCCTCGACGTGCGATGGAGGCAGATAAATACCCCTCTCAAGCATAAAAGCAAAAAAATCTCTGAAGGCTTTAACATCGACGCCTTTTAGATCCTGATAACATTGTACTTTTCCCACACCAAAATAGAGCGTAATCATCGATCCCTTGGCTTGCAAAGTCACGGGAAGATCGTGCTGCTCGATGCATTGACGTATGGGTGCAAGAAGCCTTGCGCTCTTTTCTTCGAGTTCTTCATAAAATCCAGGTCTTGTGAGTGCTTGCAAAGAGGCTCTTCCTGCGGCCATAGCGGGCGGAAATCCGGAAAGCGTGCCGGCTTGATAGACATTGCCCAGAGGAGCCATCTGCTCCATGTACCGTTTTTTCCCGCCATAGGCAGCTGCAGGAAAACCCCCGCCGATGACTTTTCCGAGACAGGTGAGATCGGGATCGATGTCGAAAAGTTCCTGCGCGCCTCCAAGACAATGACGAAACCCTGTCACCACTTCATCGAAAATCAATAGAATGCCTTTTTTGGCGGTCTCTTCGCGCAGCATGGCGAGAAACCCAGGTTCTGGCATTACGACGCCCATATTGGCAGTAATTGGCTCAAGAATCACGCAGGCAATGTCGTCGCGCTCGCGAAGCACTTTTCGGCAAAGATCGAAATCGTTGAACGAAAGGCAAATCGTATGCTTCACGTAGTCGAAGGGAACACCCTGGGAACTCGATTCGGGTAATTTTGTGACGCCGGAACCGGCTTTGATGAGTAGTCCATCGGAATGGCCATGATAATGTCCTTCGAATTTGACGATGGCAGGTTTTCCTGTCACGCCCCTTGCAAGGCGGATCGCGCTCATCGTCGCTTCAGTGCCGGAGGAAACAAATCGGATCATCTCGATCGAAGGAACGAGATCGACGACCATTTCTGCGAAATCGGCTTCGATTTCAGTTGCAATGCCGAAGGAAAGACCTTTGGCAAGTTGCTTTTGAATCGCTGAAATGACAAATGGCGGGTTGTGGCCATGGATAAGACATCCCCATCCGAGACAATAATCTATATAGCGGTTGCCATCGACATCTTCGATGATGCTGCCGTCACCTTTTTCGACGATGAGCGGATCGACATCGAGTCCCTTGAATGCGCGGACAGGAGAATTCACACCGCCTGGCGCGATTTTGCAACTTTTCCGATAAATCTCTTCTGATCGTGGCCTTGTTATCGACATATCTGCTACCATTCCGTGAAAAATAGTTAATTCTGAGCTTTATGGTGCATCGGTTCAAGCTTTTTTTGCTCTTGTTCATGATGCCATTTTTTCTTTTCGCTAAAGAGATTTCCTATGTGGTGGAATTCGAAGGGATCGATGATTCGAGCGTCGTAAAAACGTTGAAATCGATCTCGCAGCTCACCACGTTAAAAAAAGCCCCTCCCTCGATCACCGCTCTCCGTCAACGGGCGGAAAATGATGTTCCCGATATGCTCAAAGTGTTGCGCGCTTATGGCTATTACGAAGGGAAGGTCGATTTTCGGATCGAAGATAATTTTCCCAAAGCGCGCGTTCTGGTCTACATCAGCACCGGACCGCTTTATCGCATTGAATCGTTTGTACTGGATCTCACATCGCCGGAACTCGTCGCGCCGCAAGTCTACCAAAAGTTCGAACTGCCAGAACTCGGCATCAAGCTCGGCATGCCGGCAAAATCGCAAACGATCATCGATGCGACGAATCGCCTTTTCGCGACGCTTGCCGAAAATGGCTATCCTCTTGCGACCTTGATGAGCCGCGATATCGTCGTCGATGGAAAATCGCATTCTGTCAATGTCCGGCTCAATGTCCGCACCGGACCGCTTTGTTTTTTTGGTCCGACGGAAATCGTCGGCGAAAAAAAAACCAAAGAACCTTGGATCCGGCGCAAGCTGTCTTGGGATGAAGGCGAACTCTACGACAGTCGTAAATTGCAATCGACACAGAAAAGCCTCATCGAAACGGGACTCTTCAGTGCCGTCATCGCAACGCCGAATGCGATCCCGGAAGATTGCGGCACGCTTCCGTTAAAAATGGAACTGACCGAAACGCTGCATCGGAATATCAGCGCGGGTATCAGCTACCAGACGGCTTTCGGGATGGGCGCCACCTTTGGTTGGGAAAGCCGCAATGTCGCCGGCGAAGGGCAGATCATCCGCATCCAAGCCGATATCACCCAGATCAGCCATGGCGGGATCCTCTCCTACCGCATCCCCGATTTCAAAAGAATCGGACAAGATTTTTCCGCGCAATTCCAAGCTGTGCGGGAAAACATCGAGCATGTCTATTCCGAACAAACCTATGGCTTCACAGGCCGTCTAGAGCGCAAAGTCCATCGCCATCTCCGTTTTTCCATCGGCGGAAGGGGCGAGGGAATGATCGTGACGAATAGCCTGGATAACGGAACTTTCTATCTTGCCCAAATGCCGCTTTATGCCGGATGGGCAGATGTCAACAACATCCTCAACCCTACAGCGGGCATTTCTTTAGATTATTATCTCTATCCTTCAGTGAGCTTCATCAACAAAATGGGGCAATTCTATATCGAACAACGTTTCTCCTACGGTTGCTATCTACCGATGGTCCGAAAACGAGAAATTCTGACTATTGCGCAGAAACTCACATTCTGTTCGATCTATAGCAGACATTTGCACGACATCCCTCTCCCTGAAAGGATTTTAGGAGGAACCGAAGAAGATCTCCGTGGCTATGGTTACCTCACTGTGAGTCCGCTGAGATATTCCAGCAGCGGAAGACGCAAGCCCATTGGCGGCAGATCGGCGGTATTTTATACTCTGGAGACACGATTCCGCCTTTCCCAATCGCTCGGTATCGTTCCTTTTTTCGATCTCGGCAATGTTTGGCTCGACGTCCTGCCAACCTTTAGCGGAAAATGGTTGAAATCGGTCGGCATAGGATTCCGGTATTTTACGTTCATCGGACCCCTTAGGCTCGATGTCGGATTTCCTTTGAATCGAAGATCAGGGCTCGACAATAGGTGGAAGATTTTGGTAAGTATCGGACAAAGCTTCTAAAATTATGTTTAAAAAAGCAATCAAACTTCTCGTACTTCTTGCCGGACTCAGTATCTTCTTGATCACGGCAATCGTGACGATTGCGCAAACGGCGTGGTTCAAATCGCGTCTTGAAACAAGACTTCACGAGATTGCGCAAGAAAGCGGCGTGACGCTTACGTTCAAACGTCTAGAAGGTTCGATTCCGCTTCGTTGGGAAATCGAAGATCTCACGGTGACCGTTCCTGAAAAAGCTTTGGTCCACATCAATTCCTTAAGGATCCGCATCGCCTTTTTCCCTCTGCTTCGGAAACAACTCGGCATCAGTTCGTTTAAAGCAAAACAGGTAAGCGTCACTACGTATCCGACGACCCCGATTCCGGTCGAAGAGACCGTGTTCAACATCATCAACGGGTTTCCCTTCGATCTTTCCGTGCATGCCCTTCGGATCGAAAACGTCTCTTGGAAGCAAGGGGAACATACGTTTCCCTCTTTTTATCTCCAAGGCTCTTGTAAACTTTTCAAAGATGCGCGCGATATTTTCTGCAAACTGACTGTGAAGAGCTTGGAAGAATGCTTTGAGCAGGATATTTTTGCCGTTGGCGGAAGACGAAAAGGCTTTTTGGAAATCCGCCTGAAAAGTCGACTCGGCTCCCTATCGCCTTTCAAATGCGCCTATGAACTTAAAGCGCGTGCGCAGATCGATTTTCAAGGTCCTTGGGACACATGGCGAGCGATTGCTCTAAAAGAACCAAGCATTGCGCCTCCTCTCACCGGCCAACTTTTTGGCAGCATTGAGGAAATGGAAATCCCCCATTATGAACTCCTCAATCAACCTTGGAAAATCCGCGGCTCTTTTGAAATACAGCCCAACCGCACTCTCGAGGTTAAAAAAGCCTTTCTTCGAGGACCTCTTGCCGACGCATCTTTTCAGGGATTCTTACTTCCCGATCTTTCGATCAAGGAATGCCACTATTCGATCGAAATCCCTTCTCTTGCCCCATTTTCTTCGTTTTCCAACACTGCGCTTACCGGACTCTTGAAAACAAGCGGGGTTTTAGACCGCGGCGCGTTCGATGGTAAACTCGATATCGAGAAAGGATCGATCGGCCAAATGCAATTCGATCTGCTCCATGCAAGTTCTTGTCTTACCTTCAAAGAAGGAAATACATGGGAAGGGGCGCTTTGGCTGTCGCTCGATGCTGCGCCTCTGCATCTCGAAGGGGATTCTACGCTAGTGTATATTCCTGGGACGGGAGCCACTGTAAAAAATCTTGCGCTCTTAACGACCAACTTGCAGATCGGCGGCGATCTTTCTTTCAATAAAGAGCTCGTATCGGAAGGCACTTTGCGGATTCAATCGGATGATCTTAGCGTGCTCGATCCCCTCTTTCCGAACCGAGGGCTTGGCGGCAGAGTCGGAATCGAGCTTGAATTTTTGAACTCAGAAGGGCAAGCGATGAGAGGCTATGCGAAAATGGCCGATTTCGCTATGCGCCATCTCAAAATTGCCGAAGGGACACTCTCTCTCGATCTCCGCTTCTCACAGCAAAAGCCCATTGGCTCCGTAGAATTACAGGCAGAGAGGATTTATTTACCGAGCGCCTATTTCGCAACGCTCGATCTCCATGCGCACGGCGAGCCGATGCTCTGGCAATTTACCGCCATTTCGCAAGGCACCTGGAAAGAGCCATTTCAAGTTGAAGCCAAAGGCTCTTTTGATCGATCTTCCGGAAAGAAAGTCTTCACCATCGATAATCTGGATGGAACATTCCTCAGCCATCGAGTAAAGATCCAAGAAAAGACCGTCGTCGAACTTGCAGACGATTCCTTCTCGTTGGATGCCCCTTCTCTTCAACTCGCAAATGGCCGTCTTTCCGCGCAATATCACATTGGGCCTGATCAATGGCGCCTTTCCTTGCAAGGCAATGATGTTCCCCTTGCCTTGCTCACGCTTTTCACTCCCTATTTGAGCCTGCATGGAGAATCGACGATCGTCTGCGCTATGCAAGGAACGCATGAAAATGTCCGAGGCTCCTGCCAGCTTTCTCTAAGAGATGTAAAAGCAAGACGCTTCGGCGAGGATTCGATCTTCCAGGCGAAAGGAGCGCTTCTTGCCAATTTCGAAGGCTCCTCTATGCAACTCCATAGCGAGCTAAAAGCTTATGGCGGCCAAGCCATCCTACTCGACGCAACGATTCCTCTGGAATTTACGAAGGAAACCTATTTTCCTTTCAAAATCGATACGGAAGGAAAATTGAGCTCTTCTCTTCTATTCATGGGAAATCTCGAGGAATTTTCTGAATTCGTCAACACAGGTTTTCATCGTTGGAAAGGCTGGATCGAAGGGAAGCTGCTTTTTTCCGGTTCTTTATCCAGCCCTCTCATGCTAGGTGATCTTTCCATCTATAACGGCGCCTATGAAAACGACGTCATCGGCCTGAGAATCGAGAACCTCGAGGCCGATATCGAAGCTAGACGCGACGAATTTTTCCTCACCTCTCTTCATGCAAACGGACTCAACAATCAAGGGACCTTGGTAGGCACCGGCAACATGCAAATGCGTCCCGCCCACAATTTTCCTTACCATTTCTATGCAAAAGTCGACCATCTTCCCACGTTTAGCCTCAATCTCGTCGAAGCTACGCTCACAGGTCCCATAGAAATCGAGGGAACTTCCAAACGGGCGATCGCAAGAGGTATCGTCGAAATCGATGAAGCTGCCTTTTCCATTCCTCGCACCTTGCCGACGGACATTCCCAATCTTCCCGTCACGTATATTCATCAACCGGCGCATGTCCAAACGATCTTGGGCGCGCTACCCGTCACTTTTCCCTTCGAGTTCGACCTCACCTTCCATTCCAACGACTCGATCTATTTCGACACCAATAACCTCACCTCGCGTTGGGGCGGCGATCTCCATGTACATGGGGTGAATTTGAACTTGCTCGCAAGCGGAACGCTTAGACTTGCCAAAGGACAATTTACACTTCTTGGAAAGAACTTCAAGCTCAGCCAGGGAGAGATCAGCTTTACCGATAAACCAGGACAAGAAGGCATTCTCAATATCTCGGGAACGCTCAATATGCCCGAAGCCACCATCACAGCGCAACTCCGCGGCATCCTCACCGCTCCGCAGCTCAGCCTGGAATCGGTTCCCCCTCTTGCGACAAGCGACATCTTCTCGCTCATCCTTTTCAACAAAAAAATTACCGAGATCAAACCGCTCCAAGCTGTCCAGCTCGCCCATACTGTCATGTCCTTTTCTGGTAGCGCTGGATGGAATTTCGTAGGGCAAATCGGCAGCGGCCTCAACATCCTCGGCATCGATACCTTCGACATCGTACCATCGGAACAAGGGCTCAACCAAACTTCGATCACCATCGGCAAGCAATTCTATCTCGTCCGGGGCGTCATGATCTCCCTGACACAAAGCCTAAGTTCGAGCAGGTTCATCGTCGAAGTCGATCTCGGCGGCGGACTCATCGCCCAAGCCGAAAACGAATCGAGCGAGACACAATCAGGCCAAGTCGGCAAATTCAGTCTGAAATGGAATAAGAACTACTAGTTATTTTCCTAAAGCAGCCATTCGTCCATGAGAAAGCGATTCACCTATCCTAGTACAACCATGTTTAGATCGCGATGAAGGACTAATAGAAATTAGGACATCCTGGCCTAGATCATTCAAAAACCTAAAAAGTCTCTCTAAAGAAAAATTAGTCAGATATCCGCGTAGTAATAAAGAGACCTTTGGTTGATCAATCTTTAAGATTCTCGCAGCTTGTGCTTGAGTCAATCGTTTCTTTTTAATCGTCTTGCTAATTTCACGCGCTACTTCCGCTTTTGCTAAAGCTTCTTTTGGATTAGGAATCTCCAAATCAGCGAAGACGTTGCCTGAACTTTCTTTGTATTTTATTCTTTTTTTCATGATTTTTCTTCTGCTTCAAGCTGATGAAATAATGTTTCGGCATCTTTTAAACGGCGCTTCAACAGGTTTATTTCTTCCTTTGGTGTTGATATACCTTTTTTGGATTTTTTCTGAAAGGCATGCAACACAAAGATAATGCCCTTATATTCCACAGTGTAAATAGTTCGATAAGTTCCACTCTCATCATTCTCGCGAATTTCCCAAATCTTCGCATTTCCTAGGCCGCTGAGAACTTTTGCTCTTTCTGGTTTTTCGCCCATTTGTGCTTGGTGTAGTGCAAAACCCATCGCCCTGCGAACTTTTGAAGGGAATTCAATTAAATCTTCGTGGCTAGATCCAACCCAAAACAGCCGCTTCATCTTCGCTGAGCTTTCCTTAATTTCGAACATTGAATATGCCTGAACAGGCATATTTAGCGCCACAAATTTCTTGAACAATTCAACCGATGAAAGAAAAAAATTATTAATTACATAGCCAAATCACAGCGTAACTATCACTTAAGTTTGCAATTAATTTCTTTAATATTTCTTTATCGATATTCATTGCGGGAATGACCCCTCGTTGCTATGCTTTAGATTACGAGGAATATTATCCAATAATAACAAGGAGGATCACATGAGTATGGAAGGTTTACGTCATAATCCCGCCCTTTTGGCCATTCAGCTGCATGAAGCAAAATATGCCATGCAAATGAGAAAGATCGATGGGCATCGTACTAGTATCGATGAGAGCAATGATAAGCTTGAAACACTCACCCAATTGCTCATCGCGATCAATACCGCTAAACAAGTCGACAAAAACAATGTCGATTTCACCAATGATCCAGAAAAACGGGAGCTCGTCGATAATGTACGCGCCATTGCGCCGGATCTTTTCTCCACCCCTGATGAATACGAATGGCGAGGAGAGAACGTCGACAATTTCCTACGCGGTATCAACGACCAATGTAAATTGATCGCGACGGAGGTCAATCCTCATCTCATGTATGCCAACCAGCTTCTGCAAGACATCACCGATTTCACCAAAGTCTTCCAAGAGATCGTCCGCATCCATCGCCAAGGTCAGCAAACGATGATCGAAGGCCAAGCGGTAAAACCCTAATATGAGTACGTTGATCGCCCAGGAAGATTTTGCATCGCTCTACTCTGCTGCCTACGCTTGCTACGATGCAGGCGACTACGAAAAAGCAGACGAGCTTTTCAATGCTCTTACGCAGTCGGCGCCTTTTGAAGAAGGACATTGGCGGGGGCTTGCCTCTACGCGTCAGATGCTTTCGGACTATGAAGGCTCTCTTCACGCTTGGAGCATCGTCGCCCTGCTCAACACTGGGGACCCCTATGTGCACTTTCACGCTGGCGAATGCCTTCTTTCCCTTGGGAATCGGCAGGAAGCGGCAAAAGCTCTCGATATGGCCGAGGCGAGATTAAATAGCCCTGCCGACGACGAGCTGAAAGACAAGATCGAATTGCTAAAGACCATTCACATGAGTTAATAATGGCCCAATATAGCATTGAGAATCTTCTAACTCCCATCACGAGCTATCTATTCCCCTCCCCTACGGTGGCGGGAACTCAGGTATCACGCGATGCGGTGGTGCGAAAAGATCTGCAGAAGAGAGCGGAAATCGATACTCTAGCTCCTGCTGCCGCAAAACGGGAGGCGTACAAGCCTTCCAAGCCGCGCCTTCCTCCTGAACTGGGGATCATCGGAGCTGCCGACCGCTTTTATCAAAACGGCAATCAGCTCACCGGTGTCTATTCCTCCATGTTCGAACAGGAGCGCGTCCGTCTCGAGGGACTCTGCAATGATCACATTGAAAAGATGCGCGAAGCCGCCAAACTCAGCCAAGAAGCAGGCGTATGGTCCTACCTGCAAAAAATCGGCTCCGGCGTCCTTTCCGTCGTTTCGATATTCCTAGGCATCCAACTTGCCACAAGCAGCGCTGCCGTCTACATCGGCGGAGCTCTCATCGGAGCGGGCATCGTATCGCTTGCCAACTTAGCTTTGACAGAAGCGGGATTTTACGATGCGGTGGCCGATAAAATCGCCAAAGGCAATGAAGACTGGAAACGGCGAATCCGTCACTATGTTCCATTGTCCATCGCACTCATGACTTCCGGCGTGCAATTCGCCTCTCTAGGCGCGATTGCGATCTTCGGAACGCTCAGTTTTTCTTCGCAAGCGCTTCTCGCCGCACAAACACTTGCGAACGTTGCCACCACTGTCGGTGCTGTCGGCGAGCAGGTCGTCGAAGCCAAAGTAGCTAGATCGCAAGGCGATCTCACCGAAGTACAAGGTAAACTCAGTGTAAGCCGACATACCGTCGATCAGTTCACTGAACAAATGAAAGAAGTTTTAGAAGAACAAACCCAAGCGCGCCGTTCAGCCAAGCATATCGTCGATCTCGGCATGGAAGCGCGTGAATTTCACGTATAGGAGAAAATTATGGCCCAATCTCAAGGTGTACCCGCATCTGCCGCTTACGGTTTTCTACGTGCCGTAGCGAATATGGCTCCCCTCACAGCCAAGTTAGAAAATCTCCAGAGCTCGATCTCTGCAGATAGACTAAAGACCATGACGGAACTTTATGGTAAGAACGTCTGGATCAATACCAAGCAATTCTATGGTCATGCGTTTGGCGCAGGATTATGCCTGGCCGCCGGCGTCGCACCCGCATTTGGCACGCCAGTTTGGTATGACGCCTATTCTGCTGTGACGACTGCTTCCAAAGGCAGCGAAGCCATTGGCAGCTGGTTCCGTCATGAAGAAACTGACGTCCAAGGTGAACTGCGCAAAGTGCAGCATCATTTGGATAAAGGTCCTGAAAGACGTTATAGCGAACTCTTCCAGCAGTATCTCCGCGCTGCTCAAGAGATGATGGCAAACGCCCGCAGGATGATTTAGTCTCTTGACTAAGGGCTAATTTCAGCTACAATTCGTTTAAGGGGGAAAACTACCTCCCCTTGAACGACTATGGCAGAGAAACAATCGGCTACACAAACGATCCTGAACCATTGGGCTCCCAAGTCCAATTGGTTTTTGGATCGTTTTAGTTTTGTGGTGAAGCTCGGGGAATACGTCACTCTGATCCTCGACACCATCAAATGCACTCTGCGCAGGCCGCCCGCAGCAAGTCTTATTCTCAAACAGCTCTATGATATCGGCGTCGCCTCCCTGATCGTGGTGGCGATCACCGGCTTTTCGACAGGAATGGTCCTTGCCGCGCAGTCCTTCTATCAATTGCAAGACAAGGGGCTCACCGGCGTCACCGGAATCATGGTCGCAAAAGCCATGATGACCGAACTTGGCCCCGTTTTGACCGGCTTCATGGTGACAGGCCGGGTAGGCGCTGCGATGTGCGCCGAACTCGGCAGCATGCGTGTGACGGAACAAATCGACGCGCTGCAGACCATGGCGGTCAATCCCCATCGCTATCTCATTGCGCCCAGGATCATTGCAGGCACATTCATGATGCCGCTGCTCACTGTTTTCAGCATCATCCTCGGCATTTATGGCGGCTATCTCATCGCGGTCTACTACTTCGGCATGGCCCCTGTCGACTATTTTGATCCAATGCGCGATCACCTCACCCTCTTTGACTTTGCCACAGGCGTCATCAAATCCTTCCTCTTCGGTATCGCGATCATGACGATCGCCTGCTATAAGGGCCTTACGACGACCGGAGGCGCGGAAGGCGTTGGAAGATCGACGACGACTAGCGTCGTGATCACCTATTGCGTCATTCTGCTCAGCAATTTCTTCCTGACCGTTTCTCTCAATATCCTACATCGGGAGTTTACCTGGTTCCCATGATCACCATCCGCGGTCTTCGAAAAACCTATGACCACACACCGGTCATGGACAGTCTCGACTTAGATATCAAAACGGGGGAAACCATCGTCATCCTCGGAAGATCGGGCGTGGGAAAAAGCGTTCTTCTCAAACACATCATCGGCATTACGAAACCCGAATCGGGGACCATCGATGTCGATGGAGTCCGGATCACCGACCTCGTAGGCCCTGATCTCTATAAAGCCGTCGCTGACATGGGTATGCTCTTCCAAGGTTCAGCTCTTTTCGATTCGATGAACATCCGCGACAATACGGCCTTCTATCTCACCGAACACGGCGATCGCAAAACAGGCAAGCGGTATAGCAAAAAAGAAATCGACGACATGGTCGCCCATGCGCTGGCAATGGTCGGAATGGACGGCACCCAGAGAAAAATGCCTTCGGAGCTTTCAGGCGGCATGCGTAAACGGGCTGCGCTCGCCCGCGTAATCGTCTACCGCCCTGCGATCGTCCTCTATGACGAACCTACGACCGGCCTCGATCCTATCACCGCGATGACGATCAATCAGCTCATCGTGAAAACGCAAGCAGAACTCAAAGCGACCAGCGTCGTTGTTACGCACGATATTCTCTCTGCGCTTTATGTCGGCGATAGACTAGCCTTGATTAAAGACGGTAAAATAGCCTATATCGCAGAACCAGGGGAGTTCCTTAAAATAGACGATCCTATCATAGCCTTTTTACGAAAGACTATTAGCCAGGATCCTAGGACTTTCCGTGCGGAACTACAAGGAGTTGTTCTGTGACTCAAACGATCAAGAATTTCCTCATCGGCGTATTCGTCATCGCTGCCTGCGTCTTTATCGTTTCGATCGTCCTTTTCTTGCACCCTCATGTCGGCGACGGTAAAAAAACAATCTATGTACGCTTCGCCAATATCAACCAGCTTTCCGTTGGCACACGCGTCCTGTTTGCAGGTATGCCTGTCGGCGAAGTCGTCACGATTCAAGAGATCATGGACGCCAGGACGCAGCCGACCGATGCCGAAGGGCAAGTCTATTTCTATCAGCTCACCTTAAAAGTCGATTCGAGCGTCGAAGTCTACAACACCGATGAAATCATCATCGAAACTTCCGGTCTCCTTGGCGAAAAATCCATTGCGATCATCCCCAAAGCGCCTCCTCCCGGCGTCAAACCCGTCGAGATCACCACGCAGCCGATCTACGCCAATTCCGAAGATCCGATTGCCAGCGCTGTGCACCATATTGGCGATCTCTCGAAGAAAATCGAAAGCGCGATCGATGAATTCCACAACTGGTTCCACAACAATAGCGACAACATTTCCTTCGCGATCAAATCCTTCGGCTGCACGATGGATCAGGCCTACGACACCATTTCCAGCATCAATGAACAACGCCTCGTCGATGATTTCAAAGTCGCCGCGCAGAACTTCAACCTCTCCATGGTCAAAATCCAGGACGCCCTCTTCCAAATGGATAACGCCCGCGTCTTCAAGAACGTCGGCATCGCCATGGAAAACTTCAAAAATGTCAGCCATTCCGTCGACCTGATCACCCAAGACGTCGCAGAAGGCAAAGGGACCGTCGGCCGTCTCCTGAAAAGCGACGAAATGTACCTCCGCATGACCGCCATCTTGAGCAAAGCCGACATCCTCATGAACGATGTCAACCACTACGGCCTCCTCTTCCATCTCAACAAGACCTGGCAGCGTCTACGTACCCAGCGCGCCAACCTGATGAACGCTCTGCAGACCCCGAACAACTTCCGCGACTTCTTCGAGCAAGAGATCGACCAGATCAACACCGCTATGGCCAGACTCTCTGTCCTCATCCAAAAAGCCGAAGATTCGCCTGAAAGAGAACAGATCATGCAGTCCGTGCCGTTCAAGAAAGACTTCAGCGAACTCCTCCGCGAAGTCGATGAACTCAGCGACAACTTACGCCTCTATAACCAGCAGCTCATGGATGCGATGAGTTCCCAAACCAATAACTGTGTCCCGAACTGATGGAACATCTTCCCTATTCGCATATCGACCGAGGAACGCTTCTCATCGCAAGTCCCGATCTCGATAGCGGACTTCTCTTCCGCAGCGTGCTCATCCTCTGCGACCATAGTCCCGCAGGCTCCTTCGGCCTCATCCTCAACAAGCCTCTTTCCATCGAACTGCCTGAAGAAGTGCTCAAGCTCGAAGAGATGACCAATCCCAATATCGAACTCCGCGTCGGCGGCGTCGTCCAGCAAAGTCAGCTCATGCTGCTCCATGGCTTTAACGGCGCGCCCGATCAAACCCTCAAACTCTGCGAAGGAGTGTTTCTCGGAGGCGACCTCGCTTTCCTGCAGACCCTCGCAACGGAAACTTCTTGTCCCCCTGTCCGCCTCTGTTTTGGCTATTCCGGATGGGGTCCTGGACAACTCGAAAGAGAATTCCTCGCCGGAAACTGGTTTCTCCATCCCGGCTCAAAAAGACTCGTGTTCGAAACCCCTTCCGAAGAACTTTGGCAGACGACGCTCCGCGAGATGGGCGGCAAATTCGCCTCCCTATCGATGATCCCCGAAGATTTATCCTTAAATTAAGCTTCTCTTCTCACGATCCTTTCAAGAGTGAGATAAAGCGGCAGGAATAGAACTAGAAGCCCCAAGAAGAAGATCGGCATCACAATCTCCACTTCCGAGATGACCGATTCTAAGGCGATGATCGTAATCACACACACAGTGATATTCAAAAACGACAAAACAGCTGAAGCATTTGGTTTGTTCTTCGCATGCGCAGTGCCGATCGCCGGCGTATTGATAAAAACAAAACTGATTCCCATGTTCGTAATGAAATAAGGAATAATCAGCGTCCAAAGATTGAATTTCCCCCAAGCAAACAGCCCCAGCATCGCAAGCGACGATACAGCCATGATCAATAGCCCACAGCCTATCGCTTTATGCGGAGAAAGAATATGCGCTGTTCGATGCGAAAGAAACATGCCAAGGACAAGTCCCACAGCAGGAATGAGGTTGAGAAGTCCATATTGGCTCGGTGTCAGACCCAGAGTATGGATGCAAAGAAACGGCCCTCTTGCCGCAAATACATACAGAAACGCAGCTGAGCATCCGAGCATAAGTCCGCACAGAAACAACTTATGGTTATGCTGACATCTCGTAATGTAACTATTGATGACCGTCACGAGCGTATATTTTTCTTTCGAAAGTTCGGTGCTCGTCTCCGGCAGCCTCGCACATAAAACGATCATGAAAGCGCTATAGACCGCCTCTAAGAGAAATGTGCTTTCCCAATTGAAATACTGCGTGACAAAACCCCCGAGCATCACAGCAGTGCCCGGCGCAACCGCGAAAGCCGCCATCACGAAAGCGAGCTTTTGCCTTGCAGCCCCCGGTTCATAGTAATCGCTGACGATCGTAAAGGCCATCATGAGCCCCACACTTGCCCCAAGCGCCGTGATGAGCCTCGCCAAGACCAAAAGCCAATATTGATGCAGAGGCCCTGAGAGGATGCACAAAAGAGAGCCGATGACTGATATAAGAAGGCCTATATAGATGACGGGTTTCCTTCCGATCTTATTGGAAAGAGGCCCCCAAGGAAGCTGACCAATGGCATAGCCCGCGAGAAAAACGGTGACACTCATTTGGGCCATTCCCGAGGAGATCTGAAAATACTGGGTGATCAGGGGCAAGGCGGGGGTAAATAAGACCGCCCCCACGGCAGGAAAGGAGACCAATAATAGGAGGATCACCAGGGAAGGCTCTTTTAGGCCCTTGAGTTTTATCTGCTCACTACTCGTCTTCAACATATTGATCGTCAATATACTTGGATCAAATTTTTTCTATCAATCTTTTGCTGCTCAGGAATATGCTTACGGGCCTTTTTGGATCGAAGGTACGAAAGGCGGGGTAAAAGAGTTGCAACCCATTGATTCTCAACAACACTATGATTAATTAAAAATTTAACTTTTATTTACTATTACGCGAAATTTGCTTATAATACTTAAGAAACTTTTAACAAATTAATCTAGGTAATTCATGTCAGCATTATCCATTGGCGATAGACTCGCGCAGGTCTCTGCGACCTTACTGAATTTGAATACCGATCTTAGCATCTTGGAAAAACCGGAACTTTCTGAGGTTCCTGCGACAAGATCTCTCGATCAAATTACAAAAACCATCACCGCCCTCAGTAAAGAAGCTGCTTCAATCAGAAAAGCGATTGATAAAGTTTCTCCTTCATCTAAGAAGGGCGCGTATATACAGAAACTCGATGCACTTTCTCAGCATATCCATCTCATTAGGCTTCGTCTTATTCCAAGCGCTCCACCTTCATCATCTTCTTCAGCAGCATTCCTAAAAGGCAAAACCGTTATCCAGATTTCCGCGCCTGCTGAACCTGAAGCCATCACGATTATCCGGAAAGCTCTTGGGAAATTCGAAAAAGGCGATACGAAAGCCGGAATTGCTTTAATGGGAAAAGCGAATAAACTCGATGTTGAAATTGTGAGACAAATCGTAGGAAAAACCGCTGATTTGGCTAAGAAAGATAAAAAATATGAAGCCGATAAAAAAATCGATAAATTCGGAAGAAAAGCCTTCTTTAACGATTACAGAGATCCCAAGCATCACAGCAAAGGCAAGCTCGATGTCTCGAATGCTATCCGCATAGCCGCGATCAAATCGGTCCTTCCTGCTCTGCCCGCTCCTAGTTCTGTTCATTCTGTGCCGCCTGTGGTTTATGGCGTTCCGGAATTGGACGGAAAAGAACCCTGGTTGCAAGATAAACCCAAAGCCGGTCCAAAACAACGGACTGATCGGGAAATCAGAAGGAATGTTCGAAAATGGGAACTCCGCATTGCAGCTGCTTTAAAAGAAGATGAAAGTACCCCTTCCTCATTCCAATTCCTAACCAATAGTGAAAATTTCCTTAAAATCGATCGTGAAAAAAAAGCGCTATTGGGTGCCCAATACCATGATCTCGACTGGGGTCATAAACAACTCGGCCCTCTTCCCATCGGCGTCTGCCATTTCCAAGGCAACCGCCCTGAGATGGAAGACGAGCATCTGTTCAAGCAAATAACGGTCACGATCGCCGGTAAACCCTATACTGCGCAAATCGTTGCCATTTTTGATGGCCACGGTGGAGCAATGGCTGCTAAATATCTAAAAGAAAACCTCGCTGATCAATTAGCACAATGTCTGCAGCAAGAGCACAATTCGCGGGGTCGAGATGTAAACCGATACGATGTGAATCGGGCATTAAAAAATGCCGTATTTCTCATCAGCGAGGATTTCAAGAGAGAGAATGCCGATAAACCTAGCCCTGGTATCCCCGGCCAAATGATTGCGGAACAGGGTGCTACTGCTATCATTACCCTCAATCTCGATGGGAATCTCTATGCTGCCAATACAGGCGATGCAAGAGCCTTTTTAGTCCGACGGTCCGACGGTGAAATTACCGCCCTTACCAAAGATGCAAAACCCGATGATCCAGATGATCAATTGTCCATTGAAAAAAGAGGCGGCTTCGTCGCGCCAGGTCGAGTTGACGGTACACAAGTAAGAGCCGTCGCTAGAATCAACGGCTACATGGCCACAGGAAGAGCCGTGGGCGATATGGGGGTGCCGGTATCCAGCGTTCCACGAGTCGTCGACGTGCCTATTTCTGCTATCGAAGACGATACAGTCCTCTTCCTGACCTGTGATGGTCCTTTTGAAATCGATCGCTATAATCACCCTTCGCAGGTTGCTACCACGAAGGATTTCGCTCGGATCGCCAAGGATGTTCTTCCATTGTATCTCGGCATGAAAACTTTTCCCACCACCCAAGAAAAGCTGAGCCTTTTGGCTAGAGATCTTGTCTATTCATGCTACATAACTCATGACGAAGATCCCCAAGCCAAGCCTGATAAAGCAGGATCCGGGGACAATCTCTCAGTTGCTGTGACGCTTCTTAAGAAAACGCCATCGGTATCAACGTTTAAGGATCCTTTCGGCGCACGTCCAGGGCGCTAAATACCTTCAATCTCTAAGATATCGAAGAGGGGCTCTGCAAAGAGCCCATTGAGATGTCTCCAACTGTCTCATCTTTAAAGGCATTGAATTCCACCTATGCCCTTAACTTTCATCTTTACATAAATTAAATTTAAAATCGATCGTAAACAATTGATTGTTAACGATTGAGATTAACTATTTATTACTATATAATTGTTATTTAAATTACGAATAACTAGGAGATAGTAATGCGCTCTAATCCATATTATCCATATTTTAAACAATATGTAAGTAATCCAGATCAATCTTGGACAAACCTCTCGCTAAAGCCCGCGCAATCCGCTGGCCATATTTTGAGTGGAAAGGTCGCATCAAGAGCTCATTCCAACTACCAAGTGCCATCCTCTATTGTGCAATCTCGCCTTCCGCAATCTAAGCCGAATACTCAACCCCTTTCAGAAAGCTCCGTAGTGAGAAAAAAAGAGGCGGAAACCCCCAAGCCAACCGTCCTAGTTACCCCCAGTTTTTCGAACACGGAGTTTCCTCGAGTGTTAGTTCAGGAAATATTCACCTTTCTAAATGGCAGGGAGCAGGCAGATTTTTCGGTTGTTTCCCGCAAAGTCCATGGGGATTTCGTCGACGCTTCAAATAAGACTAGCTGTGTTAACCAATGGTTTAATAGAGACTTCCCTGGATGTAGCCCCAGAGCCGATCTTCCTCTTGGAAGACAATATCTTGAAACGATTCGCCACTCCGTCAATATCGACAGAGGTATTTACAGGGAAAAACAGTTCCCAGCTCTTATTCTAGATAACTGTAACTCAATCGCATTATCAGATGGCCGGATCGCCTCTGCATCGAGGGGTGAAAAGATCAAGATCTGGAATCCTTCCACCGGCGCATGCGAGATGACCCTGGAAGGGCATACTCAGAACGTCAGGCATTTACTTCTCTTGCCCGACGGTCGGATCGCCTCGGCATCCTACGATCTTACGATCAGAATCTGGAATCCTTCCACTGGTGAATGCGAGATGACCTTGGAAGGGCATGAGAATTCCGTCTATCATTTACTTCTCTTGCCCGACGGCCGGATCGCTTCTGCATCGGTCGATCGTACGATCAAGATCTGGAATCCTTCCACCGGCGCATGCGAGATGACCCTGGAAGGGCATAGTTACTTCGTCAATCATTTACTTCTCTTGCCCGATGGACGGATCGCTTCTGCATCGGCCGATCGTACGATCAAGATCTTGAATCCTTCCACCGGCGCATGCGAGATGACCCTGGAAGGGCATACTCAGAACGTCAGGCATTTACTTCTCTTGCCCGACGGTCGGATCGCCTCGGCATCCTACGATCTTACGATCAGGATCTGGAATCCTTCCACAGGCACATGCGAGATGACCCTGGAAGGGCATGAGGGGGGCATCGTGCATTGTCTTCTCTTGCCCTTCGGCCAGATCGCCTCCGCATCGCAGGATAACACGATCAAAATCTGGACTCTTTCCACCGGCGCATGCGAGAAGACCATGAAAGGACATCGTAACTCCCTCACGCATTTACTCTTCTTGCCTAATGGCCGGATCGCCTCTGCATCGGCCGATAATACGATCAAAATCTGGAATCCTTCCACCGGCGCATGCGAAAAGACCCTGAAATTGGATGATAAGAAGAACTTCATACTTGCTTCACCTTTATTGCTGATACCCGGTAGATTGATTTGTCATACAATTCAGTTTACTTACATCTGCGATTTTTCAATCACTACGCCGGAACTTCTGATCAGGGCCGGAAGACGCTTTGCTCAATGGGAAACACAAAAAGCTGCGGACGATCTCAAGAGACTTCCTCGATCTTTACGACAAAGGGTTCAAGCCCATTTTTGCAAAGACGAGATGCCTTTACAGAAAGCCAAAGCGCTCTTTTCTGTCGCAAAAGAGGTCTTTGGAAAACCTAGAGAAGATTCTCTTCTACCTTCAATCCACGATCAACTGCAAGAGCTCGAAACCCTGCTGAAGAAGTGCGAGATCTCCGTAATTCCTCCTGCAAATAGTGCTTCGAGCGCTTCCTCTAGACAAGTTGCCTATGATGATCCCGAAGAAAAATCGATCTCTCCCCAGGAGCAGCTCAAAGTCTTACAATCAGCGCTAACAAATGATAAAAAAGAGGCTTTCCAAGCACATCTCGCTGTCTTGGGAAGGACAAATGCACCGCTTCTAAGCAGGGTCCATTTCCATCTAAGCCAAATCCATGAGACCTGCATGACTGAGCTTGGAAAGGCCGATCGCCATTATGGAAGAAAAGTTTTTGCAAGCGATGCAGAAGCCGGAAAACTCTGCAACAAGACGCCAAAAGAATTGAAAGCCGATCGTCTCGAGGCAATAGCAAGAACTATGAGAGAACTCACTGAGCCTCTAGATCCAAAAGATCGAAGATGGGCTCTGCAAAGAGCCCATTGCACTGTTTCCTAAGCTTCCCGCCATGCGCCTCGATTTCGGCTTGGACGAGTGAGAGGGCGCTTACGAAGCGGTGGAGGCGGGATTTGTCGACGGCGCGCTCGCGCACCATCATCGCGGGCGCATAGAGAAGATGTAAGAGTAGTGATTTATCCTTTTCCGCCCAATCGGGCTTATTTCCTAAGATTTTTACAAGAGAGAAGAAGGAAGCTCCGGCAACGGCGCCGGTATCAACCGCATCTTTGCAGGTAAAGCTGCAATAGTCAGGTGTGGTTTTTTCGATAAAATAGGCCTCGAGGAAAAGATAGAATAGCTCGATGAAGTCGAGGCGGTTTTTGCGGGTCAACGTCGCCTTTTTCGCAAAGAAGAGCTCGTGGATCAGATCGACCGATTTTTCGGCAAAATCGGTGAGTTCTTTACCGAGAAGTCCCGCTGGAATGTAGAACCCGCAGGCTTCTCCGCTGGCAAGTTGCTCGAGGAGCGCCATTTTGAAGCTCTTGCTGTCATCGAGATTCTCATAGACATCGGATTGGTAATAGAAATCGGTGTCCATCGGAAGGGTGATGACGACGAGATGGCCCGTGAACTCGGCGATTTTTTGCAGTTCTTCTAGAGCGGCTGATCTAGCATGTTCTTGCCAAGAGGTGCGGTTTTCCAGATTGAAGAGGAGAAGCTTTTCTTTTTTCCCTTTTTGCGAGAGTCCTCGCAGGTACGCTTTAAATTCTTCGGCAATTTCCACCTTGTTGATGTACATCTGCACGACCGGCGCCGGTATGTGGAGAAACTGCGTATGGAGGACTCCGCCTTCTAAGGTAAAGAGAGAATACGGCAGATTCTCCTGCACAAGAGGATCGTAGCCTTCCCTTTCTTCTCCTTCGCGCATGATATCGAGCGTTTTCATCATCGGACCGTTGGGATATTGCTTGAGACGGTCGCGGAGTTTCTCATCTTCGTCGAGGAGGCTGTTCCACAGCCAAAGAGGGTTTTTTCCTTCTTGGATAAGAGGTTTGTGCTGGATCGCTTTTTCTAAGAGCCTTTCAAAGAGGGCATCGGCTTCATTGCGCGGTAGTCTTCGCACAAAGAGCAACGCTGCGAGCTTATGGGCGAGATACAGAGCGGTCATGGTGACGGGTTCTATCTGTTCGGCCGGCGTTTGCAGAGCCCTTTGGTATTCTTGGGTCACGAGGGCTTCGCGAAGGTATCTTTGGAAATCGGAGAAATAGTGCGAGGAGGACTTGCCCATCGTGTTCTGGATCGTATTGCGGGGGTTGGCCGCCAGCATGAGGGCCATGACGGATTTGGTCAGCCCCGCTATGAAGAAATCTTCTTTGTATTTGAGAGCTTCCTTGGAAAATGATTCGATGAGCTGCCTGGAATCTTCGAGAAGCTGCCTCGCGCTTGAATGGAGCTGGCCATCTTCGACCGCTTTGACTTTGAGGAAGGGATCGTCGCCGGAAGGATCGCTGACCGATTCATCGAATTCCCCGACAAGACGGATGTGGCGGAGGAGGTTGCGGTTGAAAAAGGGACGCCCGTCTTCTTTGCGGATATAGAAAAGCTCGTATTCTTTGTCCCTGCGGACAGTTTCAAGGTCTTTGAGTCCCCTGCGCTCGATATCGTAGACATCGACTTCGACGCCTCCCCACTCCGCTTCCCAGGCTTCTTCGGTTGCAAGCGTGGCTTCGAACTTCTTGAGGATTTTGCTTAGGTAGAAGTCTTGGAGATCTTGGAACTCTTTGAGCTGTTCGATCCCGCCTTCGCCATGCACGCCTTTGAATAGCGCGGTGAAACGATTGATCTTTTTGGCAGCCTCGGTTGCCATCCCCATGATCGCTTGGATGCCCCGTCTTGTATGGGGATCGTCGAAGTGGTTTTTATCCTGTTCGTAGAGTCCCTTGAGATAGCCATGTAAGGTCTTGAAGGTCTCTTTGACCTTTTCTTGCTTGATCTCGCGGTCTTGCAGCTCGCCGCCGCCCATGCGGTGGTCGATCTCGGCCATTTTCGTCAGCTCGTCGACGGCTTCCATGACAGAAAGCTCGGGCTTGGGCTTATCTGGATTAGTTTGCTTAGCCATAATTACAAGTTGTATCTTCTTAATTCAATTATGAATTCATAATTAAATTATAAGCAAACTAAATACTTGAGAATAGTTTGAAGATAGATAAGGCTAAACCAGATAGGATTGCAGCTCCTGGAAGCGTGCATATCCACGTTGCGGCGAGCTTTTTGGCGACTCCCCATTCAACATGCTGGGGGCCTTTAGCGGTTCCGACTCCCCCGACGCTGCCGACGATCATCTGCGAAGAGCTGATCGGCATGCCTAAAAAGCTGCAGGTGAGGATGACAAAGGAAGCGCTCATTTCCGCAGCGAACCCCTGCGGAGGGGAGAGTTTCGTGATCTTAAAGCCCACGGTATGAATAATCCGATAGCCTCCGCTTGCCGTGCCAAGTCCCATCATGAGCGCGCAGGTCAAGATCACCCAAAGCGGGATCGATGTACTGGGAGTCAATCCGGAAGCAAACAGGCCCAGGGTAATAATACCCATACTTTTTTGCGCATCGTTGAGTCCATGGGAAAGGGCCATGATGCTTCCCGATCCAACCTGAAAATAACGGAACATCTTCGCAATACGGCCTCCCGTGCGGTCATGGGCGAAACGATAGACGAACTTCATGAGCAGAAAAGCGACGCCAAAGCCTACAAAGGGGCTAATGACCATCGGAATGAGTACCAACTTTGTCAGGCCTCCCCATTGGATAATCCCCGTACCGCCTTCGATGATCGCCGAGCCGACGAGCCCGCCGATCAAGGCATACGATGAGCTGCTGGGAAGACCGAAAAACCAGGTGATGAAATTCCAGATGATGGCGCCGATGAGCGCAAAAAGTACGATCTGTTGAGTGGCGGCCTGTTCTTCGACAAGACCCGATGCAATGGTATGGGCAACGCCGCTGATTTGGGTAGCACCGATGGTGTTCAGCACGGCGGTGAGAACGATCGCCGCTACGGGAGCAAGCGCCCTTGTGGCGATGATAGTGGAAACAACGGTCGAAGCATCGTGGAAGCCATTCGTGTAATCGAATAGCAATCCTAAGACGACGATGACAATCGCCAATTCGAATGTTCCCATGCCCTCCTAATAATCGTGGGCTTGCGATTTAGGCAAGTCTGATGTTATACACCCGAAAAAAGGGTCCAAGCCTGGGGTGTCTCATGGGAAAAAGCCAACAGTTCGCTTCATTTCTGACCGCCGGCCTCCTCTTAGGAGGTACCTTATTTGCCGCAGCGTACCAGCAAGCGCCTGTGCCGAATCCTACCGATATTCGCGTCGTTTCCGTCGAGCCTACCCCTGAGGGTAGCGAAATAGAAACGCATATCGTCCTTCCAGAAGATAGTGAGATGGATAAAAAAAATCCTGTCTCCGTCGAGCTGCGTGTCGATGGCTATCCCTTGCGAACCTATAGTCAGTTCCCCAGGGCAAAAGAAGTGCTCAACTATAATCGAGAAGGGCAGAGCATCCACGTCTTCATCGATAATGAACCCTACTTCGCCGAGAACGAAGCGATCCAAACGGGACTGCAAGACCAAGATCTCTACTATGTCCAAGTCCTCGACTTCAAAGTCCCCGTGGATTTGAAGCCGGGCCAACACATCATGCGCGTCTTCCCAGCAAGATCGTTTGGAGAAAGTTTAAAAGGCGATGGATGCTTCGACGTACGCGTTTTCTATGTCAAATCCAAAACTCCTATCCTCAATGTCGATCTCGACAAACCCTACCTCACCTATAACCAGCCTCAAGGCGAGATCAAGTACGAGAAAAACAAGCCCATTCTTCTCGATTTCTACCTCACCAATATCCAGCTTTCTAGAGACGGCTATAAGGTGCGTCTCACGATCGATGGCAATGTCCAAAGGACTTTGACCCAATGGACGCCCTACTACGTCTACGGGCTGAAACCGGGACAGCACACCTTCAAGCTCGAACTCTTGAACGAGTCCAATAGTGTCGAGCCGGGACTCTTCAATACCGTCGAGCGGATGATTATTTTGAAATAATTTGTTGACGCCTGTCGCATTAATCTGCTCCATCGAAAATAGCGTACGATTTATACTTGTTTCTTATGAACTTCCTCCGTCGGTATTCTTGGATTTTTGCTGCCGTCATTCTCGCAGTAGGTCTTACGATCTACGCAAGGCGAGAAATGCGCCATTTCGCCCTCGAACGGATCTTTTCCCGCATCCCCTATCATCCAGAATGGGAATGTGAAAATCCCTCTGACATCGACGCCATCCTCGCGCAGCCGTACCATTTCTACATCAATGGCGGGCAATCCTGGGTCTTCCTAAGCGCCGATGGCAAGTGGATCCTGAAATTCTTCGATTGCCGCATCACTTGGCACGATATCGCAGGCTGGCTCCATCTTCCTGAAAATTTTCGTCCTGATCTCACTCCAAGGCAGATTCGCAGACGAGAAGGTCCTCCCGCGGGTTATGCCCTTGCCGCAAAACGGTTCCGCGAAGAATGCGGACTTGTCGGCATCTATCTCAATGGAAAATCGAGTGGCGTGCATCAGATCAAAATCACCAATCCCATCCAGTGCGAGCATGATATCGATCTCGCCAAGACCTCCTTCGTCATCCAACGAAAAGCCGAGACACTGCCTG
Source organism: uncultured Simkaniaceae bacterium (assembly GCA_963813105.1). GTDB lineage: Bacteria > Chlamydiota > Chlamydiia > Chlamydiales > Rhabdochlamydiaceae > JAGXTH01. The sequence goes on from CAWEXT010000002.1 coordinate 460,447, forward strand.
ATAGGCTCGTTCGATTGCTCAAAACAAAAGACACCAAAGAAGCGAGCAAAGCGCTTTCCCAAGCGCTCAATCTCATTGCAGCTAGATCTGCTGTAGGCATCGCCGATGGCGATGATGTCAAACTCCATCTCAATTTAGGGTTCGTGGGCGATAAACCCATGTACATCGACGCCGGAACCTTCCTCGACTCCCCTGCGCTTCTTCTTCTCTCGAATGCTGAAAAAGAGATTCTCCGTTCTGCAGACGTCCTCCTTGCCAAACTCGCTGAAGAAGATCTCCGATGAAAAAAATCCTCAATCTTTGCAAATTCGTCGCCTTCGTCGCCATCTTGATCACAGTGCAAAAACTCTGCTACAAGGCGACCGAAGGATTTACCATCGAGCGGATCAAACATCCTCTTCAAGAAGCAAAACACTCCGAGCCGATCGATCCGGCAATCGGTCAAATCCTCGAGCGTCCTTTCCGCTTTTTAGCAAGCGGAGGGCAATGTTATGCATTTGAGAGCGAAGATGGGCAATATGTCCTCAAAGTCTTTAAGCAGCACCATCTAAGGCTTCCTTCCATCGCCTCCGCCATCGTACCTGCTTCTTTGAATGCCTACTTCGCGCATAAGGAGAAAACCTTTTTAGCGAGCTGCCGCATCGCTGCAACTGAACTCGCCCAAGAAACAGGCGTTGTGTTTGCGCATTTAGAAAAACTCCAAGGCGTGCCTTCCCATATCCTCCTGATCGACAAACTCAATATCTCGCATCAGGTTCCATCGTCTAGCCTACCGTTTGTTTTGCAAAAAAGAGCGATCCTTTTCGATGAACATTTGAAAATGCTCCTAACACAAGGCAAACTCCCCGAGGCGATTTCGGCTATCGAATCGGTTCTTGCCCTCGCCGAATCTAGATGCAAAAAAGGATTCGCCGACAATGATCCCGTATTGAATAGAAATTGGGGATTCATCGGCAATGAAGCGGTCGAAGTCGATGTTGGACCTTTTTATCCTGATCCTCAACTTTTTGAAGCCGGTTACCGTCAGAAAGCTCTACTCGAAGAGTTCGAAAAATTCTATGAGCAGCTCGTCTGGCGCTATCCAGAATTAAAAGATCACCTCGATAAGCGAATGCATGAGTTTCAAGCTAGTTCCCAATCTTCTTCATCGCATGCTGGATGATCTCGGCATTGAATTTCTGATAAAATTTCGATTCCACCGCCCAATAATGCCAATAGAGAGGAATTTTCCAGACTTTATCAGGATAGAGCTGAACCAATTGCTTTTTCTTTAGCTCTTGGACGATATCGATCTTCGGAAGAAGGCCATACCCACATCCCAAAAGCGCCATCTGTTTAAATCCTCGGACTGAAGGGATGATCTGGTACTGGATTTCTTTCCCACTCACATTGAAAAACTTCTCGAGATATCTTTCGTGCAAATGGTCGTTTTGATCGAACTTCAACGCAGGAGCGCTGCGCAGACATTTTACAGGACTCCCCGAAGAAAAGTACTTTTTCACGAATCCTGGAGAGGCCACGAGCACATATTCCATCGTGCCTAGAAAATGGGCCTTGCCACCGAGGATCTCTTTTTCCGAGGTCGATAAACAAGCCGATACCACCCCATTTTTTAGATACTCCAAGGTCAGCTCTTGGTCATCCGCAATCACCTCGAGGACCATGTTCTGAAAAAACTCTGTTTCCTTGAGCAAATCGATAAACCACGTCTCAAGACTATCTCGATTCAACGCGATCGAAATGCGCGGTGGTTCGGAGGTCTTCTCGAGTTGTTGTTCCAAATCTTCTTCGAGCAGGGAGATCCGTTTGAAATGTCCAATTAGCTTCTTTCCTAAGGCTGTGCATCGATAGGGCAATGTGCGGATCAAGACAGGCTCCCCATAATAGGTCTCCAGCCCCTTGATCCTTTGTGAAATTGCCGACTGCGTGATGTGCAGTTTTTTTGCCGCAGCCTCAAAGCTCTGCAGCTCTTGCACCACGTGTAACGCCTCGATTCCCCTGTAATCCAGCATGACACTCCATTAACTGAACTTATGAATCATAAGATCTATTAATTTTACTTATACACTACGGGGGATTAAAATGAGAGTATCATTTGGCAACAACTAGAGGCCTATATGTTGGTTCGTATAGATAATGAAGTTTTAAAAAAGTACCCGGACGTGGAAATCGGCTATTTAGTGGCTAGGGTTTCTGTAAAAAAAGAGGATCCTTTCGTAGCTAACCTCAAACAGGGCCTGGGAAAGCACCTTCAAGACCTAGGTATCAATGCTACGAATTTTGCCATCCATCCCAGCATTTCCTTATGGAGAAAGATCTACGAGGACGATTTCCAAGTAAAAGCAAAAACGTATCGCTCTTCCATAGAAGCGCTACTTAGACGTGTGGTCACGGGCAAAGAAGTCTGGAACATCTGCAACGTCGTCGATCTGTACAATTGCTGCTCGCTCTATTCGCTTTTGCCGATGGGCGGCTACGATATACATAAAGTAAAAGGAGACATCGCCATCCGGTATGCTAAAGAGGGAGAAACGTTTCTTCCCTTAGGAGACTGGCAACCTATAGAGACAAAACCCCATCATATTGTCTATGCCGATGACCAAAGGGTCATTTGCTGGCTTTGGAACCATAAAGACTCCGCAGATACCTGTATCGATGAACAATCGGAATACGTCATATTCTTCATCGACGCTTTTGATCATGAGAAGATGCAAATGGCGATCAAGCATCTGGCCCAGAATCTAGAATGCATCCAAGGCGCTGCTATAGAATCAGGCATTCTCAACCGATCATGCCCTGAACAGACCTTAAAGATCCTTGCCAGGGCATAATCTTTTGCCGGCTTGAAACCAAGCCGGCTAGTAAAATTTTTATTATCTTTTTCGCTTCAAGCGCTTCATCGTCAAATCCCCCCATTAAAAAAACCCTGCTTTTTGCCTGCAAACCCCGTTTCATGCTATCGTCTTTTGCTATGACTAACGAACTATTATTTTTTTTCCATCTCATCTTGATCTTCGCTTTTACGATAGGCGCGCTGCGCCTCGGCAAGGAAGCGTTGATCGCCTGGATTGCCTTGCAATCTGTCCTCGCCAATCTTTTCGTTCTTAAACAAACCACCCTCTTTTCTCTTCAAGCGACTTGTAGCGATGTCTTCATCCTCGGCGTGATGCTCGGGCTCAACCTTCTGCAGGAATATTTCGGCATCTTCTATGCAAGGCGGGCTATGTTCCTCGCCTTTTCAGCGATGATGAGCTTTGTCGTTTTGGCAAAAATGCATCTTTTCTATCAGGCCCATCCTAGCGATTGGTCGCAAAGTTCCTATGACATGATCCTTTCGCACAGCCCTCGCGTTCTGCTCGCATCGCTTGCAACATTTTTCCTCGTGCAACAGTTCGATATTCGGTTTTACGGATGGCTCCGCCGGAAGTTCCATGGACTGCATCTCACCTGGCGTACCACGATTTCCATCATCCTCGCACAAGGTATCGATACTGTGCTTTTCACCGTGCTGGGACTTTCTGGCGTCGTCGACAATTTGCTCTCGATCATCCTCATGAGTTTCATCGTCAAAGTCATCATCGCCATTTGCTCAGCGCCTTTCACTCTGCTTTCTAAAAAAGTCCTTCCTATCAAACCGGAAGGAATTGTGTAACATGCAAATCCTTGAGCCCGAAGCAGAGATCGCAACATTTCGCTTTGAAATCCTTCATGTCTCGCAAAAATCGCGCGCACGGGTAGGACGCATCCATACGCCTCACGGAATCATCGATACGCCAGGATTCGTCGCCGTCGGCACGAATGGCACGCTCAAAGCGCTCGACAATCATCTCGTGAATGAAATCGGCCTTCAGCTCATGTTCTGCAATACCTACCACATGATGGTGCAGCCAGGCTCCCATGTCGTCAAAGCCGCAGGAGGCCTGCATAACTTCATTCAAAGAACAGGACCCATCATCACTGACTCTGGAGGATTCCAAGTTTTCAGTCTCGCCTATGGCTCCGTCGCCGACGAGCTCAAAGGCAAAGGTAAACGGAAAAGCGACGGCAGCGTCCTCAAAATCACCGAAGAAGGCGTCCTCTTCCGTTCCTACCGCGATGGCCGTAAACTCCTCCTCACCCCAGAAACCTCCATCGAAGCCCAGAAAGACCTCGGCGCCGATATCATCATCCCCCTCGATGAGCTCCCCCCTTATCACATCGATCCCAAGGCACTTCGCGATAGCCTCGACCGTACCCATCGGTGGGAAAAACGGTCTCTCGAGGCCCATCTACGCAATCCCCAAAATCAGGCCATCTACGCCGTCATCCATGGCGGGGTCGACCTCGCCCTTCGTAAAGAAAGCTGCGAGTTTCTCACCTCCCTCCCCTTCGACGGCTACGCAGTGGGCGGCAGCCTCGGCAAGAACTAGGCCCGAGATGCTTGAGATGCTCAGCGCTACCTTGCCCTATCTCCCCCTGGAAAAGCCCAACCACCTCCTAGGGATTGCCGACCTTCCTTCGATCGACCAGTGCATTCCTCTTGGGATCGATACCTTCGATAGCTCCTTCCCTACCCGCTCAGCCCGCCATGGGGTCGTGCAAACAAGGCAAGGGCAGCTCAACCTCACGAAAACCTCCTACGCCCAAGAGTTTGCGCCAATCGATCCCGAATGTTCATGTTCTACATGTAAACGCTATAGCATCAGCTACTTGCATCATCTATTCAAGGCTAGGGAACTCCCCTTCCAAACCCTCGCCACCATCCATAATTTGCAGTTCATGGTCGATCTCATGGCCTCCTACCGCCAAAAGATCCTGGATGACCAGATCTAAGCCTCTGATAATCAGTTGATTAGTTAGCTATTTAAATAAATATTCAATTATGATATAATTAAGAATGTAATAATCTATCTAAGTGAAATTAAAAAGGACTGGTTAGTATGGGCACTGATTACGCAAGAAATGGTCAAGTCGTTGGGTACAGCACCGGAGTTAATGGTGCCACATGGGCAAACGGCTTTTCTGTAGATAACAACGTTTCTCTCAACAAAGATACCATGCAGAAGCGTGAGCTTTCCTCACCGATCTACCTTGTGACAAGAGAGAAAGGCGTTAAAGGGGAACCCGATCATATGGTCGGAGTCGTTGCCGTAGTGGAAAAAGTCCGGACAGAAACGCGCGTCGGCAATCACATCGAATATCATTTTGAGACAATCCTCCATAAAGTTAGCTCAACCGCACTTCCTGGTGATGTAAACAAAGCGAAAAGCGTCTTCGCAAAAATCCTAGGATCTCCAAAAGGATCTGAGCTTCTAGAAAACCCCTTGATCAGACTCAAAACGAAAGCTACAGCCTCTAAGGTATTTGGCGATATTACGAAAGGCACTATGCCCGCTTTTAACAGCTTTTCTAAAATTTCCGTTCTTTCTGAAACGCCCGAATTCGATGTGCGGATTACTAGTTCGCGCGGCAAAAAAGTGGTCGATGCTTTGCTGGAAGAATCGACAAACAATCCTGAATTAGAACAGCATGTAAAAGAGAACTTCGATAGTGCCTTGACCTCGAAGTTGGAAAGACAATATAATTTAGTGCTCAATTCACAAAAGCCCGCCCATTTGCCAAGATAAGGCCAGCTCTCAAAATCCAATTATTCAACCCGCCTTTCGGCGGGTTTTTTATTACCTATTTATATTAATAAGAGCTTAATATTCTCGTGTTATAATTATTTCTTAAAATAATTTAAACGAGATACAAAGTGCAACCAGTTTCTCCCCGCTCCCAGCTCATCGGCAGGACCGATGCCCTCCTTCAAAGAGCGAGTTATCTCAAACTCGAGAATGTGAATTTCGATGACCAGATTTCCCCGATCAAAAGCGATTTCATTGCCCTCAAGCGCGAGGCAGAGCCTCTTTTTGCCAGATCGAAAGATCTCGCCGATGCCGTTGAACGAGTGAAGAAGTATATCAATACGAAAACCCTCAATCGCGAACTTCTATTGTTCGAGGATGACCTTTCAAGAATGCAGCGCACAAGAAATATCGAAGATCTTCCTGAAGTTGCCGAGGATCTCGATACGTTTCATACGAGACATAGCGCTATTCTCACCGACGCACAAAAAGCCAAAATAGGAAAACTTCGCAAACTCGCCGAAGAACTCATTCCTCCTAAGCCTCAAATCGACGAAGAGTCCCAGAAGTGGCTCAAACCCTTACAAGGCCGTCTTCAATCCCTGACGCCCAAAAAAAGGCAGGAAACGATCCAGCGCATTACCGAGTTTCTTCCTCCAAGAATCAAAGCACCCGCAGAACTTCGTCTTTCGGTCCCGAAAGAAGGGATCGAATGTCTAGACGATCTCATCATCGGCTTCAATCATGATGCTAGGCTCACCGACGGCATGCGACTGAATTGCTTGCTGGATGTTGCATCTTTTATGCGCAACCTTCGCAATAATGCTCTGATTTATTCCATGCATGGCTTGACCATTCCTATTACTAATGAATCCGAATCCCTTTTCCAAGCCTATGCTAGCTTAGCCGATATCCATCACACTCTCTTTTCTAGAGTATCGATATGCGATCTTTCCCGATATCCTTTGCAGCCTTCGCAGCTTTATCTCTTTTTACGACTGCTCCGTTACGAAAGAGAAGTAGAAATTAGGACGCTTTGCCCTAGTATGCCCCGAGAACTTGGCCAATGCCGCAATCTCAGATATTTATCGATCGATGCCGCAAATCTACCTATGCTTCCGGAATCCATCAAAGAATTACGCTATTTGGAAACACTCGAACTTCGTTGTCAATCTATCAAGCAATGGCCCAAGGAACTGGGACGATTATTCCTTAAGACACTTCTTCTTTCGAGTCCCACTCCAGAGAGAATTCCTGAAGAAGTCGGAGAGATCAACACCTTGGAGACTTGTACCATCTTCGGCGACAACATCCAAGCACTTCCAAAGAGCCTGTACAAATTGGAACGCTTAAAGCACCTGATGCTCATGTGCCCCAAACTCGAAATTACGAAAGACAATTTCCTATGGCTCAAGCAGCTGCCTCATGCCCTCGTTCAATACATGCTTCCCCATGGAGGTTTCCTGACGAGTCATACAATTCTGTCGCGCATAACCCCCGCTCATCCAGGACCAACCAAAAGCCTTCCTCCCCCCTCTCTTCCCCCGCCCCTTGAAGAAGATCCGGATGCCCCGACTAACCTCAGCCGATGCTCGAAAGAAGCTTTAGCCCTTCTCTCTACGACTCTTCGAGAGTGCAAGCTTTTGCAGACTCGCTTGACGAATGAATCGTCTTATCAACAGGTTTTAGGGGTAGGGCGCAATGCGAGTACGCAGGACGTTAAAACAGCCTATCGCGCGCTCAGCTTGCTGCTCCACCCTGATAAGACAAAGGGTAATCCATTGGCTTCAGAGGCCTTTATCGTCGTCAACGAAGCCTATCAAACGCTCTCTGGCGACTCTCACAACTGATTTACTATCAGACAGTTAAGATTTCAAATTATTCTTGTATATTAAGAATTAATTTGATATAATTTCCTGTAATTAACTTAACTATTAACTTAAAAAGGATAATTATGAGCTTATCAGCAGGTATTTCCTCTCTTTCACTAGATATGCCCAGCACACCGCGCCCATCAGGCAGTGCCGAATCCAGCACCCCCAAAGCCGTTGTAGTTGCTTCTACTGCGCTCTCACCAGCCGGTAAATATTATAGTGCTCGGACCCCCATCGGTTCTAAGCTAACCTCTCCCAAGCCTAGAAAATTATCCCCTCTTCCACCCAAACAGCAAACCTTACGAGATCAGCTAAAAACTCTCCAAGAAGCCTTCTCCAGTACAAAAGCTCAAGCAGCGATTGAAACAACTTTCAAAAAGCTGGAAAAAATCGATCCAAAAGAAACTGCAACATTAGCTTTCGAAGCCGGCAAAATTGCACTTAGACAAAACCCTAAAAACTCCTTCATCCTAGATCAGGAGTTTTCGCCTAAAACAATTCAATGCTTCCTTAATGGTGTTAAGGCGCCAACGGAAGAAGAACTCTCCGATCTCGAACAAGATATAGCCACTCTTCAAAACAAACTCCGCGTACGCGAGGCGAAATTTCATCAAAAAAACCCCGAACCTGAAGCTTATCATACCGATGAAGAAAGAGAGACCTACGCTGAAAAACTAGAAGACCATGAAACCAATCAAGCAAGATTGCGCGAAAAAATCGGTGAAAAACAGGAAGAACTGGAACATCTGCAGAAGAAACAAAAGATGGTCGCCAAAGCTAAAGTGCTAGAAAGCAAGTTGAAAGAAGCTTCTCTGCTCACTTTACAAGGTAAACAAGGATATCCCCTACCTATTTTCAGTGTTCTAGAAGCTATGTATGGTATCACATCTGAAGAAGCCTTCAATGCAATCCTCGAACAAGGACCGAGCGGGCCTCAAGATAACGACTATGCTTTCCTAACTACTTTGAACACCCTGCGCCTCTTTCTCGAGGATCAAAAGCAAGCGATGCGCCTAGGCTTAGTAACATTTGCAGGTCTTGTCTCAAAACAAAATCACCACTTAATTGGTGATATTGAAAAGGCTGGATCGGTGAAAGAGCAACTAGACATCATCAATGAAGCTATCGATCAATTCGATCACGAGGCAGGCTTGCGTCTCCTTTCTGATGTTGGAAATGATTTCAGAACTGCCATCGCTGAATTTTTAGATGCCAGCGATATCGCAACACTGCATGCCACAGCAAAACTATTCCGTGATGGGACCATGCTGCAGAGGATCATAGGAGATCCATCAGGCAAAGGCGCTGTCATTCATCCTCTTTCACTTTTGATTACTGGTCAGGCATTAATTGGCCTGCCGGGATTCGATCCAGAAGCCGGAAGGGCGCCTGATGCTGGTATCAGCTATTTTATGCTTGAGCAAGCCTTCACGAAAGCCGTTCTTGTCATGAGAAACTTCCAAGCTCGAACTGAATTCCCCGTCGAAGAAGTAGAAGAATCTGAAGAAGAAGACGAGGCCTTAGAGGTCCAAGCAGCTGAAGATGCACCAGCAGCAGAAGTAGTGATAGCACCTGCCCCTGGGCAGCAAGTTCTTGTCGAACCGCTAGCACCTTCTTTTGCTCATGGAAATATCGAGGAATTTGAGGAATATTACAGGGTAACAACCTCTGCGCTTCGCGGCCGCAATATCCAGACCGATTGGGTGCCGCCTAAAGCAGATCCGATGGCTCTGCATTTATGGCTGAATCTCATTCGCACTACGTCAAATCTCGATGTGACGATTGAGGAAAGGCTGCCTATTCAGTTCAAACAGCTTAAGCAATTAGAGCGGCTGACGATTCGTACCGATTCTCGGGATAATATTCCAAAAGGACTCAAGAAAAAATTTCGTGGTGTAGAGATCGAGGTCATCGAAGACTAAGAAATCCCCCTTCTAATAGGCAGCCCTTTCTGGGCTGCCTTTTTAATTAAATTAATTTCTAAAAGTAGTTTTCGTTTTAATTGATTTTAACCATCATTATAACTATCCTATTCCGTAGTTATGATGATGGAAAAGATTTATTTATATCAGAAAGCTTTAGCGAAGCTCTTCGACTACGCCATCTGCTTTTTGGGGCTTGCTTTCGCAGCCCTCCTCACCCCTTTTGCTGAGGATGGCATTCTCTATCTCTCGCTACTCGCCGCGATCCCCTTTCTCTGGATTTTGCCGGAGGCGCTTCTTTTATCGACTTTGGGAAGTACGCCAGGTTGCGCCCTTTTTGGAATCTCGCCTGAGCGCAACCAAGCTAAACTTTCTTGGAAAGAAGCTCTCCTAGTCAGTCTTTTTTTAGGGAAAAGAATTGGCGTTCAGTGGATACGGTGCAATAAGAGCCTACCGAACTTCATCAGCCGTATCGCAATCGGCTGCTTAGTCATCTTCGGCGCGGTCTTCGTGAAGGCGATCCTCGAATTCCCTAAAGAGTTCCAGCGCCAAGTTCCCTTCAAAAGCTGGGTCCACTACACCTCTTCGGAAGGCGACTTCACAGCCGACTTCCCAAGCAAGCCGATGGTCGAGCAAAAACAGCTCGAAATCCCTCAAGCCAACCGCACACTGGATTACCAAGAAGTCAAAGCCGACCACTCCGATCAAGTGACCTATTCCGTAAGCGCTCTCGAGCTTCCAAAAAAATGGAGTTTCTTTGGCTCCAATACGGTCCTCAAAGGTGCTCTTAGCGTGCTCGTCGATAATCTTCCCGGAGCGAAACTCGTGAACAAAAAACTCACGAAGCACGGAGAACATCCTGCAATTGATTTTCATATCCATGAACATGCTACGGATACTAAAGGCCGGCTCGTTCTCGTCGGCAGCAAACTCTTCAAAATCGAATACACGCAGCCTACCGATCAAGAGTCCTCGGAAAAAGGCTCCGCCTTCATCGATTCCTTCAAGCCTCTTTAAGCACGGCCATTTACAAATCAAAGCCTTTCGGTATATTCTGGCCTCACAGGAAAAAAACACTCTTCAAATGAGGGAGATATGGCTAAGCTCTATTTTCGTTACGGTACAGTCGGAAGCGCAAAGACGCTCAACCTCGTTGCTGTTGCACACAACTACAGACAACAAGGGAAAAAAGTCCTTCTTTTGAAACCCCAACTCGACGACCGATTCGGTAAACAGCAGATCAAATCCCGCGCGGGACTCGAAATGCAAGCGGACATCCTTGTCCAGCCTGATTCCAATTTGCTCTATCTCGATTTCGAAGGGATCAGCTGCCTTCTCGTCGATGAAGCCCAATTCCTTTCCAAAGGCAACATCGATCAGCTACGCGCGATCGTCCTTCTGAAAAATATTCCGGTCATTTGCTACGGCCTAAGAACAGATTTCAAAAGCCGCCTTTTCGAAGGCTCCCAGCGGCTCATGGAACTCGCCGATTCCATCGAAGAAATCAAAGCCACATGTTACTACTGCAACCGCAAATCGATCATGAATGTCAAGCGCATCGACGGAAAGGCCGTTCTCGAAGGTCCGAGCGTTCAACTCGGCGCTGAAGAAACCTACTTGCCGACTTGCTTTTCTTGTTATGTGAACGAACTGCAAAAATCAGGAGCGATCGCCACTGAGCCTGCATTTGCAATTTTACGGCATTAATGTAAGACGATTCTCGCATCGAGGGCGATGAAGCCTTCGGAGGAAGCGAGAAGCGGATTGATGTCGCATTCTGCGACTTCCGGCATCGCTTCGATAAAGAGTGAAAAGCGTACCAGAAGATCAGCCAGCTTATCGATATCGACGGGCGCTCTACCGCGGGCGCCTTTAAGAATTTGGACGATCTTCGTGTCCTCGATCATGAGCCTCGCAAAACTATGACTGAGCGGCGGAAGTCCTAAAGAACGATCCTTATAGACCTCGACGAACTCTCCTCCTGCGCCAAATAGGATCACCGGTCCCCATTGTCGATCGACACTTGATCCGATGATCACCTCAGCGCCTTGGGTTTTCACCATCTGCTGCACAGCTACCCCTTCGAAGGCCTCGCTGCCAGCCATCTTCGTCACGGACGTTTTGATCTCTTCATAGGCTTTTTCGACCTCGCCGCCATTTTTGAGGTTGAGTTTGACGCCACCGACATCGGTCTTATGCGTCACCGTAGAAGAATGGAGTTTGAGGACAACGGGAAATCCGATTTTTTCAGCGGCTACTACAGCTTCTTTTGCCGAATGGGCCAAAAGATTGCGCACGACAGGAATGCCCGCTGCATGCAGAAGTTCTTTAGATGCGCTTTCCGTCATGATCTTTGCGCCGCCCCTCACGGCAGTCTGCACCTGTTTTTGTAATTCCGCTTTGACGCCGGTAGGCAGTGTAGGTCTTTGGGTTGCGCTCTCTGCTAGTTTTTTGACATGCTTTTGATGCGTTGCGAGAATCCCAAAGATATGCGCTGCATCATCGGGAAAGAGAACTGTGGGAACTCCTGCTTTCAATAGAATCTCTTTTCCTTCTTGCACAGTCTTTGCGCCAAACCAGCTTGCAAGGAGCGTTTTTTTGATCTCGGGAAGATGCTCGACTAGGGCTTTTGCTGTGCCTGTTGAATCCGTCATATCCTGCGGTGTGAGAACGACGAGTATTCCATCCGTTGTCGGTTCTGCGATCGCCGCACGAATCGCTTCGATATAACGAGTAGCGTCGGCATCGCCTAAGACATCGATGGGATTGCCATGGCTCCAAGGCCCGGGCATCACCTTATTGAGCTTTTCGATGGTTGTCTGAGGCAGCTCGGTAAGAGTTGCTCCATAGAGAACAGCGGCATCCGTCGCAAGCACTCCAGGACCTCCTGCATTGGTCACGATCGTAAGATTCGAGCCTTTGGGCAGCGGTTGCATGCTCAAACAAAGAGCTACTTTGAAAAACTCCGTGATGGAATTGACCCGTATGATCCCCATTTGCTGCATGGCAGCGGAAAAGACATCATCGCTTCCTGCAAGCGATCCGGTATGCGAAGCGGCGGCTTTGGCGGCAGCTTCTGATCTGCCGGCTTTAATCACGAGAAGCGGCTTATGTCTTGCTACCTTTGTCGCCACCTCGATAAATCTCTTCGCATCTCCGATTGTCTCCATATACAAGATGATCGTGCGGGTATTGGGATCTTTATCGAGATACTCGATCAGATCGCTCCATTCGATATCGCTCATCGACCCGAGAGATACAAACGCGCTAAACCCCATCCCCTGTTCCAAGCTCCAATCTAAGGCCGCCGTGCAAAGCGCTCCCGATTGACTGATGAAGGCGACATTCCCTTTTAGTCCGCATCCCGCAGCAAAAGTCGCATTGAGTCCGACATGCGGGTTCATGCAGCCGAGGCAATTGGGGCCTAAAATCCGCATCCCTGTTTCCTTGGCGATGCGCAATACCTCTTGCTCGAGTTTGAGCCCTTCCGGCCCCAGCTCTTTGAATCCCGCCGAAATGACGATGGTCGTGGGGATTTTTTTCTTCGCGCAATCCATTACGAGTGCAGGAACCGTCGCTGCTGGCGTTGCGATCACCGCGAGATCGATGTCCCCAGGAACTTCCATGACGCTTGGGTAGGCCTTTACGCCGAGGATTTTTTCGTATTTGGGATTGATGGGATACAGCTTCCCCTTATAGCCAGCGCCGATCATGTTGGCGACAAGCGTGCGTCCGAGACTCCCTTCGCGCTCCCCAGCGCCAATGATGGCCACCGACTTGGGTTCGAGAAGCGTTTTTAAATCCATTTAGAAATCCACTCTGAGCTGTACGTTCAGACCACGAAGACAAAGATCATTCTTATGCACCGAGGTATCGATATAGCTCAACGTCGCGAGCATGTTCCACCAATACGAAACTTCATAGCTCACCGATGTATAAAGAAAAACCCATCTAGCAAAACAGTGTCCATAATCAAAACCGATCGACCCTTCGACATTCGTCCTTGTCGTGAAGAGACGTTTATCGAGTAATGCTCCTTCCATAACCGTCACATCGTTCACTATGGCAGTCGTGCGATTTCTAAACGGCCCCGTAAGCAAAGAGCCCGAAATATTTGCCAAAAACCCAAATCCGAGCTTCGTGAGCATCCACCTTGTATCGACGCCAGCTCTTGGACCAAGTCCCCAGAAGGTATTCTTAAAATCCAAGAACATGGGACCATTTAGTGTACGGGGGGACACCCCTTGAAAAAAATTGGCATAGTTAGAATTCATGCCCGTGAAGTTCGCTTCCATCCTCCGATTGATCCAAGCTGCCCTTGCAGAAGCAAAAGGACGGATAATGAGGCGTCTTCCCAGATAAAGCTGGCGACCCATCTCCACATCAAATGTATCGAAGCGGAGTTTCCAATCCACAGTATAGCTCGAAGCAGTTGGTGGGTCGCCCCCAACTGACCCGCTCTGCACTGGCATGATAAAAAAAACGGGGGCGGAAGCACTTTCGGAGGTCGTAGTAGAATTCCGCATATGGGTCCAATTCCCATAAAAGTCCCAGTTATCATAATGGACATTGAGGCCTACCCCTATCTGAAACCCCGATCGGTAGCGGAAACCAGGACCCGATAAATGGGTATTGCCTAAGATCCCCTGAGGGCTGCCTACTGGGGCTTGACCTTCCGCTACGAGAAGTATGGCATCTTCCACCGCCTTCCAGAGGATATAGTCCCCTGTGGCATAGATATTGTTCCTCCCAGGACACCCCCGGGCAGTAGGAGTAATCGCTGCAGGAGGCCGCTTACGGCCCTTTTTAGGGCTGCCCTTTGATTCCTTGGGGGTTTCCTCCTGAACCTTACTATCATAATCAGTCCCCTTCGCGAGGGGGGAAACCCTCGACTTTACGACTTTTTGCGGTGTTTCCTCAGCAAAAACCGCAGAACCCATTAGCAATGAAAGACTTAAGGCTATTAATCCCTTACCTAAATCCTTGTGTATCATAGATCCCCTGTTCATAATCTCTCGTATAAGACCATTAGTCTTTTTTTACCATCTCGGAGACCTTAGCCCTATGGGTTTTAATACTTTATAGGCAAAATCTTCAAAATATTTTTATATTTACCTAAAGATTTCTTGACTCGGGCTTGGTTCGTAAGATAGTATAGATATTGGAGACCTATGAGCTTATGCGTATGGCATAGTTCGGGTTCCAAAACACTAATAACAATCTAATTCTAATAAAGAATTAATAACATTTTTGGAGAAATTACTATGTCAGAAGTACATGCTCAAAACCAGTCGGTACAACAACTTTTACAACAACTAGAACAAACAATCAATGCAGCTCAAGTTTCTGCTGCTACCGGCCCAACTCCTCAAGAACAAGAACTTATGAACGAGTTTAAGAGAGTTGCTACAGATATGGATGCTATTCACAGCTCACAAGGTACAGATAAATCTGCTGCTCAAGACTTGATTTATGCTATTCAACAACTTATTGGTTCAAAAGGAACCATTAATTCCGATGGTTCTATTACAGCTGACCCATCTTCTCTTTTTGGACAACTACAAGCAAGCACAGCTCAACCCGATAAAGATCTCTGCTCCTTAGTCACTAAAGGTCTTGATGATTTGAATGGCGTTTATGGTTCTCAGTCTCTTCTCGCTGCTGCATTCTCTGGTAACTTCCAAAACACCATGAATGAAGCCGGACTCTATTGCGAAAACGCTAACTATAGCACATTTACTACTGATGCTGGTAATGTTTCTAGTTTCACTGGCGCAGGCAAATAATCTTGAATCTAGCTTATTTGAAGTAAGCAATTACTCGGATCATTATGATCCGAGTAATTTTATATAATAAAGGGCGAAAATTTATGGATCAAATTTCTAATCAAATTTCTGGCTGTCAAACTTCGATACAAAAATTCCAATCTGAATTTACTTATGCAAATCAGCAGGAACGCAATGTTGCTGAGGATGTTAATGAAATATTATCCTATTTTGAATCACTTAAGAATAATCAGGCCCAACCCAACGCTGTTCATGAACTAGGCGTCTGGATTAAGGAATTAAGTATCTGGTTGCCGGCACTTCAACAGAATACATCTCCTTATGATCAGGCCATGGCATATAGTGCCCAACAAGTTTTAGATATCCTTCATACACCAATTGGAAATCCCGAGACTAACAGCCTTTACTCAGCTGCCATTTCTGGAAATGATTCCATGATGCAAAATCTCGTCGATCAATTTTTTGGGGATTCTAAGGAATATGGACCTTCTGTACGGACGATGGAAAATCGTATAGAGACTTTTACCAGTCAATATCCTTCTCCTAGCACCAATAGTTGAGAATGGATCCGGCTTTATAATCTTATTGGCCCAATAACTGTCGCCACTGCTCTATCGTAAGACCTTGCGGCTTCGTATATTCTTGAACATCCTGGTTGAAATAATAAGAAGCTGACCCTGAAAGAAGCTTTTGCTCTTTCGGTTGTTTTTCTGTTTTCATTAGGAAAAATCGACCCCAACTGTCCATAAAGCCCGGTTCGGGAGTTCTGATTTCCCTTTTTGCCTCTCGCATCAACGTCACTATGTTTGCTATAAAGGCATTCGCCTTGCTATTGCCCTTTTCTCGTAGATAAAGAGCAAAATCCGGCAAACTCACGACCTCTTCCTGATGGCCCTTCATTGCAAAATACCTTGCTAGAACCTCATCAATAGGATTAACTCCATTCGTCCTTTCTTCTATCCAAACCCATTTTCCACGCATATTCGGAAGGAAACTGATCGTGCGCCCGATTCGAAATGCAAGAATTTGCCTCCAGGAAATCTGCTCTTGGGGTAGCGGAGTTGTATCCCAAGTTGTGTCTGCAGGAAGAACCCAACTGATAATCCCAGAAACGGGGATATTTCCATCGAAATTGAGCACAATATCGCCGAATAGTAGCAAAGTACGGAAGAAGCTCTCCGAAATATTGATTGTAGCAATTTTTGGCCCTGGACCGGAGCCTGTCTCGATTATCGTAGAAGCATTAACTGAGGTGTTTCTCGAGATCAAATGCATCTCACGATCCGTATAGAGAATTCCCCGATAGTCTAAAATCAAGCCCGGCTGATGGAGTTCGAGATCAAGGGTATTTGCTGTAATAGTTAGATTATCGAGAGCAACGATGTCCCCTACCGCAGCCGTATTTTGGATATTGAAGTTAATATTGCCAAGAACGGTCAGGGCCTCGTTTTGTCCTATGGTGAGATTGCCGGCATCAATCGTGAGATTGCTACCTGAAGGGCTTCCGAAGATTGTCGCTACGGACATGATCGTACTCCGTCCAGCAGGTGACAGGAAAACTGTGCCTGATGTTCCATTCGGTGCACCACTGCCGCCTAGCGCCGTCAACGTCCCCAAAAGCTCCAATTTTCCTTGAGGCAAGTCACCGAGATTACCGGAACTAAAACCGCTTGCCGGTTGTAAGATGATCGTACCCGATTTTCCACCTGTAAAACCACCGCCACTTCCTCCGGATGCATCGATATTGTTGACTGAGATCGAATCTCCGGTAGATGTGATGGACACATTGCCGCCATTGAAGCCATTACTGCCAACAGAGCCACCGCCTATAGCAGAAAGGGTGCCAGCGCAAGTCACTGTGCTTCCCGAAGTAATGGTGATGTTTCCTGCATTATTGCCTGCAGCGCCAGAAGTGGTGATGTTCCCCAAAAAAGTCGTCGTTCCACCTGCGGTCACCGTCAGTAGAGCAAGAGGCGTAATCCCTCCTAATGCCGCTGCCCCAAAAACACTCGTATTCGGCGCATTGATGGTCAGGGAAAAGGCTCCATCGACTGTGTTCAAGAAAGAGACCCCTTGAGAGCCCGTATCCGTTAACAAGGTGTTAGCGCTCAAGACGACCGGACCGTTGTAAATGAGGGGTCCACCTTGGACTGATTGATTGGCTTCTATATCGATGCCGCCCGCGAAGACATCGAGAGAATTCAGAGGAATAACTCCACCGACGATTCCATTGAAAGTAACAACGCCACCTGGGTCATTGACAATAAGACCGAAGTTCCCATTGATCGTCGATTGAAAGGTGATGGGGTTGGCGCTGTTTTGTATTGTCGAATTACCCACTAAATTCAGCGTTCCTAACGTAATCGGTCCAGAGATGGCTTGTAATAGACCGAAGAGATTGGTTACAACACCTGGGAAAAATGTATCGACTCCATTTGTAAAGGTAATGGCAGAAGCCGGACTATTTCCAAAATTTACACCCCCAGTATTGTGAAAATTGGTAAAGGGCGTAACAGTTCCACCTGCATTGAAGGTGACCGAATAGGCTGCGGCAGACGTGAGCAGCGCGGTTGATATATTCACTAGCCCATTGAAGGTAACTGCCTGTCCTCCTGCCATCCCTGTTAAATTGACCGTAGCGGCAGTCGTCGTGCCAGTGATGGTTACAGTTAAGCTATTGCTCGGAGTGAAGGTATTACAATTGAGAGAAGCAATTGTTGTATTGCCAGTTGCTCCTGAGCTGGTTGTGAGATTCCCAGGCCCGCTGACATTCCCCATGGTGAGATTGGCCCCGCCTGTTTGTAGGGTTGCATTCCCTGTGAGCGTTGTATTGCCTATTGTCATGACGCCATTATTCGTCGTCAGGAAGGAATTGCCGGCATTGAAGGTCGTCGGTCCAAACGTCATTGTCGCGCCAGCAGTAGTGACATTGACTGTGCCTTGCACGAAGGTCATAGAAGGACCATTCCCAGTTGTGACCCCATTAGTGAAAGTGAGTGTTGGAAAAGTAGGACCGCCAAATGTGACTGTGCCGACATTGGTAAAACTAGTGAAGGCTGTGACAGTCCCTCCTCCAAGAAAGGCGACGTTATAGTTTGCAAGGGGTACAAGGTTCGTCGTCAAAGAAGGGATGGTGATAACCCCACCAATGGAGACATTGTTATTGAAAACAAGATTATCAGTAGAAGTGAGGCCTCCCACTGTCGTCAGGGTATTCTGAAAGATCGTATTGGCGCCTGTCGTATTGATCGTAAGGGAGATATTCCCCATGGTGTCGCCGATACTCACAGCCCCGACAAAAAGAGGAGCTGTGGAACCAGTATTGACCGTGAGATTATGGGCTCCCGTAAGCGTGCTGTTGAATGTCAAGACGCCATTGGTCGTATTCATGGTGGTATTGCCAAGCAATACTACTGGACCTAAGGTCATAGGAGTGCCTGAGGTATTTACTGTTCCAAACGTGCTTGTTGTAACGCCCGGTTGATTGGTATTAACACCCCCAGTGAAAGTAATGTTGGCCCCAGCATTATCTCCGAATTGGACTCCACCAGTATTCGTAAAGGTAGCGGCATTCGTAATCGTTCCCCCATTTTCGAAAATGACCTTATAAGGCTGGGCAGTGACATTAATGGTAGTGAAGGTCACATCATTACCAAACTCAATGAACGATGTAGAATTGGTGAGATTCACGGTCGTTGCCATTGTGGTTCCGCCGAAGAGTGTCGAAAAACTATTGAGTACATCAATTGTGTCGACATTCGTATTACCATTGATTTGTACTACCCCGGTAGTGCCGGCATTAATAGTGAGGGTATTCGATCCACCGCCATTGATATCAACAGTAGTTATAGAACCGCCGCTTGATAATAAAGTGAGATCAGCGAACGCGGTGGTCATATCGATGCTTTGCGTGTTCATCGGACCAGTGCCAACTTGAAGAGTCGCTCCATTCGTCTCTACTAACACAGCTCCCAGAGTCATCGAAGAGCCCCCTGACGCTGCTACAGTACCGGCTACATTTGTTGTGCTAGTGAGTTGCGTCGTGACTCCGTCTAAAAAAGTCAATGTCGGAAGAGAGATGGAATTTCCAAAGAATACATTCGTCGTCGTATTGAAGGTTGTCGCATTGGTAATCGTTCCACCGCCCTCAAGAGAGATATTATAAGCTCCAGCAGGGGTAGTAAGTCCTAATAAACTCACAGCGCCCACGATGTCGATTGTTCCAGTTCCGGCATTGTTTAGATTAAGGGTAAAAGTAGGTCCGGTGACTGTCCCATTGAAAGTAATGTTACCGCCGCCCGATGTCAGACTTACGTTGGTACCGAGAACGACATTCGTGACGGGGGTATTTGAGAAAGTAATAAAACCACCGTTCGTAGTGGTATTGTCATTCAATGTCGTATTTCCACCTGACTGGAAGGTAATGCCAACTCCTGCCGCTGCAATATTAATTGTAGCCGTAGCGTGTTGCGTAATCGTCGTTGAAGCGCAGAGAAGAACATTGGCTGCAGCGACGTTGATCGTGCCAGGGTCGATCGAAAGAAGCGTCACCATATCGGCACAGTCGGCGGCTTGGACAAGTGTGCCACCACCTCCACCAATGATCGTTATGGTATTTGGATCGAGAAGCCAATCTCCTGCCCTGCCTTTTGGAGCCAAGGCATCAACTCGACCTTTGTTAGATCCTAGAGCGACTTTGCCCGATGTTTCTATGAGGCCACCACTACCGCTATCGGTTCCGCCGCGGGCGAGGATGGTCCCATCGAAGAGCGTCGAGCCATCGGACCAGAGGATGGCTTTTCCTCCATCGCCGAATTTCAGGGCGCTGACGTCGATGCGCGCATCTTCAGCCATCCAGGTCTGTTTCGATTTGCGAAGAGAGCCTTCGCCCTGGTAATCGCCACCGACGAGGACGGTGCCGCCTCCCAATTGACCGGTAGCATCGATGTCGAGGGTTTTAAGAGCAATTTGATCACCCAGGATTTGCACATAGCCGCCAAGATCGCCGCTGACATCGATCTTGCCCTGGATTTCGAGGGTATTCGCTTCGATTTGGACATCTTTGGCGATGATGGTTCCTTTATTCGTGATCGCAAGGCCAATGAGGTCGCTTGCGCCGATGCCGTTTTCCTTCATTTCTGGATCTATCGCGACAAAGCAATGCCCATTTTTTTCGCCGATCATGACAGTCTTGCCGCAAGAGATGGTCACATAGCCGCCAGGAGCATCGATTTTTCCCTGGTTATCGATATTGTTGCCGATGAGATGGATCTGTTCGCCTTGGAGAAGGCCTAGATTGACCACATCGCCTTGGATATCGAAAAAGAAATCTCGTTTCGCTAGGAAGTCATCGTCTTTGATACGGGCGGCTCCGGCAAAAAGCCTCCCTACATCGATGATGGAATTCGGGCCAAAGACGATCCCGGAAGGATTGAGGAGATAGACTTGACCATTGGCGCGCAGGTGTCCATCGATCTGGGAAGGAACAGTGGTTTGGATACGGTTTAAGACGCGCGAGGAGGATTTAGGCTGGATGAACTGAACCTTCTCGCCATGTGAAATATCGAAACTGTTGTAGTGGATAATGCTGCCGTCAGAAGCATGGATCTTGAGCTGATTTTGGCCATGTTCGAACTGAACGTTTCCGCGCTTGACCTCCTCTCCTTTGGGGAGAGAAAGAGCGTGAGCGGCCAGCTAATACAATAGAGAGCCCCGCTCAAAAGGAGGAACTGGATCTTGCTTCGACGCATATCTGCCTCTTCCCTCCTCTTAAATAACGAGTTTTTTTAACACAATGAGATAAAGCCTTGATTTTTCGAAAATTTGCTGCATGATGCGAATTTAAGGCGCGCGTCTCTCCCCTGCTCTAGCGGAGGCGTTTGCGCATTAGCGTTTTTTTGCGAGGATGGAGTTTTGAATACAGTGAGACTTCTTCTCACCTCGGTTGCAGCATTCACGTGCGGATGCGCTTACGCACTTGAAGGCCCGGACAGCTATGCTCTACAAGATAAAAAGCATTGCTATAAGGTCAGCAACTTTCTTCTTGTTTACGATACCCCGCACCCCAAACAAATCCCCATTTCCGATCTTTTGGAAGTACCCATCGAATTGACTTCAGGTCCTGGGGGATTCACGGCGCCTATGTCGGGGACTGATAAAGCCACTATCACTCTCAGCGACTTCAGCTCTTATGACAAGCCTTCCTGCTTTCAAAAAAGCGCTTTGCAGGCTATTTGTTCAACGCTTGTGGACTATTTAGTCAAACGGGGAACGAGCGGAGTTGTCGTCCAGATCGCGCCCGATGAAATTGATTCCGGGGGCATTGATCATCGAAATTTTCTCACTAATCGATTGACGCTTGTGATCCGCCTGGCCGTCGTTGGAGAACTCGGAACGATCAAACTCGATAAGAAGAATCTCGAAGGCGAACGTAATTCCGAAAAAAGGCTCGATTACATTCTTTCCAACTCACCGCTGCAGCCTTCTTTCAGCGGAGAAGTGGAAGAAGCCGATCTCTTTTCTAAAGAAAAGCTCGATGCGTATGTCTATTTCCTCAACCGCCATCCGAACCGCAGGGTCGATGCGCGGGTCTATTCTCTTTATCAGGAAAACAAAGTTGGCGTCGATTACCTGATTTCAGAAAGCAAACCCTGGCGGCTCTACCTCGGCGCTGGCAACACCGGAAATGACGTCACGGGTTTATGGCAAGAAACGCTCGGATTTTTCGATACGCAACTAAGTGGCGTCGATGATATTTTGCGGATGGATTGGACGACGGATAGTTTCCATTCTTTCTTCACGATACAAGCCTCCTACGATCGGCCATTTTTGTGCTGCAATCGGGTGCGCTGGAAAGTCTACAGCATGTTCAACCGCTATGCGGCTGCGGATTTGGGATTCCATGATAAGATCTTCGTCGGCACGCAAGGGATCGGCGATCTTTCCTTCAATGAGAACATTTTTCAGTACAAAGACTTCTTCATCGACCTTCTTGAAGGTCTTAGGTACTACAATATCCATGTCACCAATAGGCTCAATAGCCTGCAGAGCAAAGGAAAATCCCAATGGGTTGCTCCCTGGCTTGCCATCCATTTAGAGCAATTTCAAGACTTGTGGCAATTTGCAATGACGCTAGAAGGTCAGATCAGCCCGAATGGTTTCCTCGCTTCCAGTCGTAAGAACATCGATTTCTTAGGCAGGATCGACTCCAGCAAACGGTGGAGCATTCTCAATTTCAATCTTTTTACGAGCATTTTTGTCGGTTCGCAGAAGCCAATCAATGAATTCGCCTTCCTCGTGCAAGGGCAGTACGCCTTCCACTATCGCCTCATTCCTCAGCTGAAGTTCGTCGTGGGTGGTTTTAATACAGTTCGTGGTTATACCGAAGCGATCAACTCTGGGGACAATGTCATCTTAGGACGAGGAGAATACCTCTTCCATCTACCTCCCCTATTGAAAGCAAAGCCTCATCCGACGACAAAACTCTTCGGCAAAACCTTCCGCGGCTCGCCGGAATATACAGGCGGTAGGGCTGATTGGGATTTCATCCTGCGCTTTTTTGTCGATGCGGCAAGATCGGTCGATAACAAACTGATCTCGCCCATCGAAGAAAATTCCAATCTTATCAGCACAGGCGCCGGTGCAGAGCTCGTTCTCTGGCAGAATTTAATGTTGCGGGTCGATTGGGGTGTTGCCTTGAAACATGCTGTGAATAATAAAGTCGGACACAACGTTTTTTACTTCAACGGAACGCTGGCATATTAAAAGACTTTCTTTTATTGTTGCGCACGGGATGGCTGACCATCGGTCACCGCGTAATTGACAACTTGTTTACTTAAATAATTCGCTTCGGTAGATACCCAATTATGCGGCAAAAAATCCTCATCTTGATTTGCGAGGGAGGCGGCGGTCATAAATCGGCCGGCGACGCCCTTATTGAGATCTTGAGCCCCCACTATGATATCGAAGTCGCTAATGCGATCGATAAGATCATCGAGCCTCTCGATTGGTTCAAACACCTTTCCATCGGAAAATTGACTGGAGAAGCGGTCTATAACTGGTTTCTGCAAAATGAAATGGGGACGTTCTTAAGAGCGTATGTCACAAGAGGGCGAAGTCATTTGGGTGTACGCAAAGAAAAAATCGCGCGTCTTTTCGAAAATCATCTAAAAACACTGAAAGGTAAACCCGATCTGATCATATCGACGATCCCCTTCATCAATCATGGACTTTTGCTCACAGCAAAAAAACACAATATCCCTTTTCTTCTTTTGCCGACCGATCTCGACGTCACGGTCTTCTTGAATGGATTCGATAAGATATCGCGAGACGACCTTCAGCTCTTCAAACTCGCTTTGGCCTATAATCGCCAGGAAATCATCTTTCAGGTTTTCAAAAACAGCGCCCTTGAGCCGCAAGATCTTCTCTTTTCAGGATTCCCGGTTAGACCGGCTTGCCAAATTTCCTACTCGCATGCAGAAATCGAAGATCTCAAGAAGCAAAGCGGTCTTGAAAGCAACCGTCCTACGATTACCCTAGTCATGGGAGCTGCCGGCGGCAACGCCATCGTCGAGCATGCCCTTGAAATCTCCCGTCTTGCGCCAATCGACGGTAAACGCGTCCAAGTCAATGTCTGCACAGGGTACAACAAGAGAAGCAAAAAAAGGCTCATTCGGAAACTTCTGAAAGAAGGAGGGAAAATCCTCCAAGAAGACTCCAATTTCGTCAAAATCGAGTCCAAAGACGGTGTTCTACTCATGGTCCGAGGTTTTGCCAAGGAGATGATCACTCTTCTGGCCTCGAGCGATCTTGTCATTTCAAAAACAGGCTCCTGCACGATCAATGAGGCGATCTACCTCGGCAAAAAGCTCCTGGTCGACCATTCCCCCCACTCCACGGCAAGGGCCTTGTTCTGGGAGGAGTTCAATGTTTGGTTCGTCAAGCGCCACCGACTCGGGGCGCCTTTTACAAAAACTCAAGAACTCAGGTCGCTTATTCCCTTCATGCTCAAGGAAAAAGGATCTGACAGCCCGAGTTTCCCTCTTCCTGATTTCCGCACCAACATTAAAAAAGTCGTAAGTGACTTAGTATCAAAAGAATAATTCCTTAGATTCCTCCTATAAATCAAACCTCATTTCGTGATAGAATATTTGCATTAATCATTATTTTATTCGAGGTAGTATGTCTTTTGAATTTTCTGTAGGCGCCAAACGGCCTCACGAGACCCAAATAACGCAGCCCAGACAGCCTAACACCCCTCTAGAAGCCCCGCAAGGCCCTTCCCTGGTTTCCCTATTCCAAGGGAGCGTTGCCCTCCCCCAGAACACCCCCGGTCGTCCGACGATATCCATTAAGCATAGAAAACTCGATCTAAGCGCTCCTTCCAGACCTCTAGTGCCAGGTTCTCTGTTCGGCATGGGAGCAGGTTCTATCGACCCCGCCGCGCATTGTCCTCCTTTTCTATCGGCTCCAAAGCCGTTTGTTCCAGCTTCCCATGTTGACCTGGGAGCAAGTTCCGCCCATTCTTCCCTTCTTTCTCCCTCGGCTCTTGATCCTTTTGAAGACGTGGCTACCAGAGCTACTCGAAGAGCTGCTTACAGTTTACCTGCTAATCCCGGACCATCAAGTGGGGCATCGTTTGGAAAATTATTGAGCTTCGCGGATGAAGACGAAACTGCTCCATTAAGTACGACTGCTCGTCATGCAAAAGTAGAGAGCTTTTTGGCAAACGCAGCAGCTGCTGCAGTCTCTTCCGAACCTCAAAGACGCCGTCCATCCATACGATTGCGCGTAACGACGACTGGTTTATCCCCCATGCCTAAATCTCCACCAAAAATAGATCTTCCTTTTTCTCCAGGTAACAAAGATGCATGGGATCTTTCTAGAAGCTTCAGTCTGGATGATGAATCTGTTCCAATGTCTCCTGCCTTTTCTCAAGCAAGAAGCCCTATTCCTTCTCTTTTGGCTCGTAAACCATCAATACCTATGTCTCCCACAATTCTAGGCACGCTTCTCGAGGCAAGAGGACCCTCTGTACCTCCTCTTCCCGGAGCAGATCTATCCGCAAAACATCAAGAAGTTGGAAGTTTTCTACTAGCTTCTGAGCCCGCTCTTCAATCTGGTAATCTTCAAACCCTAGAGATGACTAAGGATCCGGACGCCCTGCCTTTGCCTGAGGCATTCGCTGGTCATGGAGAGTCCAACAAGACCTACTCTCCACCCTCGACAGGAATATGTCCTGATAAGCTGCAAAGAAGCATCAGCTCTTCTTTTGTTCTTACAGCCCTCGCGATCCTTGAGAGGAAAACTCTTCGAGAAGATGGATCGTTTCCGATTGTCGAATGTGAAGGAAAAAAGGGGAAACATAGCCAGCTTTATGCGATTGCCGGAGATAGACCTCTTAGACAAGGGATCAGGAATAAAGATTCTTATGTGAAGATCTTTAGAGAAAAGGTTCTCTTATTAAATGGAGATGTCGTAGAAACTCGCTTCCTCAGAAATTCTCTTACCCAATACGATGCAGTAAAGCAAGCGGGCTTACCCTCGATCCAGATTTATAATAGAGATACTGCGCGTGTCGATGCCTATCTCCATGTCGAAAAAGTCGTTCCTCTCATTAAGAAAGTACGAATCGAGGATGCATTGGGGCGTAAGGATCTCTATCGATGTTCATTCTTCGATACGCCTGATCATAAAACTCCACCCTCTCTTAACCCTTTTCCATGGGTAAAAGGTCGACAGATTACCGATCTTCCTGCAAGTGCTAAATCTCTGCTCAAGCAGCTCCGAATATTCTTCAATTACGCCTTTAACGATCCTTCCATTGTCCCTCTCGATCTGCTCGTTAGTAATTTCGGTTATCGAAAACTTGCTGATCAAACCCTCCAACTCGTTCTTCTTGATTTCATGGAGCATGAGGAAGAAGACGGCGATAACTTCAAGATGCAGGCAAGAAAATACCTAGTCAATTGGGCGAGAGGAAACGAAGAAGTTTATCGCTACCTCTGCGAAGGCCTGATTGGAGTCGACGATTCGTGCTATGGAATGCTCAACGAGGCTTCGCCGACGCCGTGGCGCTTCGATCCGCAGACTTTGCAGCGAATCGCGTAACAAAAGCCCCCGTGAGACAGCTCGCGATTCCTAAAGCGAGCACTGGCGCGGGGCCGAAGAAACTAGCGAGCAGACTTCCCAAGAACGGGAAGATCATGCCCCGAATCCCCACCATCACCACATTCACACCGCTATAGGGAGCGCTATTCTCGCTCCCTGCAAATTGCGGGCCGGATAGATGCCATACGATATGGCTACCCCCTTGCGCAATCCCATAAAGCACATACGCGGCATAGAGCCAGCCTATATGATAGGGCGCCAATAGAAGGCATGCAGGAAATAGCGCAAAGAGCAAGATCACGAGGCTCGTGAGGGGATTGAGGCGAAAGCGGCTTAAGGCTTTCCCCCAAGCGCTCGATGTGAGCACGACGCCGATCCCCATACAGACCGATCTTGCCGTGCTGAAGCTCGTATGGGAGAGTTGCAGGATATCGACGAAATACAGCGGCAGCACGGCGATGACGAGCATCACGCCGGAGCCTCCCCACATAAACCCCCATTGGAACTTGGCGAAGTCGGGCCGCGTGCGCATCAAATGAAAACTATCTTTCCAGGGACGGACGATTGTCTGCCAGAAACTGAGTCTTTCCACTTCGATAGTTTCGATCGGCTTGAGGGGGATGCGGTATTGTAAGAGTACACCAATAAGACCGATGATGGCGCTTGAGGCAAAGAGATATTTCCAAGTGTCGCTATTGAGATCGAGGAGGAATCCCATGGCAAGCCCAATGACTACCCCTTCCGCATAGCCGAGCATCCAAGAAAAAGAAAACAGCCGTTCACGAGGTTCTTTGGGAAGTTTTTGTTTGAGCATTTCCATCCATGCGGGAATTCCCGCACGAGAAAAAAGAATATGCATCGCCGCTGCAAAAATGAGATAGCCGACCCCATCAAAGAAAAATACAAAGAGAAAGGGCAGCCTTGCTAAGATCCCCGAGGCGATGAGATTGAGCCTGAGGAGCTGGGGTTTTCTTCCCAAGAGCGCGCTCCAATAAAAAGAGATGAGCGACATGATGGGACGCAGCGAAATGAGCAGAGAAATCTGCCAGGCGGAAGCATGAAAATCTTTGGCGAGAATAAAAGGAAGCAAGCATAGCAGAACGGTCATCGGTTCACTGAGCAAGCTCGAACCGAATAAGGCTATGCGGGTCAGCACATTCTCGCGCTTGGCGATATCTGTGGAAACTGCCATAATCGGCATCCATAATACCTTTAGAGCTTCATTTTTGTCCTTTTATGCTTAACACACTCCTTATTGCAGTTTTTACTATAACGGCCCCTCAGGCCGAGCAAATCGGTAAGAAAATTTGGGAAAACGAGAGCCACGGCAAGATCGACGGGCTTACTTGCTGGAACGAGGGCGAGGAATTCGCGTCCTTGGGCATCAACCACTTCGTGTGGTACCCGGAAGGGAAAAAAGGGCCTTTCGTGGAGACCTTCCCCTCTCTTATCGCCTATCTACAAAAGCAAGGCGTTCAGGTTCCTCCCTGGCTGGTCGATTGCCCTCCGTGTCCCTGGAAATCAAGGAAAGAATTTATTGGGGCTTTCGAATCGCAACAGATGGTCGAACTTCGAAGACTTCTTTACAAAACCGCCAGCCACCAGATCCAGTTCATGGCGGAAAAGCTCGATAAATCCCTTCCCAAAATGCTCGATGCCACAACGGACGAACATCGCGACAGAGTCAAGAGCAACTATCAACGTCTTCTCAAAACCCCTAAAGGTCCCTACATCCTTCTCGACTATTACAATTTTAAAGGAGAGGGAACAAGTCCTGCGGAGCGGTACAACGAACAGGGGTGGGGGCTTTTGCAAGTGCTTGAAGAGATGTCCTGTGAGACGGAGCATCCCGATTATGAGTTCTCGCAGGCTGCGAAGAAGGTCTTAAAACGGAGAGTGGAAAATGCTCCGCCGCAGCGTCATGAAGAACAATGGTTGAAAGGCTGGATAAAAAGGGTGAAAACATATGAATAAACTAGCGTTTGGTTTTCTTTTCCTTCTCACAACTTCTCTCTTTGGCAAAATCGTCGAAATCAAAAAAGCCAAAGAAATCCCCGGCCATCTTCAACCCGATGCGCTCATCATCTTCGATATCGACAATACGATCATGCACCCTGCTCAGGAACTCGGCAATGACCAGTGGTTCCGCCACCGTTATAAAGAGCACACCAAACAACTTCGGGCAAGCGACGCTCTGCAAAAAACATTGAATGAGTGGATCGCCATACAACACGTCACGTCGGTGAGAATCGTCGAAGAAGACATCCGCGATGTGATTCAAGACTTACAAAAAAAGAATCTTCCCCTCATCGGTCTTACGACAAGGGGCTATCCGATGGCCCATCGGACCCTTGAACAACTTGGGAGTATTTCCGTCGATCTCTCTGCAACAGCGCCCAACAAAGAAACGCTCTATTTCTTCGAGCCTGAACATGTTCAAAAGGGAGTCGTCTATCTCGGAGGGATCCTTTTCACTTCGGGCACGCATAAAGGTATGACCTTAGGCCACTATTTCCAGAAAATAGGCCTAAAACCAAAACGCATCCTCTTCATCAACGATAAACTCGATCATCTCGAAGAAGTGGAAAGATATTGCCAAAAGGAAGGGATTGAATTTCTCGGCCTGCGCTATGGCTACCTCGATGAAAAGGTCGCCTCTTTTAGGCCAGAACTCGCGGATCTGCAATGGAAACACTTCACGAGCATCCCTTCTGACGAAGAATTCGCCAAAAAGCTACCGGTGAAAAATTAGTCTGCTTTTTCTTTTTTGAGCTTATCTAGAAAGTCTTGAAACTTTTCTCTGAACCCTTCTCGTATGGACCAAGACTCGATTTCCTTAAGATCGACCTTTTGTTCAAGGCAAATAGATACTGCTTGAAAAATTGCTTCACGGTCATTCCAGTGAAAATAACTAGCTAACCGATCTTTTACACTATCTTCCGGACGTAGTAATCGGATTGTCCCCAGCGGGGTTTTAATCTCATCAAATTCATGAATAGGTTCATTTCCTACAGCAATTGGAGGTGAAACAAATTCGATAACCCATGGACAATTTTTATGGATAAAATAGTGGTTTTTTTCCTGAAACCCAAGTTCTTTAAAGGCAGCTTTTACATCCTTGAGATCTTCATATGTAACAAAATCCAAATCATAGGATTGGTATCTATTCTTCGAATAGACTGTTACGCATGCTCCTCCAACTAGGACTGTATCGATTTCTCTTTTTCTCAGTTGGTCAGAAACAAATCCGGCAAAATCTTTGAGAGAAATAGTTTTCCAATCGATCATGTCAGATCCCTCAATGGCGGCTTCCCTTTTCTTCTAGGCCGCTTTCGCAAGATGGGTTCATAATATTTCTCTTTTCGATCTTGTGGCAAGAAATCGTAGGCTTTTTGCAAGAACGCCTTTAATTCATTTAATAATGGATAACGAGGGTTGAAGCGGTAGATGCGGGTTTTACCTTCTAATTGCGCCGCAACTACCCCCCCCCGTTCTAGCTTTGCTAAGGCCCGTTGAACGCTATAGAGAGGGATGTTGAAGATTTTCCTAAGCTTAGAACCATAACCCTTCTCATTCACGAGTAGGTAGAAGAGTATCTTTTCTATTATGGGGCTGCCAAAAAGAGTCTCTAACATGATTACCAACCTTTTTGGTCATATTACCAATAATCTTGGTGGATGTCAAGAGCCAGCGTATCTATGGTTTTAAGGGGTATGTAAGAAGATGAGGATGAAAAACTAAGAGCCCACCACGAGTTTCGATAAGGCAGCTACGTTTTGAGGATAGTAATTATCCTTAACTTTGGGGTAGTCGCCTTTTTCTCCGAGGGTATTGCCGCCGAAGTATTGATCGAAGAGCAGGAACATCCGCTGAGGTGTGGGAAGCTGGTGAGGCGCCCGCTGAAGCTTTGCAGGTTCCTTGAGAAGCGTTTCGTATTCTTCTTTACCGCCGTAGACATGGAAAAAGAGTTCCCGCACGGTGACCGCTTTTCCTGTTTTCAAGGCGTCCGCAGCAAACTCTCGCATGAGTGTGATCCTTCTGCTGACTTCCGCGACAGGTTCCGCAAAAGTAGCATGTAGCTCAGCTCGGTAGGGCTGAAGAGGATCATGCGACTTTCCTATTCCTTTCGGATTTCTAGCCCTTACGCTTGCCTCAGCTGAAGTTTGCAGCTGTGGATGCAGAATAAGTCGAAGAAGCAGCGGACTCATTGGAACACCGCATTGCCACATGCCAAGGGTCCAATTTCTTTGCGTCCTATAATCGGTGTCTTTTGAAAAAGCGCGCTCTTCATCGCAGTTGCGCAAACAAATGACGTCTTTTCCTAATACTCTTTGTCTCGGGATGAGGGTATTGTTCGCATTCAAGTCGCCATGACCTGTGACGATCGAAAAAAGCACATACCGGCCAACCGATTCTGGAGAAAGGGCTGCCAATTCTTGTGCATTAAGATCTTCGGGCTTTTCTTGCCTTTCGTATCTTTTCGTATCTTTTAAGAAGCCCACAACATCGGTTGAATTCGGCATCCATGGTTGGATCGTCGAGAGCATGTCGTCGGGATCGAACGATTGCAGGCCGCGAGCCGTTGTGAATTCCACCAGCCTTTGAATAGCCTCGACCTTTTGCTCTTTCGTACTGGAATACTGTTTACCTTTCTTCTGTCCGTGAAGGAAGGCCAGCCTTCCATAATCGCCAACGGGTTTCTCAGGTTTTTGGATATCATAGATATTGAAGAAGACCATTTCCTGTATACCGGCAGGAAGCCATAGGAAAAGTGGCTCGATTTCATGGATGGGCATGCCTTCTTGTATTTTTTTCGCCAGAAGATGGAGGATTCGGGTCAGTCCATTGGTCTCATAAAATTCGCGAACAATCCGATGTTTTTCCTCGAATGAGGTTTTATCCCAATCACGCCCTTGCATAATCGCTTCTTGAAGAAGAGAATGGGCATTGCGGATCTGTTCTTCCGCTTCCCCGGGATCGGTTAAATATAAGTTCGCTAAATCGTGGACGGCTTCCCCTAATGTGAAACGCATATAGCCGGTTGGGATTGTATAACCAAACCCTGTCGCATCGCTGAAATTAGAGCTCAAGCATTCGCGGTACAAGGATGCGATGCTCACATCGGCAACTTTATTGACGCGATGGTCCATCGTCTTGACTTTCCCAAGAGGTGTTTCATCATCCTGTTTAATGAAAAAGAGCGTTTTATATGTTGAGGTACCTAAGCTGCCCCTAGATCTTGCTTGAAGAGGATCGATGAAGGCTCGGCGTCTGAGAGTTTTTAATTGGTAATGGCTATTGATGCTAGTTTCGACATATCTGCCCGAAGTCAAATCGATAAGTTGGTGCAGAATTTCCAGTGTGCCTATTGGCTCGGAGGTAGGATCTTTTTGAACTTCTTTTAAAGCATCGATGACAGCTTGGATAGAGCCGATCTCCTCTTTATTCATCAGCCCAGGGTTCAAAATGATCTTGAAGATCAAGGTATTCCAGATCGTCTTATCGATCGGATAACGTACGTCGATAGCGACTCGAAGTCCTTCGAGCTCATCGAGCATTCTTGCGCGAAGTTCGAGTTCTTCGCGGACTCTTGGGGTGACAGACTGCTGTTGGCCAGTTCTGAGTTCTTGACAAAGCGGCGACATCCGCCAAAGCTTGAGGAAAGAAGGACTCGCTTTCAAACTATCCAAAGCACGAGATTTTGCATAAGTTTCGATGGCATTGAAGCAAGGCCAGAATGCCTCCTCGCTAGAAGAGGGCCTAGTCGCATGTTTTAGAGAAATTCCCTCGATAAAAGGCTCTCCAGCTTCCATAGGAACAGATCGGGCGAGGTCCTGCAAGATGATAATCTTGCCCGGGTCACTTACCTTCATTGACTGAACTTCTTTTTGCATTCTCTCTTGAAAAGCCGCTGTAGCGCCGGGGATCATCATCGACTGCCAAACATTGAGAAGATGGAATGGATACCTGTGGGCATTGCGCTCTTCTCCATGTCCTTCCCAATTTTTCTTGCCTGGGAATGTCGAATAAAATTTGTTTCGGAATGTGGGACGAAGATGCTGAGGAAGCTCTTTTGATGCTTGAGAAACAAGTCCTTTCAAACTCTCTTTGGCTTTATCGAGGTTGATGCCTTTCAGCAAGATTTTATCAAATGCCTCACTGAAGAACTTCTTGAGTGGATGGTCGGGAAGCTGCGGGCATTGTCTGAAAATCGCTGCAACTAAAATCAAACCTGAGTATGCGAGAGCATTTTTCTTTGCCCACGCAATTTGTTGCTCTTCCTGCGGGAATAGGATCTTTTCAGGACGAAGCTCATAAAGGCATTTGTAGAGATCTTTTTGCAGAGCAGGAGGAAGCCCTCCAAGTAGAGCTTGAACGACCGCCATTTTCTTTGGTTCATCGTTGCGATGTTCATTTAACGCTGCAGTCACATCGGAAAAAAGTCTTGTGAAAATAAAAGCGCGATGTTGCTGCATTTGCTCAAATTGCTGCGCTACTAACTGTACTGTGGGAGAAGACGATGTCCTCACAGACGTCTGGGCTGCAAATGCATCGAGCACGCCGCTTCTTTTGACTACTTGCGTGGCAAAATTCTTAACGATCTCTTGGATAGGTTTTCTATCAGAGGCAGCTACCTGCATAGCAAAATCGGCTTCCATCCGGTCGACCAATTTCGCTAGCTGATAAAGAGCTTGATAGTCGGGATTCGCAGAATGCTCAAAGCGTGCGCATAGAAGTTCTCTCTCTTCACAGCTTAAAGAAGGCAAGGTAGAAGCGATTTGACTGCTTGGAGAGTTCAGTTCGAACTTCTTCAAGGCAGCTTGATAGGCGTTCCTTATGGGACTTTCTATTTTTAGCGCTTCGATAAAAACCATTCTCCATCGGAAGGGCAGCTTACTGAAAGCTTTTGCTACATCCGCAGGCGTGCGCTCGCAGGCCTGGTATAAATCATAAAGAGGGCTAGTTTCACCTTGAAAACAGACGAGATCCCGGATCTCTACATCGGTATCGATGAGTGGAGGCTGAATTTCCGGTTTGCCCTTATCAAGGGCCGTTTGGAAGGACTCTTGTTCATTACGGTGAGGTTTTCTTGGGACGGGGGCTGGCTGCACAACCTGAGGAGCTTTTTTGAGGAGCCTCTGCATGGCTGCTTCATAGCGTCTTTCGAAGTCTCTTTTTTGGACCCCGTCTTTTAAGCCAATACATCGCTGATAATTAGCATTGATTTTGCCCAGCTGTTCGGCCATTTCCTGGGCGCCCAGATCGTTATTGTCCAAAATGCCTTGGACCTGCGCGATTAAACTATTTACTTGAATTGGTTGTGCCATAGATCAATTAATATGATTAAAATATGCATATTATTATAGTGAAAAAATGATTAAAAACCAAACTAATTATTGACTCCTTATTCAAGTAATTTTTTGACAAAGGGCTGGATTCTACCATGTGAAAAATTTCTTGAAAAGAGGAGCTTGATGCTAATCTAAGGGATGCTCTTTAACATATTGGTCTTGAATGACTTAAGACGAGTCCTGGGTTTAGCATTCCTTCGGATCTCAAAGCCTATATCAAGAGGGGTAGAAAGGGGTTCCTAGGGCTAAAATCCGCCACTATTTACCCCTTAAAATTAAAAGAAATTTTATCCATCTTTTAGAAGTACTTTCCAACAGTAAGCCTAGCCTCGTTCTCGATCGATTTAGGACCGAATTCCCCTTCGTAGGTGAACACGGTGTAGACGTCGTGTTTGCCTTTGAAGTAGATCTCTAAGCTCGGCGCAAAGAGATTTTCTGTCCTGTTGAATGGCACTACATTGAAGCCGCCTGGTAAGGGGAAGAAGCTCGCGGTATATTTCCCTTTTTTCATGGGCAACCGATTGACATAGGCAAGCGTTTCATTGATCTCAATCATCACTCCCTCGTTCCACTTCCATTCTTGATACAAAGTGACGCCCACTTCGCTACGCATCATGGAGGAGTCTCTCGCTTTCGCATGTAAGTTGAGCGGAGCAGCTTGGTTTTCTGTGTAAGCATGTTCCCAGCTCCAGATAAAGTCGAAAAGAGCGTAAGGTTCTACATATCCCCAGTTGAATTCGGCATCGTAGCCGAAGCCGACTTGGGGAGCAAACTGCCAATCGTTGTGCTCGGAGACTGCATATTCATCAAAGCCTGTGAAAAAGACATGGCGATGATCAGAAAGCCTATTATAAGAACCCAACGCGGATAGTTGGACGAAATATCCCCACTGTGTCCAAGTTCCATATACGGCTGTGCCGATTGAATCGACATGGCCTTTGGTCCCATTGTGGAATCTCACTGAGCTCTTGGAGAGGCCCGCTGCAGCTCCGAAAAAGCCATGCTCGACAGCATAAGCATCATAACCTACGAAAAAGCCGCCTGTGCGGAGATTAAAGGAGGGAACTCGGGATGTGGAATTTTCATGCAACCAATTCCCAAAACCCGTTGCCCAAACAGTATTCGTGAATCCCTCTTCTTTCGCCATTTGGACTTTCTGCGAAGGCGGCAGAGCGGAATTTGCCGCAGCAGTAAGCTCGGATATCGATGCCGGCTGTCCGGCAAGAGGAGCAGCGCCCATTCCCATTGACATGGTGTTAAATCGCGTCTTAAACATGTGCGCGGAAATGATCTTATTGAATTCAATGGCGTTCATCGTCGCGGCAAATGCTGTCGTTGTATTCGATGAGCCAGATACAAGGTTCAAGGCATTCGTAACATTGGAGCAAGATTCGAACACGAGATTTCCGAAAACATACACATATGTAAACGTTGCATCTTGCACCAGGATGCTGTTGATATAAGACACTAGAGTGCTATTGCCGGTATTGCATACAGGAGGGATAAATTGCTGAGAGAGGACAAGGAAGACGTTGGACCCTTCATAGAGCAAGGATCCCGCAAATCCTGGATAGGTGATTACACCTGCAAATTTCGTGCCTAAGAGGCCTCCACCCGCTGTGAGGATCTCGTATTGTTGTCCCGGAGCGTAAACGCCGGGATCTACTGTAAGTCCGACAAATCCCCCCGTCAGATTGGCCGTGCCTGTCACAGTTAAAAAGGTCGATAACGGGGTGTTATTCACTTCTACAGCGTAAATACCTCCCTCGATAAGATTCCCCACATAGGTCTGCGATCCGATCGAATTGCCAGGAGAGACGATCCCACCGCTTTGCACATTGACAATGCCGGTAATATCCGCACTGCCTCCAAGGGTTCCTCCATTTTCGACAAAGACATTGCTGGTGAGCGGTCCGTTGACCGATAGGATTCCACCCGAAACCGTTGTCGAGCCGATCATATTCGGTGATGTATTTGTCAAATCGAGTCTACCGCTACCTGTTTTGGTTAAGCTGCCTGTCCCCGTGATCGTGCCTGCATAGGTCGTATCACGAGAACCACCTGCGAAAAGATTTTTGGTTCCCAGATTGATCACAGTTCCTGCAACGCCAGTTAGATCACCGACGGAAACTAATATATTGATACCACTGATATCAAGAGTGGCTCCACTACTGCTCAAAACCATTTGAGGAAGAGGATTTGCCGTGAATTTAAAAGTACCTGCAAGAGAGAGCGTATCTTGGGTGATGATCGTTCCCCCAAAATAAGCGCCAACTCCATTGCTCAGAACCAGCGTTCCTGTTCCTTCTTTCAAGAGCGAGTCAGTCCCCGTTATTGTTCCGGTAAATGTCGATCCAGTTATTGAATTGACTACAAGACTATTGGCTCCCATAGAAATAGTGCCACCGCCAAAGAGGTCATTGATCCCGACCAATCCAAAGAAATTTGGCGTGGCATTCGTTATATCGAACAAAGCGCCCAAGTTCACGGTCAAAGATTGGCTAGCGCTTATATCACCGTTCCCGCTAAGAGCTAATGTCGCAGGACTGTCGATCAAAGTTGCCCCCAAATAGCCATCGATTGCGGAGAGCGTAAACGTGCCAGGACCTTGCACTGTAAGACCGCCAGTACCTGATATATCCCCAGCGAAGACGGTGCTCGTGGCTGTCCCGACGATAAGGGTATTGGCTCCCAGAATTACACTCGATAAGCTAGCTCCAGTTAGCGTAGGAATAGAGAAGGTAGGACCAGTTGCTGCGGAAATATCCAGGATTGCATTCGATGCAATGGAAACGGGTCCTGATCCGAGAGTGCCGGCTGTTAGAATCGACAATGTTCCCGCGTTGATCATCGTCGCTCCGTAAGAATTCGCGCCACTAAGGATGAGTGTTTGATTACCGATATTAGTCAAGGAACCCGTTCCTGAAATGATTTCGCCAAATGTAGAACCATCAATAGAGTTGACGGTTAAATCCGCGCTGCCTAGCAAAACTCTACTGCCAGCAGGACCGGTAAGATCTCCGATCGAAGCGGAAGAAACACCGGTAATGTCAAAAGTTCCTGTAGATGTGAATGTGAGAAAAGAGTTCGCGTTCAAGGAACCAAATGGAGCAGTGAGCGCTAAAGTAGCAGTGTCATTGATCGTAGTGCCGCCTGAATAGCTATTTTCGCTCGAAAAAATAAGCTCCGAAGAACCGTTCAGAATGAGTCCGCCGGCGCCTGAGATGATGCCACCATACGTATTTGTCATGCTGGGTCTGACGCTCAAATCACCTGTGCCCAGCTCGATAAGGGAGCCATTTACGCTGCCGAACAGATTCCCGACACTCACAGTGAAGAGAGGGCTGACAAGTTCAACGTAACTTCACCAACTCCTGACGAAACAAGGGAAAGATTATTCTGTGCGGTAGGAAAAGCACCGGCATTTTGTATAACTACAGTGATCTGCTGGTTCCCCGTGCTGATCAAAGTCGATCCCATATACGCATTTCCACCACTCAAGAACAAAGTGCTCGCATTAGTCGTCGAACTGTTGGTCAAAGTCAAAGAACCAGCGCCTGTGATATTTCCGGTAATCGAGGAAATAGTTCCATCGGTATCGATGACTCCAGTAATACCGCCGGAAATGCCGATCGCATTAGAAATTGTGACCGCTTCTTTGAATTGGAATGTCGAATCGCCATTGAACGAAATGCTACCCGTACCCGCGCTGCTCGACTGCGTAATAGCGAATGTTCCTCCGAGAAGTACAGTACCGCCCCCATACGAATTACTATTGCTCAAGGTCAAACTCACTCCATCTAAAGAGAGTCCGCCAGCACCAGTGATTTGGCCAGCGAAGGTATCCGCCATGGTGGTATTGACGCTCATCCCTCCTGTCCCAAGATTGATCTCCGTATTGAGAGTTCCAGAGAGGTCTCCCACACTCACAGCACCTGCTGGTGAGTTCAAAGTAGCGAGAGCGCCCGATGAAGAAAGAGAAAGACTTGAGCCTGCAGGGTAGGAAGCCGCATTGGACAATGTCACAGTCATCGGCTGGGTGGCATTCGCCGTAATCGAAGTCGATCCGCCATAATTATTCGTTCCGCTTAAAGTCACCGTGCTGCCTGAGGTCGTCGAGCTGTTGATAAAACTCAAAGAACTCGCAGAACCAGAGCCGCCAATATTTCCAGTGATCGAAGATGTTGTGCCATTTCCATCAATCGTCGCGGTAACTCCGGAAATGGTGATGGTACTATTAGAAACTGTAACCGGACCGGCGTTTGGAACTGCAGTATTCCAGCTCCTGTGAATGTAATGGCTCCAGTGCCAAGGGAATTCGTGTTGATTGAAAGAGTGCCCTGTTGAATCTGCGTTTGCCAAGTCTGTGTGTGGCTATCTCCCAAAAGAGAGATTACTCCAAAACCAGGGGCAGCGCTCGTAATGGCGACCGTTCCCGTCCCAGTAATTGCGGTCTGAATGTCAGAGGTAAAATCCTCTGCATTGAAGGTCGCTGTGAATGTAACGATATCGATCGCAGGTGGTTCGAAAGGCAGATTTGGAGAGGTAAAACTATTAAAAAATTCGATTTGCCCACTTCCTGTGAACGTAACTGGTCCCGTTCCTAAGGGACCCGGACTGGTTGCTGACGATATGATCTGGATTGCCCCACTTTCGATCGTTGTCCCGCCCATATATTGGTTGGATGCGAAACGCATTCCCACACTGCCAGCCACCGTAATGCTGCCTGGGCCAGCGATGTTTCCGAGTATGCCAGCACCGGTTTGAAATCGTGCGTCAACTCCCGTATCCAAGTATAGATCGCTTCCAGCACTAGCTCCGGGTGGAGTCCCCGGACCCCCAGTGATAGAATTATCTGTGACCTGCACAGTATCAAAACAAGTTAGCGTACCGCCCTGTCTGACAAAAACACCTCCCCCCCAGGCACTTCCGCCTCCAGGTTTAGAATTGGTGCCGCTAAATCCAGCACCTCCACCAATACCTCCAGGCGCCGTGCCACCAACCGGGTCGTTGTTGAAAGCGCCGCAAGAGCCTCCTCCTCCTCCCCAGCCCCCTGTCCCACCTGTACCTCCTGAGCCACTCCCAATCGCAAAAGATACGCCGAATCCACCACCACCACCGCCGCCAAAATCGCTTCCCATTCCTCCAGCTCCGCCTGGAGCACCCGGAGTCCCAGAATTATTTACTCCCCCACCGCCGCCGCCGCCCCCGACCGTCCCGACTGTAGGATTGTTTCCAGGAGCTCCTGGCATACCCGCTGCTCCCCCAGTACCCGGAGAGAAACCTCCTCCGGTGCCTCCTATCAGCGTAGTCCCCGCCAATCCGGTACCACTTGAGCTTCCTGGTATGGGTAGGCCTCCACCCCCGCTTCCTGAGACCATTGACTCAGTCAAAGAGGGACCGCCATTTCCTTGCAACATCCCTCCCCCGCCACCTCCGCCGTGAGTACCAAGAGTGCCTGTACCGCCAATAGCCGAACAGAATTGGACAAGACAATTGTCGATCGTGCAATTTGCCGCTTGGTTGACAAAGACGGCTCCTCCGGCTCCTAAAGCCCCACCGCCTCCGTCCCCCCCATTTCCACCTTGTGAAGTTCCTTGGGTCAGAATCAATTCTCTAAGAGTAACTGTTCCACCCACGATAAAAAAAATGTTCCCCGGTCCGCCTCCGGTAATTTCGACTGGACTAGGAAGACCCATCGTTGTCACTGTCACGTTCCTATTCAGAGGCACGCCTGCCAGCGTAATGTTCATAGGAAGAAGAGGGCCGCTGAGTGCGACATTAGTCTTCATAACAATGATATAGGGGCTATTGTCCGTAGGATCTATATTGATCTGTGATTGCATAGCTTAATGTGCCGGGGGCCTTGCCTGATCCATCATCCAGTGTCGGGTCAACAGTATACGTCATTGCATAACCATTCGCCGTTGCAAGGCAGAACAATAGCCACTTTTTCATGATGGGAACCTTCTTTAATTCAAAACATCTACGCCAAACAGAGTCCTATACATTAATCTTTAAACGGAAATGCACTTGCAGTGCAAGAAAGAACTGAAAAGAGTGATTGAATAGAACTTGAGAAAAGACATCGTTGTGATCGATGAGCACTCGGTGAGCGATCTAGTATCGCGTTACGAGAATGCAGATCATTTGAAGTTTTGGGATCAAGCAATAAGACGAATGCTGGACAACTCTTGGACTGCGCGTTTAAGACCCATCATTCTGATTGGGACTCAGCGCCTGTAGGTTTTAACCCCAGCTGCATTTATCTGACTTGGAAGAGGAAGATTTAAGAAAATTACGAAGTACCCTTTTGCTTCTTTTGGTCAGATGGGCAGGGTTTCGAGCTTGAGCTTGTAGCATCACATCGCTTCATATACACATATTCGTTTCCGAAATAACTGAGTACTAGCTCTTTTTGGTGCCTATAAACGAAAGAATGACAGAATTTCGATTCGATCACTGGCTCACCGTCAGTATCGATAGCGACAATTTTCCCATAGTGTCCGGCCTTATAAGCATTCGAGGCGAAGGCATCTTTGGAGTAGCAATAAATGATAATGCCTCCGACGACCGGCTTATCGCTTTGTTGATAGCCTTTCGTAGTGAGATATTTGACCGCCTCTTTTCCAAAAAGCTCTGCTCGATCTGCCTTGGCAAACCAGGGGTCGTCTCTAAAAACAAACCAGTCACATGTTTTAGCGTTATCTCCAGCAACCGTTCGATCGATGATGTCGATTCCAGGGATACCACCGCAGTAGTCAAACAATTCATCTTCTCTTTCTTCGGGTACAACATTGTTGAAATAGAGATTGGCCAAGCTCATGACTCTTCTTCCCAGTGTGTCGCTAAGTGCGGGGTAGCGTGTTGCGGAGACTTTTTTGTTGTCTAAGAACCGGAAATCTTGAGGATAAAGGACTTTTCCTCCTTGGAGGACCCTAGGAGGAATTTCCGACATCAATCGTTTATGCTCGTCTTGCAGATTGAATTTTTTCGGAGGAAATGACAATGCAAGTACTGGCAATTTTGGAGCTTTCCCTGATGAAAACCACGCCGCAAGTATGCTTGCGCCCTCGTCATAGATATTGCTTGTTTGTGATGTCATAGCGCTTGAATTTTACCACATTTTTCTGATTAAAAAGATGCAAATAATTTCTTGAAAAATCAGGTGAACACAACATTCAGACATGATGATATTTATGATCGGTCGATCATTCTCGCTAGCGAAGCTGCCTTCCGCAGGAGTCAATCTCAGCCCAGTTTCTAAAGCTGGTGCGCAGATTCATGTTGGTCTGGTTTTTTTGACATATAGCGCCTTAATTTGCTCTGCCAAATCCGAGGGTGTAAACTCGGCGTCGAATATCACATCGTAGGCGGAAAAATTCTTCACGCCAAGAACGTTTTTGTAAGCTGTCCAACTCGTATATCCTGGTGGAATATAAACCGAACAATGGCGACTCATCACCTCTTTCGCCTTCAATAATGGCTGGAAAAGGTCATCGAACATATCCGCCGCACTTGCCGATCGGAATACCAAGGTGAACCGCCCCTGGTCAATGCCAGTGGAAACGCAATGTGGGATGAACTTATGCAGCGGTTGCATAGCTTGCGCCATAAAACAATCCTTTATTTGGCCATTAAGAATAGATAAAGCGAAAGTATATCGGTGGGCCTTGCTCTTGGCCAGGATTTTCCAAGCAAGCCGTTTCGAAGGGTTTTTACCGTAAGCAAAAATATCCTGCTCACTTCGAATCCTAACGTGAGCCAAGCAGTTGGCTCGCTCCTCTTCCGAAAAAAAAGAACCCCCTGTTGGGGGTTCTTGTTTATTCGGACGCGGTCGTTACCAATTCGAACTTAGTCCCTCCTCCCCATCCAGATCAAAATTACCTTCGACGAAGTAGTGCCAGTCTACCAAAAGTTAATCCCAGAAAATCAAGGGGCTAAAGGCACTGGGGATGTCCAATAAGGAAGTTACGGCAAAACTGAGAGTCAACAGGAAAACCGTTGGGAAAGTCCCTTAAGAGTCTCGAATCTATAAATCTACAGGTCATATATGGCAACTTCTCATTACGATAGTAATCCATATCATCCCAAGAGCGCTTCTGAAGCCACTTGAGGAAATGGATCACGGCCTAATTGATAGGTGTGGAATTCTCTTTACCTACGTTGGTATTTTACTTTGTATGGTTGTTTTTCCCGATTTCCGTGACCAATTCTTGAACCGCTTGAACAATGATTTCTGGTTGTAGGCGTGGAACTCCATGCCCACTATGTTCGGCGAAGATTTGCTTTCCATTCGTTGATTTGGTAACTAGATCTTTTTGCAACTGGTTCCAATTTTCCTCAAACTCATCTAGAAATTCTTGGGATTGTCCAGCTTGTTGGGGAGTTGATTTTTCCCCTCTAGTAATAACGATCAAAGGCGTGTCACCTAAGAGACCACTATTCTCTTTGACTTGTTTTAAACTGATCTTGAAATTTGCATTTTCTTGAGTCTGAGACCTGATGTTTTTTACGGTACTTGCTTCTGCAAGAATCCTTTGTTGAATATCGGGAGGATACATTTGGATAGCATCTCGAGACAAATTATTTAAAATACGAAAAACTCCAATAGCTGCGAGAAGAGGTGCTATATTTGGATTGATTAACAGCTTTTGAAAATTGCTTTCGGGCCAGGGAGGCAACTTTTCCAATTGATCTTCATGCGAAGACTCAACAAGCACCATCCCCACGACTTCATTTGGGTATTTGCTGGCATATAAACGGATGTCAAGGCCGCCAAAAGAATGCCCAACTAGGATATAAGGGCCAGGGACGTCAGCATTTTTCAAGAGAGTGTGTAATTCATCGGCGATATTTTGACTTGTTCTCGAAAGCGGGCTTGCATCACTCCATCCAGTTCCCGCTCTGTCGTAACTGCAAACACGCGTGAATTTTGCAATTTCTGGCTGAACTAATCCCCAATCAAGGGAATTGTCACCCATTCCAGCCTCTAAAATGACAGTAGGCTCTCCGCTGCCCATGCAATAAATATGCAATTTGTAGCTCCCAATATCTATCATTTTCCCTGGAGGAGGATATCGTTTTTCATCCACCTTTGTACTTATGAATTGATAAAGAGCTCCCGCGCAGACAAATAAGAGCAAAAGAGCCGCCAGCCCCAAGCAGATTTTTTTTAGGATAGATAAGCATTTTCCCATATTGGCCAATCCTATCTATTTTTGTAGATTATCTGCCGCA
Organism: uncultured Simkaniaceae bacterium; assembly: GCA_963813105.1. Classification (GTDB taxonomy): domain Bacteria; phylum Chlamydiota; class Chlamydiia; order Chlamydiales; family Rhabdochlamydiaceae; genus JAGXTH01. The sequence goes on from CAWEXT010000002.1 coordinate 503,336, forward strand.
CAAAAAACGAACTTTCATTCAGAGCGAATTAGGTCTTAAAAAGGATAGTTTTTGATTTACACCCAATTCCCTCTCGCTGGGCTGCGCCCATGCTTCCGGGGAAGAGGTAAGATTCCTCCTCGGGGCGCACTTATTGCGCGCCTCCGTCGGAGCCGGCATGGCCGGTTTTTGCTGACCCAACAACATCGGCCTTTGAGCTTCGAATCCTACCTCTTCCAAAAAAAAAGAGCTCCCCAAAGGGAGCTCTTGTTTTTTCGGAAGAGGTAGGATTCGAACCCACGAGTCCTTGCGGACTTCCTGTTTTCAAGACAGGCGCAATCGGCCACTCTGCCACTCTTCCAAAAGATGCAGGGAGAGTTTAGCAAATTTAAGAAAAAAAACAACCTTGAAAGAGCGCTCAAGAGGGCGATTCCTCAAGAAAAAACTTACCTCGAGTAACTGCTCTATACAAAAATAGCGGTTCTGCTATGGCTGAAAACATGAACGGCTTTTTACGTTTAATAAGAAACTCCGCCTTCTTATTGATCTCTCTAGTCCCTACATTGGGATGGGCGGTGGGATCGTACCTATTACCCAATGTCCTAGATTTACATCTGCAAACGACACAGAAAGTCTCGCCGATCTCCGTCCCGAATATAGGAAGCGCGATTATCGTTTCTAAAGACGTGTTCCCAACTTTGGACGGTGTGACTTGTTACATCGCCGAGATCTGGGACGAGAGCATGAGATTGCCGCACTGGCATCCTAATGCCTCTGAACTTGGCTATGTCGTTTCGGGGACGATCCAGATCATCCTTTGGCGGTCTCCTGGAGAAACCTCTGTATTCAATGTGTCGGAGGGGGGGTGTTGGTTTATCCCGCAAGGATCTCTTCATTCTTTAAATAATATCGGAGACGAAAAAGCGACTCTGCTCGTCGGTTTTAGTTCCGACCGCCCGCATGACATCGATTTGCCAGTCGCCTTCAATGGCATTCCTGCTCCGGTGAGGGATGCCTATACTTCGCCGCATGAAGATTTGAAAAAATGGACTGGAACCACGAACAATCCCTTACTCGGACAATTCCCTGTCGATCCCCTGCTAAAAACTCTCATGACTGGAAGTCCCTATAAATTCGATTTCGCTGAAGTCACGCCTCTTTTCTCAGATCCCCAGCTGGGGTCTGTCACTTGGGGAATCAAAGATAACTGGAGTGTATTAGAAAACATTTCTATTTTGCGCGCTCATCTCAAGCCAGGAACAGCGCGAGATGCGATTTGGTACCCCGATGTGGCCACTCTCTACGTTGTTTCTAAAGGCCAAGGACAATTCCATATCGTCATTGCCGATCGAACTCTTCAGCCTTTCGATGTCCAGCTTTTCGATTATATTTTCGTTCCGACAGGAATTCTCCATACGTTTATCAACAATTCTTCCGAGGATTTCGAAGTCATTGCTTTTTTCACGAAAGCCAATCCTCTTCCGGAGGTGTCACTTTCTGTTGCCACAGCATTTTTCCCTGCTCCGGTACGGAATGCCGCGATGACAGAATATGGAAGTGAACAGAAACCCGGCGCTCCTCTTCAATATCTCAACTTCACAACAGTCAGCCCGTATCTATTGAAAATCCCTACGCAGGGAACTTCTGGACCGGGTTCGATTTCCAAGAAAAAATAGCTTAGAGGCTGTCCACGAACTTTTGAAATTGAGGGACAATTCGACTTTCCTGTCGGTTTTGTTATGGAAAACGAAGCTGACTTAAGAAAGTCAGCGTAGTTTGAATAACAAAACCGACAGGAAAGGAAATTGAACAGCAATTTCAAAAGTTCGTGGACAGCCTCTTAGAACTGCTCGAGAAAACGCACGTCGTTCTCTGCAAAGAGTCGGATATCTTTGATATCCCATCGGAGAAGAGCAAGACGTTCAATGCCCATGCCCCAAGCAAAACCAGAGTAGACTTCAGGATCGACGCCACCGTTGCGGAGGACTTCGGGATGGATCATGCCGGAGCCGAGCATCTCGAGCCAGCCGGTGAATTTGCAGAGACGGCAGCCGCTGCCGCCGCAGGAAAGGCATTCGAGGTCGAGCTCCATGCCGGGCTCGACGAAAGGAAAGAAACTGGGACGGAAGCGAATCTTCAGGGATTTTTGGAAGAGTCTATGCCAGAACTGCTCCAAGGTGGACAACAGGTCGGCGAAGGCGACGCCTTTGTCGATATACATGACTTCGACTTGGTGGAAGAAGACGTGAGAGCGGGAAGTGACGGTTTCATTGCGATAGACAGTGCCGGGCATGGCGACGCGGATGGGAGGACGATGGGTTTCCATGACGCGGAGCTGGGTATTGGAGGTTTGGGTGCGCAGAAGGTGGTCATGGGAGACGTAGAAGGTATCTTGCATATCACGCGCAGGGTGATCGGCGGGGAAGTTCAGGCCTTCGAAATTGTAGTAATCAGAATCGATATCGGGACCGAGTTGCACGGAAAAGCCCATGCTACGGAGTGTATCGAGAACATCGTGAAGGGTGCGAGTGAGTGGATGCGCACGGCCTAGCCATTTTTTTCGGCCAGGTAGGGTGACGTCGATCCGTTCATTTTCGATTTGTTTAGCGAGTTCGTTTTTTTCGAAAGCGCTTGAAGCTTCTGTACAGAGTTGCTCGAGCTCGGTTTTGAGTTCGTTGATGAGTTTGCCGATGAGCGGACGTTCTTCAGCGGTCACATTGCGCAAATCTTGCATCAATGCTTGAACAGGACCTTTGCGTCCGAGATATTTGATTTGGATTTGGCCGATATCGCGAGAATTTTCGGCTTTTTTGAGATCTTGCTCGAAGTCTTGTCGAAGGCGGTCGAAGCGGTCTTTCATAGCACCGATGAAGTAAGCGCGACCCTATGCGGGTCGCGCGGGAATTTAGGCTGCTAAGGCTTTTTTGGCTTGTCCGACGACTGCAGCAAAGCTGTGAGGATCGCGGATGGCCATATCAGAAAGCATTTTGCGGTTGAGCAAACAACCTGCTTTCTTGAGCCCATTGATAAATTTGCTATACGAGATGCCATTGAGTTTGGCGGCAACGCTAATGCGCACTGTCCAAAGACGGCGGAAATCTCGTTTTCTCTGCTTACGATGCTTATAATTAAATGCCATTGCGGACATGACGGCATCGGCTGTGAGGCGCAAGTGATTTTTGCGATCTCCCACAAATCCTTTTGCCATCTTGAGGAGCCGCTTCTTTCGTCGGTTCCTAGCTACGGCGCTTGTCACTCTTGCCATGTTACTGTCTCCAGAACTTTAATTCACGCCCATGAGGAGCGAGTAGGTTTTTGTATGGGGTTTGTCGACAACTTTGTCGCGAGCCAAACGGCGTTTGCGTTTGGAACTTTTATACGCGAGTAAGTGGCGACGGCCAGGACTCTGGCGAACGAGCTTCCCGGTGCCCGTTACTTTGAATTTTTTGGATACCGATTTACGGGTTTTTCTTTTTACTTTCACAAGGATTCTCCTAATACTTTACTTTTCTCTGCAGAAGGCGCGCTTTTTTCGGTGACTTTTTTCTTCGTGCCACCTGGAACTACAATTACGGAAAGCGCCCTGCCAAGCATCTTCGCCCTAGATTCCGGCGTCCCGACATCGGAGAGGTCCTCGCACATCCTTTGGATGATACGAGTGCCGAATTCGGTATGGAGCATCTCACGGCCGCGGAAGACGCAAGTGATGCGTACTTTATTTCCTTTCGCAAGGAAATCACGGGCGTGCTTCAATTTGGTCTGGATATCATGCTCGTCCGTATTGGGTTTGAGCTTGATCTCTTTGACTTTGACCTGATGCTGGCCTTTCTTACTTTCTTTTTCCTTTTTTGTCAGTTGATAACGGAATTTGCCGTAATCAACGATTTTACAAACTGGTGGCTCGGCAGTCGGAGCGATCTCGACGAGATCCAGTCCTTCCTGCTCAGCCCTTGACATCGCCTCGATCAAAGGAAGGATGCCAAGCTGGCTGCCGTCATGTCCGATGACTCGTACGCGCGGCGCCCTGATTTCCCTATTGATTCTCAAAGTTTCACCATAGTGACAAACTCCTCAATCGTTCCCCGTTTTTCGACATCGCCCGATCTCCATGAGATCGTCTGCGATGCGGCTTCTTCGGGTCCCACTACGATTACATATGGAACACGTTCTTTCAGCGCCTCGTGGATGCGCTGCTTCAACAACATTTCTTGGCTGTCGATCTGCGTACGCAAATCAACTCTCTCTAATCTTTCTCGCACGGTATCGGCGTAGCCTAGGAGTTCAGGCCGGAGAGGAAAAATCCGTACCTGCTCTTCGACAAGCTCGAATGGGATGCCTTGCTCTTTCTGCAAAAGCAGAGCAATAAACCGCTCCCATGAGCCTAGAAGCGAGCCAAAAACTGTGCGCAACCCAGACTTTGCTTTCCCAATGGCCACCATCGGCCCATCCCATGCACATCCTTCTCTATCGAAAAGGCGGAGGACAAGCTCAGTGGATCCATTGCTTGGCTCAATCACATCAATGCTGCTTCCTAAAGCTTTTTCGAAAAAGCTACGGTCAGGCGATGCTTGAGCAACACGCAAAACCATCTGAGTTTCAAAGGAAAAGATATTAGGGATTTGGCGGATCATTTGCAAGTACGAAATCGCCAGGGAAACCGCATCCTTCTCCGAGACGGTCAGACTGAAGAGGTCATGGTAGCCTGCTTCCGGGGTCAGGATTCCATAATCATAGAGCGTCTCGGTCTCTACGATATAGCCCACCTGCGCTACCCGACCAAGGGGGCGCATCTCTTCAAGGGTATCTTCCTGATTCAGCCCCTGCGGAGTCTTGATCAAGAGAAAATTTTGTTCCTTGACGATCTTCTTCCAAAATCGCAGAAGTCGTTCTCGCACGGCCTCGCCGCGTGGAAGATAGCTCCAACCCAGATCGGACTTTCTAAAAAGATCCTCGATAGTTGCATCGGGAAGGCACTGGATTTTCTTGATCGGTTCTTCGGATGTCTCGCCCGTAAAACGATAGATGGGATCTTCCGCAAAAGTGCCGACTTCCTTCGCTTCAGCTAAGATGAAAAATCGTCCCTTGTCGACGGCTCTCGGTGGAATAAGCGGGATGGCCCAATCTCCGCAGCGAAGAAGAGAAACCAGCGCTTTTTTATCCGACGGCAGACTGGATGGAAGAAGCTCTTGTTTTTTGAGAGAGAAAAGACCCAAAGCGCTTCCGACGGCGAGTTCGATCTCTTCGAAGAAAAGAGTTTCTTTCAGAAGATTACCTAGTTCACCTTCAATAAGAGGGAGATATTCCTTTTCCCAAGGCGAACCGAGCACGACATCGGCATAAAAACGCTTGCCATCGGCCCATGCCTTAATGATTTGGGCATCGCCAAAGCGTGCGCGGATAGCCGCAGCTAACAAAAGAGAAAACTGATGTGAATAAAGACTCTTCAAACAAACTTATACGGTAATGATGGGATATAGCTGACTCGAACAGCTGACCTCCTCGATGTCAACGAGGCGCTCTAACCAACTGAGCTAATATCCCATACGGTTGAGTGGGAAGATTTTAGCCAAAGGCAGCTATTTTGACAAGAAAGGGTTCTGCCCGCGATGATAGTAGCCCATGCAGCATTTTTCAAATTTTCCACTTTTTTCTTCACACCTGGACTTAGCGCATCATTATTGGATGCAGCTCGTTCGCCCAGGCGATGTGGTGATCGATGCAACATGCGGCAATGGCAAGGATACTCTGATTCTCGCCAGACTGGCTTTGACCGAAGATACGGGGCACCTCATCGGGCTCGATATTCAACCCGAAGCGGTTCGTCGAACCAAAGAATATTTGGAAGAACATCTATCCCCTGCTTTGATGAAGCGCGTGGCGCTTTTCCAGCAATCGCATGCGGAATTTCCTAAAAGCCCGCAAGCTAGGCTCATCGTCTATAATTTAGGCTACCTGCCCAGTGGCGATAAGGCGATCACGACTATGACCATGACCACATTGGTCAGCGTTGAGCAAGCCTTGGGGATCTTAATGCCCGGTGGATTGCTTTCCATCACCTGTTATCCGGGACACAACGAAGGAAAAAAAGAAGAAGAAGCTTTACAAGCCTGGCTTCAGGCCTTGAATCCTAAGTCCTACAGCGCCTGCCAACATCGCTGGCTCAATCGCAAACAATCGCCCTCCTTAATTTTAATTCAAAAATCTAATTGACATACTATTTATTTTACTCATTGACCCTGCATAGGGAAAAAGGATAAAATTAGGGGTGCGCCCCGACTGATTATTCAGTGAAACGGGGTGTGTTTTTCGAAAGAAATTCTGTCCAAAAAATAAATAATAAAATAGTAATAGGTATTTTATGGGCAGTAAAACCATTCAACCCCTGTTGGGGTCGCCAGCGGCTTTGGCTGCGGAAGTTCGCGAAATCGAGCAAGCTATCGGCACTGATACGCCGGTACCTCCTGGTTTACGCAATAAACTCTTCCGTCAGCTAGATACTCTTATGGATCGGGTCCAGAGAAAAGGATCTGCCATAAGCGAAGCGACGCGTTATAAATTCGAGCCAGATCTCGATGATCTGCCCGATAAGATCCAAAAACTCTATGGATGGATCCATAACCGTTCGGTAGACACAGAGGTCAGCTCTGTCGTCGACCAGGCATTTAAGTTACAAGATCGCTTTGAGCATGGTAAAGACATTGTCGCGGATGTCCGCCGTCTCAAAAAAAGACTTGAGGGAATTCAGCGCCGTCACGCTTTAGGCGAAGAAAATCTCTCGATTGCACGTGTGGTTTCACGCAGGGCCAATCAATTTTTGCAGGCTCATGCATTAGGGAAATCGGCTCCGCCGCTCATCAACCAATTCAACCTGCTCGAAGTGCAAAAAATACATTACCGCAGGGAGGAAATGGATGAGGAGCTCGTGGTCGGACTCTTTGAAATCGCCGAAAATTTCTATCATGGGAACTATGACCGAGAAACGATGAAACGCTATCACCTGCTTCCCGAACAAGCTAAACGAACTCTACAAGAACACTTCGCTCATTTGAGCATTTCCTCGCCAAAAGACGACCGCGTCAAAGCCGCCCAAGCGCTCATCGCCACGGCTTATGACCTCGCGCATGGCAAGGGAACCGAACCGTACTTTTCACCAAGAGAGCTTGAAGACTTCTTCAACGAAGCTAGCGCCTCAGCCACGACATAAAAACTGCCACATACGACGACGTATTCGTCGCCTTTTTTTTCTGCAAGGGCCCTTTGTAGACCTTCGACTACAGAGGGCTCTTTGCTATAGGGGCACCCTGGGAAAAAAAGCTCGTGAGCTGCTGCCCGTTCATTACCCGCTTTGACGATATGCAGGAAAACAGCCTGTTTTTCGACAATGCGCAGGATGGGATCTATTTCCTTATCAGAGGAAAGCCCGAAGACAAGCCTTGGCCGTTTATCAGGAAAATGATGGCGGAACATGGCAAAGAGATGGATGAAACCATCTTCATTATGCGCCACATCGAAAAGGATTTCCTCGATGACTTCGAAACGGCAAGGCGGTTTTGCATCTAGCCCCTTTGCATCGATACCGAGTACATCGAGGGCTTTTTTGGCGATGGCGCGATTCTCCTCTTCATAAAAAGGTGTGGAATCGGTGACGAGATGAAGAGGAGCTTTCTGTTTTTTTGCCATGGCCATGCAAGACGGATATTGGGCTCTTGGCCCGAGTACAACGGGAACAAAGGGTTTGATGATTCCGGCTTTTTGCTCGGCAACCTCATCGAGAGTCGTTCCAAGACGCGGCATATGGTCGCGGCTGATCGAAGTAATGATGGAAATTTCGGGATGGAGGACATTTGTCGCATCGAGCCTTCCCCCCATACCTGTTTCGATCACGGCGATAGCCACCTCGTTTTCGGCAAAATGAAGAAAGGCGATGAGGGTGGCGATTTCGAAAAATTGGAGCGGTAGCGGCGAATGGCGGGCAGCATCTAGAACAAGGTGAGCAAACCCTAGAAAGGCTTCATCGGAAATCATTTGGTTATCGATACGGATCCGCTCATTCACTTTGAGCAAATGGGGCGACGTGTAAAGGCCTACGCGGGGATAAGAGGCGGCGATTTTGGTCGCGACCGATCCTTTTCCATTCGTGCCTGCGATATGAATCGAGGGAAACCGAAGGTGCGGATCTCCTAGGGCATGGAGCACGAGAAGTAGATGAGAAAGATCGTTTGCCAATTTCTCATCGCGCCTTCGAGAAAAAAGATCCGAGAGAAGAGGCTCAAGCATTAGGGAAAATTTTTCGGAAGGTTTCTTCATCGACCCATCGACAGCCAAGAGTCAGATGTTGTTTGAAATCCCCATGAAAATCGGAGCCGCCTGTGATGAGGAGTCCGCGATCTTTCGCGATACGGAGCCATCTCTCCTCTTCTTGGGGAGCGCATTTGGCATAGTAACATTCTAGGCCGTCGAAGGGCAGTTCGAGCAGTTTTTTCGCAAAGGCTGCTTTGGCAAAGAGCGTGGGATGGGCGATGAAGGCTTTGGCGCCTACGGTATGCAAAAGAGTGATCGTTTCCTCGACAGAAATGGATGTTCCTTGTTCATAGCAACATTTCCCCTCGCCGATGTATTTTTGGAAGGCCTCTTGTGTACTTTCTACATAGCCTTTCTGCACCATGAGCGCTGCGATATGGGGACGGCCGATCGTGCCAATTTTCGGTAGCTCTTCCTCGTAGATTGGCATGCTCATCCGTTCGAGTTTTTTCAAGATAGCCGAGTTGCGCTCCTTGCGCCTTTTTTGATGTCTTTGGCAAAAATCCTGAAGCTTTTCAGAATCGGGAGGATATCCATAGCCCAATACATGCACGCTCGTATTGTTATGGACGCAGGAGAGTTCGACGCCGGTGCCCAAAGCAAGGCCGCGAATTTTGGCATAAGGAAGTGTGGTAGTATAGGCAGCGATCGTATCGTGATCGGTAATGGAGAGTCCTTGCAGGCCGATTTTCACGGCGAGATCGACGAGCTCTTCTGGAGTATTGGAACCGTCGGAACAAAGGCTATGGCAATGCAAATCAGCGCGAAACGTCATGTGGTTGGGGGGCAGCGGATTTCGAGTTCAAGCTCGATGCCTTGGGCTTCTTTCACCTTTTCTCGGACGATCTCGGCAAGAGCTAAGATATCGCTGGCAGTAGCATGGTCTTTATTGATGAGGAAATTAGCATGGAGCAGGGAGACTTCCGCCCCACCTACTTTGAGTCCCTTAAGGCCGCTTTTTTCAATGAGCGCGCCAGCGGAATTTCCAGGAGGATTGCGGAAGACACAGCCGCAGGATTTTTCACCATAGGGTTGCGTTTTTGTGCGATACTCGACGATCGCGAGCTGTTTCTTTCTCGCTTCTTCATTTTTTTCCAAGCGGAAGGTCGCTGCTGCAATTGCGCCTTTCATCTTCTGAAAGGAAGATGTGCGGTAGGAAAAAGCGAGGGATTCTTTGAGATAGATCTGAACTGAGCCATCGGGATGGACATAGGTGACATCGATGAGATGGTCGCAGGTTTCGGTGCCGTTCGCGCCGGCATTCATATAGACAGCGCCACCGACTGTTGCAGGAATGCCCGAAGCAAATTCTAGGCCTCCCCAGCCTTTGCGCGCAGTTTGCACGCCAAGAAGAGAAAAACTATAGCCAGCTCCTACACGAACCATGGCTTCTTCGTGCTGCATGAACGCGATTTTGTTCAGAATGACAAGACCGTCATAGCCATGATCATCAAAAAGAGTATTGGAGCCTTTACCGATGATGAGAAAAGCAATCTGAGCTTGGGTAGCTTCGCGAATGGCCTCTTGAAGTTCTTCGAGAGTTTTTACCTCGATGAACCATTTAGCAGGGCCTCCGATTCCGAAGGTGGATAATTCACTGAGAGGTTTGTTCTTGGTGCACCGGTTCAGCCACATCTTTACCCACCTTATGGTAGACCGCATCGAGTACGGCATTGATGAAAGTCGCGCCTTCCGGACTCGTAAACTTGCGCGCGAGGCGCACCGCTTCGGAAAGAGCTACTTTGCCAGGAACTTGCGGAGAGCACAAGAGTTCGTAAACACCGAGGCGCAAAATATTCCGTTCCACGCGAGGGATCCGGCCGAATTCGTATTCGGTCGCGGTCTTGGTGATCATCTCGTCGATCTGGGGGAGAACGGCCTCGATCTGACGGCGGACTTCGTGGGCTTGAAGAACGTATTTTTTCGATACGGAAAGCTCGTTCATCACAATTTGGGCAGAGTCCTCTTCTTCGCCATGGACGAAGTCATGACTATATAGGAGAAGCAGGACAATCTCTCGAAACTTTGCAAGTGGAAGTGCCATAAGTGGCGGGGATGATAACACAAACGGAGCTTTATATCCTAACTTATTGGATATTAGAGGCTTGAGCGAACCATCCAGGCTGATTTTTCGAGCATGCCATCCAGCATTTTGCCGATTAGATCGACTGTGGCATGGTCGCTTTTCTCATCGGCCAGGGTACCGACGGTCCTAGCCTTTTTAATGGTCATTTCGAGGGCTTGGAGAAGGTGCTGCAGCCCATCTGGGGCATTCATCACCTGTTTGATCTCCTTAATAGAGGTGCGCTTTTGGAAGGCGCCAAGCGAGGCATCGACATAGAGCCCTAGAGCACGGATCCGTTCGGCTACTTCATCGATGGCTTCATGAAGGGCTTGGTACTGTTTTTCAAACATGATATGGAGGGCGAAAAACTCCTTACCGGTGAGATTCCAATGGAGATTTTCGGTCATCACGAAAACCGCGTAAAGATCGGCAAGCAACGTGTGCAAGGCTTCGCCAACAGCCTGCCTTGATTCTGCGGTCATTCCTGTATCCATTGCAATCTCCTCGTTTACTTCTGATATACCAATTTCGGTTGATAGTTTAAAGACCTTGCGTTACGTTAACGCATTTTGTAGCAGAGCAAATAGGGCTTTTGTGTTAGCAGTTTTTCTCGATACAGAGGCAAGCGGCCTCAATCCTTTCAAACATAAGGTTCTCGAGATCGCATTTCGCATCATCGACGTCGAAAATGGTCTGCGAAAAGCGGCCTTCGACGCATTGATCGAAATTTCAGAAGCAGATTGGCGAAATAGCGATCCGGAAAGTCTCAAAGTGAATGGATTTTCTTGGAAGGACACAAGAAGGGGTCGATCCATAGGCACGGTTTCTGAAGAAATCCGCGCGATTTTCCTCAAGAACAATATCGTGCGCGGCGAGGCGGTGTTCATTTGTCAAAATCCCTCGTTTGATCGCGCTTTTTTCAGCCAATTTTTTTCGACCGAAGAACAAGAGCTCCTCAAACTCCCCTATCACTGGCTCGATCTCGCTTCGATGTTTTGGGCAGTCTCGATCAATGAAGGAAAATTGCCTTGGACGATGGGTTACACGAAAGACAAAATCGCTGCAGCCTATCATCTCGCTCCCGAAGCCCAACCCCACCGCGCCATGAATGGCGTCGACCACCTCATCCTCTGCTATGAAGCCGTCGTCGGTTATCCAAGAAGTAGCTAGTAACTGTGTTTCCCAACTTTGACTTTTCCTCGGAAGATGCGGTAAATGCAAGTCCCATAGGCAAGAACGAGTGGGATGCCGATGGCGACGATGATGAGCAGAATCCCTAAAGTTAGCTCAGAGCTTGCTGCATTGAGGATCGTCAGACTATTGGTCTCTGAATTTACCGAGGAATGGATAAGTTCGGGATACGTCCCAATTCCAAAAATAGCTACGAGAAGAGCGATGCCGCATGCCGAAGAGAGAAAGGCGCGAAATTCATTCCGTTTTTTCATCTCTCTGGGGACGTTCATGATTGCAAGAAGAGCTAAGATGGCGACGAAGAAAAGGATCGGGATCGCGCGCATCCTTTCAAGCATATGAGGCATATAGGCAAGTGTCGCCCAAGTCGTGAACGCATAGCAGAGGAGAAATAGCATGATCGCTCGGGTTGCCCAACGGCGAAGATCGTTTTGCAAAGGCGGCTCGGTCTTCATGACGAGAAAAATTGAGCCATGCATAGCAAATAGGGCCACCGTCGTGATTCCGACGAGAATGGGATAGGGACCCCATTCATGGAACTGCTCGCGAATGAGATCGTGATTCTGATCCAGCGGAAGACCGACGATGAGATTGCCGAGAGCAAGCCCGATGCCGAAGGCGATCACCAAGCTCGAAATTGAAAATACGATATCCCAAGTCGATCGCCACTTAGGCGAAGCGCGTTGACTGCGAAATTCGATCGCGCAGGCGCGGAAGATGAGCGCCATGAGAAGGATCATGCAGAGATTGTAGAAGCCTGAAAATAGCGTGGCATAGGCTTCGGGAAAGCCTGCGAACAGCGCGCCTCCGATGATGACGAGCCATACCTCATTGCCATCCCAAACAGGTCCGATCGCATTCAAAAACACTCTGCGATTTTCATCGGTCTTGGTAAAGGGATGCAAAATGCCTACGCCGAGATCGAACCCATCGAGAACCGTGTAGGCAATGAGGCTGAATCCCACGACGAAGTACCAAAGATCGGCTAAAATAGGATGGGTCATTTAGAAATACTCTCCAAGCTTCGTTGTTTTATCGGGGAAAAAATCGCGGTAAATAGGTTCGATTTCTTTCACCTCGTCAGGACCATGTTTGATCTTTCGGTCGAGCAGGAAAAGGAAAAGAACAAAGAGAAGGCTGTAGATGATGATGAACATGATGATCGACCACAGCACTTGCGGAGCGATGATTGAAGGTGATACGGCATTGACAGTGCGAAGCTGCCCATAGACAACCCATGGCTGACGTCCGATTTCCGCTGTCATCCAACCGACTTGATTGGCGATTTGCGGGAAGATCACGGAAGCGATGAGGCATTTGAGAGTGAATTTGGAAGAAGTCAGTTTCTTGCGTTTCCATTGAATAAGGCCCAATATCGTCACGATCGCCATGCCAAACCACATGTAAATCATGATGTGATAGGCCTGAAAGACCGGTTGCAGTGGCGGCCAGTCAGTTTCAGGGATTCGATCTAAACCCGTAACAGGCGTTGAGGTATCGCGGAATGTGAGAAAGCTCAGCAATCCAGGTATGGAAACTCCTTTTACTGTTTTCGTTTCCTTGTCGATCCGGCCGAAGAGCCACATGGGTGTATTGGGACCCGTAGTAAATACCCCTTCCATAGCAGCGAGCTTGGAGGGTTGATTTCTCGCCACGCCAGAGGCTGAACTATCGGCAGAAATGAGCTGCAAAACTAAGACGACCACGGCCATGGAAAGTCCGATCTTCATACCAGTTTTTGCAAAGGCCTCGAACCGCTTTTTGAGCATGTAATAGGCGCAGATGCTCAAATAGAGAAAAATCCCTGCTAGCCAGCACCCTAAAACCACGTGGACAAGCCGATCCATCGAAGAAGGGCTGAAGACCATCTCCCAAAAATTGGTGATGACCGCTTTTGCCATTCTACCTTCGCCTACGACCGCTGATCCCGCTGGCGTCTGCATCCAAGAATTAGCTACGACGATCCAGATAGCGCTAAAATGGGCGCCTGCACAGACGAGGATCGTGGATAGGTAATGTAGCTTTTCGCTGACCCGATCCCATCCAAAAAGCATCAGGCCTAAGAACCCTGCTTCGAGGAAGAAGGCAAAGACCCCCTCTGCCCCAAGAGCGCTTCCGAAGACATCCCCCGCAAAGCGGGAATAGGCGGCCCAATTCGTTCCAAATCCAAAGAGCTGGACAAGGCCTGTCGCCACCCCCAATGCAAAGGTGAGGGCGAAGACTTTCGTCCAAAAGCGGGCCATCTCCTTATACAGGGGCTTTTTCGTACGGATATACATTCCTTCCATAATGACCAAAAGAAGTCCAAGTCCGATGCTCAGAGGTGGGTAGATATAGTGGAATCCGCTGGTCAGGGCAAATTGCACACGAGAGAGAAACACGACATCCATGGAAATCCTAAAATGAAGGAGTTTGACTATCCAAGGTATGTCGCCATTTTTTTTGAAGCAAGATGTATCGACATTTTGCAAACAATCCTTTGCCCCTATAAACTACTTGCGGGTTCTCTTGGAGATCCCATGGGAGATAGTCATAAATAGTTTTTTTCATTTTGACAATTTTAGTTTTTTCTTCAGAATGACCAGAAATTTTCGGGTTTGCACACCATGAGCGCTCTTGAAGCCTTAAGACCTTTCGTCGAAATGGCCATCATCGCGGTGATGCTCAATTATCTGCTCTCATTTTTCTGGAACACCCGCTCAATGGACCTCATGCTGGGCGTGGTGGCGTTCCTCGCTATCTTCGCGCTATCGTCTTGGTTCAATTTTCCGATTTTGCACAAGATCCTACTCTTAGTTTCCAATGTCGCCGTGATCGCGATCTTGATCATTTTCCAACCCGAGCTGCGGGTCGCGCTTTCGAAGCTCAGTTGGAAGGGAAGACGGCATAAGGAAATGACGGAATTCGATAAATTCCTCGATGCCCTGGGTAATTCGACCTTCCGATTGGCCGATAGACGGATCGGAGCGCTCATCGCTCTTGAACACGAAGACAATCTCGAAGAATTTGCCAGCAAAGCCGTGAAGCTCGATGCCCTCTTTTCTTCCGAACTGCTGGAAACGATTTTTGCGACGACGACACCGCTGCATGACGGGGCCGTCATCATTCGCGATAGGATCGTCGTAGCTGCTGCCGTGATCTTGCCACTGGCTGAAGAAAGCTCGCAGCTCTCCAAATCGATGGGAACCCGCCATCGCGCAGCTTTAGGACTCAGTCAGCTCACCGATGCTATCGTGATCGTGGTTTCTGAAGAGACGGGTAAAGTTTCGATTGCTAGGGATGGGGTGATGACGCGCGGCATCAAGATCGATCGCTTCAAAGGAATTATTCGAAGCATTTATGCCCAGGCGGCAAAACCGGAATTTAGTCGATCCTTCAATGTTTTGGAGTGGTTCAAAAAGTGAAATCGCTATTACGCACTATTTTCGTCGAAAACTGGCCGAGGAAAGCGATCTCCCTTGTTCTCGCTGTCGTGATCTGGCTCGTGGTCAACCATTCTCTCACTGCGACCCGCATCATCAGCAACGTCACGGTCCGGCTTGTCAATATGCCTTCTGGAAAGACCGTTGAAGGGATGCAGCCTGGTTCTACGCTTGCAAAAAGGATCACACTCACTTTGAGCGGCAATAAAACCCTCCTCGATTCGATCACATCCAATGATCTGGAAGTGGTCGTCGATGCGGCCAATGCTGGCAATGAGATGACTGTGAATATCGACAAAAAAAACATCATATCGCTCAATCCCGAACTCGATGTTAAAACAGCGGTTTCTCGTGTATCTGCGTCGAGCTTCGTTTTGCGCCCCATGCGCCTTATCACGGAAAAGATCCCGATCGTGGTGACCAGTCCTATTGGCGAGGCCCCTCGCGGATATCAATTCCTCGATGTCTATCCCTATCGCCTTTTTGTCACCGTCAGCGGACCTGAAAAAGTAGTCAAACGACTCAAAGATCGAGAAATCCGTCTGACCTTTAACCTCAATGAAATTTCCCGCTCACAGCTGGACACCCTGAGCGCAAAAGCCGATCAGGGAAATAAAGATGAAATTTGCTTCCTCGTTCCTGATGCCTGGAAGCAGATTTCGATTCCTACATTGTCCGACACCCCGCTGACCATCGATGATCCCGACGGGAAATTCCTCCGCATCGACTTTGTTCGCCGCAATTTGTTACCACTCGATAAGCCTCTGCCCGTGGCGATTTTCTATCCTCCGGAATATTTGAATTCGATCAATCCAACGACGTTTAACCTTGCCTCGGGTGGCGTAATCGAAGATTCCCATGGCGTCTTTTTGATCAACCGTTCGCTTGCGGTCAAAGGAGTCAGTCGTCTTTTCCTCGAAGTCGTAAAAGACAGTATGGAAATCATGATCGTCGCCGAACCGACAAGAGAACTTGGCAGCCTTTCCTGGAGCATCCAATTCATCAATCCCCGCGCTTTAGAGGATAGCTACATTGAATCGCTCAAAACCAATCCCAGCGAGGATGATGCTGAAGGCGTTCAGGCCGATCTTCGCGAGGATTATCTTCGCAACCGTTTCCGCGGCTATATGATCCGCATGCAGCTTTTCACGCCGGAGGATTTGCGCTTCGACATCAAAGCTTCTCTTCAAGGCAATACTGTCAGCGTGAACGAACAAACATCGCAGAAATCTGCATGAAAAGAATCCTCTTTTTGAAACAAGATCTGCAGCCTAAAGGCGGGCTGGAAAAATACGCAAAGAGGATCGTTTCTGCCTTCCTCGATTATGGCTGCAGCGTGACCGTAGCCTCATCGACATCCGACATCGTCGAATTTGCCGGAGTGAATGTCCACTACCTCCCTCTACAAGGATGGCTCGGCAGTCAGAAACTCCGATCATGGGATGAGGTTACCAAAGATTTTATCCGTCAATATCCCCATGACATCGTCTTCACTCTCGACCGCATCACTTCGGCCACCCATATCCGCGCCGGCAATGGTGTCCATGCTGCCTATCTGCAGAAACGGCAAGAAGGGGTTCTGAAACGTCTAAGTTTTGCGATCAATCCTCTCCATCGCACGATCCTTCGTTTAGAGAAGGAAGGTTTCCAATCTCCTTATCTTCGTAAAATCATCGTCAACTCGCACATGGTCGAAGAAGAAATCAAACACTTCTATGGTCTTCCTGCAGATCGTATCGCAGTCCATCATAATGGAGTCGAATGGAAGGAAATGGGATCAGACTTCAGCCGCTGGGAAGAGATGCGCAAGGATGTGCAAAAAGAGCTGAATATCGAGGCGGACGTTCCCACTTTTCTATTTGCAGGGCATCATTATCAGCGGAAAGGGCTCGATTTTCTTCTGGCCGGACTTTCCCAGCTGAAAGAAGGCAGGCTCATCGTCATTGGAAAGGATAAGAACCTTGGCTATTATCATTCTCTTGTCGAAAGCCTTGGGATACAAGACCGCGTGCTCTTTCTAGGCTCTCGGGGCGATATGCGCCGCTTTTACGCACTTAGCGATATCCTCGTCGTTCCTTCTCTTTATGATCCATTTGCCAATGTGACGCTTGAAGCGCTTGCTATGGGGCTTTTCGTCGTTACCTCCAAATTCAACGGGGGCAAAGAGATCCTGGATGAGGAGATGGGCTGTATCATCGAGAATCTACTCGACCCTGTAAGCGTAGCTCAGGCTCTACAACGATCTCTTTCTCATCTTAAAACACCTGAAAATGCGGAGATAATCCGCAATAAAGTTGCAATGCGAGACTTTTCCTTATCTCTTCCACGTCTGATAGAAGAATGCATAGGCTAAAACATAAAGTTCTCTACTTTCTGATTCGCTTTGGGACCTACCCCTTCAGCTTTCTTTCCTATAGAACGCTGCATCGGCTGGGTATTTTTCTAGGCGACCTTGCGTATTACTGTATTCCCGAATTCCGCAAAAACGCTACGAGCAATCTCGCTCTTGCCAAAACCCTCGGACTAAAACCTAAAGATATTCGACGGATTGCCAAGGAATCGTTCCACAATCTCATGACCACGACCTTGGAATATCCTAAGCTGGCACGAGAAAAAGCGATCTCTGAGCTCGCCACATGTGAAAATCCCGAACTTGCTGCGAAATTCATCAAAGAAGGAAAAGGGGTCATCTTTTTTTGCGGCCATCAAGCCAATTGGGAAATTCTCTTTCTGGAGGGAACTTCAAGGATGCCTGGAGTAGCGATCGGCCGGCCTGTCACCAATCCCTATCTGTATCGATGGGTCATCGGCATTCGGCAAAGGTTCCAAGGAAAGATCATCGAACCGAAAAATGCCGTCAAAGAAGGACTGCGCGCTTTAAAAAAAGGAGCGTTCCTCGGCATCGTCGGCGATCAAGGAAAACCCGATAGTAATTTCACTACGGAGTTTTTAGGCCGCAAAGCCTTTTCCTCTCCCCTTCCTGCCCTGCTTTCATATCGAACAGGCGCTCCGATTTTCGTCGCCACCCTCCATCGAAAACAGGGCCGCTATCGCATACGTTATTCCGAGCCTCTTTTTCCCGATAGAAAGCAAGATGCCGAGAGCGAAATCCCCCGTTTGATGCAAGCAACCCTTTCTCTTTTTGAAAAAAGCGTAAGCGAACATCCTGGCCAATGGCTTTGGCAGCATAATCGTTGGAAATTGCAATCGACAGAGCATTTGAAACGCGTTTATGGGCACAATGCTATTTGCGTAGCGATGCCACAAGATCGGCAACTCTTCAAAAAACTCTGGCCACACATTTCGACGTTGAAGGAAATCTATCCGGAAGCGCACTTCACTCTTCTCTTACCCTCTTCCGAAAAAGACAGGAAAATTCCTTTCGATGCCCACGTCCGCTACTATCGCAAGATCGAGGATCTTTTTGTCGAAGATTACGCCCCCAAGCTCCTCTTCAATTTCACAGGAGAAAGAAGTCTCAGAAAGCATTATGGCAGTCTTTCTGTCTTCAAAACGTTGACGCTTGAGAATTTCCCTGATGACAATCTCTCAAAAGCGTTTCAAAAGGAACTTTTCCGTGCCCGCTGAGAGATTCTTCCTAGATCAGCCATTCAAGTCGCACGAAAAAATCTTCCTCGAAGGCGAAGAAGCCGAGCACCTTCGCGTCATGCGGATAAAACCCAATGATGTCATTGAGATTGTCAATGGGCAAGGATCGCTTGCAAAAGCCAAAATCCTCGATGTCCATAAAAACCGCATCGAAGCTCTCCTGATCGAGGTGTCGTCGTGGCCACCGAAAAAAGACCTTCTTACCCTCTGTATCGGCATTCCGCGTATGAACCGACTCGAATGGATCATAGAAAAAGGGACCGAGCTCGGCGTAGGAGCCTTTTGGCTTTTCCCCGGGAACTTCAGCGAAAAGTCGGACTTTAGCGAAAATCAAAAACAGCGCCTCCGCAACCTCAGCATTGCAGCACTGAAACAATGCGGTCGTCTCGATCTTCCGGCCTTCGAATACAAATCCCCTCTTGCAACTTGGAAAAAGCCCGCCGGAACTCTGCTCTTCGGCGACACCGACCCAAAAGCTCCTCTAATTTCTCCGCCCTACCCTAAGCCAATTCTGTTCTTTTCTGGACCTGAAAAAGGCTTCAGCGAGAAAGAAGTTCATCTTTTGCGCGAATGGCATGCCAAAGGCGTTTCCTTAAATCCCCACATTCTACGCTCTGATACCGCTCCCATCGCCGCAGCTGTTCTCCTTGGCATTTAAAAACCCTTTTGTTATTCCGTCAGGGAATGAACATCGGTTTTCTAGTCAGGCAAAATAGCGATCTTATATGGGGCGGCGATCTCGCGGTCGTCCTCCAATTCATCCGAGGTCTTACAGCTCTCGGTCATAAAGCCGCCTGCCTTTCTTCGCCATTTGCTGACCCCGAAGTAGATTTCCTTTTGGTCAATATTAGCAGCTTCGATCATCGTCAAGAAATCGATGATATTATTCTTACTAAAAAGCCGTTTGGGGTTCTGGCCTATTATGAAGATCTTACGAGTTTTCATTGCCTATCCACAGGCATATCGGCATTCATACGCCTCTGTTTAAAGGGTGAAGAATCCATCGAAATGCTCTATCAAAATCCCCATCTTTGTTGTTATTTCAGCAATTTTGTAAAACGCGATCTTGTATTCAACTTTCAACCTTTGCAAAAAGCAAAACTCTGGATTGCCAACTCTTCAACGGAGGGGAAAATTCTTCAGCGCGATCACCCGAATGCTTCTATTGATGTGATCCCCGTGCCCCCTGGCCTTGTGACAGAGTTCACAGGAGAACCCGATGATAGCTTTATCCAATTTTCAGGACTGACTTCTGGACAGTATATCTTACAGATCGGCAGGCTGGAGATACGCAAAAATCAGCTTTCTACCATCCTTGCCACACGCGATCTCGATATCCCCCTTGTCTTTATCTGCACAAAATCGGGCTATCATTATGAAATCGATTGTTTTGAAACTGCCGCAAAATGGCGCAAAGCGCCCACGTTGTTCATCAGCCAAACGCTTAAAGCCAGCGCGCGAGGCAATGCTAGAATCATCGAGATGCCCCATGGGAAAAAACTTCCCCTATCGATGATCGCTAGCGCCTATCATCATGCCGGTCTTTATCTGCATCCTGCATTCAATGAACTTCCTGGCGCGATTTTTCTCGAAGCTGCCCGTTTCGGTACACCGACCATTGCATCGACTTCGTGCACGATCAACGATTATTTCTACGACCCCATTCAAAAACATAGCAGGCTCGATGGAAGGATCGCCTATTGTGATCCTTGTGATTTTGCGGCGATCAAAGATCTTACTGAGCAGCTTTTCGGCAAAAAATTCCCTCCCCTTCTCGATCATCCGGCAATACGTCGAACCGAAACCGATTTCGCAAGCGACCTTGTTCGATCTCTTCAATCAAGAGCTCTTGTATGAAGTGGTGGCTTCAACCTTGGAAATAATCGATAGGTCTGATATTTCTGAACCTTAGAGACTATCTCCGAATTAAACTTATGTCGATTTTGAGGTTCTTTTGAACCCATTTTCGATTCATTTGTCAGGGATAATATCGACCCGAAGTATATTATCCCTGACAAATGAATCGAAAATGGGCCAAAATAATCCCCAAAATCGACGAAGACTTAATTCGGAGATAGTCTCTTGTGAAAATCGGGTTCATTTTCCGAACCAATACTGATCTTTGGGGAGGCGATATCCTTGTCTCAGAACAGATGAGACAGGGGTTTGAAGCCTTAGGCCATCAAACTCGCGTTTCCTCATCGTCACTTGCTCTTAGTGATTCTGATTTCATACTGATCTGTCTTAGCACCTCTTTCGATAGGCGTCATATACTTGAAGAAACTGTTTCGACCAACATTCCTTTCGGCATCATGGGATTCCATGAAGATCAGATCGGTTTTCATTGTCTCGCAACCGGGTTGCAAAACACTGTTGAACATTGCCTACAAAATAATGAATCGATTGAGGAATTTTGTGAACATCCCTTTATGTGTCATTATCGTGCCGACCCCATGAGGCATCAGCATGTTCTTAATTTTCGTTCTCTCAAAAAAGCGAACTTGTGGGTTGCCCATTCCTCGACTGAAGCAGAAATCGTTAGGCGCGATTATCCGAATTCCAATATCTTAGCTCTCTTTCTTCCTCCTGGTGTGGTGACCCGATACAAAGACCAGCCTGATGATTCCTTCCTTCAACTGACGGGTCTTGCTTCCAAAAGCTATATTTTGCAAATCGGAAGGATGGAGTGTCGCAAAAACCAGCTCACGACGATTCTGGCGACACGCGATCTCGATATCCCCTTAGTTCTCATCTCCACAAAATCGGAGCCTCACTATTCAATTATGTGTTTCGAAGCTGCAGCAAAATGGCGAAAAGCCCCTACGATATTCTTTTCCCCAATACTGAAAGAAAAAACAAGCGGCGCTGCTAAAATCCTCCCCATCCCCAATAAAATAAGATTTCCTCCTTCAACAATTGCAAGCGCATTTCATCACGCTGGCCTATACCTTCATCCCTCTTTCAATGAAACTCCAGGTCTTATCTTTCTCGAGGCCGCTTATTTGGGTACTCCCACGATCGCCTCTTCTTCGAAATGGTCCACAATTCATGATTATTTTTACGATCCAGTTCTTGGTCATAGCAATCTCGATGGTAGAATCGCTTACACCGAACCCTGTGATCTTGTGACTATTCGTTCCCAGATCAAAGAAATGTTCGGCAAAAAATACCCGCGGCTCGACCATCCTGCAATAAGGCGGACGGAAATCGATTATGCCCAAGACCTTTTACATCATCTGCAAGCTTGCGGCCTTGCATGAAGATTGGTTTTATTATTCGGAGCAATGCACATATTTGGGGGGGAGACATCGCCGTTGTGAAAAGTCTTGTTTCCGGACTCAAAGCTCTTGGCCATGAAACCTACACGCACTCATCGGCATTTGCTATTATCGATTGCGATTTTCTATTTCTCACCAACAGTACGATCTTGCAAAGAGCGCAGCTCGAAGAACTCCATATGGTCAAAAAACCCTTTGGCATATTGAGCTTCCATGATGATGTTCTCCTCTACTATACGGCTTGCACGGGGATGCGAGACTTTGTGTACAATTGCCTCGGATACAGCTCTTTTCTGGAAGCTTCTATTGAGATGCTCTTTGAATACCCTAAGATCGTTTATCACTATGGCGAATCACCTAAACGCAGCACACTCTATAATCGAGAACTGATTCAAGATGCCCTTCTCTGGATCGCCAATTCTCCAAGTGAAGCCGCCTGCATTAGCCGTGATCATCCCGGCTCTAAAACAGCCGTAGTCTCTGTTGCTCCAGGCATCATCACGGAATATCGAGATCAGCCCGATGATAGCTTCCTTTCTTTTACAGGACTGTCCTCAAAGGGCTATATCTTACAAGTAGGCCGTCTCGAAGTACGTAAAAATCAATTCGCTTCCATTCTGGCTTGCCTAGATCTCGAGGTACCGTTAGTTTTCATCGCCACGCAAGCCTTTCTCCCCGAATATGAAAATGCCTGCTTCGAACTTGCTGCAAGATACCGCAAAGCCCCGACACTGTTTATCAGCCAAAATCTCCTACCCCGCCAAGAAGGAGCAGCCTGCATTCTTCCGATGCCCGATGACAAGAAACTTCCCATTTCCATGCTCGTCAGCGCCTATCATCACGCCGGCCTGCACCTGCATCCTGCCTTTCATGAACTCCCTGGCGCCACCTTCCTCGAAGCTGCCCGTTTCGGCACACCCACCGTCGCTTCGAGCTGGTGCACGATTACCGATTATTTTTACGATCCCGCTTTAGGCCATAGCAATCTCGATGGCCGCATCGAATATTGCGAGCCCTGGAATCTTCCCAAAATGAAATCCCTGATCGAAGAGCGCTTCGGTAAAAAATATGCTCCTCTGACCGAACATGCCGCCATTCGGCGCACAGATCTGGATGCAGCAAAAGACCTCGTGGAACATCTAGCTACAATAGGCTTACAATGAATATTGGATTTATCCTTCGTAGTAGCGCAAAAAAACTATGGGCAGGCGACATCGCCGTCGTAGAAAGCATGATGCAAGGCCTAAAACAGCTCGGCCATGAAAGCAAAATGGCCTCCTCTCCCCTCGCTCTTCAAGACTGCGATCATCTCGTCTATGCGAACATGATCACCGAGGAAAAGAACTTCTTCGAGGAAATGGAGATCGTAAAGAAGCCTTTTTCCGTGCTGAGTTTCTATGAAAATCTCATCCAATACCACATGCCTGCTACGGGATTCTGTAAGTACGTCATGAGCTGCCTTGGTTATGGATTCCCTACAGATAATGGCATGGACTTCGACATCGAGCTCCTCTTTGAAATGCCCCATCTCGGTTACTACTATGGAGAGCCGCCTAGACGAAGTTATGTCCAGAATCTCCCTCTCGCAAAAAATGCAGCTTTTTGGATCGCGAGCTCCCCTACTGAAGAGAAAACTATTCTGGAGGATTGGCCAGACTGTAAAACTACCGTAATCCCTATCGCGCCCGGCATCGTCACTTCGTGGGACAAAGACCCCGATGACAGCTTTTTGCGTTTTACAGGACTCTCCTCCGGAAGCTATTTACTCCAAGTGGGGAGATTGGAAATGCGCAAGAACCAATTAGCAACGATTCTCGCCACGCGCGATCTCGATCTGCCTCTCGTATTCATTTCCACGACTTCGCTCGATTATGAGAACCTATGCGTCGAAGCCGCTGTGAAATGGCGAAAAGCCCCAACGCTCTTCATCAGTCAATCGCTTGCCCCTAGAGAAGAAGGTCCCGTCCGTGTCCTCTCTATGCCCAAAGGAAAGAAACTCCCCATTGCCACCCTAGTGAGCGCCTATCACCATGCTGGTCTTCACATTCACCCCTCCTTCCATGAACTCCCAGGCGCCACCTATCTCGAAGCCGCTCGATTCGGTACCCCCAGCCTAGCCTCCACCTGGTGCACCATTAACGATTACTTCTATGACCCCGCTCTTGGCCACTCGCAGCTCGATGGGCGGATCGTCTATACCGAACCTGCGAATCTCCCTGTCATGAGGCAAAAAATTGAAATGCTTTTCGGTAAAAAGTTTCCTCCGCTGACCAATCATCCCGCGCTAAGCAGAACCCATAAGGACGTTGCAGAGGATTTTCTAAAGAATCTGCAGAAGTAGGGAGATCCTTAAGTCTTGCAGGCGGCGGTGATCATCTCATCGTCGCTTAAGACCTCTCCCTTGAAGACAAGGCCCCGTTCGGGGTCGATGGAAATCAGCATACCCTCGTGTAGATTGTTGAAGGCGCCTGCGGCTCTCAGAACAAGGCTTAAGCCTAGTTGCTTGGCCAAGTCTAAAGCGCAAGTCTCTGAATGGGGATCTTGCGGGTGGTTCTGCAATACGATGCCGACGCACTTTTTGAGCTTTGTGGCCATCCAAGGCTCGCAGCGGCTAAGGACGACGATTGCTCCAGAGGGAACAGCGAAACTCTTTTCCGCAGGTGAATGGATAAGGGCCGCTTTACCGGCAACTCTTTTGCCAATGCCGGCAAATCCGCGCACTAAAACATCGCCGATATTTTCGACCATCATCATGTTCGTCGTTCCGCTCACGCCAAAAGGCGCGCCAGAAGTCAATATGATCAGATCTCCCCAGCGTAGATGGCCTAAAAGGAGCGCAAAGCAGCTGCAAGAATGCATCGCCTCGTTGAGGTTGGTCACATGGGAAGGCGGCACCGGATAAACTCCCCAGTCGATCGCCATTTGGTGATAGATCTGTTCGCTCATGCATTGGGCAAAGATCGGCATATCGGGACGGAAGCGTGAAATAAGCCGCGCAGTAAAGCCGCTATTGGTGACAGCGAAGATCGCCTTGGCGCCTGCAGTATAGGCCGTTTGTACGCTCGAGAGGGCGACGGAAATTGAGGTATTGTGGCACTCACAACCGGTCTGATGTTCAAAATAAGAACGATAATCGAAGTCTTTCTCCGCTTGCTCGACAATCTTGCGCATCATCGTCACTGTTTCAATGGGATACAGCCCAATGGACGTTTCTCCTGAGAGCATGACGGCGGAAGTGCTGTCGTAGATCGCATTAGCGACATCGGAGACTTCGGCTCGGGTCGGACGGGGATTTTGGGTCATCGATTCGAGCATCTGCGTTGCCGTAATGACCGGTTTGCAAGCTTCGTTGCAGATGCGGATCATCGTCTTCTGCAAAATAGGCACCTGCTCGAGTGGCAATTCTACTCCGAGATCGCCTCTTGCGACCATGATGCCGTCGGCTACTTGGACAATACTATCGAAATTCAAGACGCCGAGGCGGTTTTCGATTTTAGCGAGAACGGGAATGTAAGGTTTTCCTAACTCGACGAGAAGCCTCTTAATTTCGAGGATATGTTCCGCTGACCGAATGAAGGATGCGGCAATGATGTCGATCTCCTGGGCGCAAGCAAACTTGATGTCTTCGATATCTTCCTCAGTCACTGCAGGAAGATCGATATCGACGCCGGGAATACTCAATTTCTTATGATCTTTGAGCACGCCGCCGTTTGTACAGACCACGACAACGCCATCTTTCTTTTTCTCCACGACCTCGCAAATGATATAGCCATCATCCAGAAGAATTTTTGTTTTCGGCTTCATGTAGTCAAGCGCAAGAGGAGGATGGACATAGACTCCATCGAGAGTTCCATCGACATCTTTTGCCGTGAGCGTGAAATTTTGGCCGGGTTTGATTTCCAGTTTGCCGCCTTTCATTTTGCCGACGCGGATATCAGGGCCTTTCGTATCGACCATGATGGCAAGCGGCACGCTCTTTTCTCTGCGAGCTTCTTTCAAAAGTGCGATGGTCCGCTTATGTTCCTGCGTAGTGCCATGGCTAAAATTGATGCGGGCGCAGTTCATCCCAGCGTCGATGAGCTGCAGGATTTTCTCCTTCGTCCAGACCGAAGGTCCCATCGTACAGATGATTTTTGTCTTGATTGGCATAGATCCTCTACCCACAGTCTACCATAGATGAGCGATTTTGCATCATTTGGAACCGAGCATTTTCTCGGGGCGGACGACTTCGTCGAATTCCTTCGCGGTGAGATAGCCGAGCTTTAGGCAGGCTTCTTTGAGGGAAAGATTTTCGTGATAGGCCTTTTTGGCGATCTCGGCTGCTTTGTCGTAGCCGATCTTGGGGTTGAGGCAAGTGACGAGCATCAGGGAATTTTCTACATGCTCGGCGATTTTGGCTTTGTTGGGCTTTAGCCCTTCGACAAGGTATTCGTTGAAATCGCGGCAGCTATCGCTGAGAAGGGTGATCGATTGTAAATAATCGAAGATGATGAGGGGTTTGAAGACATTGAGCTCAAAATTGCCTTGCGAGCCCGCGATCCCGATGGCGTTATCATAGCCGATCACTTGGATGCAGACCATCGTCATCGATTCGCATTGGGTCGGGTTGACCTTTCCCGGCATGATCGAAGATCCAGGTTCATTTTCGGGTAAAAAGAGCTCGCCCAGTCCACAGCGCGGGCCTGATCCCATCCAGCGGAAATCATTCGCGATCTTCATGAGGGAGCATGCAAGAGATCTTAGAGCGCTGCTAGCAAATACGAGCGGGCCATGGCTAGCAAGCGAGGCGAACTTATTCGGCGAGGAGACAAACGGGAGCTTGGTATATTCGGCGATCTTTGCGGCGACTCTTTTGCCAAATTCAGGATGGGTATTGAGTCCAGTGCCGACAGCGGTTCCGCCAATGGCGAGCTCATAGAGATGTTTCAAACTGAAGGTGATTCTTTCGATATCCTCGTCGAGCATGGCGACATAGCCGGAGAATTCCTGTCCCAATGTGAGAGGAACGGCATCCATGAGGTGCGTTCTGCCGATTTTGATGAGGCTATGGAACTCTTTGACCTTTTTTTCTAGGGCATTGCGGAGATTTTTAAGACGGGGAAGAAGAATGGACTGCACCTCTTCAACCGCTGCGATATGCATGGCGGTGGGGAAAGCATCGTTGGAGGATTGCCCCATATTGACGTGATCGTTGGGATGGACCGGTTTTTTACTTCCAAGCTTTCCGCCCATCATTTCACTTGCGCGGTTGCCGATCACTTCGTTGGCATTCATATTGCTCTGCGTGCCGCTGCCCGTCTGCCAAACGCTCAAAGGAAAATGCTTTTCGAGTTTGCCGCTGATGACCTCTTCGGAGGCCTTGATGATGTGCTCGGAGAGATCTTTGGGGAGTTTTCCGAGTTCGAAATTGACAACGGCTGCGGCTTTTTTGAGAAGTCCCAAGCCTCGGATCACAGGAGCGGGCATCAAAGAGGCGCCGATGCGGAAATATTTGAGCGATCTCGCCGTCTGAGCCCCATAGTAGGCGTCACTCGGCACTTCAATCGGTCCTATCGAATCTGTCTCGATTCGGTTTCCTTCTTTCATCCCTTGCAAGCTCCTAATCCGCAGATTGAAAATACTGAAATGAAATTCCCTAAAACAATCAAAGCAAAGAGACCAAAAGCGGTCCATTCGAAAGGATTCAATTTATAGGGCTTTTCATGTTCCTTGCGAAAGAGAAATAATTCAACAGAGATGACAAAAAGCGAAGAGGCAAAGACGATGCACGCCCACCAATAGAGATCGAATCCCCAGATCGGCTCTCCAAACGTCGGAAATTGCGGGCATATATGCAAGGCGGTCTGCCTTAGAGAAATGGAGGCGCCAAAAATACAGCTTAATATAGCGAGCCCATAATGAAGAGGACGCACGCCAAATCGTAGATTGCATAAAAGAGCGACCGCGATTCCGGTCATCGCCAGACGCTGTAAAAAACAGAGAGGGCAAGGCTCTTCCTGCAAGAAAATCTGCACCCCGAAGGCGCCGAGCAATACACAACAAAGAACGATGATGTGCAGGGCCTGTAAAAAGCGAATCTTTTTTGTAAGTGTGCTCATAGCCTTATAGGGATGATATCGGTGACATGATGCATGAACATACAGATGCAGAGCAAAAGGGTGATGAGAGCAATTGTTATAGCCCACCCATGCATCTTCTTAAAAATAAGTAACATAGAAACAAAAAAGAGCAGGAATAAACCGGCCATCATAAAGCGACACCCACTTTCTTCTCTCCATAGCAAGGGAGATCCGTTGTTGAAAAGCCTTTTTGAGGCTATGATCATCCCACCTATGGACACTCTTTTTCTCAAAAATGTCCGCGTCCACAACCTCAAAGGGGTCACGCTCGCCCTAGGAACCAAGCAGCTCATCGTTTTCACAGGGGTTTCGGGATCGGGAAAATCGTCGCTTGCCTTCGACACGATTTACAACGAGGGCCAAAGACGCTATATCGAATCCCTCTCGACATTCGCCCGAAGACACCTTGGCGATTTTCCAAAACCCGAAGCCGATCTCATCGAAGGGATCTCGCCGACCATTGCGATCGAGCAGAAGACCACCGGAAGAAATCCTAGGTCCTCCGTAGGCACACTCACAGGCATTTATGATTTTTTACGCGTCCTTTACGCTCGAGTCGCGACGCCCCATTGCCCGGAAAGCGGAGAAGCTGTCGAACCGCAAAGCGCCGAAGAAATCTTCGAAACGATCAAAAGTTTTCCCTCTGCGAGCAAGCTGATTCTTCTCGCTCCTTATGCGCGCCAAAAAAAGGCGGAATTCAAAGAAGATTTCGCCGAATTGCAAAGGCGCGGTTTCATGCGCGTCCGCCTCGACGGCAAGATCATCGAGCTCACCGAGGAAATCTCTCTCGATGGCAGCGTCGCTCATGATGTCGATCTCGTCATCGATCGCATTACGCTCGAAAAAGAAAACATCTCCCGTCTTTCCGAAGGCGTCAAGCAAGCGCTCGATTTAGGCAAAGGCGTGATGATCGTTCTTCACGAACAAGAAGAGACGCTTTTCTCGATGCATGCCTTTGCGAAAAAATCCGGCAAATCCTATCCGCCTCTCGAGCCGCAAGATTTTTCTTTCAACCATCCTTCCGGCATGTGCCCGACATGCCAGGGACTCGGGATCATTCAAGAATTCGACTTAAACCTCATCATCGATCCGGAAAAGAGCATCTCGGAAGATTGCTGCAGCGTGGCAGGGTCTTTCAATACTGTGCGTTGGGGCAATATCTACCGCAATCTTGCCGAGATCTACAAATTCAGCATCAATACTCCCTGGAAGAATCTCTCCGAGAATGCCAAGAAGATCTTCCTGTATGGCAATGATAAGAAGTGGACAGCGATGCGTTTCAAGCATCCCGAAAAGAGAAGCACGTGGATGGAATATGTCCACTGGCGCGGCGTGCTAGGTGAAGCGCGGCAGCGTTTCCAAGAAGCGACAAGCGATTTCTACCGCGCCAATATGCAAACCCTTATGCAAGAATCGATCTGTCCCTCCTGCCATGGAGCGCGCATCCGCCCCTACCCTGCCGCAGCCAAACTCCAAAATAAAACGATCGGCCAAATCACCGCGCTTTCGATCCGAGATGCTGGGCAATTTTTTGCCACACTTCGATTGTCTGCAAAAAAACAGACGATCGCTTCAGAACTCCTCAAAGAAATCCGCGATAGACTCCGATTCTTAGATGACGTGGGACTCCATTATCTCGCCCTAGAGCGCACATCGCCTACACTTTCTGGAGGAGAAGCGCAGCGCGTGCGCCTCGCCTCGCAAATTGGCGCCGGTCTCGTCGGAACGACCTATGTGCTCGATGAGCCCTCGATCGGCCTCCATCCTCGTGACAATATGCGTCTCATCGCGACACTAAAGGCTCTTTGCGAGCGTGGCAACACTGTCATCGTTGTCGAACATGACGAAGAGACCATCCGCTCTGCCGACCATATTGTCGACATCGGCCCAGGAGCCGGCTCCGAAGGCGGGGAAATCGTTGCACAAGGCTCTGCTGCCGATATCGCTGCTTCTCCCCGCTCGATCACCGGCGCATATCTCACCGGTAAACTCCAAATTTCGGTACCCAAAAAACGGCGCAAAGCCACCGCCCACCTCACGATCCAAAAAGCTGCTCATCACAATCTCAAAAATATCGATGTGGAGATTCCTTTAGGGGTTTTTGTCGCGGTGACGGGCGTTTCGGGTTCGGGAAAATCATCTTTGATCAGCGATATTCTCTATCCAGCGCTTGCTAATCGTCTTCACAATGCCAAGCTCACCGTCGGCAAGCATAAAGGTCTCTTGCATGCAGAAGAGATCGACAAAGTGATCGCAATCGATCAAACGCCCATCGGCCGCACGCCCAGATCCAATCCTGCCACCTACATCAAAGTCTTCGATGAAATCCGCGATCTTTTCAGCGCGCTTCCTGAAGCTAAAGCTGCTGGTTTTACGAGCAGCCGTTTCAGCTTCAATGTCAAGCAAGGCTCCTGTCCGCATTGCAGTGGCATGGGAATGATCAAAATCGACATGGATTTCATCGAGGATGAATGGGTCACCTGTCCGTATTGCAAAGGACAAAGGTTCGATGAAAAGACCCTCTCTGTGCTGTTTAAAGGCAAGAGCATCCACGACGTCCTCGAAATGACGATCGATGAAGCTTCTGAGTTTTTCTCGGCGATCCCGACAGTTTCCCGTAAATTCGATGCGCTGCTCAAAGTCGGCCTAGGCTATATGCAGCTCGGCCAACCTTCCCCGACTCTTTCCGGCGGAGAAGCCCAGCGGATCAAACTCGCCAAAGAACTCTCGCGCCCCTCTTCTGGACGAACTCTCTATATCCTCGACGAACCGACGACTGGCCTTCATGTCCACGATGTGAAACGGCTCCTCGAAACACTCCATGCCTTTGTCGAAAAAGGAAATACAGTCCTCGTCATCGAACACAACATGGAGCTCGTCAAAACTGCTGATTGGGTCCTCGATTTAGGCCCCGAAGGAGGCGATGAAGGAGGAAAGCTCATCGCTGAAGGAACGCCAGAGGCAATCGTCAAAGCCAAAACAGAGACTGGCGTTGCTCTCGATCTCGTGCTCCATCCCGATTTCTCCCTTCCCAAAGGCAAAAAAAAGCCTACCCCTGCAACTCCCGATCTTTTCGTCGAAGGAGCGGAGCAAAACAACCTCAAAAAAATCACGGCGACGATCCCCCAAGGAAAGATCACTCTTTGTACAGGACCTTCCGGTTCTGGGAAAAGTTCTTTTGCCTTCGAAACTGTCTACGCCGAAGGACAAAGACGCTACATCGAATCGATGTCGACGTATGCACGGCAGTTCGTCAAAGCTCCCCGAAACCTAAAGTAGAAAAAATCGAAGGGCTATCGCCGGCGATCGCCATCGAGCAAAAGGGCCATGCAGGCAATCCCCGCAGCACCGTGGGGACCATCACCGAAATCTACGATTATCTCCGCATTTTCTATGCGCATGTCGGCGTAGCGCACTGCCCTGATACAGGTGAAAAACTCGAGACGATCAGCGTCGGGTATGTCGCGGATAAGCTCCTCGAGCAAAAACACGAGACAAAAGCGATCATCCTCAGTCCTCTCAATGTCAAACGCGGGGAGGCGTTCGAAGATCTCAAAGAACGTCTGCAAAGACAGGGATTCATGCGCATCCGTCTCAATGGGCAATATTTTGCTCTCGAAGACGAGATCCCCTACGATAAGCAGAGAAAAAACGATCTTCTCCTCGTCATCGACCGGATCGTCATTTCCGAAAAGGCGCGTTCACGCCTCCTCGAGGCCATCGAGAACGCCACCCGCTTATCCGGCGGACAGCTCATTGTCGACTTAGAAGGAAAAGACCTCTTTTTCAACTTGAGCTTCGCAGCTCCATCGACAGGTAAATCGTATCCTCCCATCACACCGCACACCTTCTCCTTCAATACCGCTCAAGGGATGTGCCCCGATTGCCAAGGACTTGGCGTTCAGCTCGGCGCTGATTGGGGAGAAAGGCCCGAACTGCTAGAACTCACTCCATTGCAGATCCTCAGGTGGCTATGCGATGAAAATCTCTCCCGCACGGTTCTTGCGATCGCAGCAAAAACTCTCGAAAAAGCAGGCATCAATCCTTACGAGCGGCTTCAAGATCTCACCCCAAAAGCCTTAGGCATCTTCCTCAAAGGGATGAAAGAGCAAAAACCCTATGATCTCGACGGCCTTCTCGTTCGCTGGCGCGGGCTCAACTATGTCCTGGAAATCGCTGCAAAAACTCTCGACAAAGAAGCGAAAGCGCTCCTCGAACCTCTTCTCAAAGAAACGACCTGTCCTACTTGCCAGGGCACTCGAATAGGTGCACTGGCCCGCTTCGTCGAAATCGAGGGCGTTACTTTACCAGCTCTTTGCGCCATGTCTCTTGAAGACGCGCAGACCTTCATCACGGCGCTTTCTCTGACAGAGCAGCAGAAAAAAACTCTCGATGAACCTCTCAAACAACTCCTAAACCGCCTCAACCTCATCATCGACATCGGCGTCGGTTATCTGTCTCTTGATCGCAGGGCGCCGTCTTTGAGCGGTGGAGAAGCCCAACGGATCCGTCTAGCAAGACAGCTCGGAAGCGGTCTTACTGGCTGTCTGTATGTTCTCGATGAGCCGACGATAGGCCTGCACCCTTACAACAATGAAAGGTTGAACAAGGCGCTTCTGCAGCTCAAGGACCTCGGCAATACCCTGCTTCTCGTCGAACACGATCCTATGACCGTACAGCTCGCTGATTACATCCTCGATTTTGGCCCTCATGCAGGCAAGCTCGGAGGTGAAATCGTGGCTAGGGGAACACTCGCGCAAATCAAAAAAGATCCTCAATCACTCACCGGCGCTTATCTCAGTGGAAAAAAGCAGATCGCCATTCCGAAGAAGCGAAGAATAGGTGTTGGAGATCTGCTCGTGCAAAATGCCTCGCTGCATAATTTGCAGAATCTCGATCTCCATATTCCGATCCAAGCCTTCACGTGCATCACCGGGGTTTCCGGTTCAGGAAAATCGACGTTGATGAGCGATCTGCTCAAGCCCGCAGCCATGCAAGCGATTGCCACGCGTCAGGATAGCATCCAACTCTTCAACACCCGATTTTCGGGCTTTAATGCCTTCGATAAAATTCTCTCACTCGAGCAAGACCCTATCGGCCACACCAACCGCGCCGATATCACCACCTATACCGATTTGCTCACGCCGCTTCGTCAACTCTACTCAAGTCTGCCTCTTGCAAGAGCAAAAGGACTCGAACCGAAGCATTTTAGCTTCAACCATAAAAAGGGAATGTGTACGACCTGCCAAGGTCATGGCACCCGCACGATCTACTTGCAATTCCTTCCTCCGGTAAAAGTCACTTGCGAAGCCTGCCATGGTTATCGTTTGAATCCTCTAAGTCTTGAAGTCCGTTTCAAAGGCAAGCACCTGGGCGAACTTCTCCGCCTCAGTGCGCCCGAAGCGCTGCTCATTTTGCCGCCGCATAAGAAAATGGTCCGCATCTTAGAAACGCTTATCGATGTAGGACTCGGCTATGTCGAGCTCGGCCAAGAAATCGCAACGCTCTCTGGTGGTGAAGCGCAGCGCCTTCGCCTCACCCGCGAACTCTCCAAACGCTCGACTGGAAAAACGCTCTATCTCATCGATGAACCGACCATTGGCCTGCATCCCGACGATGTCGCCCAGCTTCTCAACGTCTTCCAGACTCTCGTCGATCGCGGCAATACGCTCATCGTCATCGAACACAATCTCGATCTCATTTCTGCGGCCGACTACCTCATCGATCTCGGCCCTGACGCAGGAACTGCTGGTGGCCAGCTCATGGCCGCCGGCACTCCCG
The DNA here is from genome assembly GCA_963813105.1 of uncultured Simkaniaceae bacterium. GTDB lineage: Bacteria > Chlamydiota > Chlamydiia > Chlamydiales > Rhabdochlamydiaceae > JAGXTH01. The sequence goes on from CAWEXT010000002.1 coordinate 537,081, forward strand.
AAACTGTCGCCAAATCGACGACATCCCGCACCGCTATCTATCTCAAACAGCATCTACGAGGTTGACTATGAAACGACTCATTGTTCTATTTCTCTCGATTACGACTTTTCTTTCTGCTAATCCCATTTTTATCGGCATCGGCGGAGGCTCTGGATCTGGTAAAAGCACTCTTGCCGATCGTCTGATCATGGCTCTTGGTCCAGATGCGATCCTCGTTTCTGAGGATAGTTATTACAAGGACCTTTCCCATTTGCCTTTTGAAAAACGCAACAAAACGAATTTCGATCACCCCGACTCGATCGAATTCTCTCTATTAGCCCAACATCTGCAAGAACTTCGCCTCGGCCATTCGATCAAGAAGCCGACCTATGACTTTAGAATCCATTCGCGCAGCAATCAATTGGTCACTGTTGACCCTGCACCGGTCGTCATCGTCGAAGGGATCCTTCTCCTTGCCATTCCTGAAATCCGCGAACAGCTCGATCTCAAGATTTTCGTCGATGTCGACGATGATATCCGTCTTCTTCGCCGTCTTGAAAGAGATATGACCGAAAGAGGAAGAAGCTTCGAGATGACTCGCGATCAATATCTCGAAACCGTCCGGCCGATGTACAAAGCCTTCGTCGACCCGAGCAAACAATACGCCAATATCATCGTTCCAATTGGCGGCCGCAACGAAAAAGCCCTCGAGGTCATCCTCTCACGTCTCAAAGAAAGCTTAGCCGAACCGACAAACTGATTTAGATTTTTTGGTTAGAAATTAATCGATACAGGATAGGATTTATTCCTATCCTATTGATCCCCGGTTAATCATCTCTCAAGAGCCACCATGAAATTGACAAAATCTATTTTTTTTCTCTGTGTTTTTCTCCTTTTTTCCTCCAAAGACTACGCGATAGTGGACTTGCCCCAAAGACATCCTCCTCAAGAAAAATTGCTATTGATCACTGGATGCGGAAGAAGCGGCACTGCATTTATGTCGGCATTCCTTCAAGCCTCTGGTGTGCAAGTGGACCATGAGGCCGAGGGTATCGATGGCATTGTATCCTGGCCAATGGCAGTAAATTGGTATTCGCCATGGATAAAAATGAGGCCAAAAAAACTTGTCTTTACACATGTTTTTCATCAAGTCAGAGACCCTCTTGCCGTGATTTCTTCTTGGTTCGTTAATTTACAGAATTTAAATCGGGATGAATGGAAATTTGTCAGAAATTATGTACCAGAAATCATTAAAACGGATTCTCTTATTGTTCATTGCGCCAAATATTATTATTTTTGGAACCTAAAAGTAGAGGCGATGGCGGAATGGAGATTTCGTATAGAAGATATCGACAATCTTTTACCAGAACTCGAAAGGCGATTGGGCATTCCCTTTAGTCATGAGATTCTCAATACTATCCCTCGCAATCTCAACACCTGGACTTCAATTCCGAAAAAAATTACGTGGTCGCAATTGAAGGAAGGTCTTCCTAGGGATTTATTTCAAAAACTACAAGGCATGGCGATACGATATGGATATGCTGTCGATTGAAAAAAACAATCTTCAGAGAGTTCTTCTTTGAATTGTTGATAAGAAGATGCTCGAAAAGTCCTATCACACTTCCAAGCAGCTTAGCCGAATCTTCTGAATAAATTCCTTGTCTCCCCAACCTCCAATCCATTATTAGAGATAGGTTGGAGATGAGGCATGTATACAAGTGAGACAAGTCGCGTTAGAGCTTCCTTATCGAAATGGTGTAGTGGTTATGGAGTCGATCTCGGACACGGGGGCGATAAGATCCTTCCCCGCGCCATCGCAATCGATTTACACGTCCCCCATGCAGAAACAGGAACCGATCCGGTCCAGCTCGGCGGCGATGCCGCTCTGCTTCCTTGGTTTAGAGATGAAGTCCTCGATTTTGTCTATTCTTCGCACTTGCTAGAAGATTTTCACGATACGGTGAGTGTAGTCAATGAATGGGCCAGGGTTCTTAAATTTGGCGGATATCTAGTCTTGTATCTTCCTGACGAACAAATTTATCAGCGTTTTTGCGCGCAAAACGGTACTTCTCCTAATGCTGCTCACAAGCATCCGCATTTCGGCGCTTCTTATGTAAAAAATTGTATATCGAAAGGGATTTATAACTTAGAGCTCGTCCATGAATCGAAGATCATCAATCATTATTCTTTCGAACTTGTCTATAAGAAATACCCCTTCGACATTGACAGCTCGTCCAACTAACGCTAGGATCTGAAAAAAAGGGGCCTCATGGCACAGATCACTTCGCGTAAGCGCGCTTCTGCCATCGGGACGGCTTTGTTTTTGATCGGTCTTGCGATTGTCACCATGCTCGATAGCTGGTGGCCCGGGATCATGGTCGCTATCGGGGTTCCAATAGCCGTTAGGCAATTTCTTCTGGGACGCCATTTCGATATGTGCGTCACCTTATTCATCTTCTTAGGCGTATTCGTGACGGTACAATTCGATATCGATTGGCAGACATTGCTGCCGATGATTTTCGTGATTGGGGCGCTTTATGTATTGCTGAGGGAATTCCAAGAAAATAAGGAACATCCTGAAGACATCGAAGACGAGGATGTCAATCACGAGATCGAAGAAATTACAGAGGAATCGGATTCGAAGAAGAAGTAGGATCGAACTCCGTGACCTTCCGCATCGCTTCGCGGTAGGCCTTTTCCAAAACTGGATTCACACCCTGCAATGCTATCAGAAGATCTGCGCTTCTATCGAGAAAGCGATGCACCTTATCGGTATGCCAAACTTTCGGCGGATGATCGATCAGATCGCGAAGATTGTGGGTGCGGTCGCCTAGTTTGATGGTTTTGGCTTCTTTGGACATCGCCTTAGCGCTTTTAACTTCATCTTCTCCGGTCGCATTAGGCTTTTCCGTGAGTTCCTGGACGAGTTTCTGGACACGGGGG